>ONKE01000024.1 GCA_900318355.1 uncultured Bacteroidales bacterium
AAAACTGTGTACGAAATTGTGTATAACCTCTGTAACTTGCTGATTTTCAGCGTATTTTGTGGAGCATAGGAGAATCGAACTCCTGACCTTTTGAATGCCATTCAAACGCTCTACCAACTGAGCTAATACCCCGTTCGTTTGTGGATTGCAAAGGTAAGGAGCTTTTTTGGATTGTGCAAGTTTTTTTGAGATTTTTTACATCGAACTGATCAGTTCGAGTAGGCGGAGGAGGGTCTGGACGGCGTAATCGTTCCAGAGGACGAGGATGTCGGGGCAGCAGCCGAGGGCCGAAAGGAGGATGACAACGACGGAAAGGGCCATGATGATTGTCGTCAGGGGCATGGCGAGGAGGTTGGTCAGCAGGAAATATTTGGGAAACGTTCCGAAATAGATCCAGGCAAGGGGCGCGGTGAAAACCTGGCAGGAGATGGAAAGGGCGGCCATTTCCCAGATCCGGCGTGGAATGTCGACCTTCGCGAGGATGGAACGGCCGGAATCCTGGGGATACAGCCCCTTCAATGGAGGATAGAGAATAAAGATGCCGGCCATCGCAAGGTAGGACAGTTGGAAGCCGGCAGACTTGATCACCAATGGATTGAGCGCAAGCTGGATGGTCAGCGCACCGCAATAGACGAGGATGGGACGGACACGGCGGCCCATCAGACGCGCAGACTCCCCCAGGAGGATGAACAGGAAGGCGCGGACGATGGAGGGAGAGGCTCCGGTGGCCACGGCGTAGAACCCCGACAGGCCGACGATGATGCAGTAGCGCAGGATACGGGCGGGGCGGCTGCGGCCGAGCGGAGCGGTGAGCCACGAAAGCATCAGGTATATAATGCCGAGATGGAGGCCCGAGAGGGCCAGAATATGGGACGCGCCGCTCTCACGGAAGGCCGCGACTGTCCCCCGCCCCAGGAACGAACGGTCGCCGGTGGTAAGCGCACGGACCACGGCGCCGGTCTGCTCCGACGGATAGGCAATGCCGGAAATGACGTCCCGGACCCTGCCGATGGCCGACAGGCGCACGCCGTGGCCGGAAGAGACGAGGACGGCGGTCGCCCCGCAGCAAACACCCGCGAAAAAGACCATCGACAACACGGCCCCGAAACTCCGCGTCTTCCCCATGGCGAGCATGACGGCAAGGACCGCGGCCAGCGCAAAAGCGAAAGTTCCGAGAAAATATCCGCCCGCCAGGTACCCGGAAAAAAGCACGCCCAGGACCGTCCCTGCGGCAAACGGCAGGGAGACTGCGGAGATATTCTGCACTCTGACGTCCATAGTATTTGCTAAAGTAGCGATTCTTTCCTAACTTTGCCAGACAATCACATATTTTCTTACAAATTTTTTATGATTATACTCGTTATCAACTGCGGCAGCTCCTCAATCAAGTACCAAGTCCTTGACATGAAGAGCGACGACAACTATGATCTCATCGCAAAGGGCATAGTGGAAAAGATAGGTCTTCCCAACAGTGTCGTCCAATACGCCCCCAAAGGCGGCGAAAAGCGCGCGAAAGAGACCCCTATCCCCGATCATAAAGTTGGCATGGAATGGGTGCTGAAGGCACTGACCAACCCCAAGGACGGCGTTCTCAAGTCCCTTGATGAAATCGCAGCCGTCGGCCACCGTATCGTCCATGGCGGCGAATTCTTCTCCGGCAGCGCCCTCGTCAACGAAGACGTCCTCAAGAAGATTGAATTCTGCTGCGACTTCGCTCCGCTCCACAACCCGGCCCACCTCCTGGGCATCCGCGCCGTCAGCGAAGAGCTCCCCAGCGTCCCCCAGGTCGTCACTTTCGACACAGCCTTCCACCAGACCATGCCGGACTACGCCTACATGTACGCCCTCCCCTACGAATACTATGAGAAATACCGCGTCCGCCGCTACGGCGCCCACGGCACAAGCCATCAGTTCGTTGCCGGCAAAGGCTCCAAACTCTGCGGCGTCGACCTCGCCCACTCCAAGATAATCACCTGCCACATCGGCAACGGCAGTTCCGTCACCGCAATCAAAGACGGCAAGGTGGTCGACACCTCCATGGGCTTCACTCCCCTCGAGGGCATGATCATGGGCACGCGCTGCGGCAACATCGACGCCAACGTCGTCCCCTACATCATGAAGAAGGAAGGCCTCTCCCCCGACGAGATGAAGACCGTCCTCAACAACAAGAGCGGCTTCCTGGGCCTCTCCTGCAAGACCAGCGACACCCGCGACGTCAAATCCATGGCCGACGCCGGCGACCCCAAGTGCCAGCTCGTCATCAAGAAGCTCATCTACGACACGGTCAAGAACATCGGCATGTTCGCCGCCGTCATGAACGGAGTCGACCTCATAATCTTCACCGGAGGCATCGGCGAAAACAACGCTTGGTACCGCAAGGGCGTCTGCGACTATCTCGGCTACCTCGGCCTCGTCCTCGACGAAAAGGCCAATGATGAGGCCCATGGCGACGCTGTCATCTCGGCCAAGGGCTCCAAGGTCATCGCGGCCAACATCACCACCGACGAAGAGCTTGTCATCGCCCGTGACACCATGCACATCGTAAAAAAACTATCATAATGATTACCAAATTCTCCGACGTTTTCGCAACCCTCAAGGCCGACGGCATCTGCAAAAGGCTCGTCGCCGCCTGGGCTGTCGATTCCCACACCATCGAAGCTGCCTCCAAGGCCGTAGACCTGGGCATCATCACCGCCACGCTGGTGGGCGACCAGAAGATGATCGCCGAAGTCTGTGAAAAAGAAGGCATCGACATCGCAAAATTCACCATCGTCGACGAACCGGTCGAGCTCAAAGCCGTCGCAAAGGCCGTTGAGCTGGTCCGCGCCAAGGAAGGTGACGTCCTGATGAAGGGTCTCTGCTCGACCGACAAATTCCTCCGCGCCATCCTCAACAAGGAGACGGGTCTCCTGCCTCCCAAGGGTGTCCTGAGCCATGTCGGCGTAATCGAAAACCCTCAGTACCACAAGCTTATCTTCCTTACCGACATGGCCGTCATCCCTCAGCCGGACTTCCGCCAGAAGGTAAAGATCACCGGCTACGTGACCGACGTCGCCCGCGCCTTCGGCATCGCAAAGCCGAAAGTCGCCTTCATCGCCGCTTCCGAACAGATGCTCGACTCCATGCCGGCATGCATCGAAGCCGCCATGCTCGCCAAGATGTGCGACCGCGGCCAGATCCGCTCCTGCATCGGCGACGGTCCCCTCGCCCTTGACGTTGCCATCGACCAGGAATCCGTCCAGATCAAGAAGCTTGTCAGCCCTGTCGCCGGCGACGCCGACTGCCTCGTGTTCCCCAACATCGAGTCCGCCAACGTCTTCTGGAAGACCAACTCCAAGCTCTGCACCGGTGTGCGCCAGGCCGGAATGCTTGTCGGCACCACCGCCCCTTGCATCCTCGCAAGCCGGGCCGACAGTGCCGACACCAAACTCGCCTCCATCGCGGAAGCGGTTATGTTCGTGAAATAGTTAGCGAACGCAGCGGACTGAAGCTGCAAAGCTGTCCTTATCGCCCCGTCCTGTCATCAGGTCGGGGTTTTTCTCATGCAGGTATTTGTAGACGCCCTGCTTCGCATCGGCCTCATCGCCGGTCCAGAACACGGCCAGTTCGCTTTCATCCGGGAAGGAATACTTCGTGCCGTCGAAAGTGGCATAGCCGGCAGGAAGCGCCTCGAAGCCATGCTTGAGGGACGCATCGCCCACGACGGGCCAATAGTCCCACATCGGTTTGTAGTTGAATTCCGCCTTGGAAATCAGGTCTTTGACCACACCTTTGCCGTCGCCACAGAGGGCATCCCAGTCGGCTTCGGTCGGGAGACGCCATCCTTCGGGACATGCGTTCTGGGCATCGGTCCAGGTGTAGTAACGGCCGAGAACGGTTTCCATGACCGGAGAATCGAAATAGACGCCGCCCTTCTCGCTGTAGGCAAGGTTTTCAGCCATCCAGTCGAGGCCGCCTGCCTTCGTGAAATGGTAGACTTTGTCGTCGCGCCTGTCGACAAAACCCTGGGAAGGGACGAACGACTGCCCCTTGAGGGAACGGGGACCGACGATGACCGCGTTGACGGAAGCCGTGGACGTGTAGTAGCCAGAGGCGAAGTAAACGCATCGGACGGAAATGGTGCTCATCGTGTCGGGCACCTCGAATTCGAAGTCGTAGGGCTCGGCCTGGCCGATCTTCTTTGTCGTATCCCTGTGGTCGGAGTAAATCGAGTTGTACCAGTAGATGCCGTAGTCGCCGCCGTCGGAGCGGGAGATGCCTGTCGTTTTCAGGGTAAACGTATCACCTGCGCGGACGAACTTTGGGAGATTGCCCAGGATCCGCGCCGAGCCCGAGAAGGACGCATACGTGGTTGTCGAATCGTTTTTTTTGCACGAGGCGAAAAGCCCCGCGGCAAACACGGTAAGTACGAGCAGTATTTTTCCAGTCTTCATCCTCTAATTTGCTTGTATCTTGCAAAGATGCTAAAATTTACGCGAAAATCCGCTATATTTGTGCAAAATAAGGGCCAAATGAAAGCATTTTCCCGTCTATTGATATTGCTGGCTGTCCTCCGGGCGGCATGCGGATGCGAGCAAGACCGCTACATAGTCGCCAGCGGCTATGCCCAGGGCGGCATTTACTCCGTAAAGATGAACCTCAGGGGCGTCCGCGAGCGCCCCGCAGTCATACGCCACACCATAGATTCGCTCCTTACCGAAATCGACAACACCCTCTCCGGCTACAACAAGGGCTCGCAACTCAGCCGCTTCAACAGGGGCGAAGACATCTCCCCCAACGCGATGTTCCGCGACATCTACTCCCGTTCCTACGCCTTCTGGGAAGAGACCGACGGCGCGCTGGACGTTGCCGCCGCTCCCCTTTTCGACGCCTGGGGATTCGGGTTCTCCCGCGATTCCCTGCCCTCCGACGAAACCGTCGCCAGGCTGCTGGCCACCTGCGGCATGAAGCGTCTCAAGGGCGAATTCACCGACGGGCAATCGCTTCTGAAGGAGCCCGACGGTACCCGCCCTTCCCTCAATTTCAACGCGGTGGCCCAGGGCTACAGCTGCGACGTCATTGCCGAATACCTGCGCGGAATCGGCGTCAAGGACATGCTGGTGGACATCGGTGAAATCTTCTGCATGGGTCTTAATCCCGAGGGCAAGCCCTGGAGGCTCGGCGTCGACCGCCCCGAAGACGGCAACAACTCGCCCGGCGCCTCGATCGAAGGCATCTGGACCTCAGACGGCGGGCCCCACGGAGTCGTCACCTCCGGCAACTACCGCAAATTCTACGTGCGCGACGGGCGCAAATACGCCCACACGATAGACCCGCGGACCGGCTACCCCGTCAGCCACAACCTCCTCAGCGCCACCATAGTCGCCGGCGACGCAACGACCGCCGACGCCTATGCGACCTGCTGCATGGTCATAGGCCTGAACGAAGCGAAAGCCCTCATTGAGGGCCGCAAGGACCTTGAGGGCTATCTGATTTATGACGAGGACGGGAAAATGAAAGCCTGGCACTCGGAGGGCTTCAATCTGACGGAGGCTAACGAAAATCAGTAACCACCCAGGAGTCGTCCAGCGAAGCAGAATCGAATTTGAACGCCGAAGCCGCGGCCCTGTCGGAGAAGGAGATGCCGGAAATGACGAATTCGGTCTTCGTTCCGTCTTGGACCGTAACTTCAAGTCCGCACAGGCGTTCGCCTGAGAAATAGAGCTTCAGACCGCTTACGGAGCCGGCATCGGCTTTCGGCGCGAGGACTATGCCGTGGCAGGTCTTGCCGCCGAAAAGCATCTTGCCCGATGATACTTCCCTGAAAACTTCCTCGACCGAAGCGACGAGCAGCGCGGGGTCGGTTGCAAAGTCTCCGCCCTGTCCGACAGCCTCGACCACGGCTTCGCGCCCCTGACGGTCGATCGTCCAGCGTTCGCTTCCGTCGCACCAGACTTCGATGCCGTTGCCGCTAAGGAAGAAGGAGTCGCCCTGCACGCGGGCAATGCCGCTGCCCTTCATGGTCACCTGGCCGGGGACCTGAAAACTATAGGAGAAAGAAACCAGCGAGGTGTCGGCGCGGGCGGTGAAACTGCGGAGCACAGGGTCGGCCGCCGACCCGGCAAGGGGCAGCAGCGACAAAGCAAGGATGATGAAAAATCGTCTCATGCCCCTACCCTATCCAAGAATCAGGCCTGATTATTACGGAAAGCCTCGATAACGCCTTCAAGCTCGTTCAAATCGGCAATCAGGACCTCCCTGGGCTTGGATCCCTGCTGAGGGCCGACGATGCCGGCGGCCTCGAGCTGGTCCATCACGCGACCGGCCTTGGCATAGCCCATACCGAGCTTGCGCTGGAGGTCGGACGTGGAGCCGCGCTGGGTCATGACCACCTGGCGGGCAGCCTCTTCAAAACGCTCGTCGAGGTTTTTCATGTCTATCATTGCGGTGCCGTCCTCGGCCTGGTCAGGCTCCGGAGCGGGGAGATAGTACGGCGTGTTGTAGGACTTGCGGTAGCCGATCTGGTCGCCGATGAATTCGTTGACCGTGTTGATTTCGTCGTTGCTGATGAAGGCGCACTGGACACGCTCGGAGTCGGCGCCGGCGTAGTAGATCATGTCGCCCTTGCCGATGAGCTTTTCGGCGCCGGGACCGTCGAGAATCGTGCGGGAATCCGTGTTGGAGAACACCCTGAAGGCGATTCGCGTCGGGAAGTTGGCTTTGATGAGGCCGGTGATGACGTCGACCGAAGGACGCTGCGTGGCCAGGACCACGTGGATGCCGGCGGCACGTCCCTTCTGCGCAAGGCGGATGATGGAAGTGGAGATGCTGCGGGCACGGGCCTTGGCATCGCCGGAGGAGCCGGCCGTCATGGTTAGGTCGGCGTATTCGTCGACGACCACCACGATGTAGGGCAGGTATTTATGGCCTTCGGTGGGAAGGAGGTGACGGTCTTTGTATTTCTCGTTGTAGAGCTTTACGTTGTTGACCATCGCCATGCTGAGCAGCTTGTATCGCTCGTCCATCTCCACGCAGAGCGACTTGAGTATGGCGTCGGCCTGCTCGGGTGTCTTGTTGATGGAGTTGGCGATCTCGTCGGACTCGCTCGCGGCGCTGGGCAGTACGGCAAGGTAGTGCTTCAGCAGGTGGGAATAGGCAGAGAACTCGACCATCTTCGGGTCAATGAAAACGAACTTCAGCTCTGAAGGATGCTTGGCATACAACAGCGAGGTAATCAGGACGTTAAGGCCGACAGACTTACCCTGCTTCGTAGCACCTGCGACAAGAAGATGGGGCGCATCGGTGAGGTCGAAGACCTTGACTTTCTGGGTGATGGTGTAGCCTATTGCGACGGGCAGCTCGGCCTTGGACTCGCGGAAAGAGGCGTCGTTGAGCATCGCCTTGAGAGGGACGATGGAAGAGTGGTCGTTGGCGACTTCGATGCCTACGGAATCTTCGAGGGTGGTCACGCGCACGCCCTTGGCATGGAGGGCCATGGCGATGTCGTCCTGGAGGTTGCGGATGGCGGCGATCTTGACGCCGGGGGCCGGATAGACCTTGTAGAGGGTTACGGTGGGGCCGACGACCGCCTTTACGTTGTCGACGTCGATCTTGTAGGTCTTGAGGGTTGCGCGGATCTTGAAATTGTTGCGCTTGAGCTCCTCTTCGGAGACTTCCTGACGGGAATTGGAATAGTCGTCGAGGAGGGTCAGCGGAGGGAAACGGTAGTCGCGCAGTTCGTCGCGTACATCGATACGCGGAAGCTCCTGCTGGATATCCGTCGAAAGGTCTTCTCCTTCAATTATTTCGAGGCCTTCGCCAGTGGTGCCGGGAGCCTCGGGAGCAGCCGGGGACTGAGGGTCATTGCCCGCAGGAGCCGAAGGAACCACCGGGGCGACAGGCTGGCTGACAGGCTTCGCCGTTTCTACGGCAGGATTTGCGGGCTCAGCGGCGACAACCGGCTTCGAAGGCTTGGCAGGCTCTTCCTTTACTTGCGAATAGACGGGAGCGAGCGCGACGGCAGGCTCAACCACGGACGGCTTCGCGGCAGGCTCGTCGGTATCGGCGGGGGCGGGCTCCACATGCTTTCCGAGGCCGGAGAGCCAGTCGGAGAACCGCCTGCTGGAGAAATAGAACCACAGGAACACAGCCAGAAGCACCAGGATCAGCGTCGGCGCCATGCCGGTAAGGTCGACAAGGCGACGGATGACGTTGCTGCCGCATGAGCCTCCGAGGCCGCCGCCGAAAAGGTGGTCAAGGCCGGCGACATGGCCGACGAGGGCCAGCAGCAAGGACGAGACCATCGCGCCGGTAAGGGACATGGTCAGCACACGCAACCACTTGACGTCACGGCCGGCAAGCAGCCTGAACGAGATCACGGCAAGCGCCGCGACAATGGCGAAAGAGCCGAGGCCGAACCATCGTCCGACCAGCAGATAGCCCCATCGGGCCCCGCCTTTCCCGGCGGCGTTGTGGACCTCGCGGGAGAGGTCGAGCCTGTCCGGGTCGCCCAGGAGGCTCATGTCGGCCTTCCAGGTAAAAAGGTATGAGATTACGGCAAGGAGCGTTACGAGCGCGAAGATTCCCGCCGCAAGACCGCACAGGCGGAGGATGCGATCCTTTTTTCCGGGATCCATCTCACGCCAGAATGCAAGGGGCCGAAAAGACTTTTTCTCGGGCATGTGCTATCGTTTCTGGAAGTTTTTGCGGTAGAACTTTTTCTTCTGGAAATTCTGGTAGCCGTCGGGGCGCTTGCCGAATTCCAGGTTCATGCCCGGGCGGGCGAAGGTGGCGTCGGAGGCGATGCGCGAGAGGCTGATGCCTTCCGGAACCGTGATGCGGCCGTCGGAGAGCTTCTCGATATCCTTGAAGATGGTCTCGTCGGCGACGCTGTCCTTGTTCCAGATGAGGTATTGCTGGCGCATGTAGATGGCCAGGGAACGTATCATGGCGGTCTTCTGCTCTCCGTCGGGCTCGCCGGCGATGAGGTCGATTATGCTTTCGATGTTGCGGCCGTAGTGGGTGGCCTTGACGGGCTTTTTCTTAAGCGGGATGGTCAGGGGACGCGTCTGGTATTGGGACGCGGAGGGGGCGGGATATGGAGAGTCTACGTCCAGGTCGAAATCGGCGATGGCGTAGAGATGGTCCCAGAGTTTCTGCTCCCAGTTTTCCTCGGAGTGGACCTGGGGGTTGAGAAGTTCCATGACGCGGACGACGGCGCGGGCCTGTTCGGTGCGCTTGGCGCGGTCTTCAATCTGCTTGACCTGGGAGACCATGCGACGCACGTTGCGGCCGTATTCGGGCATGCGAAGTTTCTCCATTTCCGTGTTGTAGTCGAGTCTGATGGTATTTTCGTCGGCTTGCATAAAGCTATGGGTGTGTTAAATTTCTCACCGGCCCCGCAGACCGCGGAGCCGGGATACAAATATACTACAAAAACGGCAGAAATCGATATTTTTTCAGGAAACTTCTTCCACCCTGTCTTCTGTGACATACCACAGGAAGCCTCTCACCGGTCCGTAGCCCAACCTGCGGTACAGCTGGCAGTAACGCCTCACCTGGGTGCGGTAGAGCCCCGGATGCTCGCCTCCGAACTTGTAGTCGATGACGGTCAGGCCCTCGGGAGTCTTCACCACGCGGTCGGGAATGCGTATCTTGCCGTCGATATCGATGACGGGAATCTCGTTGAAAACTTCTTCCACGCCCTCGGCAAACCACCCTCTGCTGCGGACTAAAGCCAGCTTGCCTTCGAGGAAGGACTCGTATTCCGACGCCATCTCCGCGTCGACATCTCCGGCCGCAACTACCTGCGTTACAGCATCATGCAGGTCAGACTCGGCTCGGACGCCGGCGAGGATGCTATGGAGAAGTATGCCCTTGAGGCGCACCGAAGCCGAAGGACCTGTCTCCCCTTCCGCGGAAAAGAAATCGACGGAATCGGCGCTGAACTTGAGGCGGCCGCGCTCGCGGACATCTTCTTCCTCATCGCCCGCGGCGGGATTGAGCGGGAACGACGGGTAGTCGGCCGGGCGCGAGGCAAGGCTGGAAGACTTTGCGGGCGGAGGCGGAGGCATGGTGCCGAGAACGAAACGTTCGGGACCTTCGTCGGAGCCGATATGCTCGAATCCGCTGTCGTCGCTTAAGAGGTAAGAATGAAGCACTTCCGACATGTTTCCGAAGGGCACGGATGTCTTTGAAGGCCGCGTCGCGATAACATGCAGATAACTTTCCGCACGGGTGAGCGCCACGTAGAAAGTGTTGATGTTGTCGACATACTGGAGGAGCTTTTCCTTCTGGAAATCAGCGGCAAACAGCGTATCGCCGCTCTTTTCCGACAGGAAGACCGGATACACGCCGTCGGCCGACTTGGCAAGCGAGGTGCCGCTGAGGTCAGGCCGGCTCCAGTGCCACTCTCCCCTGTAAAGTCCGACGCTCTGAGCGAATGGGAAGATGACATATGGAAACTCCAGTCCCTTGGACTTGTGGACCGTCATGATCCTCACCGAATCGGCGATGTCGGGCGAGGCGATCTTCGGGTCGGCGTCCTTCCAGTATTGCAGGAAGGCGGTAAGGTTGTTGCCTCCGGTGGAGGACCACTCCTGCAGGGCGTCCATAAACGACTGGACATAAAGCGTATCGCCCTGGAAAACCTCCGGGAATCGGGCCGACAGGCTGCGCAGGAGTTCTTCGCACAGGTCGACGATGGAATGGAACCCTTCCGGCACCGTAATGCCGAGCGACGAGGCCAGGTAGCTGCCCACCGAGTCCTGAGGATTTTCCACGAAGGTCAGAAGGGACACAAGGCGCCTCACCGTGACCGACGATTTCACCCGCAGGGAATCGTCGGAAATGACCGGGATGCCCTTGGATATCAGGTAGGAAGCGATGGCTGCTCCGGAATCGTTGTTGCGGACCAGCACGGCGATTTGACCGTAACCGGCCCCTGCCGCCAGTATTTCCACTATGCTGTCGTGGATAAGCGGCATCTGGTCTTCTTCGGTAAAGGAGCAGACGACCTGCCCGGAATGCTCTCCCGAAGCCTTTGCCGTCTGGCGGACATCAGCATAGATATCCGAAATGCTGCTCCCGCTTCCATACTGGCTGTCAAGGCATCCGGCGGCATATTCGAAGAACCTGCCGTTGAAATCGACGATGTTGCGGAGGCTGCGCCAGTTATCCTTCAGCGGTTCGGCTTCGTAGGCGTCGGGGAGATCCTTGCGCACACCCGAGGAAAGCAGTTCCCAGTCGGAGCCGCGCCAACGGTAGATGCTCTGCTTGACGTCGCCCACGATCAGGCTCTCATGGCCTCCAGCCTGGCTTTCCGCGAGCAGCGGGCGGAAATTGCGCCACTGCACGGAGGACGTGTCCTGGAACTCGTCGAGGAGGAAATCTTCGAAGCGGACGCCGAGCTTTTCATAGACGAACGGAGCGTCGCTGCCGGCGATGATCCTCTCCAGGATACGGTTGGAGTCGTCTATGCTCATGACGTTTTTCTCCTTCAGGAGCGCGTCGAATTCGCGGTAAAGTTCCGAGGCGATGCGCAGGCTATAGATCTGCGAGGCGAGGATGCCCGCCGTGGAATAGACCTTGAACGGAGCGCCGAAAAGGGCGCAGAAGTCATCCAGGGCAGGGTCGAGGACGCCACGGAGCAACGGAAGGTATTTCGAGGCCTTGGCCTTGGCAAACCACTGGTCGGGGTCGGCGGCCTTGGTGAAGAAGGTATCTTTCGGCGGGTCGACAGAATCGGGCTTGGCGGCATATTTCGCGAGCGACGCAAGGAAGTGCCGGTTGCTTTCTTCGGGAGGTACGCCGGCATCGGCAAGCACGTCCAGGGCACGTTTGGCTGCGGCTGCAACCTTTTCAGCGAACTCCTCACGGCAACTGCGGCAGGCCTTGCGCACACCCTCCAGATATTCCTGAGAATATATCACCGACTCGTCCAGCCCTGCGCTTTCCACGGCGTCCCTGTGGGCGTCGGACTTCAGGCGGCCGGCCATCGTGACCAGGTTGCCTTCAAGGTTGAATCTGCCATTTTCCCGAAGCTGGTCCATCACGCTGTCAGTCAGCCATTTCAGCAGCTGAGGACGGTCTTCGTCGAGAGAGTCGAGGATGCGGTCGACGCTCTCCTGGACGAGGGAGTCCTTGTCGAGTTCGACCTGATAGGATGAGAACTGACCGATTTCCCTGGCAAAGGCCTTAAGGGTCATCTGGAAGAACTTGTCGATGGTGCTGACCGAGAATGCGCCGTAGTCGTGGAGGATGCGCCTCAGCAGGTCGGCCGAACGCCGCTGCAGGGCTTCCGCTCCGCCGAACTCACGGGCGAAATCTTCGTAGTAGTCCGACTCCGCCGGGTCGCGGGCAAGGATGTCAAGTTCCTTGAGGATACGGTTTTTCATCTCGGCTGTGGCCTTGTTGGTGAAGGTCACGGCGAGTATGTGACGGTAGGCATTCCTGTCGTCGCTCTGAAGCAGCAGGCTGATATAGGTCTTGGCCAGCTGGAAGGTCTTTCCCGACCCCGCGGATGCTTTGAGTATTCGTATCATCTTCCGCAAATAATCCTGAAATCACAATACTGGCACACTCCCCTGTCTTCGGTGCGGCGCAGGGGGACGGAAGGATCGGCCATTTCGTCGAGCAGGGCGCCGAGGCGTTCCTTGACGATGCCGCAGAACTTTCCGTTCATCCTTGACGACAGCGGACCGTCGGAAAACAGCCTGCCGGCGGGATAAATGACATTGTCAACGGCCGACGACCCGGCATCGCCGGCTACGAACATGTCGTAGAGGAACAGCTGCAGGGCTATCTTGGGGCGCTTGGAGTTGTCCGGCCCGAACAGCATCTCGGCCACGTTTTCGGCATTGTCGTCGGTAATCAGCACGTCGTTGTCGGTGACCTTGCCTGACTTGTAGTCCACGACCCGGACGACGCCGTCGTCAAAGCGGTCGAGACGGTCGATGTAGCCGAAGAATTTCCGGCCGGAGAAGTTCCACTCCCTCGGCAGCTCGAGCCCGAGCACCTCGAAGGAGTCGGTCTGCCTTTCAAGGAGGAACTTGCGGTCCTGACGCAGCGTCTGGAGGACATACTGAAGGATTACGCCTTCGAAAACGAGGTTGCGGCCGCTCACCTCGATGGTGCGGAGCTCGGCCTGGATCAGGGTGCGGATCCTGGCCCTGATGTCCTTGGAACGCTTCAGCCAGTCTTCCAGATATGCCATCGTAACCTTTTTGAGGGGCACTATGACTCCCGAAGATATGGCCTCGCGGACGGACTTGCGGTCCATCGGGAAAGACGGGTCCATGGCGGCCGGACCGAGGTAAAGGGCCTGCATGGCGGCATGATAGACCGAGCCGATCATACCGGCGTCAAGCGATTCGGCTACCTCAGCCTCGGGGCTCAGCCCCTCCACGTTGGCGTAGAAGAACTGGACCGGACAAGCGAGATATCGCTGGACGGCCGTTGCGGAAAGCACTACCGACTGCAGGCGCAGGGCCATGTCTGCGGGCTTTTGAACCTCCGTCTCCTCTTCCGGAAGACGCAGGGGGGCGGTCGCGACACTCCGGTTCAACGGAACGCGGAAATGGTATTGCAACTGCTTGATATAGCGGCTTTCCTCTCCGGAGCGAAGGCTCTCCGTGCGCGAATCGTAAAGGAGCCACACCCTTGAGGCGCGCCGTATCATACGGT
Source organism: uncultured Bacteroidales bacterium (assembly GCA_900318355.1). GTDB lineage: Bacteria > Bacteroidota > Bacteroidia > Bacteroidales > UBA932 > Cryptobacteroides. The sequence continues at coordinate 13,663 of ONKE01000024.1, forward strand.
AGAAATAATAGGCCCAGACGGCATCCTGATACTCATATGTCGGCAGTCCGAAGCCTTTGCGAAGTTCCGGCGGGATGAACGAAGACGAAACGCTGCGCTTGGGGAATACACCCTCGTTGCACGACAATACGACTATGTTGGAAAAATCCAGCGCACGCGTCTCGAGGGGGCCCATGATCTGGAGACCTTTCAGCGGCTCGCCGCTGTAGGGGACGGACTCGCCGCTCAGAAGCTGGCCCAGAAGCCTGACGTAGGTCTGGGGCTTGACGTCCAGTGAAATGTTGCGCAAACGGTTCACGCACTGATAGTAACGCCGGGCGAACTCAAGCTCCGGAGCAAGGTCGGGCGACTCGCGCAGAAGCGGCGCCACGGCCGAAATCACTTCCAGCTGGTACTGGGCGAAGTCGCGGATTACGCCGGCATCGGCCTCCGACGGATTGGTCACCACGGCATGCATGAGCACCCGCAGCAAAGGCGAAGACTCGAAATCCGATTCCGGGATATAGTAGCGCGCCTCCCTGCGAAGACGGGCTGCGAGAGCGGCGTCTTCCTTCCCCATCACCTTGCGCAACAAACTGCCGGACAGGATGTTCCACACCTGGCGATGGTACAGCCAGGCCTTTCCGTCGCGCATGCGGACATGCATCTGCATCGTGGATATTTCGTTCATCAGCGCGCAGAAAGCGCTCCCCGTCAGCGGGAAGCCCATGGTGACGTTGATGGCCTTGATTTCCTCCGGAATGGAATTAAGGACGGGGGCGAGAAGCGTCTCGTCGGGCAGGACGACGGCGCAGTCGCTGCCATTGCCCGTAAGAAGGCCCACTTCGTCCATCTTGCCCTCCGTCGTGGCAACCGCAATCTCCTTCAGGATGGACGGTATCTGCTTGGCCTGCCCCACCGACGAAGGAACGCTGATAACTTCGATGCGCGGAGTCGGAGGCTCCGGTTCGAGCTGGAATTCCTGAGGGTAGTCAATCACATTCTGCCGCATGAAGAGCGAAGACCTGTTGTCGGGATGCGAGACCATGCCGGGGCCGTAGTCCCAGCAGAAGCCGGCCATCTGCGCATCGCGCAAACGCTTCATTACCAGCTTTTCGCATCCGTTCAAGGCATTGAGCCCGACGAAAATGAAGCGCTCGATTTCCGGGAAGGCGGGGCCGAAGACGTCGGGAGCGCTCTCTTCGGAGAGCCTGTCGGCAAGGGCGCGGTAGGCCATGCCTTCGTAGGACATGCCGCGGCTTGCAAGACGCTCGCGGAAGGTCCGGTACAGCGGCCCGAGGATGTTCCAGATCCTGAGGAAACGCACCTTGACCGAAGGGTCTTCGGCATCGAGGTCGACCCTCAGGCGCGAGGCCTCGCGGAAATGGGAGACGAACTGCTCCACCGCGGCACGCTGGTCGTCCGACAGGTAGGAATACGTGTCCTGGATGGCCCTGAAGTCGGCGACGTTGGTGAAAAGCCGCTCCGCGTCTATGCGATATTTATCCACGTCGTCGAAATCCGACAGGATAACGTCGCCCCAGAAGATGAAATCGTCAAGGCTCTCGGCATTGGGATTCAAGGACTTGTAGCAATCGTACAATTCCAGTATCAGGGCCACCCTGTCGGTAGGGACAGAGTCGCATGCCTTGTAGAAGAAGTCATTGACCGTCAGGAGCTGAGGCAGATAGACCGGACGAACGTCCCCGCCATTGACCGCGGCATTGCGTTCGGCGTCGGCGACGGCCTGGCACAGATAACGGGAGAAGAACGCCATTGAACGGCGGTTGGGGAACACAAAGCAGTTTTTCCCGATGTCGCCCCGGTCGAAAAACCAGTCGGCAACCTGTTTGAGAAACGGTGTCACGGCGGGATACTATTCCATCAGTTTCTTATACTTGAAGCGCTTGGGCTCCTCGTCGCCCAGTCGGGCCTTGCGGTTTTCCTCATATTCGGAGTAGCTGCCCTGGAAAAACACGACCTTGGAGTCGCCTTCGAAGGCAAGGATATGAGTGGCGATACGGTCGAGGAACCAGCGGTCGTGGCTCACCACGACGGCGCATCCGGCGAATGCGTCCAAACCCTCTTCCAGAGCACGTATTGTGTTGACGTCGACGTCGTTGGTGGGCTCGTCGAGGAGCAGGACGTTGCCTTCGTCCTTGAGGGTCAGTGCAAGGTGGAGACGGTTGCGCTCGCCGCCGGAAAGGACGCCGCAGAGCTTTTCCTGGTCGGCGCCGCTGAAGTTGAAACGCGACACCCAGGCGCGGGCGTTGATGTCGCGCCCGCCGAGGCGGACCCACTCCGAGTTGCCCGCAATGGTCTCGTAGACAGTCAGGTCGGGGTCGATCGAGCGGTGTTGCTGGTCGACATAGGCGAGCTTGACGGTCGGGCCGATGTCGATGGTGCCGGTGTCGGGCTTCTCTATGCCCATTATGAGGCGGAAAAGGGTCGTCTTGCCGGCGCCGTTGGGGCCGATTACGCCCACGATGCCTGCCGGCGGGAGCTCGAAACTCAGATGTTCGAACAGCAGCTTGTCGCCATAGGCCTTGCTGACGTCGTGAAAATTGATGACCTTGTTGCCCAGGTGGGGGCCGTTGGGAATGTAGATTTCAAGGTTGGCCTCTCGCTCCTTCGCGTCGGCCGCGGCCAGCTTTTCATACGCTCCCAGACGGGCCTTCTGCTTGGCCTGGCGGGCCTTGGGGGCCATCCGGACCCACTCGAGCTCGCGCTGAAGGGTGCGTCTGCGTTTGCTTTCCTGCTTTTCCTCCATGGCAAGGCGGCGGGCCTTCTGGTCGAGCCAGGAGGAGTAGTTGCCTTTCCACGGGATACCCTCTCCCCTGTCCAGCTCGAGAATCCAGCCGGCTACGTTGTCGAGGAAGTAACGGTCGTGGGTCACGGCGATGACCGTGCCCTTGTATTGGCGCAGATGGGCCTCGAGCCACTGGATGCTTTCGGCGTCGAGGTGGTTGGTGGGCTCGTCGAGAAGGAGGACGTCGGGCTGGCGAAGCAGAAGCCGGCACAGTGCGACGCGACGACGCTCGCCGCCGGAGAGAGTGGCCACGGATGCGTCGGGAGGAGGGCACTGGAGGGCGTCCATGGCCCTTTCCAGCTTGGAATCGATCTCCCATCCGCCGCAATGGTCTATTTTCTCGGTAAGCTCGCCCTGACGCTCTATCAGACGGTTCATCTCGTCGTCTTCGAGCGGCTCCATGAAGCGGTTGGAGATTTCGTTGTATTCCGAAAGCAGGTCCATGACTTCCTGCACGCCCTCGCGCACGACTTCGATCACGGTCTTGCCCGGGTCCATCTGCGGCTCCTGCTCGAGAAGGCCCACGGAATAGCCCGGAGCCCATACGACTTCGCCCTTGTAGGACTTTTCCACTCCGGCGATAATCTTGAGGAGCGTGGACTTTCCCGACCCGTTGAGGCCTATGATGCCTATCTTGGCGCCATAGAAGAAGGACAGGTAGATATCCTTGAGGATAGTCTTGTTGTTGTGGGGAAGGACCTTGCCGACCCCGTTCATCGAGAAAATAATCTTTTCGTCAGCCATTTTTCGCGGTTTGGACAAAAATAGCGAAAAAAGCCGACAAACAAAAAGGTTATTCGTTGATTGCCATTTCAAACATGCCGATAAGCTGCTCTATCGACTGGGAGATGTCGTATTCCTTGGTGGAAGCGGCGTATTTGGCGGCCATCTCGTGGAGCTCCTTCGGGTGTTCGTACCAATAGTCGATCTTGCGGGCGAGGCCCTTGGCGTCTCCGGCCTTGAAGAGGCTGCGGCGGTCAAGCGCGAACTGGTCGGTGCCGGAAAAATGGGCCTTGGCGATGACGGGGACGGTCCCCTGCTCGAGCGACTCAAGGCACGACAGGCCCTCTACTTCGATGGTGGCGCAGTGGACATAGACGTCGGAGCGGGCCGAAAGGGACGACAGTTCCTCGCGGGTGTGGAAGCCGAAGAGGGGCTTGTATTTGACGATGCCTTCCTCATAGAGGGCGTCGGCGGCTTTGCGCACGGACTCGGCTTCAGGGCCGCGGCCGGCGAAATAAAGCTGGATCTTGTCGGCGTGCTTGCTGTAGCGCATGGCCTTGATAAGGGTCCACGGGTCCTTCTCCACCGCCAAGCGGCCGATGCAGACTACCTGGAAAGGACGGTCGGTGTCGTTGTCCTTGCGCTTGTACACCTCCGGGATGATACCGTTGGAAATATGGTGGAGACGGGCCTTGAAATTCCACGAACGGGCCCTGGCGACGACATGGTTGGTCGGGCACTGGATGTCGGAGCAATAGTCGTAGGCGCCGTTTCTCCACAGGAGCATGCAGGCACGGTTGAGCGGCGAGAACCACCCCAAGTGGACGGAGCAGAACAGGTTTTCCGGATGAAGATGGTAGGTTGCCGTCATTGGTTTGTGCATCTTCCGGCAAATCTTGGCTACGCGCCTCTGGAGGCCGAAGGGTTCTTCCAGATGGACAAGGTCGGCCCACCCTACCGCTTCCATGATGATATTTTTTTCCGCGGCGGCGAACTGGTATCCGTGCGACTCGATCAGCTTTTCGAAGACGGGAAAATAGAAATCCTTCAGCACATAGTCCGGCTGCGGAGTCTCGGCTTCGTGGTTGCGGCCCGAGAGCACGCGCACTTCCACGCCGGCCTTCCTGAGATATTCTACGGTACGGCGGCATGACGCGGACAGGCCGTTGCCGGTCGCATAGTGATTATTGACGACAAACAGTACTTTCATATACTACTAATACACAAATGACAACTCATCAAGATAGAGCGTGCTTCCCTCTCCTCCGGCAAGGCCGCTTTCGAGGCGGCTGGAAGTGGCCGAAATCATCACGATCGTGGGGGTGCGGCCGTTCTTGTATTCAAGCGGGAGGGTGAAGCGGATGTAGCCGCCGGTGTCCTTGGTCAGGACGAGCGTGCCGGTGGCGATTATGGCCGGGTCGTTTTTCGTGTCGATGAAACGGCCTTCTTCGGTGTTGGTGCGGAAAGGCCCGTCCCAGTCGGCAAGGACGACGTCTATCGCCCCCTGGTCCATCTTGCCCTTCCATGCCTTGGTCGAGGACTTGACGAAGTCGATGGGCTTCGGGATATAGTGGAGATAGCCCGTGAGAGCCTTGGGGCGGCCTTTGAAGGGAGTTCCCATCATGATTTCGGCCCCGCTCATATTGATGGTCTTGACGAAATAACCGGTGTAGAGGTTGCCGGCGGCAAAGGCCCAGGCCACCTTCTGGCTGCGCATTCGGACCGCCGCTTTCCCATCGCCGGGAACGGCGACATGTTCCTTTTCAGGCTGGGTGCAGTTGATGCCGAGGATGGAGGTGCCTTTGTTGGCCGAGTCCCAGACCCGGTGGGAGGCCGGAGCGTTTTCCTCATACATCCGCCACTCCCCTTTCTGCTTTGACCAATGGTCAAAATTCATATTGTAAAGCTGCTGTGCCGAAGCCGTTGAAGAACTCAGGGCCAGGCCGAAAACAAGGGCAGCCGTAGTCGCAAAACAATTTTTCATGGGCGCAAAGTTACTACAATTAGTTTAAAACGCAAAATCAGAAGCCTTGAAGGGCAACTATAATGCCAATCCCGATGCTTGCCATCCGGCAAAAAATGCTTAAATTTGCAAACTTTATGGCCAAAGAGAAAGACATACTGCTTGGCAAGCTCCGCGAGGGGGCGCCACTATCCGGCAAGGAGCAGCTGCAACTTACCATGCTCCTGGCAGTTCCCGCCATCCTTGCCCAGCTTTCCTCCGTCCTGATGCAGTATATCGACTCGGCCATGGTGGGCCGGCTCGGGGCCAATCCTTCCGCATCGGTGGGTCTTGTCTCCACCAGCACGTGGATTCTCTACGGCTTCGGCATGGCCGTCATCACCGGCTTCTCGGTCCAGGTCGCCCACTCCTGCGGCGCCAAGGATTTCGCCCGCGCACGCAGCATCCTCAGGGAAGGGCTCATGGGCGTTCTGCTGTTCGGGACCCTGCTGGGGCTCGTCGGGGTGGCTATCAGCGCTCCCCTGCCGCGCTGGCTGGGCGGCGACCCGGCGATCCGCAGCGACGCATCGGCCTACTTCCGCATCTTCTCCGCCTTCATGCCGATCAGCCTGACGGGCTACGCCGCCTGCGGCATGCTCCAGGCAAGCGGCAACATGAAGGTGCCGAGCATCATCTACGTCAGCATGTGCGCCCTCGACGTGGTGTTCAACTACATTTTCATCTACCTGCTGGACATGGGTGTCGCGGGTGCGGCATGGGGCACAGGCGTAGCTGAGACGCTGACTTCCGTCTTCTCCATCTGGTACGTCGCCACGCGCTCCGACGAGCTCCGCATAACCGGCGAATCCGGTTCCTTCATCCCCAAGCACGAGACGCTGCGCAACGCCATCGGCATCACCGGTCCGCTCTGGCTCCAAAACCTTGTCATGCGCGGAGCCCACGTCGCCAGCACCCTCATCGTAGCGCCTCTCGGCCCGATTTCCATCGCGGCCAACGCCTTCGCCATCACCGCCGAAAGCTTCTGCTACATGCCGGGCTACGGGCTTGAGGAAGCCGCTACGACCCTTATCGGCCAGAGCCTCGGCGCCAAGCGCAAAGACGTCGCCCGCCGCTTCGCTCGAACCACCATAGGCATGGGAGCGGTCATCATGAGCCTGCTCGCCGTAGCCATGTTCTTCTTCTCCGAACAGCTCATGGGGCTGCTCAGCACCGACCCCGACGTCGTCGCTCTCGGAGCCAAAGTCCTTCGCATTGAAGCGTTTGCCGAGACGTTATTCGCCGTTTCCATCGTCGGGTTCGGCGTCTGCGCCGGCGCCGGCGACACCCTCGTGCCGACCTGCCTCAACTTCGGCAGCATGTGGCTCATCCGCATCGTCCTGGCCCTCTTCCTGACGCCCAGGATGGGCCTGGAAGGCTACTGGATCGCCATGTGCGTCGAACTCAACATAAGGGGAATACTGTTCCTCCTCTACGTCCGCAGCGGACGATGGAGCCGAAAGAAACTATTAGCCAATCAATAGACCATGAAAATAATCAAGAACCAAGAATTTGGCGGGGAACGCCCTCTATATTGCGAAAAAGACCTCCAGCTCGAGGAAGTAATCATCCACGCAGGTGAATCTTCCCTGAAAGAGACCGCCAACATCACGGCCCTCCGCTGCCGTTTCGAAGGAAAATATCCCTTCTGGTGCTGCAACCATTTCGTCATCCGCGACTGCATCTTCACCGTCGGTGCCCGCGCGGCGCTCTGGTATTCCCGCGACGTGGAGATGACCGACACCATCATTGACGCCCCGAAGATGTTCCGCGAAATGGAGGGCATCAAGCTCCGCGACGTCCAGATTCCAGGTGCCTCGGAGACATTCTGGCACTGCGGCGGAGTCGATATCGACAACGTCGTCGCCGAAAGGGCCGACTACATCTTCATGCACTGCCACGACATGGTCATCCGCAATTTCAACCTCAGCGGCAACTACTCCTTCCAGTGGACCCGCGACGTTGAAATCCACAATTCCATCCTCAACACCAAAGACGCCTTCTGGGAGACCGACAACGTCAGGGTCTACGATTCCGTCATCAACGGCGAATTCCTCGGATGGCACTCCCGCGGCCTGCATCTTGTCCGCTGCCACATCACCGGCAGCCAGCCCCTGTGCTACGCTGAAGGCCTTGTGTTGGAAGACTGCACCTTCGGAGACGACGCCGACCTCGCATTCGAATATTCAGACGTCAAGGCCACGATCAAGGGCCACATTCTCTCGGTAAAGAACCCTCGCACCGGCCACATCACGGCCGACAGCATAGGCGAAATCATCCGCGACGGCAACGCCAAGGCTCCCAACGACTGTATCATTGAAACAAGATAACCATGAGAAGAACGATCCTTTGCGCCGCATTGGCGCTTTCTGTCCTCGTCCCGGCCAACGCCCAAGTCTTTGGCAAAGCAACCAACATCCCCGCTCAGGGTTCCTACACTCCTTCGTTCAAGGTTGACGGCGCGAAAAAAAGGCCGCTGAACATCATCCTGATGATAGGTGACGGCACCGGGCTGGCCCAGATCAGCGCCGGCTTCTATGCCAACGGCGGAGAGCTGACACTGACCAACCTGCGGACGTTGGGCCTGGTTTCCACCCAGTCGGCCGACGACTACACCACCGACTCCGCCGCCTCCGGCACCGCCTATGCATGCGGACAGAAGACAAATAACTGGGTGGTGGGTGTCGACACTGAAGGAAAGCCCATCCCGAACCTGCCGGAGAAACTCGCCCCTCTGGGAATAGTCTCGGGTATCGTCACCACAGACGAGATGGACGGAGCCACCCCGTCCTCATTCTTCGCCCACCAGGCAAACCGGGGCATGAGCGCGGAAATCTGGGGCGATCTGCCCTCAAGCAGCATTATCTTCTTCGCAGCCGGCTCCAAGGAAAACTTCGAGCGCCAGAGTGAAGCCACCCGCGAGGCGGTCCGGAGCCGTTTCGTGGTGACTGACAGTCTCGACCCGGCCCTGCGTGACGCGCCCCGCCTTGGGTACCTCCCTCCCGCGTCGGAAACCCAGTCCATGAAGTATGGACGCGGCGATTTCCTCCCCGCCTCGACCACTTACGCCATCGACTTCCTGATGCGCCACAAGACCGCCCGCCGCAAGGGTTTCTTCCTCATGGTGGAAGGCGCCCGCATCGACAAGAGCTGCCACGCCAACGAATTCGAGCCGGCCGTCAAGGAAATGCTCGACTTCGACAAGGCCATTGAGGCGGCGATCCGCTTCGCCGAGAAAGACGGCAACACGCTGGTTCTCGTCACCGCCGACCACGAAACCGGCGGCCTGAGCCTTTGCCATGAAGGCAACCCTGCCGAAGGCACCGTCGCCGGCTGGTTCGTCACAAGCGGCCACACTCCCATCCCCGTTCCCATCTACGCCTATGGTCCTCATTCACAGGACTTCATCGGCATGCAGGGCAACGAGGAAGTCTCCCGGAAAATCTTTTCACTCCTCTCTGGAAAATGACCAGATTCGATTTCGACAGCATAACTCCCCGCAAGGGCTCAAACTGCGTCAAATGGGACGCCGAGGCGCCGGTCCGGCCGGGTAAGGATGTCATCCCCATGTGGGTTGCCGACATGGACTTCCAGGCCGCACCGTTCATCCGCGAGGCGCTGCAGAAGCGTCTCGACCACGGCGTTTTCGGCTACACCGTCGTCCCTCAGAGTTGGTACGACTGCGTCGCCTCATGGTTCGGCCGCAGACACGGCTGGAAGATCGACCCGTCCTGGATCCAATACACCACAGGCGTCGTTCCGGGCATCTCGGCCGTCATCAAGGCCCTAACCTCGCCCGGCGACAAGGTAATCATCCAGACCCCGGTCTACAACTGCTTCTTCTCCTCCATACGCAACAACGGCTGCATCGCGGCGGAGAGTTCGCTTCGCATCTGCGACGGGCCGCGTTACGAGATGGATTTCGAGTCCCTCGAGAGGGAGTGCGCCGACCCTGCGGCCAAGATTTTCCTCCTCTGCAACCCTCACAACCCGGCCGGCCGCGTCTGGACGCGTGAAGAGCTGGAAAAGGCAGGCGAAATCTGCCGCCGCCACGGAGTCATCGTCGTCAGCGACGAAATCCACTGCGAGATAGTCCGTCCGGGCCTTTCCTACGTTCCCATGGGCTCCGTCGACCAGTCCAACACCATTTCCCTCGTCTCTCCCAGCAAGTCTTTCAATATCGCCGGGCTGCAGATGGCGGCAATCGTCAGCGACAATCCCGACTGGCGCAAGCGGATAGACAAGGCCATCAACATCAACGAGATATGCGACGTCAATCCCTTTGGTCCGGTGGGAGTGGAAGCGGCCTATTCCAAGGAAGGCGCGCAGTGGCTCGACGAGTTAAACGCCTATATCTGGGATAATTACGAGCTGATGAAGACTAAGCTCCAGCCTCTTGCGGACGCGTTCCCTGTTTTCGAGCTGGAAGGCACTTATCTGGCCTGGATCGACTGCCGCGGCCTCGGGATGCCTTCCACTGAAATTGAAAACTCGCTGCTGGAAAACGAAGGCGTGTGGATCAACGCCGGGACGATGTATGGCTGCGACGGGTTCATCAGGGTCAACCTTGCCGCTCCGCGCTCTCTGGTTTCAGAAGGCCTCGACCGCCTCGTCTGCGGCCTTAAACGCCTGAAAGCCAGTACGACTGACCGAATCGCGCACGAATCCGGTCGCTGATTTATACGAATCCGGTCGCCGGTTTGTACGAATCCGGCCGGCCCGCAGGCGGAAATGCCCTAACATTGCAAAAAATTTCCGCCATGAGACCAAGACCCTTTCTTTCGGGGACGGCAAGCCTGGCGGCGGCCGTCCTCCTTTTTTCATCCTGCGACGCCTTGTCCGACGGGCAGCAGGGGCGCCTGACCTTCCATTTCGCCGGCTATCCGGCGACCAAGTCCGCCATCCCCGACACGAGCAACTTCCTGCTGAAGATAAGCGACTCCGAGGGGCGGATCATCTACAACGGAGTCTACTCCCAGTCGCCCGAAGCCATCCTCGTAAGGCCCGGCGCCTACACCGTGACGGCGATATCCGAGGAATTCAGCGTGCCGCAGTTCTCCTGCCCGGTCTACGGCGACAGCCAGTGTGTCGTCGTGCCGCCCGGCGGGACGCAGGACGTGAGGCTGGAATGCAGCCAGATAAACGCAGGCATCCGCCTGGAAATCAAGCCCAACTTCCTGACGAGCTATCCCGACGGCGTCCTGATGATCCAGGGCGAAAGCGGGCGCCTTGTCTACGGCTACACCGAAAAGCGCATCGCCTATTTCCCGCCGGGAGAAGTGTCGCTGGTACTGGACGAAGACGGGAAGCAGGAGACGCTTATCCGCCGCACACTGCGCGAGCGCGAAATCCTTTCGCTGGGCGTCTCCGCGCCCGGAAAGTCGGAGCAGGTTGCCGAGGGCGGCAGGGTCGGCATAGCAGTCGACACTTCGCGCATCTGGACCAACGAGGAATACACCATCGGAGGAGTCGACGCCGGTCGCGGTTCGTCTCCCGAGACAGCGCTCGACATCGCATCCGCCAGGCAGGCCGGAGAGCTGAAGGGCGTATGGGTCCAAGGACACATCGTGGGCGTGTTCAAAACGGCCACTCAGGCATTCTTCGACGCACCTTTCCCCTCTTCAACCAACCTTATCATCGCCTCCCGCGCCTCGGTTACCTCAACGTCCACCGCCATGTCGGTAGAGCTGAAAAAGGGCGCCCTGCGGGACGCCCTCAATCTGGAGTCGAATCCTGAGCTTCACGGCCGGAAGGTACTGCTCAAGGGAGATCTGGTATCTGCCTATTTCGGCATTCCCGGCCTTAAGAACGTCTCGGATTTCGAACTGCGCTAATAGCCGAAGATCTGCTCGAGAGAGAGCACCTCCACCGGGCCGAGAGACTTCAGGAACTCCATGTCCAGGTCTCTGGTGTCGCCCACGATGCCGTAGACGTAGGTGCGGCCGGCAACCCATTTCGCATGCGTGGCGCGAAGGTCGTCCATGGTAAGGGACGGCAGGGCCTCGAAAATGCGGCGGCCCTTGGGCTCGGTGAGGCCGAGGTCGCGGGCGGCAAGATAGCTGTCAAGGACACGCGAGCCAACGGTGCGCTGGGTGCGGAGCTTGGCGTCGAGGCCGGTCTTGGCGATGGAGAACGCCTTGTCGGATTCGGGCATGGTGGTGATAATCTCGTCGAAACCGCCCACGGACTTGCGCAGCTTGTCGTTCTGCGAGCCGATGAAGGCATAGAACGAATAGGTGTCTTTGGCAAAGGCCGGGACGTTGAGCCGTGCGTAGGCGCTGTAGGCCAGGGCGCGGGCTTCCCTCATCTCCTGGAACACGACCGAGTTCATGCCTCCGCCGTAATACTCGTTGAAGAGCGTCGTGGCCGGATCTTCCGCAGGGTCGTAGGTTTCGCCCCTGTCGGAGTATTGGATATAGCTGAACTGACGTGCGTCGTAGTGGGCGATGTACACCTTCGGCGAAGGGGTCTGGCGGCTGACGACCCTCTGGCGCTCCAGCGGGACGAGATTGTCGCCGACGGCATGATGCTTGGCCAGAAGGCTGCGCAGGGAGGCTTCGCTGCCGGGGCCGTAGTAGAGCACCTTATGCTGGAAGCCGAACAGGCCGCGAACCTTGCCGAGAAGCTCTTCGGAAGTGAGCGCGTTCAACGCGTCGCTGTCCAAAGTCACCTTCTCAATATACTCAGGGCCGCGAAGGACGTAATTCGTCATGGCGCTGAAGCAGGCGTCCTGGCTGAGCTTGCTGTCGGAGCGGGCCTTCATCAGGTCGGCCTTCAGGCCCATGAGCACCTCCTCGTCAGCCTCGGCGTTGGCAATCAGGTCGCTTACGATTTCGAGCGCGTCGCCAAGGTTTTCTTCCAGACCGGACACGCGGACAACCGCCTGCTCGTCAGTTACCGACAGGTCGAATTCGCATGCCAGGGCATACATCTGCATGGCAATCTCCTCGGCGCTGCGGGTCGGCGTTCCAAGGTAACCTGCATAGGCGAAGGCGATGTCCAGGGCCGGGTCGCTGAGCTTGCCCTTGTCGAATACGAAACGAAGGTCGGCGATGCCGTTGTTTTCGTTCTTCTTGTAGAGGACTTCAAGCCCCTGGGCCTTGAACACGTCAAGGTCTTTTTCGAAGTCGGTGAAGACCGGCTCGATGGGCTTGACCTCGGAGGCCTGGACCTCGGCGAGGAAGTCGCTCTGCTTGTCGCGGTTGGTCTCGATGGGGGTAATCTTCGGAGCCTGGATCTTCTTGATGGATTTGTCCTCACCGGTGTGCTTGTAGACAAGTACATAGCTCTCGGGCGAGAGCCACTTCCGGGCCCAGGCGGCGATGTCGTCCTTTTCGAGGCGGGAAAGCCTGTCGATACGCTGAACGTCGTCTTTCCACTCGTGGTGGTTGATGAAGGAGTCGACGAATTTCATCGCACGGCTGCGGTTGTTCTGGAGCTGGCGCATCTCTTCGAGACGGAAATTGGCGATGGTGGCGTCGAGAAGCTCTTCGTCAAACTCGCCTTCGCGCAGCTTTTCAACCTCTTCGAGGATAATGTCGCGGACCTCTTCGAGGCTCTGGCCGTCCTGGGCCATGCCCTCGAGAATGAGCTCGCCATGGTCGGCGCGGTCGTAGTTGAAGCAATATGCACCAAGGGCCTTCTGCTGCTGGTTGACGTCGAGGTCGAGCAGTCCGGCCATGCCGTTGTAGAGGAGCGAGGACACGATCTCAGCCTCCTGGCTGCCTTCGAAACGGCTTCCGGGATAGCGCCAGGTAATGGAGACGAATTCGGCGTCGTTGCCCCAGACATGCTTTTCGACAGGGGCGGTGATGGGAGCCTCTTCGGGCACTTCCAGCTCGGGGATGTCCGGATTGGGTTTCCAGTCGCCGAACCAGCGCTCTATCGTAGCCACGAAGGCGTCGGGGTCGACGTCGCCGGAGGCGCAGATGGCGCAGTTGTTGGGAACGTAGTATGTATCCTTCTGGCGGATAATCGCCGAAATATCAGGATTTTTCAAGTGCTGCTGGGTTCCGATCACGGTCTGGCGGCCATAGGGATGGCTGGGGAAAAGGACGGAATCGGTCGCCTCCATTGTGCGCGACATGTCTTCGGTCAGGCCCATGTTGTATTCCTCGTAGACGGCCTCGAGCTCGGTGTGGAAGCCGCGGACGACCATGTTCTTGAAACGGTCAGCCTGGACCTTCGCCCAGTTTTCAACCTGGTTGGAGGGGATGTCCTCGACATAGCAGGTAACGTCGCTGGAGGTGAATGCGTTGGTGCCCTGGGCGCCGATCATCGCCATGAGTTTGTCGTATTCGTTGGCGATGGCGATCTTGGAAGCCTCGTAGCTCACCGAGTCGATCTGGCGGTAGATTTCCGCCCTCTCGGCGGGGTCGGTCTTGGTGCGGTAGATGTCGTACAGGGCCTGGATGCGGTCCAGAAGCGGCTTCTCGGCCTCATAGTCGGACGTTCCGTAGGACTGGGTGCCCTTGAACATGATGTGTTCGAGGTAATGGGCAAGTCCGGTGTTGTCGGCCGGGTCGTTCTTTCCGCCCACGCGAACGGCAATCATGGTCTGGATCCGGGGAGTCTCCTTGTTGACGGTGACATAGACTTTCAGCCCATTGTCAAGGGTGTAGATGCGGGCTTTCATGGGGTCGCCCGGCACCGACTCGTAGCGGCTGCATCCAACGGCAAGAATAGCCGTGAGCACTGCCAGAGCCATTTTTTTGAATTCTTTCTTCATTTATTTATGCAATTATGATTTTTTTCGTAACTTTGCATTCCACGAAGTTAGCGCAATTTATCGAATAAACGCGCAATTTCCTTCAAAAGCGGAATTAGCTCAGTTGGTAGAGCGGCGGCTTCCCAAGCCGCAGGTCACGAGTTCGAACCTCGCATTCCGCTCAAAAAAGCAGCCCGAAGGCTGCTTTTTTCGTAATCCCTATTGCAACTTCGTATATGCGACCTTGCCGACAAGCGTGGTCGGGAGCGAATCCCGCACTTCCAGCTCGGCCGGCATGGCGTATTTGGCGATGTGCTTCCGGCAGTGGTCCATGATGCTTTCGCGCACCTCGGGAGTGTCTTTCACTCCGGGGGCGAGCACGATGAACGCTTTGACTTTCTGCATCTTCAGCTCGTCATGAACGCCGATGACGCAGCTGCGCTGCACGGCCGGATGGCCCTCCAGGATATTTTCAATCTGCGAAGGATAGACGTTGTAGCCGCTGGTCACTATCATCCTCTTGATGCGCTGGCGGAAATAGACAAAACCCTCGTCGTCCATCACTCCGAGGTCGCCGGTATGGAGCCAGACGTGGCCGTCGGCATGGGTGCGGAGTGTGTTGGCGTTTTCGTCGGGATGGTTGATGTAGCCAAGCATCATGGAAGGCCCGGTGAGGCAGATTTCGCCTTCCTCGCCGTAGGGAACTTCGTCGCAGGTGCCGACCTTGCAGATCTTGAAATAGGTGTCGGGATAAGGCAGGCCGATGCTCCCCTCCTTCTCCTTGTTGTAGGGAGTCAGGCAGCACGCCGTGACGCACTCCGTCGTACCGTAGCCCTCGCGCACGCGGACGCCGGCATTATGGTCGGCCAGGAACTTGTCGAACTTCTTTTTCAGCTCGATGGTCAGGGAATCGCCGCCGGAAAACACGCCCTTGAGGCAGGAAAGGTCGGCGCCGTCGAGGTATTCGTTGCGGGTGATGGCTTCGAATAGCGTGGGCACGCCGGCGATGAAGTTGGGCCTGTTCTTGCGGATCAGCTTGGCGTAGCTCTTGACGTTGAAGCGCGGAACGAGGATGGACGTGCCGCCGCACACCATCATGGTATGGATGCACACGCCGAGGCCGAAGCCGTGGAAAACCGGCATGGCGGCCAGCATCTTGGCCCTGCGCACCGTCTCGTGGCACATCGCCTCGGTCTGACGGGCAAGGGCGTTGAAGTTGAGGTCGGAGAGCATGATGCCCTTGGTAACGCCGGTCGTACCGCCCGAAAACAGCACCACAGCCTCTTTCAGAGGGTCTTTCGCGGCGACATATTCTCCCTTGAACGCCTCGCCGGCCGCAAGGAGGTCCTTCCACAGCAAAACGTCGCCAGCGGAGGTGCCGACCTTGGGGAACTTCCTCTCCGTCAGGAGTTTCTGTCCGAGATTCAGCGGGAACGGCAGTTCTTCGGACACGCGGGCTATGATGAGCTTCCCTATCGGACGCTGCTTCTTGACCTCGAGCATCTTGGCATAGAACTGGTCGAGGGTCACCGCCATGTCGCACGAAGCCTCGTTAAGATAAAACACGATCTCGCCGACGGCCGACAGAGGATGGACCATTGCCGGGACTGCGCCTATGCGGTTGAGGCCATAGAGGCAGTAGATTGCCTGCGGGACGTTGGGCATCACCACGAGGACGCGCATGCCGGGACGGACGCCGAGCGAATAGAAGCCGCGCGCGACCGTATCGATGTTGGCGGCCATTTCGGCGTAGGATATCTTGCGCCCCATGAACGCCAGGGCCGGGAAATCAGGGTCGGCAGCAGCGGTGTCGAGCACGGTCTCCGCCATGGATTTGTCGGAATATTCCAGATGGAAAGGCACTTCGCCATAGCTTCCGAGCCAGGGCGTGGAAATGTCGCTGAGGTTGAATTTCATTGTTGTCAGGTCTTAGTACAGTCGGGCGAAGTTACGTCTTTTTGTTCAAAATATTCCATTTTTTGCATAAAAAAGACTGTTTCTTCTTCGGGAATTAGTAACTTTGCGGAACTTATAACTAACCAACGAAAGTAAAGAAATGACACTGAAACGCTTTCTTAGCCTGGCCGCCGCCGTCATCATCGGCTCGCAGGCCCTGACCGGATGCCTGGTCGGAAAATACATGTGCAACTACGCCCTCAAGCCCGAGCCTCACGGAATCGCCGACATCGAGCGCACCCGCCATAAGGCCGACTCCCTGGCCCCCGGCGTCGTCGCCTGGTACGACGCCCTCCATGAAAAAGGCGTCTTCAAAGACACCACGATGATCGGCCACGGCGACTTCAAGCTCCACGCCGTCTACGCCCCCGCAGCCCGTCCCGACGAGGCCGAAGGCACTGCCGTCATCGTCCACGGCTACACCGACAACCACCTCGTATTCCTCTATCTGGTGCGCATGTACCGCGACCAGTTCAACTACAACGTCATGGTCCCCGACCTCAACTACCACGGCTACTCCGAAGGCGTCGCCGCGCAGATGGGCTGGCTCGACCGCCTCGACGTGGAGAAATGGGCTGAAATGGCCCACGACATCTGGGGCGACGATTTCATGGTGGTACACGGTGTTTCCATGGGTGCCGCCACCACGATGATGATGTCGGGCGACGACCTGCCTCCCTACATCCGCGCCTTCGTCGAAGACTGCGGCTATTCCTCGGTCTGGGACCAGTTCAAGGCCAATCTCAAGGGCATGCACCTACCGAGATTCCCCATCCTGAACAGCGCCAACATCGTGTGCAAGAGCCGCTACGGCTGGGATTTCAAAGAAGCTTCCTCGGTCAAGCAGCTTGCCAAGTGCGACCGTCCCATGCTCTTCATCCATGGCGACGCCGACGACTTCGTCCCCTTCTCCCACCTCCAGGCCAACTATGACGCCAAGGTCAACGGCTACAAGGAGATGTGGGTAGCCAAGGGCGCAGTCCACGCCAACTCCTACGCCAAGTATCCGGAAGAATACACCAAGCGCGTGCGCAACTTCCTCGCAAAGGCGAAGACGCTGTAAGAGACTATCTGCAATCGAAGATTTCCCACCTGGCCCAAGTGCTCCAGTAGCGCAGGGCCAGGTTTCTTATATACTGCCAGTAGGCCGGAGAATGGCCGTACCTTTCCACGCCCTCCCTTATGTCGGCGCGGATGATGGCGGAGTATTCGGGCTTGAGGCTGAGGGTCAAAGACTTTCCTTCGCAGGAGAAACGCGCCTCGACCCGCTTTTCAGGCTCGTCGGACACCGATATGAGGCCGTGGCCGAGAGAGGCGCCGGAGCCCACCTGGAGGCCGTCGTTAAGGCAGCTTACGGGCGGCCGGAGAGCGGCGAACGAGACTGCCGAGATTTCGCCCTTGCAGCCGGCCTCTTCGAAGAGCTCGCGGGCCCTCAGGCCCATCTTGGCGCCGACCGTGGAATAGATGCCCAGGTGGCCGTGGATCTCGTTGGTGAGGACTACGGCCTTCCACTCGCGGAGACCGTACTTCCCTATACACAAACCGGCGATGTTCTTCACATCGTCGGCATATAGTTCGGAAGGGATGTCGAAGGTCTTTAGAACCCCTACCATTTTTCAATGAGCCTGAGGAAGAAATAGCCGCCGACGATCTGGATGAGGATGCCGGGCCAGCCGATGCGGACGTCCTGCAGGGCGTGCATGAAGTTGAAGTCCATGAAATACTCGGCGGTCATGCCGACAATCTGGTAGGCCAGGACGGCGATTGCGACTGCCCAGATGGAGAAGGACATCTTGCGGGAGACGAGCTCGACGGCGCCGACAAGTGCGACGGACTTGAGCAGGATCGCCGGCAGGGAAGCCACGGGAGGCATCCCGAAGAGGGCGCAGTTAACCAGCGGAGAGAGCACGGCAGTGAGAAGACCCACCTTCCAGCCGCATTTGAACGCAGCTACCAGGGTGAAGAAGTAGATGGGAAGGAAAATCAGTCCGCCGCGGGGGATAAGGTGGCAGAGCTGGGGGACGACGATGTTGCCGACGATGAAGAGGGCTGCCGCCAGATAGGTCTTGTAGCTTGAGAATGAGTATTTCTCGGAGGTGATAACAGCTGTGTTCATAATTCTGTGGTTGGTCTTTGACGCGCAAATATAGTAATTAATTCCGAATAATTTAGTAGATTTGTCCGACATAAAAAAACACCGGCATGAAAAGAGCTTTCCTTGCAATCCTGCTCGCAGCAATCTCGCTGCCGCTATTTTCCGCAACTCAGAGACAATATATCTGGCCCAAGGGGAAAATGCCCGACAGGCAGGACCACCAGATCGCGGCCACGATCGAAGCGTCGAAATCCGAAGGCTTCAAGCCGGAAAAGAACCGTCTCCCCTATCTGGAATGGTATGATGCACCGGCAGTCCCCAACGGCGCCTGCATGGTCTTGATCCCGGGCGGCGGCTACAACGTCTGCACGGACACCAAACTCGTCGAATATTGGCACGAGACCCTATCTGCAAAGGGTTTCCAGTGCGTCAAGCTTGTCTACCGCACTCCCCGTTCCGAGGGTATCCCCTACTACCAGGCGGCATGGGAAGACGGCCAGAGGGCCATCCGCATCGTCCGCAGCGAAGCCGCAAAGCGCGGTTACGACCCTGAGAAAATCGGCGCCGTAGGCATGTCGGCGGGCAGCCATCTTACGCTTCTCATCGCCACCGGCAGCCAGACTCCGGCCTACGCCCGCATCGACAAGACCGACGACATCTCCTGCCACCTCAACGTCGCCATCGTCAACGCTCCCGCCTACGCCACGACGGACGGCGAAAACGGCACGAGAGCAACCCGTGAGGGCTATGGCAAAGACGTTGCCCTCAGCGGCCTGTTCCGCTTCGACGAAAAGACCTGCCCGATGAGCCTCCACCATGGAGGCGAGGATCCCTATTCGCCCAACGGCTCCACCCAGATCTACCGGCAGCTCCGCCGAATGGGCATCCCGGCCGAATTGCATCTTTACCCCGGGAAGGGCCATGGAGCCTACGGTTTCGACCGCGCCGTGGAATTCCTCACCCAGATGGGATTTTGCGGTCCTGTGGCCCCGGAAGTGCCTCTGATGGAAAGATTCGCTTCCGACCAGGACCGCGGCGGCTATGCCAGGGAAGACATCTGGCCCGAAGGCAAGATGCCATGCCCGCAGGACGGTCAGTGCGAGCCCTATATCGAATGGCATTTCCCCGCCGTCCGCAAGACCAAGGCCATCCAGATCATCTACTCCGGAGGCAGCTACGAAGGCAATGACCCCGACGGCTTCGAAGTCGCACCCGCAAGGCGCTACCTCAACGCCATGGGCGTAACCGTCGTCACCATGAAATACCGCACTCCCCGTCCCGCCGCTCCCCTTGCCAAGCACACGACGGCGTGGCAGGACCTCCAGAGGGCCATCCGCATAGTCCGCAGCAAGGCGGCATCCTTCGGCCTCGACCCCGACCGTATCGGCATCATGGGCTCCTCCGCCGGCGGCCACCTCACCTTGATGGGCGTAACCTCGTCAAAGCAAAGAAGTTATCTTCCCATAGACGACATCGACAAGCTTCCTTGCAACGTGCAGTGGGGCATCGGCATCTACCCGGCATACGCCCTGACCGACGGCGCCGAAGCCTGCAACTCCACCGGCGGAAACGACGACTCCGCCGTTCTCGTGCCCGAGCTGAACTTCGACCTCGACACCGCCCCCATGCTGCTCATCCACGGCGACTCGGACGGCTGGGCAAGCATGAACTCGGTCAAGGTATGGGAAAAGATGAGGGCCATGGGTATACAGTCTGAGCTCCATACCCTGGCCCTGCGTAATCACTGTTTCCAGCGCACTGCCTCTCCCGGCACCGGGAGCTACACCTGGCTGGACCGCATCGCCGAATTTCTTGCGCCGCGAATCAATTGATCACCTGCTGCTTGCGCCTCCAGTTAAGGAGCGGCAGCAGGAAGGAAATCACCTCCAGGGCCGGAAGTCCCTTGGCCTCGGGCGAATCGTGGGAAAGTATTTTACAGAAATTAACTTAACATCGATGAACTTACATCAAAAACCGCACCGCGCCCCGTGAAGAATAAACGACTATGTGATAGATACTTACGCAAAATGCCTGTCGCGATTTCAAGACAGGCATTTTGCGTAATCCGCTGACATTTAGGTGCTTCACCTCCACGCGATTTGGCGGCGTCAAGGATGGGCGAAAAGACGCTCCGCCGGCGGGACCAAACGGCCAAAACGAAGCTCCGCCGGCGAAGCATGGTAATCCATGGGCGCTGGCGGAGCTGTGCGATGTACCCCCGCTCGGAATCGAACCGGGACCAACGGAACCGGAATCCGTTATTCTATCCTTTAAACTACGGGGGCAGCCTTGATGGGATTGCAAAGATAACACTTTTTTTGTTAAGGCGCTCAAGGTGCCGGCGGGTTTTATAATGTTTTTTCTTATATTTGCATGCTGCATATAATCACATGCGGCAAACTAAGAAAACCGCAATGACCAAAGCCTATGTTTTTCCCGGCCAGGGTTCGCAATACCCCGGCATGGCCAAAGACCTCTATGACAGCCTGCCAGAAGCCAGGGAGCGCTTCGAGGCCGCCAATGAAATTCTCGGATTCAGGATTACCGACATCATGTTCGGAGGCTCCTCCGACGACCTGAAGGCCACCAACGTGACCCAGCCCGCAATCTTCCTCCACTCCGTGATCCTTGCGGAGAGTCTGGACGATTTCCGTCCCGACATGGTGGCGGGCCATTCGCTCGGCGAGTTTTCCGCCCTCGCCGCCGCCGGAGCCATCTCGTTCGAAGACGCCCTGCGCCTGGTCGCAATCCGCGCAAGGGAGATGCAGAAATGCTGCGAGAAGGTGCCCGGAGGCATGGCCGCAGTGATCGGCATGGACAACGCCGCGGTCGAAAAGCTCTGCCTCGACACTCCCGGCATAGTCGTGCCTGCAAACTACAACTGCGACGGCCAGGTGGTCATTTCCGGAGAAAAGGAAGCGATTGCCGCAGCATGCGGTGCAGCCAAGGCCGCAGGAGCAAAGCGCGCGCTGCCCCTTGCCGTCGGCGGAGCGTTCCACTCCCCTCTCATGGAGCCCGCCCGCCTGGAACTCGGCAAAGCCATTGAAGCAACGAAGATACAGGAGCCCTGCTGCCCTGTCTACCAAAATGTTACGGCACGTCCCGAGACCGATCCCGAAGCCATAAAGGCCAACCTCCTGGCCCAGCTGACTTCCCCGGTCCGGTGGACCCAGACCATAGGCAACATGCTGGTCGACGGCGCCGACTGGTTCTGCGAGATAGGCCCCGGCACCGTCCTGCAAGGTCTCGTAAAGCGTATATCCGGCGGCATGGCAGAGACTTGCGGCGTTTCCGGCCTGTAGCCATAACTTGTTCTCCTGTTATTGGTTTTCACCGAAAAGTTGATTATCTTTGCGTGCTATCTTAAAATAGAATAATACTTCTTATCAAACCACTATGTCTAAAGAAAAAAAATTCATCACGTGTGACGGTAACACCGCTGTCGCAAACATTGCCTATCTGTTCAGCGAGCACGCGGCCATTTACCCTATCACACCATCCTCTCCGATGGCCGAGAATATTGATGAATGGGCAGCCCATGGCAAGAAAAACCTCTGGGGCGAGACCGTAAAGGTGACCGAAATGCAGAGTGAGGCAGGCGCCTCCGGCACCGTCCACGGTTCCCTCCAGGCCGGTGTCCTGACCACGACCTACACCGCATCCCAGGGCCTTCTGCTCATGATTCCTAACATGTACAAGATTGCCGGAGAGATGCTTCCGACCGTGTTCCATGTTTCCGCCCGTTCCCTGGCGACCCACGCCCTCTCCATCTTCGGAGACCATCAGGACGTGATGGCCTGCCGCCAGACCGGATTTGCGCTGCTGGCCTCCGGTTCCGTCCAGGAAGCCCAGGACCTCGCCGCAGTCGCCCACCTGGCCACCATCAAATCCAGCATTCCGTTCCTCCATTTCTTCGACGGCTTCCGCACCTCGCATGAGATCCAGAAGATCGAGGCCCTCGACGAAGACGCCCTCCGCGACATGGTCAGCACCAAGGCCCTCCGCAAGTTCCGCGAGCGCGCCCTGAGCCCCGAAGCCCCCGTCACCCGCGGCACCGCGCAAAACGGCGACGTCTACTTCCAGGCTGTGGAATCCCGCAACCAGTTCTACGACGAAGTTCCCGACATCGTCGCCCGCTACATGGGCGAAATCAGCGAACTGACCGGACGCGAATACCGTCCGTTCACATACTACGGTTCCCCCAAGGCCGAAAACGTCATCATCGCCATGGGTTCCGTGACCGAAACCATCAAGGAAACCATCGACTACCTTGCATCCCGCGGACGCAACTACGGTCTGGTGACCTGCCACCTCTATCGTCCTTTCTCCGAGAAATACTTCCTCAAGGTGCTTCCCAAGACGGTCAAGCGCATTGCCGTCCTCGACCGCACCAAGGAGCCCGGAGCCCTCGGCGAGCCTCTGTTCCTCGATGTCAAGGCCCTGTTCCAGGGCAAGGCCGGCGCCCCGCTGGTGATCGGCGGACGCTACGGTCTCTCCTCCAAGGACACCACCCCGGCCCAGATCATCGCCGTCTACGACAACCTCGAAATGAAGGCCCCGAAGCACGACTTCACCATCGGCATCGTCGACGACGTGACCTTCAAGTCCCTCCCTATCAAGAGCGAAGTCTCCATCGTCAAGCCCGGCACGACCGAGTGCAAGTTCTACGGACTCGGCTCCGATGGTACCGTGGGCGCCAACAAAAACACCATCAAGATCATCGGCTCCCACACCCCGAAATACTGCCAGGCCTACTTCGACTACGACTCCAAGAAGTCCGGCGGCTACACCTGCTCCCACCTCCGTTTCGGCGACCTTCCCATCAAGGCCCCCTACCTTGTGAGCACCCCCGACTTCGTGGCATGCCACGTTCCTTCCTATCTCCAGAAATATGATGTCCTCAAGGGCATCAAGGAAGGCGGCACCCTGCTGCTCAACAGCATATGGAACGAGGAAGAGACCATCAAGCGCATCCCCGACAACGTAAAGGCCGTCATCGGACGCAAGCACATCGGCCTCTACATCATCAACGCGACCAAGATCGCCGCTGAAATCGGCCTCGGCGGCCGCACCAACACCATTCTCCAGAGCGCCTTCTTCAAGATTACCGGCATCATCCCCTACGAGGAAGCCGTCAAATACATGAAAGAGGCCATCGTAAAGAGCTATGGCAAGAAGGGTGAGAACGTCGTGGCGATGAACTACGCTGCAGTCGACCGCGGCGGCGAATTCGTCAAGGTCGAAGTTCCTGCCGAGTGGGCAAGCATCACCGCCAAGTTCGAAAACCCCAACCGCGACCGTCTCGCCCCCGAGTTCGTCAAGAACGTGGCCGACGTCGTCAACGCCCAGGCCGGCGACTCCCTCCCGGTGAGCTCCTTCCTCCCCTACATGGACGGCACCATGCCCTCCGGCACCGCAGCCTATGAGAAGCGCGGCGTGGCCGTGATGGTCCCCCAGTGGCAGGAAGAAAACTGTATCCAGTGCAACACCTGCGCCTTCGTCTGCCCCCATGCCGCCATCCGTCCGTTCCTGCTGACCGAGGAAGAGGCCGCGGCCGCTCCGAAGTCCGTCAAGACGCGTCAGGGCCTGGCCAACCTCAAGGAATACAAGTTCGCCCTCGCCACCAGCGTAGACGACTGTACCGGTTGCGGCAACTGCGTCGACGTGTGCCCTTCCAAGCAGAAGGCCCTCGTCATGGTTCCCGCCCAGCAGCAGGCCGCGGAGCAGGAAGCCTTCAACTGGCTCCACTCCAAGATCGGCTACAAGGAAACCGCCGTAAACAAGTTCCAGAGCATGAAGAACGCCCAGTTCGCCCAGCCTCTGTTCGAGTTCTCCGGCGCTTGCGCAGGTTGCGGCGAGACTCCTTATATCAAGAACATCACCCAGCTCTTCGGCGACCACATGATGATTGCCAACGCCACCGGTTGTTCCTCGATCTACGGCGCCTCCTTCCCCGCATCTCCCTACTGCACCAACGCCAAGGGCCACGGTCCCGCATGGCAGAACTCCCTGTTTGAAGACAACGCCGAATTCGGCCTCGGCATGAAGCTCGGTTCCGACCGCGCCCGCCAGACCGTTGGCCTGATCATGGCCGACATCCTCGAGTGCGAAAAGTGCTCGAACGAGATCAAGGAACTGGCAGCCAAATGGCTCGACGCCCGCAACGACGCAGCCGTAACCCGCGAAGTCGCAGACGCGATCGTTCCTCTGGCATCCAAGTGCAAGTGCGACTGCTGCAAGCGTCTGCTCGAATACAAGAACTTCATCGCCTCCCGCAGCCAGTGGATCTTCGGCGGCGACGGTTGGGCCTATGACATCGGCTACGGCGGTCTGGACCACGTCCTCGCTTCCGGCGAAAACGTCAACGTTCTCGTACTCGACACCGAGGTCTACTCCAACACCGGCGGCCAGTCTTCCAAGAGCACCCCGGCCGGCGCCATCGCCAAATTCGCCGCTTCCGGCAAGAAGATCCGCAAGAAGGATCTCGGCATGATGGCCATCAGCTACGGCTACGTCTATGTGGCCCAGGTTGCCATGGGAGCAAGCCCCGTCCAATACCTCAACGCGATCAAGGAAGCCGAAGCCTACGACGGCCCGTCCCTCATCATCGCCTACTCCCCTTGCATCAACCACGGTCTGAAGGCCGGCATGGGACTCAGCCAGAAGGAGGAGAAACTCGCTGTCGAATGCGGCTACTGGCATCTCTACCGCTACAACCCGCTTCTCGAAGGCACGGAGAAAAATCCTTTCTCGCTCGACAGCAAAGAGCCTGACTGGACCAAGTTCCAGGACTTCCTGAAGGGTGAGGTGCGTTTCGCTTCCCTCCAGAAGCTCTTCCCCGAGCGCGCAGCCGAGCTCCTCTCCAAGACTGAGGAATTCGCCAAGGTCCGCTACGAGAACTACAAGCGCCTGGCAGGGAAATAGCCGGCACGCAGAATAGCAACGAAAGGACGGCCTCGCGGTCGTCCTTTTTTATTTATTTTCTTCAGCCCAAATCTGCTCGAAGATGTCTCTGAGAGATGCCTCGTCGGAGATTATCTGACGGAGCTCTTCGAGGCGGGCGGCGTTGGGAGACTCCGGAATCCAAAGTTTGAGGTAGCCGCCATAGTAGTATTTTTCGTGAAGATGGTCGAGCGTCCGCTGCCAGTGGCTCTCCTTATCGAGCTCAGGATAATGCGAGAGGCCGAATTGGACGGTGCGACGGATAATCTGCCGGGGCTCGATCAGCCGGTCGGCTTCGGCCACGATGCGGCCGTAGATGCTGCGAGGCTCGGACTTGGAGGATGCCCTGTGGTCTTCCGCCGCCTCGGCAATGGTCTCGATCTGCTCGGGGCTGAACCAGCGGCTGAGCGCCTCCATGGAGCGGATTATCCGGCCGCTCTCCAGATGATGGATTTCCCTTCCGGCCGAAAGCCCAAGGTCGTGACAGGCAGCGGCGGCATAGAGCATATTGCGGTCGACATCGTAGAATGCGGCCATATCCAGCGCACGCTGGACAACGCTGCGGGCATGGTCTTCCCTATGGGCCTTGTCGAAGCCGGCATAAGCGGGAACAACCTGAGTCTCAATATATTCAGCCAGGCTTTCATCGATTCCGAGAAGCACTGCGGCAATCTTGGGGAGCAACTGCTCATCGGCGGGGAGCCAGCCTACGTCGCGAAGATGGGCGTAGTCGAGCCATGACGAAGCTTCATGCTCGTTAAGATGAAGTGCCCGGCCAATCAGCGAGCAGACATAGCAGTGCATCGTAAGATGGAACTGCGGGTAGTCCCACCGGATGGTCGTAAGAAATTGGTCCACACTGATTTGGGCATCCAGCTCTTCGCGGATTTCCCTCACGAGGGCCTGCTCCGCAGTCTCCCCCGGTTCGACCTTCCCGCCCGGAAATTCCCAGTAGTCCTTCCAATCGCCATAGCCCCTCTGGGTGGCGAAAATCCTGCTTTCCCTGCGGATGATTGCAGCAACGACTTCTATGGTTTTCATCTTCTCATTTTTGCGGGGCAAAGTTAGGGAAAGATTTGACAATTAGCCAGAAATAACTAATTTTGTAGACATTTCGCGCGGAACTGAACGCGCCCGATAACGAACGAACTTAATGACGTCTAAATAATTATGCGTAAACTGAGCTTTATCCTCCTGAGCCTGGCAATAGGCCTGGCTGCATGCACCCAAAAGACGATTCCGCCCCAGGAAGACACCAGCGGTTTCGTGACTCTGACCGACGCCGTTCCTGACGCCATCCTTGAAATACGCTATTTCTCGACCTACAACTTCGTAGGAGAGCGTATCGATGGTTATATCGAGCCCACGGCGCTTATCACACGCAAGGCCGGAGAAGCGCTCAGGGCCGTCAGCGACGAACTCAAAGAAGAAGGCTACCGTATCAAGGTCTACGATGCCTACCGCCCTCAAAAGGCCGTAGACCACTTTGTACGCTGGGCTGCCGACATCACGGCGACGCAGATGATGCCGTACTTCTACCCCGACGTCGACAGGAGCAAGCTCTTCGAGCTGGAATATATCATGGAGAAAAGCGGACACACCCGCGGCTCCACCGTCGACCTCACCCTGTTCGACATGGCCACCGAAAAAGAGGTGGACA
This sequence comes from uncultured Bacteroidales bacterium, assembly GCA_900318355.1. Lineage (GTDB taxonomy): Bacteria > Bacteroidota > Bacteroidia > Bacteroidales > UBA932 > Cryptobacteroides. The sequence continues at coordinate 40,533 of ONKE01000024.1, forward strand.
TGGGAGGCACCTTCGACTGGTTCGGTCCTGAAAGCCATCCCGACTTCTGCGGCGACCCCGAAAGCGGCATCTACAACGGCGACAACAGCCAAAGCCCTACGGGGAAATCCATCACTGAAACGCAGTTCGCCAACCGCATGATCCTGCGCAGGGCCATGCTCAAGCACGGTTTCAAGCCCCTTTCCTCGGAATGGTGGCACTTCACCCTCGCCGACGAGCCCTTCCCCGACACCTACTTCACCTTCGACGTCAAACAACTGTGACGAAAGAAGAGCGGCCGCGAAAGCAGCCGCTCTTCTTATATGTACCGGGTCCTATTCGCGCTCGGCCGAGGAGCCGGGACGCATGATGACTTCGAGGAAGTTCCAGGTGGCGAGAATCTCGGAGAGGGTCTTGGAGACGTCTTCCTTGGTGAAGCTCTTCAAGGCCTCTTCGTAGTCTTTGTCGCGGTTCTGGCCATAGAGCTCGTAGCGGGTCAGACAGTCTCTCCAGTAGCGGTTGGTGATGCGGCGCTCGGGAAGATTCTTCTCCAGATTCTTCATGGTCATGGCGAACTCTTCGTCGGTGGGGCCGCTGCGGGCGAGGTCGCCCAGACCCTTGGCTGCCAGATAGCGCAGACGGTCGGCCGAAGACGGCTTGGCGTTGAACTGGATCTGGAGCACGGCCTGCTGGCGGGGAGCCGTGGTAAGGACCGTCGCTGTGTGGGCGCCATAGGTGCCGCCTTCATCTTCGCGCAGGGACGTGACGTAGCGCATGTCGAGGATGTAGCTGGCGGCGTCCAGGGCGATTTCCTTGGCGAAGGAGAACGGCATCGGGGCGGTGTAGGCCTGGAGGACGGTCGTCATCGGGGTCTGCATGTCGGCGGTGAAGTCGTTGATCTTGTAGCCTTTGACAATGCCGTCGCCGCGGTCGGACCAGCGGGTCGGAACGCCCGTGGCAGGCAAGGTGGCGACATATTTCTCAAGAAGGGACTTGAGCTCGGCCACTTCGAAGTCGCCGACAACCACCATGGTGGCGCCGACAGCGCTGTCGAACAGGTCGTGATATACCCTCTCGATGGTCTGGAGGCTGGCTTTCTCCATGGATTCGGGGCTTAAGAGCACCCTGCGCTCGTTGCCGCCGTAGAAGGTCTTGTAGAACTCCTGCTGGAACTTGTACTGAGGCTGGCTCACGAGGTTGGGAAGGATGGCGCCGATGGTCTTGACGCCCTGCTCGTATTCATCTTCGTCGAAACGGGGGTCGGTGAAATAGAGGTGGAGAAGCTGCATGGCCGTCTCCAGATCCTTCGGCGTGCTGGTGCCGCTGACTCCGTGGGAAATGGACTCGATGTAGGGGCTGACGCTCACGTTTTTGCCCGAAAGCATCTTCGTGACCGTGGTGGCCGGGAAGCGGGAAATACCGCCGTTGCGCAGGAAGAGGGACCAGACCGACTCTTCGAAGCTGGGCATGTCCTCGGTGGCGATGAGGGACTGTCCGCCCTGCTTGAAGATATCGAAGGTAATGCGGTCTTTTTCATATTCGGTGGGAAGGGCAACGACCTTTATGCCGTTGGACAGTGTCCACACCGTGGAACCGTACAGTCCGGAAGCCTCGCCGGCGATGGAGCCGCCCGTGAGCGTGGCGGGATCGAGGAAGTCCTTTTCGACAGCCTCGGCTGCGGGAGCCTCGATTTCGGCAGCACGTACCTTACCGATCACATCGAGGATGTCGGACTCGCTCGGATGGGAAAGGCCGGCCTTCTCGGGAGCCTTGTAGATGACTACCAGATTTTCGTCGGTAATGAGCTGGGGGCATACCATGTTGATGATCTGCGAGCTGATCTGGGGAAGGAGCTGCTGCAGGAGGGAATATTCCATTTCAGGGTCGAGAAGGGGTTCGTTGTCGAAGAAATGGTCGATGACGGGGCGCACCAGCTCGGCGTTCTTGCGGGTGTCTTTCTTCTTGGCGGCGCTTTCGTACCACGACAGCAGGTCGTCCTTTGCGCGGGCGACTTCGTCGTCGGTGAAGCCGTAACGCTTCATCTTCTCAACCTCCATGAGGAAGGCCTCGAACGCGGGAACGGCCTCCCCTTCCTTGCACGCGACGTTGCCCATCACCACTTCGCAGGTTTCGCAGAGGTCGCCGATGCCGAGGCTGGCCGACAGGAAGGGAGCGTCACGCTTGGCGGCGATGTCGGAGAAACGCTCGCTCATGACGCTGGAGATGATGCTCTTCATGACGTCGCCCATGATTCCGGGGATGGTGTTGTTCATCTCCTCGGGGTCGGCTTCGCTCTTCCAGAGCACTTCCAGGTTCACCGAAGTGGCCTCAGGGTCGGTTATGATGCCGACGAGGGGCTCGGCGTTGCCGGGAATGGGGATGACTTCCTTCGCAGTGGGATTTTCCGCGGCGGGGATGTCGGCGAAGGTCTTTTCTATGCAGGACTGGACGTAGTCGACGTCCACGTCGCCAATGACGATAAGCGCCTGAAGGTCGGGACGGTACCAGGTCTTGTAGAAATTGACCAGGCTCTCCGGCTTGAAGCCCTCGAGGCTTTCCTGCAGGCCGATAAGGGTGCAGCCGGCATATTTGGTGTCGCCGAAGTAGTAAGGGAGGGACTTTTCATGCATGCGCCATCCTGCGTTGCGGCGGGCGCGGCGCTCTTCGATGATGACTCCGCGTTCCTTGTCTATCTCCACGGGGTCGTTGGTCATGAAGTGGGAATAGTCGTGCATGATGAGGATGCAGCTGTCGATGACGCTCTGGCGGACAAGGGGGATGTTGTTGAGCATGTAGGTGGTCTGCTCGACGCCGGTGGCGGCGTTGACGTTGCCGCCGAAGGAAGCGCCTATGCTCTGGAGCCAGTCGAGGAGCTTCTTCTCAGGGAAGTTCTTGGTGCCGTTGAAGCACATGTGCTCCAGGAAATGGGCCAGACCGTCCTGGTCGGGAGCTTCCTGGATGGCGCCCACGTTGGTGGCCAGATAGAACTCGGCACGGCCTTCGGGCTTGTCGTTGTGACGGATGAAATAGGTCAGTCCGTTGTCGAGCTTGCCGGTGCGGACGGCCGGGTCGATGGGGAGTTGTTGCATCATGTCCTGGCCGTGGAGCATCAGCGCCGCGCCGAGGAATGACGACAGGATCAGAAGAAAACGCTTCATTGTATTGACATTTGGTTGTTTGAAAAACAAAGGTACACTTTTTTGCAGGAAAAAATGTATATTTGCAAAGATATGTTGGAAGATTTCAGACTCAAGGTTTTCCTTACCGTTGCTTCGACCGGGAGCTTCACCCGCGCCGCGACGCTTCTTGGCATCACCCAACCCGCCGTCAGCCAGAATATCACCACTCTGGAAAACCAGACGGGCACGCGACTGCTGGTCCGCGCCAAGGGCGAATGCAGCCTCACGGCCGAGGGGCTCGCCTTCAAGGAATACGCCGAAAAAATCCTCTACTGGTACAGTGCGGCCGACTCGCTTTTCGGCTCCGGAGGGCGTCTGACCTTCAACCGTCCTGTTCGCATAGCCGCCGACCCTGTCGTCGGCGCCTACATGCTCCCCCGGGCAATTTCCTCCATCATGGCCTCCAACGCCGAGGCCGGCTTCGAAATCGAGCGATTCACCCCCGGTGAAAGCATCCCTGAAAGCATTTTCGAGCCGGAAATCGAAACTTCCGAAGAAATTCCTGGCACGCATTTCGGCACCCCCGAAGACGCCGACGTCGAAATCACCGTCAGCCCGAGCCCGGAGACCATGGATTTCGAAGGGGAAAGCCGCCTCGTCGGAGTGATGGACGCTTCGGTCGTGGCCTCGCCTTCCAACAAATCGGTCGCCTACGCCGCCTCGAGCGAGTCCAAGCCTTTCTCGACCCTGGCCGGCGTCCATATTTCCAACCGCTTCGCCGTCTGGGCGCCCTACGTCCCGCTCCTTGCACCCGACATCCGCGCAAGGGTGGCCGTCACCTCCAGCAGTATCGAGGCGGTAAAGACGCTCACGGCCAATTCCGGCCGCATCGTAGGCGTGGTCCCGTCCTGCTCGGTCCGGGATGAAATCGCCGCCGGAAGCCTGCTTCCCATGCCCGTGCAGCTTCCCGACCTGGCCTTCGACATCCATTTCAACGCCCTGCCCGAGTTCGCGGGCAAGACCATCTGCCGTCTTCTGTTCGATACTTTGAAAAACACGTTATGATGGGTTTGTGGGAAATGATTCTGGTAGCCCTCGCACTTGCGATGGACTGCTTTACCGTGTCCATAGTCAGCGGAGTCCTTGAGCCCGGCCAGCGCTGCGGCAACCTCCTGCGCATGGCACTGCTTTTCGGTCTGTTCCAGGGGCTCATGCCTCTTCTGGGATGGCTCGGCATCCACAATTTCAGCGAAGCCATGAAGGCCTACGACCATTGGATCGCCTTCGGCCTGCTGGCTTTCATCGGCGGGAAAATGATTGCCGACGCTTTCCGCGAAGAAGAAGACAAACACCTCGACACCACCAGTTTGCACACTCAGATAGCCCTTGCCGTAGCCACCAGCATCGACGCCCTGGCAGTCGGCATTTCCATGGCCTGCACGGGCTACGAGACGGCCGACTCGCTGGTCATTCCCCTACTGATAATCGGGGTGGTATCCTTTGTCATGAGTCTCACCGGCCACATGCTGGGAGCCCGTTTCGGCCAGGCGGCCGCGCGCAAGTGGAAGCCCGAGCTCATCGGCGGCGTCATCCTCATCGGAATAGGCATAAAAATACTCCTTCAGCACCTTCTCGCATAGGATCATGGAAGACGAAATCCTAAAAGTCAAGCCCTAAGGCGAGCATGGCGCCAAGTCCGTCCGTGCCCGACCAGTGGATGTCTCCACGGATCACGGGACCGGTCAGGAAGGCGAAGCCATATTCCAGCGCAGCGCCCCACAACACCCTTCCGGAGCCGAAATCGGCAACTTCCGGGACCACGTAGGCCGCATTGCCCTTCAGCGTAAGGTAATGCGGACGGCCGAAATGGAAACGGGCGTCGAGTCCGGCGACGGCAATGCCCTCATCATCAAGCAGAAGCGGATGATTAAGCCCTACGAACGGGATCTGTCCGTCGAAGACCAGCCCGCCGGCAGATGGCGCCAGCGCGTTGCAATACACCACGTTGGAGGCCCCGTCTTTCGATACGTAACGCGCAGAAACGGCAGGCAGCAAAGCGAAATGCCCGCCTATCGGAATAACGGCCTTAAATGACAGGTCGGCATCCAGGAAAGGCTTCAGAGACACGCCGGAGGGGTCATATGAAAGGAAATGATAGCCCCCGCCCGCCGAAAAACGAATGCCCCGTGAAGGGAAATACCCGTTGTCGAAGGAATCACCCATGACGCGCGCCTGTGCGGATGCGATTACGCGGTGCCTGTCGGGGAACGGAATCCACAGATGCTCTGCCTTCACCCCGGCCTCTACCCTTGCGAATGTGCCGAGGTTGACTCCGGCTGCAATCCGGGCGTCCTGGCGGTGGAAACCCAGGTCGCCGTTGAATCCGGACATGTAATTGTGGAAAACGCCGTGGACGGACACCTTGGCGGAGAAATCCCATCCGGACCAGGTCCTGTAGGTATAACCGCCTTCAAGGAAGGAATGGAATCCCACGCGTCCCGAAAGGCCGAGACTTCCGCCCTTGCGGAAACCACCCCTGTCAACATCGAACTGTACCGAGGCAAACGTCTCAGTATCAAAGCGAAGGCTCAATGCCAGACGGTCTGCGGCCTGTTGACGGCAACGCAGCACGAGGCGCAGAGGCTCCGACTCGCCATCGAACTCGTAAATAACTCGTTCATAGCACCTTGTGCCCCTAAGGCGCCATGCCATCTCCTCAGCTTCTTCGTAGGAGAGCATCCTGTCTTCGTCCTCGGAAACTCCAAGGACGCGGAGCACTGCCGTTTTTTCGCTTTCGGGCACGCCTTCAAGCCTTACTCCGGAAATGTGCACCGGCCTCGACATGAAATCGATGGACGCCTTGCGCTTGGGGGCGGCGGGGCCGGTAAGTTCCCTGATCGCACGCAGGTCCGGCTCGGCAATCTTGGCGGCAGCATAGCCCCTGGCCATCAGGCTGTCGATGCTTTCCTTGCTGAACATCAGGAGGTTATATCCTTCCAGATTGGGGCGGATCTTCAGGTCCATGCGGTCACGGCTGGCATTCTGGTTCTTCATGCCCGGGAGGTCGAACACCTGCCCCAGCACGTCGGCAACATCATTGACGTCTTCCTCGGGCACCACGGGAGCGGAAACGTCCAGTCCGATGACGATATCGGCGCCGAGGCTGTAGGCCACGTTGGTGGGGTTGTTGTTGTACATCGCCCCGTCGGTCAGCACCATGCCATGGTCGTGCACCGCAGGGAAAAGGCCGGGGACGGAGAACGTGGTCATCATGGCCGTGGTAAGGGACCCGCTGTGCCATATTTTCGGCTCGGAAGTCACCACGTCGGTGGAGACGCTGACGAACGGGACCGGAAGCGTCATGAAGTCCATGGAGTCGTGATAGCCGACGGTCTGGCTGGAAATAAGGTTCCACAGCCCCTGGGCCTGGAAGGCGCCGTTGGGGATGATTCCGCGGCTGCGCTTGCCGTCATGGCCGAAGCACCAGGTGAGCATGTAGGTGTCGCGCTCGATTTTGTCCGGAACCGAGAATGTCCTGCGCGAAGGAGTCTCAAGCACAAGGGCGTTCCAGTCGCGGGATACGATCAGGTCGCGAAGTTCCTCGGGGGTGCGGCCGGCGCAGTACATTCCGCCGACATAACCTCCCATACTCGCTCCGACCAGCAGGTCGACGGGGATGCCGAGCTCCTCGATTTTCGCCAGCGGACCTACCTGTGCGGCCGCTTTTGCGCCACCGCCGCTCAGCACGAGCGCAACCGTGGGACGATGGGCGCGGATGCTGTCCATCCTAGAACGGATCGCGGCGAACGCAGCGGAATCACGTGCGGCATCCAGTCCGTAACTATAGCTCTCTTCCTGGGCCCGCAAGGGACAGGATAATATGGCGGCAAGGCCTGAAACGAGTATGAATTTTCTAAACATCAGATAAATTTTTCTGCCTCAACCAGCGAGGCTGTCTTTCCCACATCCAGCAGCTTCAGACCGGGCTGGACCACCCCGTAGATGGGATAACGGCCGCATGCGCGGATATAGAAGTCCATTATCGGGAACGCGCCGCCCAGGCCATATTCACGGAAAAGCGGGAAGATTTCGTCGGAGATGACGTGGATGCCGGAAAACGCCATGGCAATGCATCTGGAAGGGTCCGGAAGGTCTCCCTCGGGGCCGCGGACTTCGCCCGTCGTGACATTGGTCCAGCCCCGGAGGCGCATATCATCGTCGAAAAGGAGATAACGCGATGTGGGACGGTCGCTGACCAGAAGGGTCGCAAGGGCATCAGGCCGGGCGCCCTGCCACATCGCATCAAGGTCGGCATTGGAGAGGATGTCGACGTTGTGGACCAGGAACTTGCCGCAGCCTTTGAGCAGCGGCTCGGCATGCAGCAGGCCTCCTCCGGTGTCAAGCAGGGCCGAACGCTCGTCGGAGACGCTGACGTTCAGCCCCTTGAATTCCTCATTGCCACGTAGGTAATCGATTATCTGCTCTCCGAAATGGTGGACGTTTACGACTATGTCACCATAGCCCGACGCCTCCAGACGCCGGAGAACATGCCAGAGCAAGGGCTTCCCGCCGACCGGGACAAGCGCCTTGGGCATCGAATCGGTAAGCGGGCGGAGCCTGGTGCCAAGCCCCGCCGCAAATACCATAGCCTTACGCCTGTCCGAACTGGAAGTAGCGCTTGGCATTGTAGTAACAGATGTCGCGGACCATGCCGTGGATGGTGTCCATCTCGCTGCGAGGCAGGCGTCCGCTTTCGATATCCTCGCCCAGGAGGTTGCAGAGGATACGGCGGAAATATTCGTGACGGGGATAGCTGATGAAGCTGCGGGAGTCGGTGAGCATGCCGACGAAACGGCTCAGGAGGCCGAGGGCGCTGAGGGCGTTCATCTGCTTGCGCATGCCGTCTTCCTGATCGAGGAACCACCAGCCGGAACCGAGCTGCATCTTGCCGGGGAACGTGCCGTCGTTGAAGGTATAGGCCATTGTCGCCATCACCTCGTTGTCCTTGGGATTGAGGCAGTAGAGGATGGTCTTGGCGAGCTTGTTTTCCTTGGCGAGGCTGTCGAGGAAACGATGGCCGGCGGCTGCGGTCGGAAGGTCGTGGATGGCGTCGTAGCCGGTGTCGGGGCCAAGGTGCAGCATCATGTTGGAATTGTTGTTGCGGATGGCTCCGACATGGAACTGCTGCGCCCAGCCGGCTTCCGCGTCCATGACAGCGCAGTCGTGGAGGAAGGCGCTGCGGAATTTCAGAAGCTCCACCTGGGAAGGGACGATGCCCATCAGGACCTTCTTGAAGATGATTTCAATTTCAATCGGCTTGTAGTCAGTTGCATAGAAAGTCTCCAGGCCATGGTCGGAGAGGCGGCAGCCCATGGAGGCGAAGAAAGCGTGGCGCTCCTTCAGGGCCTTCATCAGGTCTTCGTAGGAGTTAATCTGCCTGCCGACCGCCTCGCTCAGCTTGTCGAGATACATCACGTAGGCGGCAGGGTCTTCGATAGCCATGGCCTTGTCGGGGCGCCATGCGGGGATGACGGCGGTGCCGAAAGGATTGGCTGCTATCTGCTTATGCCAGCGCAGGTCGTCGGCCGGGTCGTCGGTGGTACAGACGGTCTCGACGCCGAACTTGCGTATGAGGGCCTGGCCGCGGAACTCCTCGGACGCGAGCATTTCATTGCAACGGTCGAAGATGCTGCGGGCGTTTTCGGGCTTGAGCAGTTCGTAGATGCCGAACACCCTTGCGAGCTCGAGATGAGTCCAATGGTAGAGGGGGTTACGCATCGTATAGGGCACGGTCTCGGCCCATTTTTGGAATTTCTCCCAGGGAGTGGCGTTTCCGGTAATGTATTCTTCGGGGACGCCGTTGCCTCTCATAGCGCGCCACTTGTAGTGGTCGCCGCCGAGCCAGAGCTCCGTGATGTCGCGGAACTTGTGGTTCTGGGCTATCATCTGCGGCACAAGGTGGCAGTGATAGTCGATGATGGGCAGTTTTTCAGCACTCTCGTGGTAGAGGGCGCGGGCAGAGGGCGTTCCAAGCAGGAAATCGTCGTGGATAAAATTCATGGCAATATCAGTTTTGGTGTATATGTCAACTAATTACGGCTCCGTTTGCGACCACCTCGGCGGGCGTTATGAAGCGCATCTTGCCGTCGCCCTGCTTGGCCATGAGGATCATGCCCTGGGAGACGATTCCGCGGATGGCGCGGGGTGCGAGATTGGCAAGGATGCAAATCTGCTTGCCCACCATATCCTCCGGAGAATAGTATTCCGCGATGCCGGACACTATGGTCCTGGTGTCCAGGCCAGTGTCGATGGTGAGTTTGAGGAGTTTGTCGGTCTTGGGGACACGCTCGGCGGCAAGTACCGTCGCGGTGCGGATGTCCATGCGGGCGAAATCGTCGAAGGAGATTTCGTCCTTTGCCGGCTCGACCTTGCGTGCGGCTTCTTCCGCTGCCTTGGCGGCCTCGGCAGCCTGACGGGCGGCCTTGATTGCGGCGAGCTTGTCGATCTGGGCCTGGATGGGAGCGTCTTCAATCTTGGAGAACAGCAGGACGGGCTCGCCAAGGGCATGGCCGGCAGGAAGAAGGTCGCTGCGGCCGAGGTCGTCCCATCCGAGCACGATGTCCTGCGAGGCGGCCTCTCCGGTGTGGAGAGCGCAGGCTTCCGACGGAGCATAGAAGTTTACGGTCGGGGCGCCTTCCCCGCTGCGGTGGTCTTTGCCGGCGTTGATGCCGACGCGCAGGATGCCGCGCAGCTTTTCAGCGGTAAACGGCAGGAAAGGCTCGAAGGCTATTGCGAGGTCGGCGCAGATCTGAAGGCAGGTCCGCAGGATGGACGCCGTGCGGTTCATGTCGGTCTTGGCGACTTTCCACGGCTCGGTGTCGGAGATGTATTTGTTGCCGATGCGGGCGATGTTCATCGCCTCTTTCAGGGCCTCGCGGAAATGGAAGGTCTCCATGTATTGCTCCAGGGCCTTGCGACAAGGGAGAATCTGCGCAAGCGTCTCGGCGTCAATTGCTTCCGAGCCGAGGTCTTCGGGCACCAGGCCGCCGAAATATTTTCCGGTCAGGACCACGGCCCTGTTGACGAAGTTGCCCAGGACGGCCACCAGCTCGGAGTTGTTGCGCTGCTGGAAGTCCTTCCAGGTGAAGTCGTTGTCTTTGGTTTCGGGGGCGTTGGCACAGAGGACGTAACGGAGGACATCCTGCTGGCCGGGGAAATCGCGCAGATATTCGTGGGCCCACACAGCCCAGCCGCGGGAAGTGGAAATCTTGTCGCCCTCGAGATTGAGGAACTCGTTGGCCGGGACATTGTCGGGAAGGATGTAGCCGCCGTCGGCCTTGAGCATGGACGGGAACACGATGCAGTGGAACACGATGTTGTCCTTGCCGATGAAATGGACCAGACGGGTGTCTTCCGACTTCCACCATTTCTCCCAGCTCTGAGGCAGAAGTTCCTGGGTATTGGATATATAGCCTATCGGAGCGTCGAACCAGACGTAGAGCACCTTGCCTTCTGCGCCCTCCACGGGGACGGGTACGCCCCAGTCAAGGTCGCGACTGACGGCGCGGGGCTGAAGCCCGCCGTCCAGCCAGCTCTTGCACTGGCCGTAGACATTTGTCTTCCACTCCTTGTGGCTTTCAAGTATCCATTCGCGGAGCCAGGGCTCGTATTTGTCAAGAGGAAGGTACCAGTGGGTGGTCTTTTTCTTTATGGGAGCGCTGCCGGAAAGGGCCGACTTCGGGTCGATCAGTTCCTCGGGGCTCAGGGTGCTGCCGCACTTCTCGCACTGGTCGCCATAGGCGCCGGGATTGCCGCATTTAGGGCATGTGCCGGTGATGTAACGGTCTGCGAGGAAGGTCTTTGCCTCCGTGTCGTAGTATTGCTCGCTCTCCTTGGTTATGAATTTCCCTTCGTCGTAGAGGCGGCGGAAAAACGCCGAAGCATTGCGCTCGTGCACATCCGACGAAGTGCGGGAGTAGATGTCGAAATTGATGCCCAGACCCGTGAAGGCATCCTTGATGATGCGGTGGTAGCGGTCGACGATGTCCTGGGGCGTGACGCCTTCCTTCTTTGCCTTGATGGTGATTGGGACGCCGTGTTCGTCGCTGCCGCAGATGTAGAGGACGTCTTCACCGCGCATGCGGAGGTAACGCACATAGATGTCGGCCGGAACATAGACTCCGGCAAGGTGTCCGATGTGCACCGGCCCGTTGGCATAGGGCAAGGCGCAGGTAACGAGGGTTCTTTTGAATTTGCTCTCCATTATCTTACTCTTCCTAATGATTTGTCTATTTTATTGCGAATCTGGGTCATTTCCTGCAACTCTTTAAGCAGGTCGCCGATTTCGTCCGGACCGGCACTGCGCAGCTTGTCGTGGATCTCCTGTTCGCGAAGCTGGACGCGCTTCGACTGATAGACGAGGATCGCATGCGGCACGGTCATGACAAGGCGCGATGACTGCGCGGTCATGGATGCGGCGAAATGGCTGACGGTCAGTTGGTAACGCTCTTCGCTGAGCTGCCCGACGATGTCGGCCACTTCCCGGTCTTCGCCGTCCATCAGCGTCCGGACTATGTCTTCCTGCGACATCGACTCGTCGTATAGCTGGAAATAGGCGTCGTAGACCTTTCTCAGCCGAGCGTTTCTCATGCTGTGGGAATCGGCTTCGAAAGCGTCTCGGATGAAATCGGCCACCGTCCACGGCTCCTCCCCTTCGACGTAGTAGGGGGAATCGGTCTCAAACATCAGAGGCTCAGAGCCATAGCGGATGATAAGCGAAATCAGTTCCGTCTCGCACGGAGCGAGAAGCGGCACTTCGTAGCCTTGTGCGGGAGCCGTTTCAGGCACCGGAGGTTCCACCTCGGCTGCAGCATCTTCAGGAGCGAAGCTTCCGGCCTGCTCATCAGCAGCGGCGGCCGGGGCGGCGTTGCCCTTGCGGGCCGCCTCCTTGCGCTCGTCTTCGAGCATCTTTTCCCTCGTGCGGGCAATCCGCGTAAAGAGGATCTGGACGTCGATGTCGAAACGCATCGCGCTGGCCTGGGCGTAGGTCGTGCGCTTGACCGCATCCGGGATCAGGGCTATGGTGTCGGCGATGTCGTTTATCAGGTCGGCCCGCTTGAGAGGGTCGTCGCCCGCCTCGCCGAGAAGCAGGTCGGTCTTGAAGGCGATGAAGTCCTGCTCCGCGCCTGCGATGAAGGCCTGGACCTCCTCCAGGGTGTGTTTGCGGCTGTAGGAGTCGGGGTCGTCGCCGTCGGGAATGAGGACCACCTTGACGTTCATCCCCTCCTTGAGAATCAGGCCGATACCGCGCAGGGCGGCGTGGATGCCGGCAGAGTCGCCGTCGTACATGATGGTGACGTTCTGCGTGAACTTGCGGATCAGGCGGATCTGCTGGACGGTAAGGGATGTGCCGCTGGAGGCGACTACGTTGGTGATTCCGAGCTGGTGCATGCTGAGGACGTCGAGATAGCCCTCAACAAGGTAGCACCTGTCTTTCTTTGCGATTTCGCTCTTTGCGAACCATATGCCGTAGAGCGAACGGCTCTTGTCGTAAATCTCCGTCTCCGGGGAGTTTACGTATTTGGCGACGGTCTTGTCGCTCCGGAGCGTGCGGCCGCCGAAGGCTATCACCCTGCCGCTGACCGAGTGGATGGGGAACATCACGCGGTCGAAGAAGCGGCCGGCAGTGTGGCCGTCGTCATATTTTATCACCAGGCCCGTGTCTACGAGGTATTCTTCCTTGTAGCCTTTTTCGCGGGCGGCGGCGATCAGGGCCTGACGGTCGGACGGAGCCCAGCCGAGGCCGTATTTGCGTATGGTCTCGTCTTCGAGACCGCGGCTGTGGAAATAGTTCAGGCCCACGGCCTTGCCCTCAGCGCCCTGCAACTGCTCCTGGAAGAAGCCGTGGGCGAACTCGGAGGTCAGATAGAGGCTTTCGCTGCGCTGGCGCGCCTCCCTTTCTTCGGGCGTTTCCTCCTTTTCCTGTACTTCTATGCCGTATTTCCGCGCCAGGTATCTCAGGGCCTCGACATAGCTCAGGGCCTCATGTTCCATGACGAAGCCCACGGCCGTCCCATGCTTGCCGCAGCCGAAGCAGTGGTAGGTGCCCCTTGCGGGAGAGACGATGAACGACGGGGTCTTTTCATTGTGGAAGGGACAGCAGGCGGCATAGGTCGAGCCCTGACGCTTGAGCGATACGAAATCGCTCACGACGTCAACTATCTGGGCCGTGTCCAGGATCTTCCTTACTGTCTCCTGAGGTATCATTCAGCCTTGCTAGAACGGGAGGTCGTCGTCGGAGACGTCTTCTCCGGGCATGTCATCGATGGTAGGCGCGGGGGCGGACTGGGGAGCGAACCCTGCCGGAACGCCGGCGCCGGGCTGCTCTGCGTAACGGGGAGCCTCCTCACGGGCGGGCTGCTGCTGGTCCATGCGCTGGATGCGCCAGGCGCGAAGGTCTGTGTACCACTTTCCGTTGAACTCGCGGCTGGAGGGTCTGAAGCTGATGCGGAGCATCTCGCCTTCGCGCAGCGACTGGAGCTCGGCCACCTTGTCGGCACCCCAGACGTTCAACACTACCTCAGTCGGGAAATTGCCGTCCTGATATTCCACGACGAACTCCTGCTTGGACCATTCGCCACGTGCGGAACGGCCGCTCTGGGGCTGGAGTTTCCTCACGAGCCTGCCTTCCAATTCGAGATTAGCCATCATGTTGCAATTTATGGAAAAAAGAGCCTGTCTGGCGGAACGCTAGACAGACTCTTTCCATTCCGGGTTAGATTTATTTCTTCTTGTTGTTCTTGGACTCCTCGACCACGGGCTCGACATAGGGCTTGACGCTCTCGAGCTCGACATCGAAGATGAGGGCGGAGTTGGGCTCGATGCCCTGGTTGCCACGCTCGCCATAACCGAGGGCGGACGGAAGGAAGAGCTTGATCTTGCCGCCTTCGCCGATGAGCTGCAGACCCTCGGTCCAGCCCTTGACAACGCGGTTCATGAGCATGCGGACGGCTTCCTGGCCTTCCTTGGTCTCATCGAAGACGGTGCCGTCGATGAGGGTGCCCTTGTAGCGGACATAGACGGTGTCCTGGGGACCCGGCTTAAGCTCGCTGCCGGCCTCTTCGATAATGTACTGCAGGCCGCTTTCAGTAACCTGGACGCCTTCCTTGGCCGCATTTTCGGCGAGGAACTTGCGCTCCTTCTCGGCGTTGACGGCCAGGGTGTATTCATGACGCTTTCCGAGGAAATCGTTGATAACCATGTTCATGGTGTTGGGATCCATCTTGAACTGCTTTGCGAAAGTGGAGTCGCGGGGGTCGCCCTTGGCAGCGAGGAAATCCTTCATACCCTTGATCATGAGGCTGTAGTTCAGGTCGTCACCGAAGTTGTAGTTCTTCAGCATGGAACCGTAGTTGACACCGAGGAAATAGCTGACGGAGTCTTTCTGGGCCTTCGAGGGGAGGAGGGATTTGGGGTTGACGGGTTTTTCTACCTGGATGGAGTCGGAAAGGGCGGAAACTTCCTTCCCTTCGCCGGCGTTGTTGCTGCAGGAGACCATTGCGATGGCCGCGAAAGCAGCGATAATCATTTTGCTAGTCTTCATTTTTTATAAGAACTTTTGGTTTATAGTCGAATGTCTTTTTCCAACTTGCAAATATCGTCATTTTTTTTGAAAAAGCTCCATAGCGAAGCTATAATCTTTAAGCAAAGATTGAGCCTTTCATGCGGTTTCACAGTATTTATGACAAAAAAAGTTCTTTTTTGTCCAAAATTGCTTGCAATCTCGAAAAAAATCCGTAACTTGTCAAGGAAACCGCATAGAGTTATGGATATCGACGCCAGCCTCCTCCGGGGAAAGCTCAAGGAATTCTTCGGTTACGACTACTTCAAAGGCGATCAGGAGCAAATAATCCGCCACCTGACCGCCGGGGGCGACGCCTTCGTGCTTATGCCCACCGGCGGCGGAAAGTCGCTATGCTACCAGCTTCCCGCGCTGGTAATGCACGGCACCGCCATTGTCATTTCCCCCCTCATCGCCCTGATGAAGAATCAGGTCGACGCCATCCGCGGGTTCGTATCTTCCGGAGAAGGAATAGCCCATTTCCTCAACTCCTCCCTCGGCAAAGCCCAGATCGCCGCCGTAAGGGACGACCTTCTCTCGGGAGTCACCAAGCTCCTCTACGTCGCCCCGGAGTCGCTGACAAAGGAGGAAAACATCGCCCTCCTTCGCGAGATACCGATCTCGTTCTACGCCGTGGACGAAGCCCACTGCATCTCCGAATGGGGCCACGACTTCCGTCCCGAATACCGCCGCATCCGCGCCATCGTCGATGAAATCGGACGCGCCCCCATCATCGCCCTGACCGCCACCGCGACCCCGAAGGTCCAGAGCGACATTCTCAAGAACCTCGGCATCCCCGACGCCAAGGTTTTCAAGTCCTCCTTCAACCGGCCCAACCTCTATTATGAAATCCGCGACAAGGTCGAGCCCGAAAAGGACATCATACGCTTCATCCGACAGAACGCCGGCAAGTCGGGCATAGTCTACTGCCTGAGCCGCAAGAAGGTCGAGCAGATGGCCCAGCTCCTGGAAATCAACGGCATTAAGGCTCTCCCCTACCATGCCGGCCTGGACGCCAAGGTAAGGGCCGAGAACCAAGACCGCTTCCTCATGGAAGACGTCGACGTAATCGTCGCCACAATAGCCTTCGGCATGGGCATCGACAAGCCCGACGTGCGCTTCGTCATCCACTACGACATCCCCAAGAGCATCGAAGGCTACTACCAGGAGACAGGCCGCGCCGGACGCGACGGCAAGGAAGGCATCTGCATCGCTTATTATAGTTATAAGGACATACGCAAGCTGGAGAAATTCATGCAGGGCAAGCCTGTCGCCGAGCAGGAAATCGGCCGCCAGCTCCTTATGGAGACGGTCGCCTACGCCCAGTCCAGCCAGTGCCGCCGCCGGCTGCTGCTCGACTACTTCGGCGAGAGGTACCTCCCCGACAACTGCGGCTGCTGCGACAACTGCCTCCATCCCAAGCCCCGCTTCGACGGCCAGAAGGAAATCTGCATGGTAATCAACCTGATAGAGTCCCTTCCCGAGCATTTCAAGATCGAGCACCTCGGCCACATCCTCGCCGGCGACGTGACGGCCCTCATCAAATCCTACCGACACGACACCCTCCCCCTGTTCGGGGCCGGCTCCAACCACACGGTCAAGTTCTGGTGCACGGTAATCCACCAGGCAATTATCCTCCACCTTGTCGACAAAGAAATTGAAAGCTACGGACTTATCCGCGTAACCGACGAAGGCCGCGACTTCCTGGAACACCCCTACCCGGTGATGCTCACCGAAGACCGCATATTCTCCGAAGGCACCGAAGAAGACGATGACGACGAGTTCGCCCAAAATGCGGCGGCAGTCCGCGGAGGCGGCGGAGGCGACGACGTTCTACTTTCCATGCTCAAGGACCTGCGAAAGAGCGTTGCCGCAAAGAGGGGCCTCCAGCCCTGGGTAATCTTCAGCGACGCCGCACTCGAAGACATGTCCATCCTTTACCCCCTCACCATCGAAGAGCTCAAAAACTGCCAGGGCGTAGGCGAAGGCAAGGCCCGCAAGTTCGGCGCCGAGTTCCTCGAGCTCATACGCAAATGGGTGGAAGAAAACGAGATAGAGCGCCCGGACGACTTCGTAATCCGTTCCATCGCCGACAGCTCCAAGGGCAAGCAGGCCATCATTCCGTTGATCGACCGCCAGATGGACCTCGAAGACATCGCCGTGGCCAAGGGCATGGACATGGACGAGCTCCTCTCCGACATCGAAACCATCGTCAAGGCCGGCACCCGCCTCAACCTCGACTACTACATCCGCGAAAAGGTCGACGACGACGTGGTCGGGGAAATCTACAACTGGTTCCGCGAAGAGGCCACCTCCGACTCCGTCGAAGACGCCCTCCAGGCCCTTGGATCCGACTACGACGAGACCGAAATCCGCCTGGTCAGGCTGAAATTTATCAGCGAAGTTGTCAACTGATTTTTTTGCAGGTTCAGATTTTTCTGCTATCTTTGCAATCCCTTTCGAGGGCGCATAGCTCAGTTGGTTCAGAGCATCTGCCTTACAAGCAGAGGGTCGGCGGTTCGAATCCGTCTGCGCCCACTTCTCTTTTTCAGCAATCCCTACTCACCGCAATCCATCGCCGTGGAAGGACGGATATATATAGCCATCGACCTGAAGTCGTTCTATGCCTCCGCCGAATGCGTTTCACGGGGGCTCGACGCCCTGACGACCAACCTTGTGGTGGCCGACGCATCGAGGACTGAAAAGACCATCTGCCTTGCGGTATCCCCGTCCCTGAAATCCTACGGCATCCCCGGGCGAGCCCGGCTTTTCGAAGTCGTCCAGAAAGTCGCCGCGATAAATGCCGAACGCTCCCGCAGGGCCCGCCTCACGGCATCCTCCTTCGACAACAACGCCATCCAGCGCGACCCATCCCTGAAGCTCGACTACATCGTCGCCACTCCCCGCATGGCGCTATACATGCAGATCAGCGGCCAGATCTACGGGATATATCTCCGCCACATCGCCCCGGAAGACATCCACGTCTACTCCATCGACGAAGTCTTCATCGACGCCACGGACTACCTTACCCTCTATCACACCACGCCTCACGACCTGGCGCGCATGCTCATTCGCGACGTCCTGGCCGAAACCGGCATAACCGCCACGGCCGGGATAGGGCCCAATCTCTACCTGGCCAAAGTCGCGATGGACATCGAGGCCAAGCACTCCGAGCCCGACCGCGACGGAGTCCGCATCGCCGCCCTCGACGAGCTAACCTACAGGCGTAAATACTGGACCCACAGGCCGTTGACGGACTTCTGGCGCATAGGCCGCGGCATTGCCGCAAAGCTCGAAGCCAACGGGCTCTACACCCTCGGCGACGTGGCCCGCTGCTCGCTCGGCAAGCCCTGGCAGCGCCACAGCGAAGACCTGCTCTACAAACTCTTCGGCGTCAATGCCGAACTGCTCATCGACCACGCCTGGGGATGGGAGCCATGCACCATCCGCGACATAAAGGCCTACCGTCCGCAGGGCAGCAGCCTGAGCAGCGGCCAGGTTCTCCACGAGCCCTACACATGGGAGAAGGCCCGCATCATAGTGCTGGAAATGACGGATTTGCTGGTGCTCGACCTCGTCGAAAAGGGGCTTGTAACCGACCAGATCGTCCTCAGCGTCGGCTATGACGGCGAGTCGCTCGCGGGCGGCCGCAAAAAAGACGTCGAAGTTGTCAGCGACTGGTATGGCCGCCCGGTGCCAAAGCCGGCCCACGGCTCGGTCAACCTCGGCGGCTTCACTTCCTCGACCAGGCGCATAAGCGACGCCGTACACGAACTCTACGACCGCATAGTCCGCAAAGACATGCTCGTCCGGAGGGTCTATGTAGTTGCAAACCACGTAATTCCGGAGGAAGTCTCCCCCGGCGAGCAGGTCGGGCTCTTCGACGCCCCGCTCGACCGCGACAGGGAACGCAGCCGCCAGGAAGCCATCCTTTCCATACGCCGCAAATTCGGCAAGAACGCCATCCTGAAGGGCATCAACTTCGAAGAAGGCGCCACCACGCGCGACCGCAACCAGCAAATAGGAGGACACAAGGCATGAACACTCCCTACGACGACATAATCGGCCTACCCCATCCCGATCCGGAGCGCCACAAGCGGATGTCCACGGCAGACCGCGCCGCACAGTTTGCGCCCTTCGCAGCCCTGACCGGCTTCGAGAGCGTAATAGAAAACACCGCCCGGCAACACATCTCAGAAGAAGAATCTAACTCGCAATAACATGAAAATCACTCCAAACATCAGCTACATCGGCGTCGACGACCTTTCGCTCGACCTGTTCGAGAGTCAATATGCCGTTCCGGAAGGGATGGCCTACAATTCCTATCTGATCGAGGATGAAAAGATTGCCATCCTCGACACCGTAGATGCCCGCTGCGGCGACCTCTGGAAGGACAATCTTCGCCAGGCGCTCGGCGGCCGCACCCCCGACTATCTGGTCGTCCATCATCTCGAGCCCGACCACAGCGGCCTTCTGGCCTGGGCGCTGGAAGAATACCCGCAGCTCAGGCTCGTCCTCGGCGCCAAAGCCTCATCCATGCTCGCGCAGTTCCTCGACGAAGCACCTGACGCAGAACGGATTATGGTCGTAAAAGAGGGCGATGTCCTCCAACTGGGCAGCCGCAGTCTCAAGTTCATGGCCGCACCCATGGTCCACTGGCCGGAAGTCATGGTCAGCTACTGCCCTGAAGACGGAGTATTCTTCAGCGCCGACGCTTTCGGAAAGTTCGGCGCCATGTCGCGTTGCGGCTTCTGGGGCGAGGACGACAATGACTGGGCCTGCGAAGGCCGCCGCTACTATTTCAACATCTGCGGAAAATACGGCATGCCTGTCCAGACCCTGCTGAAAAAGGCCTCTGCGCTGGACATCCGCATCATCGCCCCGCTCCACGGACCGGTCCTGAGGGAAAACCTGCAATACTACCTTGATCTCTACCGCTGCTGGAGCAGCTATGGAGTCGAAACCGACGGCGTTTTCGTCGCCTGCGCCTCCATCCACGGCGGCACATCGGCCGCAGCTGAGTGTCTGGCCGAAATTCTCCGCTCGAAGGGGTGCCCCAAGGTCGCGACCGCAGACCTCTGCCGCGACGACATGGCCGAGGCCGTGGAAGACGCCTTCCGATACGGCAAGATGGTCATCCTGGCCGCATCCTACGACGGCGGGCTCTTCACCCCGGCCCACACCTTCCTCCACACCCTGGCGATGAAAGGCTGGCAGAAACGCCGCGTCGGCATAGTCGAAAACGGCTCCTGGGCCCCCTCGGCCGGCCGCGTAATGCGCGAAATGCTCGCCGCAATGAAAGATGTGGAAATCGTGGAGCCGCTCGTGACAATCCGCACCCGCCTCAAGCCCTCTGACGTTCCGGCCCTGGAAGCCCTTGCCGACGCAATCCTCGGATAAGAGTTTCTACAGGCTGCCGCCATACTGCCTCCTTGCCCACGGCATCACCCGGGCGGGAGGCATTTTTCGTCCAGCAACCAAATCCATCTTCCGGTTTAGAATTTATAGAGGTTCAAACCGGTTTCAGGGTCGGTGTAGCGGCCGATTGTAGTGTTTTCGTAAGCCTCGACCACCAGCTCGCATGCGCCGTTTATCGTGCCCGTAAGAAGGTGGCCTCCGATGCAGGAATAGTCGCTGCGGCCCAGCGTTATGTGGAGATGAAGATAGGGACGGCCATCCTTGGAAGATATATTTCCGGTAAGGTTGGTGATCTCCATCTGCTCTTCGAAACAACGATCGACATATTTGAGAGTCACGGGGTCGAGGAAACGGAGAGTGACGGAAGAAACCGCTCCGAGGCCGGTAATGTAGCCCGCATATATATTATTGTCAGCGCAGAACGCGCTAAGGGCCGCTGCCAGATCGACGTGATTGTCGAGGCTGAGGACGAAGGTCCCCTTCTTTACTTCTTTGAACTGATACATATTTCACACTTAAATAACGTACAAATTTACAAAATAATTGCGGGAAAACCATATAGCCTGCGCGTACATATAATTATGTATTGCCTGTTTTCACTTCTTTCACCATATTTGGACAAATTTTACCGAAGATGAAAAAAATATTCCCACTGTTGCTGCTGTGCCTCGTGGCATGTTCCCCCGAGACCCCGAACCAGCAGTCCCGCCCCGAAGAACAAACTCATGAGGAGAACGGAAATGATATTACCCGCATCCTGGTCTCCTCTCCTGTAGATATCTGGGAAAATGCCGGCGCCCGGAAGATTCCGGTCACATTGGAACCCTCCACCGCCCGGGTGGATACGGACGTAAAGGTGACATGCAAACCGGAGGATGTCGTCAGTTACACCCTGGAGAGCGACGGTATCATCATTACGCCCCTCAGGGTCGGCGAGGCAGTACTCACCCTGTCCCCGAAGGCGGGTGAAGTCACCACCGCCAACATGGTCAAACTGACCGTGAACGTCCTCGAAACGGAACCGGTTCCCGCGTCCGTCGCCATCCGGAAGGAAGGTGCGGACTTCAGCGGCGGTGCCCTGAGCCTGACGGAAACGCAGGAATACCAACTCGAAGCAACCGTCATCAACGACAAGGGAAATGTTTCTGCGGAGGAAGTGGTCTGGAAGGTCACTTCCGGGGATGGGGTCATTTCCATCGGAAAGGACGGCCGGATTACCGCCGACGCGGCGGGAAGCGCCACCGTCAGCGTCTCCCCCGCTTCCGCACCCGAAATCAAGGACCAGTTGAACGTCACGGTCTCCGCGCTGGCCTCCGTCTCCGTCGACCGGAGCCTGGACGGTTTCGAAGGGAACATCTTCCGCATTTCCACCGGGGCCACGGTCCAGCTTTCCGCCACCGTGAAAAACGCCAAGGGCAATGTTTTCGCGACGCCGCTGACCTGGGAAATCACGGAAGGGGCCTCCCTCTTCCATGTGGATTACAAGGGCCAGCTGACCGCCACGGGCGCCCAGGGCGATGGAAAGATCAAGGTCAGCGTTGCGGCCAGGCCCTCCATTTCGGAGGTAGTTCGCCTCCGCATCATTCCGCTGCCCCAGAAGATCCAGGTATATGGCCATGACGACGCCCAGGATATCCAGGACCAACTCCGGCCGGGAGGCACGATGGACCTGCGAGTCAAAGTCTATCCGACCGAAGCCGACCAGCGCATTACGGTCAAGATCAGCTCGGAAAGCGGTTCCGACAAAAACTGCGTCCTGTCGGCCACTACCACCCCCGACGGCGAATACACCCGCGTCAGGGTCTCGTTCAACAAAGTCTCCGACATCAAATACCACTCGCTGATCATCACCTCCGCCGCCAAGGAGGCCGTCAGCCGGACGGCCCGTTTCTACTGCTTCGACTACTATGAGACCGACCTGAAGGTAGGCGACTATGTCTATTACAACACCTCCAACGGCAAATTCCGGGCGGAAGACTGCGGACGCCGGACAGCCACCGGCTATATCGGCGGTGCGCCCAAGACGCCGCCGACCGTGAGCGGATTCAACTTTATCGGGGTCGTCGCTTCCCTCTCGATACCCGACGACAATGATTTCCTGAAGGCTTCCATGCTCGCTTCCTGCGCAGACAATGTCCACAAAAGCATTTCCGGCTTCCGGCGCAGCAACCTGATCGGCTTCGACAACTTCAACGGCGCCCACGCGCTGGTCATTGCCAGGAGCCATTCCACCCCGATGAAATGGTCTGCCGCCAATGTGGAAATCGCCAAGGACAACAGCATCAATACCTATCACCTGAACCCTCTCAACGGCGTGCTTGCCTTCTCCAAGGACCAGGCGTCCTCCAACAGCGGGATGACCTATGTCCCCTACGGCTTCCTTGCCTACAGGATCATGCGCCGCTACAACGGGCTGCAGAACAATGCCAATCGCAAGGTCCTCCCGGCCGACTATGTCCAATCCTATGGATCGGGCACAGCCGCCGTGTCAGTGCCGACTACGTCCGCCTCCGGCAAATCCTCGACCGGCTGGTTCCTGCCGGGCAAGGGCGACCTGAGCCTGATGGATATGAGCTGCCGCTTTTCCCTGACGGCCGCCGGCTGTGACGCCTTCCCTTCAAACGCGCAGTACTGGACGACGGAAGAACGGTTTTCGACGTCGGCCATAACGGCGGAAATCCTCGGGGGCAATTGGGATGCCTGGCATTTCCAGGGCTACCAGAAGTCGACCACGGACGCCCGCGCACGCGCCTTCCTTTATTTGTAACTTACGACAGAAACCTTCTTCTATTTTGTAAATGCGGGAAGTATTCGTATTTTTGTATGCGCAAATCGAAACGCCTTGCACGTTACAAATAAAAAGAATGCCTTATGTCATTGTTATCTTTCCTGTCCAGACCTGAATACGAGGTCTTCGGTCCCCATGGCGGCATTGCCATGAACCTGACTCTCCCCCGTGCCTTCGACCCGGCCAAGAGCAAATGCCCGATCGTCATCCTGATGCACGGATTCATGTCCAGGAAAGACGCCTACCCCATCCCCGCCATTGCGGAGGCCCTGGCACGGGAAGGAATTGCTTCCATCCGTTTCGATTTCGACGCGCACGGCAGGAGCGAGGGACGCTTTATCGACATGACGATTTCCAGTGAAATCGCAGATGCAAAGGCGGTACTCGACTATGCACGCAGTCTACCCTACGTCACCAAGGTCGCTTTACTGGGACATTCTCAGGGAGGCGTCGTGGCCGGCATGCTCGCAGGACAACTGGAAGATACGCCCGACAGGCCCGAATGCCTCGTCCAACTGGCGCCTGCCGCCGTGCTGAAGGACGATGCCATCGCCGGACAGTGCATGTTCTCGAAATACGATGCGGCCAACCCGCCGGAGTATGTCAATGTCATGTTCCACAAGTTAGGAAGGAAATTCATTCTGGAAGCCCAGAAGCTGCCCATTTTCGAGACATCGGCCAAGTACGGCGGCAAGGTTCTGCTGATCCATGGAGAAAAGGACAAGATAGTCCCGGTTTCCTATAGCCGGCGTTATCACGAAGTCTACCCTTCCAGCGAGCTACGCCTCCTCAAGGAGGAAGGGCATATGCTCTCCGGGGACAAACAGGCCCTCATCCAGATGGTCGTACTCTTCTTGAAAGGGAATCTCAAATGAACCTTTCAGGAAGCACGGCCGCAATTCTGGGCTTCTTCCTGCTACTGTCCCCCCTCTGTCATGCATCGCCGGCGGACACCGTCGCACTCTGGAAGGGGGAAAAGATGCCTTTCGGGAAGGAGGTCACCCTCTATGCATACCGGGCGGAGAGTCCAAACGGTACCGCCATCGTCATCTGTCCCGGTGGCAGTTATCACTGGCTCGACCAGAGCGGAGAGGGTTTCGAGGTGGGTGAATGGCTCGCCTCCAAGGGCATCACGGCCTTCGTCCTTTTCTACAGGACGGCCGGCGCGGCCGAGATTGCCTGGCACACGCGCCTGTTATTCCGCGGGAAACGCCATCCCGACATGATCACCGACGCTCAGCGGGCTCTCCAGTATGTCCGGGAACATTCAAGCACATACGGTATCGACCCAGAGAGGGTCGGTATGATGGGATTCTCGGCCGGCGGACACCTGGTGATGTCAGCCGCATGTTTCAGCGGGACCGACTTCCTCCGGGCAGCCGGCATCGCCACCACCGCAAGTCTGCGACCGGCATTCGTCGCAGCCATCTACCCGGTCGTGACGATGCGGCCGCCTTACGTCCACTGCCGCTCCAGGCGCGGATTACTTGGCGACAACCGGGTCGGGAACCGCATTCTGCGCGACTCCCTCTCCCTGGAGCTGAAGATCCCGGACGACTGTCCTCCTGTCTTCCTCGTCAACTGCCTCGACGACCCTGTCGTGGATTACCACAACTCCGTCCTGCTGGACTCCGCCCTGACCCGGAAAGGAATCCCCCACGTGTATCATCAATACAGCAGGGGGAAACACGGTTTCGGGGTCAGCGACTATTACGGCAGCCCGGAAAGCCGGCAGTGGAAAGAGGCCTTCCTGAACTGGCTGGCCGGCTTGTTCTAGTCCCGGTACGCCTTTCTGTCCTTTTTACCGTTATAGGTGTATTTGACGGCATCGACGACCTCATACATGGTCGGCACTTTGTACGGGGCGAGTTTTCCCTTGAGAAAGACGGCCAGGGCGTGCCTGTCGAAGGCGGCGCCTTCATCGGCCAGGACCAGGAGGAGTTTCAGTACCGTGCCCACCACGGGATGTACGGCGGCGATGCAGATGCAGTCCTTGATAAGCGGAAAAGCAAGCGCCGCGTTCTCCACTTCCAGCGGATTCACCTTGAAGCCGCCGACGTTGATGACGTCGCCCAGCCGTCCGCTCAGGTGGATCAGTCCATCCCCGTCGAAATAGCCCAGGTCCGACATAAACACCTTTCCGTCCACGATGACCTTCCGGGTGGCCTCGTCGTCGTTGACGTATCCGCTCATGATGGTCAAGCCGGAGACCACCATCGTGCCTTCGGGCGTAATCTCCACGGAGGCGTTCTTCAGGGGGCGGCCGATGCAGCCTTCCATGTATTTTCCGTCATTGAACTCGTAGGTAGCCACGCAGCCGATCTCCGTTCCGCCATACGTGTTGTAAAGTTTCGACTCCGGCAGGGCCTTGGCCAGCTGTTCCATCTCGGCATGGGAGATTGGGGCCGCGCCGGTTTCGATGAAATCAATCCGGGGCGCAACGGCACGCAGCCTATCGTAGGAGAACTGCATGATCAGACGGATGCTTGCCGGGACGAGGAAAGTCGCGAAATGCTCATACGGAAGGTCGAACACCTTGAAGAAGGCATTGATGTCCTTTATGCCGTCCAGGATGCAGACGGTGCCGCCGGCCGAGAGGATGGGATGGATCTTGAAGAGGCTGGCGATATGGTTGAGCGGTCCGCTGACGATAAAGAGCAGGTCCTTGTGGAAGTGCATGTCCACGATGAAGTTCTCCGCGCAGGAGCGTAGGCAGGTCTCCGAGAGCATGACGCCCTTGGACTTGCCGGTCGTGCCTGTCGTGTAGAGCGTGTCCACAATCTCGTCGGGGAAGGCGTAGGCCTCCACCTCGTCCTTGACGGCCTGGAAGTTCTCTTCCGTCGCGGCATGTTCGAGCGGGACTGCGATGGCCTTCAGATAGTGGACGGCACAATACGTGACAAGGAAATCAATGTCCTGATCGGCACGGTACACGTAGGGGCGGTGCGGCCCGACCCCTTTTGCGCGCAGTTCCTCCGCCCGCCCGAGGATGGCATCCCAGAGCTGCGAGTAGGTCATGAAATCCTCTCCGCAGATGGCGGCCACCTTGTCGGGCGAGGTGACGGCAAACTGCCGTATCCTGCTTTCAAGGGTCATTTTCGCCTCGACCATCCGGGTAATGGAGGCGATGTTCCGGAGGTTTTTCGGAGTCACGTCCTCCGCATCCAGCAGGATCCCATATTTCTCTGACAGGGAATACAAGATGGTCGCAACGCTCAGTGAATCCAGTTCGGCAAAAAGAAAATCCACGTCGAAATCCACGGCGGGAAGCACGTCGGAGAGCAGTAGCTTGATTTCTTCCGTTTTCATATCGAATGCATTTAACTTGTAATCTTGATCGTGTCCATTTCAGAGACGGCCACCCTGGCGACGGTCCGGGCGTCCTCATCCGCGATGTGGGAGATGACCTTCACGCCGGGATGGGTCAGCGCAGCGAGCAACGCCAGCTCACCGTACAGGTCGCCTGACAGCTCGATTTCCCCGTCCGGGGGCACGTTCAGGCCGGCGACACCCGAGGCTTTCTCCCTCAGGCTGCGCCTTACGCACCGTTCAATCTCCTTGCCCTTGTAGGCATAGCGGGCCCGGACGAGGTCCGCCGGGGTCTTCGGCGCCCCGGTCAGGAGCAAGCGCAGGGTAAGCGGGCTGGTCCTTTCACGGCCATCCCGGACTGTAAGCCACTTAAAGAGCAGCGGCGGAATGAGATAGGCCATGAGTACCACCGAGAACATGCCGATGATGGTCACTTCCGCTAGCGAACGCATGGCGGGATGGCGGGCAAGAATCAGAGTCCCGATACCGACGAACATGATTGCGGCGGACTGCAGGATGCTCCGCTTGTAGGACGCGAGGATCGGTTTGCGGCGGGCATACTCATACTGGCAGCCTTCGGTCATGAAAATGGTATAATCGTCCCCCTGCCCGAAGATAAACGTAGCAAGGATGATGTTGACAATATTGAATTTGATGCCGAAAGCCGCCATCAGGCCCAGGATCCAGACCCAGCTGACCGCCATGGGAATGAAGGATATCAGGGCGAGTTCCACCCGGCCGAATGAGAAACAGAGGAAGAGGAATACTATCAGGGAGCAGGCCCAGCCGATATAATTGAAATTGTCGGACAGGCTGCCTGCCATCGCCCGGTTCATGCCAGATGGTTCGAAACACTTGTCCCCCATGGCTGAGGAGACGGTCTCCACCCGATCAGCAGGGACATTGAGGGCGCTGACGGCATAGACAGGCCCGTCCGGAGACGGAGCGGTGAAATTCCGGGAGAAAACCGTACGGATCAGTCCCCCGAAAGAGGCGCAGGAAAGTGGCGTCAGGGTGTCCGAAGCCGCAATCAACTCTTGAAATCCTCCGAAGGCCCCGGCGGCGAATCCCTCTTCGAGTGCGGTCTTTTCAAAGCAACTTGTCAGCTCTTCCCTGTGGCGCCGGACGAAATCCTGCCAGAGGGCGATGCGGTGTTCCTGCTCCGACGGGGGGACGATAAAGGAGAACGCCGCGTTCTGCCGGACCGCGTCGCCCGCCCGGACAAGACTGTCAATCTGTCGCTCCCGTATCGACATATCCGCCACGGCCCCGTCCAAGTCCGGACCCTTGCCATAGACGTACAGCGTCCGTGCGGAGTGGGTTTCATCCCCGGCGATCAGGTCCTCGAAATACTGCATGTCCCGTCGCTGCCCCTCCGTCATA
Organism: uncultured Bacteroidales bacterium; assembly: GCA_900318355.1. Taxonomy (GTDB): domain Bacteria; phylum Bacteroidota; class Bacteroidia; order Bacteroidales; family UBA932; genus Cryptobacteroides. Next base: position 68,149 of record ONKE01000024.1, read on the forward strand.
TAATTGATGTGCGAGAGGTCGGCGTCGAATTCAGTGCGGAAACTCAGCACGGCCAGCGGCAGCGTGACCATCGCGGCGGCAATCACAATCCACCGTTTGTTTTCCGGAGAGAATGCGGCCAGCCGGTCCAAAAAGGGGCTGTCGCGACGAAGGTCCCGGCGATCGGATACGTAATGCGGCAGATAGACCAGGACAAAGAGAATGGTGCCGACCAGCAGCAGGGACGCAAAGAGCCCCAGGTCCCGCAGGGCCGTGGAATTGAGAGGAACCAGGGCCATGAATGCACCGACGGTGGTGATGTTGCCCACTACCAGAGGAGAAATGATCTCCTGCAGGGCCGTCCGCCTGTCAGGCTGGTGGGCCATGTGCGTAATCAGGTGAAGCGGATAATTGACGGCAATGCCCAGGATGACGCTGGAGATTCCGATTACGATGATGGAAACGCTATCGCGGAATAGCGTCAGCCCCGCCAATGCGAAGAGCAGGCCCCATCCCACTGAAATGAAAATCAGCAGGATATTTCGCAGCGACTGGAAGGAATAAAGCAGGAGCAGGACAATCAGGACGAGCGACAGGGAAACGGCCAGGACACTGTCCTTCTTGATCCGGGAGGCGTTCCCGACGGCAATGGCCGGAGCTCCGATGATTTCGGCCGACACCTCCGGAAAAGCCGAATGCATCTGCCGGGACGCCTTCTCCAACAAACGGACCAGCTGAGTGTTCCTGTCGGTTTCGCTGCCTCCGAAGGGAGAATCGACCATGATGACGGCACGGCTCTTGTCCGAGGTAAAAAGATGGTCTTCGTACATCTCGAACCCCGACGGACCTACGGAGGCCCGGAGACGATCCATAACAGGGGCGAAAAGGCCCAGCGGGTCACGGCGTATTCCCGTTTTGACCAAGGGGGACGAAGGGAACATAAGGACGGCCCGGTCGCCTCGGAGCGCCTCACCGAGATAATCCGGCCTTGCCAACAGACTGTCCATCCGTGCGATGTCGGCTTCTTCCAGAAAATAAGGGATGTTCGAATAGACCTCCTCCGCGACATCCGCCAGGGCCTCCGCATCGACTCCTCCCGTGCCGAGGCTCTGCCGGGCATCCAGCCGGTCCAGAGAATCCGTAAAGGCGTCGATAGCCTCCACCACGAGGTCGGAATCACCGGGATTGGAAAAGAGGACATAGATTCGTTCCGCACCGGAAACACCCTGGTATATCGTCATTTCCTCCCTTTCCTGCGTACCCATTGGAAGAAAATCGCTGATATCTTCGCTGAAACGGATTGTCAGCAGCATGGCAAGCAGGACGGCGGAAAGCAGGACGAGCGATCCGCCGCGTATCTTCCGGTGACGGGAAAAGAAATCGTATAGGAAGACTGTCTTCATCGTGCCCGGAAAAGATATTTGCTGTCGACGGGAGTGGCATAGATATCCAGAATCAGTCGGCGTACCACTTCCCTGCTCTCCGGAGCGGTCTTGTCCAAAAGTCCGGCCAGATGAGCTTCGAAGGCTGCCTTCTCCTCCCGGGAATAGTAGGAAAGGAAACGCGTCTCCCCACTTGCCATGTCATGGGCGATGTAGTTGTTAGGGAACAGATGATAGGCGCTGCATATTCTTTCATCCACCAGGGACGCTACCGATTTATAGAAACCATTTGCGGACTGACCCTCGAACGAACGGATATCCGCCTCCGAAATTTGCCGGCAGATCGCAATGCGGATCCGGCCTTTCCGCTGCATAATGCCGGTGAGGATACTGTTAAGATCCTCACCGGGATATTTCTGATACGGTCCTGCGGCCCGCTTGAAGATTTCCGCCGCCTTCAGCAGATCGCAGGGCTCCCATTCGTAGGAAATGGCCACGGGGACGATGTGAAGATCGGCCAGGGCCCGGACCTTGTCCTTTCCGCCGCTCATGGCGAACATCTTGATGATCCCCTGGTCCGTCCTGTCCTTTCCGTCCTTGGTCCGGCCGTTCCGCTGGGCAATCCAGACAGACTGTCCTCTCCGGCAGACCGCCGTGCGGATATAGTCGGAAAGATGTTCCGACAGGCGGTAGAAGGCGCGGATGTCGCCGCCCGGACGCTCTACCCGGAACATTTTGTTGGCCTTCCCGACATCGATGACGAAGCCGCCCTTCATCAGGTTGGCCCCGAAAGTAATTTCGGGCGTATCGAAACCGTCGGCATACAGGGCCTTGGACAGCAGGGAGGCATCCAGCATGATGTCCCTGTGGTTGGAAACAAAGACATAGTTCTCTCCGCGGGAAAGTTCCTCCAGTCCCTCGCAAGTAAATGAATCACAAGTATTTTCCACGATGCGGCTGATGGCGGGATTCATCACTTCCAGCTGGAACTCCTCCGTTGTCTCCACTTTCCCGATTCTCTCCCGCAGACGCTGCACATCCTCTCCGGGATACAGGAAGGCGGACACGCCCGCCAGAGCCGGATCGGCGGCGATACGGCGCATCGCATCGGGAATCTCGAAATCGTAATAGGGACGGATATCGTCGAAGCGGTTGATACGGTTCAGGACGGCACCCCGTCCCAGAATGGCCTCACAGGTGCTGACGGCTGTCAGGCTGACACCGCATAAACCATGCAGCATGCAATTCTGCCCCGTCAGGAAAAGATTGGGCACCTTGGTCACAACGGGGAGCAGAGACCACATAAGATTCCGGCAGTCTTTGGAAAAGCCGTACATGGAACCCTCCTTGCTGCCGTAGTAATCGCGGATGGTCAGGGGAGAGGCGGTATTGACAGCTTCCACGCAGGTCCTGAAGCCAGGGAACATTTCTTCCAGGCAAGACAGGAGTTTATTCGCACAGTCGGCTTTCCACGCCTGGTACGACTCCTCCCTGCAGCCCGGAGCGCTGTCCTCCCAGGCTTTCACGCAGGACCAGGGCATCGGAGCCGTGACAATCAGTTTTTCGGCGAATTCGCCCTGTCCGATCACGGGAGGCGTCACGCAGACAAAGCCCTGCGGCCAGGCCCCTTCCCCGCCGATTTCCCAGACTGCGTCGTAGCGCGATACATAATAGAGGGTGTGGTTCAGGTAGCGGAAACTGTTCTTCCGGAACTTGACATTCAGAGTGAAGGCTGAACAGGAGTTGGGAAGTCCCTCCAGCCGGGTACGATAGGGTCTGGGCAGGATGCCCGGATCGTCCAGGAGCGGAAAGAGAGAGCAGGGATGGATGGCGCTGACATAGCAGTCCGCCGTGTAGGTCCGCCCGTCCGAAGTACTTACGCCGCTGATCATCCGCCCATCATTGTGCACGTGCGTTACTGCCGCACCAGCGAGAACCCTGCCGCCGGAGGAAACGATCACATCCCGAAGGGCCTGCGCGAAATGGATGCTCCCGCCGGCAAAACGGCTGGAACCGCTGATATACAGCACGGAAATCAGGGCATGTATGTAGGCAGGAGTAACATCCGCCCTTCCGGCATAAAGCGGATTGATATATGACAAGACACTGCGCAGGCGCACGTCGGGAATGTAGAGGGCGATGAAAGCATCCGCACTCATTCCGAAGGCCTCAGAATGTTCGGACTGTTCCTCCGACGACGCTCTCAGGCGAAACAGGTCCACCTCGCCTGCCAGACGGAAAAGGGCCTCCACATAAGCGATCAGGTGATCCCTCTGGTCCGGAAAAACCTCGCTGAGGGAGTCCACGAAACCCTTCCTCCCCTGGGCAATGCGGTAGCGCCTGCCGTCTTCGGAGAAGAAAACACAGTCGCTGAATTCCCTGTCCGTATCCTTGACCCGTACCCGGTCCCAGATGCCCAGATATTCGCAGATTCTCCGGATGCTGCCGTCCTTCTGCATGCCGCCGACAATGTGCATGCCTGTGTCAAACAGCGTCCCGAAACGGCTGAAACTCTGGAGGCCGCCGCCAATGATGGCGTTTTTTTCCAATACGGTCACCTGCAATCCCTCTTGCGCTAGGATTGCACCCGTAAGCAAGCCGCCGGGGCCGGCTCCGATGATGATTGCACTTTTCTTCATTTGAGATTCCGTTCCGTCAGGTCGGCAATTTCCGCGTAACGCGCGGCATAGTATTTCCTGAGCGCGGAAGCCCGCTCCCTATAGTTGTTCCCCATCCGGGAGAGCGCCTCCGGTGCGATGCGGCTGCCCACTTCCATCCGCAGGGGCCAGGAGTGAAGGATCCGTCCGTGCTTGGGAAGGGCGTGTCCCGTGCCATACAGTACGAGGGGCAGCACGTCAAGGCCAAGTTGGTCGGCCAGGTAGAAGGCTCCCTGGTGAAAACGGCCGATCTTGCCGTCGGTCGATCGGGTACTCTCCGGATAAACGGCGACGCTATAGCCCTTCTCCACCATTTCCTTAAGGCGGGGAAGAATTCTGTCCAGACCTTCCGAGGCCGGAAGATAGTCCGCCTGGCGGATCACGAAGCCGTAGAGGGGATTGTGCCAGACCCAGTCCGCGGTCAGGACGACCAGGCGGGGCGTCAGGGAGAGCATCGGCAGCAGGTCGAGGTGGGACTGGTGGTTGCAGATCAACACGGCAGGACGGCGGAAGTCTTCCCCTTCCGGATTGACCGGCGTATAAGGGTTTCCGGCCCATCCCAGCAATTTGGTTCCCCAGCCGGCCAGACGACAGATGCTGCGGTGGAGCCACTCTTTCTTCCGTTCCGTCACGCGTCCCAGTTTCAGATAAAGGAAAGCGACGGGCGTAACCACAAGCAGCATGGCCATGACATAGACCAGCAACAGGCCAAGGGTCTTGAGAAACCGGAAAGTCGACCGGAGAATCGTCAGCGGAAGGCCCACGACCAGGGCCAGGAGGCATAGTACTGTATTGAGCAGGCTTATCCGGAGGAAATCGCGGACGGGACGGAAATGGGACACCCTCTCCTCCCGGGGAGGATAATAGACGCGGACATCCTCGCTGACAAGACGGATGCCGCTCCAGGCCGAGAAGACCAGGAGTTCGAGTTCCGCCTCATAGCGGGAAGTCAGCAGGGACAGGCCGCGGAGTTTGCGCAAAGGATACAGCCGGTATCCGGTCTGGGTATCCTTAAGGGGAACGAGCGTCTGGATGAAGAACCATAAATTGCTGAAAGCGTTGGCAAAACGGCTTGCTTTGCTGCGATCGGCATTCTCCAGGTCCGCCCTCCTTCCCACGATGAGCGCGCCGGGATAACGTCGATTCGCCTCGAGGAAGACGGGGATGTCTTCCGGAAAATGCTGCCCGTCCCCATCCAGAGTGACGGCGTAGGCGAAGCCGGCCTCCCGGGCCCGCCGGAAGCCCTCGCGAAGCGCGCGGCCCTTGCCGCCGTTTTTCGGCAGCACAAGCAATTCGGGTCTTTGCGGCATGTCCTCCAACAGGGACAGCGTATCGTCGGTACAGCCATCCAATACGACAAAAACATCCGAGCAATAGGCCTGGGTCCTCTCAACGACATCAACGATGGTCCCGGCGTTGTTGTACGTCGGGATAATGACACAGATTCCTCTGCGACGAAGCGCTATTTTACAGTCATCCTGCATACCAGGGTCATCTTTGCCAGCTGTAAATCCTTCCGCAGGAAATCGATCGAGGCCGTAAGGGCCCCGTCCTCTTTTCCCATCTTGCCGATGCGCACCTCCACCGGACCGTCGTCCGGATGGAGGATATGGAGGAACTTCACGTTCTTCGCCCGGCACAGTTCCACTTTTTCCCCTGCCGCGTCCGAGAGCAGTTCCAGGCCCATCTGCAGGATGCAGACGCCCGGGGTGATCGGCTCGCCGGGAAAATGCGCCCGGAAGATCCCGTGTTCCGCATTGAGGCGGATCACGTAGGAGGCGCTCCCATCCCCGCGGACGGAAGAATCGACAAAGTAGAAACTATTCCGAAAAACCATATCTGACCTTGTTGAATGTGATAAGCGTCGTATCTCCGGAGGACTCACGCATCTCGATACTCCTGGCGCCCATGTTCCCGCCGTCATAGCGCAGCACGAGCGAGGACCACATTTTCTGCATTTCCTTCCGCAGAGGATAGAGCAGCACGACGATTTCGCCGCCCTCCCGGGCAAACTCGCTCCGGAAGAGTTTTTCGTCCGAGAGGACGCTCCCCTCCACGCTCCGGATGATCAGTTGCGTCATCTCCCGGGCAAGACGGCCCTGCGGACCGCTCAAGGGCTCCTCCCGGCCGTTCCGGCGGATCGAAACCGCCCCGGCATCCGCCGTGAAAGACAGGTCGAAGGGCTCCAGATACCGCCACTCCAGACAGCCAGGACGGCGGTAACGCATCTGCCCGGACGACAGGACGGGCTCCGCCAGGAGGGCGGATTCCCGCCGCTGGACAAAATCGCAGGTGACGGAGGTCACCTTCCCGCTGAAGGCGAGCAGTTCCGCTCGGATGGCATCTGCATCCGACCCCTGGGCCGCCGCGTAAGGGAGCGGGGCCAGCACCAGAAGCAGGAGGATGACGAGCCGTTTCATTACTTTGCGATAAAAAAGCAGCCCGCCATAATCAGCAGGACGCCCAGCCAACGGCTGAGACCGACCGGTTCGTGGAAAAAGACGATGGCCGCGATCATCCCGAAGACATAACTCAGGGAGACCATCGGATAGGCCATGCTGAAAGGAAAATGCTTGAGAATATAGAACCAGAGCAGACTCCCGGCCCCATAGCACAGTCCGCAGGCCGCGAACTGCCAGTTGACGAAGACGGATTTCCAGAAGGCCGCCGTCCATGCAAAAGGCAACATCCGCTCCAGGGCGAATTTCAACAGGACCTGCCCGGAGGCAAGTAGCAGGCTCTGGGCGATGGCAAGGGGGAGAATCAGCAGATTGTTCATGATTCTTCAAGGGTATAAATCCGGCTTTCCGCCGCGAATTGCGCGGTCCTTCCGCCGGAAAGGGTTTCGTCGAAGGCGCATACCAGCACGTTTCGTGCCTCGCCGGTCCGCAGGCGCATCGCGGCATCGCGGACGGCCCATTCCAGGGAACGGTCGCCCTGGGAATAGGTGATGTTGTACCCGTGACAGCCCGTACGGATGGCGATGGCCGATCCGATGGTATTGTGGGTGCTCTGCATAAAGAGGGTCGGCTTGAGGAGTTGCTCGTCGTTCGCGGCGATATCCTCCAGGAAGAGGGTGCTGCATTCCAGCATGCCCCGGGAGGTGGCTGTGACGATGGCGTCCGGGCAGGAAAGGCCCCTGTCCCTCAGCGCGAGGAAGGCCGACAAGAGGCTGGCCTTCATGATTTTACCCATCCTGCGGGTCTCCATGGGAGAGAGGAATTCCTTCAGGGCGGACAGTTCCTCGTCCGAACGGACACTGCGGCGCGCGACGAGGCGGACCTGCGCGGCGTCGCGCAGCGGGACCGGGGCCGGAGCGGGCCGCTTCCGGCAGAGGATCATCGAGGAGTCATTGCCGCCGAATCCGAAGGAGTTGCACATGACATAGTCCAGGCAGACGCCCGTCCGTCCCATCGTGGGAGCAAAGCCCCCCGGAATCATCCGGCTCCAGCCGAGCGAGGCCGGCACGAAGCCGTTCTGCATGGCCAGGACGCAGATAACGGTTTCGACCGCGCCGGAGGCCGAGGTGGTGTGGCCGGTATAGGACTTGGTGCTGGACATGTCCGGGATCGTATCCCCGAACACCCGGCGGAACGCGGCGCTTTCGGAAGCGTCGTTGTCCGGCGTCCCGGTGCCGTGCGCATTGATGTAGCCGATCTTTTCAGGGCCGATACCGGCCATCTTGAGCGCATCCCGCATGGCCAGGAAGGCCCCGTCCCCGTCTTTCGAAGTCGCGGTCTGGTGGAAGGCGTCGCAGCGGTTGGCATAGCCGCCGATGTAGGCCAGGCCCTCCGGCGCGTCCTTTTCGAGCACGACAAAAGCGGCGCCCTCGCCCAGGTTCAGCCCCTCGCGCGAATCGTCGAAGGGGCGGCAACGCTGCCGGTCGAGGATCATCAGGGAGTTGAAGCCGTTCAGGTGGTAGCGGCTCAGGGGTTCCGAGCCCCCGGCGACGACCATGTCGGCCTCGTCGTTTTTCAGCATTTCGCAGCCGAGCATGATGGCATTCAGCGCGGAGGAGCAGGCCGTGCAGATGGTACAGCAACTGGCGCCGCCTAGGCCGGAGAATGCGGCTATCTCTTCCGTGCTCCGGCCGCATTCGTTGCCCTGGGGCACCTCGACGCCTTCCTCCGTCTTGCCGTAAACCTGTTCCGTCACGTCCATGACGCCGACCGTCGTACCCGAGATGAGCGCCACCCGCTTCCCGGCGAGGGAGGCGGCGTCAAGACCGGCCTGAGCGAGCGCCTCGCGGACCGCGAGGGCGCCCATGACGGAAGTCCGGCTCACCTGGACGTCGTCCGCTATGCCCAGCAGGCGCTTCATCTGTCCGGTGGACATCTTCACTTCCCCGACCGGGATATCCCTGTGCCGGGAAGGAAGATACTGCATCGGCCCGATTCCCGATTCTTTCCGCAGAAGGGAATCCAGGACCGCCTGCCTGTCGTCACCGATCGCGCAGACGATGCCCATGCCGTTTATGGAGATGGTTCCGTCCATTATTTGCTACGGTTCTTCCGGATATAGTCAGCGATGCAATTGATGCTTTTGAAGACCTCTTTTCCCTGGGCCGGGCTGGCCAGTTTGATGCCGTAGTGCTTGTCGAGGATGACGATCAGTTCCAGGGCATCGATGGAATCCAGGCCGAGGCCGTCCCCGAACAGAGGGGCGTCGTCGTCGATGTCTTCCGGGGTCATATCTTCCAGGTTCAGGGCGTCGATAATCTGCAATTTGAGGTTGTAGAGCAATTCATCCATGATTTTATGCTTTAATTTTCAATAATTTGAGATCTGCTATAAAGGCATCCTCCCCCTCGCAGTCCACCCATCCGTACAGCAGTGCGGCGGGTCGGGCGGCCGCAAGCGTCACGCGGACGATTTCCTCCATCCTTCCGTCATCCCGCCGGGGCAGCATCACCAGGGTGGTTTCGCCCTTGACGGTGTGGCGGACGGCGATTTCGCCCAGCACCACATTGGGAAGGGTGTTGATGAAGACCGCGGGACTCGGATAGAAGGCCCCGGGATCCGAGAAGGTGGACAGGTGCTTCCGGTCGGCCAGCACCGAGCCGTTCAGAGTAAAGAAATACAGCGCGATGTCATCCGGCTCGCAGTCCGAAAGCGTATCCTTGGCGAGCAGGCCCGCGCCGACATAGGCCAGGCGGCTGAAAAGGTCCATCTTAAAAAAGCGCGAGCCGTCCGCAAGGCAGGTCTTGAAGATCTCCGTCAGAAGGGCTGCCCCCGTGCTTTCATGCGGAACGGGCGCTCCGTCCAGGAGAACACTGTCCGGGGTGATGCGCAGGGATTTCACCACCGCGTACTGCGCCGGAGCCGGCGCGGGGACCGCGGCCGGATGCTTGGAATAAACCAAAGCGCCGTTACAGCCGCCGAAAGCGGACTGCGTCTTGATGAAAGCCCGCCTGCCGGTCGACTCCCCCCGGGTGCAGACGGTGATTTTCCCGCTCACGCCGATTTCTTCGAATCCGCGCAGGGGCAGGACTTTTCCCTCGTCCAGCGAACACATGGTGATGAGGGGCTCGAGGATGGACGAAGCGCCGAAGGTGTGGCCGAAATAAGCCTTATAGGCCGTTGTAGGAATATCGCCGAGGCCGCCCTGCTCGATGGCCTTGGACTCCATCTGGTCATTGAACATCGTGGCCGTCCCGTGGGCGGTCACGCAGGCGAGGGAGTCTTTCAGAGCTGGAGAGAGGACTTTCCTGATGCACCGGCACAGGCCGTCACCGCTCGGGATAGGCGCGCTGACATGGTAGGCGTCGTTGTCAAGGCAGCCGTCGGCAAGATACCAGGCGTCCGCGGCTGCCTCCTCCTCCCGCGAGAGGACAAGGGTCGCCGCGCCTTCCCCTATGTTCAGGCCCAGGCGGTCGATGTCGAAGGGACGGCATTCCTGCGGAGAGAGGGCCTTGAAAGACCCGAATCCGGCCAGGACGAAAGCCGACAGCACATCCGCGCCGCAGACGACGGCATGGTCGTACAGGCCGGCGGAAAGCAGGCGGGCGGCCAGCATCTGGGCAGTCGCCCCGGAGATGCATGCGTTGCTGACAAGCAGAGGCTCACGGGAGAATCCAAGGTAATCGGCCACACGCTGCGCCGCCAGGCCGGGAGCGAGGTAGCAGCCGTCCTTTTCCGGGACCTCCGAGAGTTCGGCCATGGCAGCCGTAGCGGATCCCAGGATCAGGATGGACCGCGGGGAGACCGGATCGACCTCCGTGCGGCTCAGAGCTTCCCTGACGGAATGGATCACAAGGGATTCGAACCAGCTGACACCTGCCAGTCGGAGTTCCTTCCGCAGGCTGTCGCCGAACATGCCGACACAGGCCTTTCCGGGGACGCCGAGGCAGCCGTCCACGATTTTCAGGGCGCTTTCCCCGCGCCGGACGGCGGCATAGGCCTCAGCGGTCGTCAGGCCGATGGGAGAGGTAATATTGCCGGCAAGGATTCTTATCATATCAGGCCCATGTGTTTTTTCCATTCCAGGTAGAAGGCCGGCGCATCCCACAGGAGCGTGTAATCCTTGTCCATAAACACCTGGACAGACGTGGCTTTCAGGAAGACGTCTCCGCTTCCGGGGTCGAGAATCACATAGTCGAAGACGATCTTGGCCGCATCCGTGGGCCGGTATGTAATCCGCACCAGGGGCGTCATCCCGTACCGCAGGGGTTTCCTGTAACTGAAATTCAGTTCGACGATAGGCGCAAAGACGGACTCCGAGATGTAGCGGGCATAAGAGAGCCCGTAGCGCAGGCCGAAGGCCTCCCGGGCATCCTCCAGGTATTTGGCGTAGGCGCCGTGCCAGACGACGCCCATCATGTCCACCTCGCTGAAGCGGATCTCGATTCGTTTTTCTGCAGAGAGCAAGTCCATTTTTCCTTACATATCTTTTCCGGCCGTAGCCAGCTTGACCCGGCCCGTCGCGATGACCGCCTCACAGCAGCGGACAGTCGCCTCGGCCAGCGTCATCCCGAACACTTCCTCGATGACATCTACCGTCGTGGTGACGGTAGAACCGGCTTCCGCCCTCCCCCTCACCACGAAATCCCGCACGGCGCCGATATATCCGATCTGTACGTCCCGGCCCAGGATGTATTTGTTGTAAAAGCCGATGCGTGCCGCGCAGGTCTGGGCGATGTTTTCCAGTATGCCGCAGGGCGAAAAAAAGCCGTCTTCCGTGAAAATGCCATCCTCCCCTACGATAGTCTCGGTAGTGGACGAGTCCGGCGCGAAACGGATCAGGCGCCCGACCATCACGAAAGGATCCTGCTGCGGGAGAACCGTATGGATATCCAGCGAGCGGAGGAAATCTTCTGTAACATCCGAGAGTTTCATCAGGCCCAGAAATCAAAGAAATTAAACCATTGGGTCGGATAGAGGCGGACCATCCGCTCTAATTCGGCGATATATGCCCGGCACAATTGCCCGATCTGTTCCCTGCGTGGCAGGTCGCGGCCGTAGCCGAGCGGCGTGAGGTAAATTTTGTATTTCTTAGCCCCCTCCTTCATCACATTCACGGAGAGCACATCCACTCCGCGCATGGCCGCCACGCTGAAGGGGCCCTGCGGGAAGGACGCCTCCTTTCCCAGAAAAGGGGCCCGGATGCAGCGGGAGCCCGCCATGTGCCGGTCCGTGGGAAAACTGACGATATCGCCGCGGACCAGGGCCCGGTCGATCTCGAACAGGTGGCTCATGTCCTCCTGCATGGCAATCATGCTGACGTTGGTCTTCCCGAACATGCCGCTGCGGTTGCGCATGACGGATTCTTTCTCGGAGGAATAGACCACTGCATGGATGCCCTTGCGGGCGGAAACCAGGGAATACCCGGCGATTTCATAGTTCCCGATATGGGAACTCAGCATGACAAAACCCTCCTCCTTCGCCTCCAGGGCCTTGAAGAAGGCGTCGCCTTCATATTCCACCTCAAAGGACTTGCCCGCATACATGGCAAAGCGGTCGATGACGACCTGCGAGAAGAGGCAGTGGTTCCGGTAGGTGAGCCAGCAGGATTTCAGGGACGGGAAGCCCAGGCGGGTATGGAAAAAAGCGTAGGCGCTGCGGCCGCTCCGGTTGAACAGGACACACCAGGGGACGATGAACAGGGATGAAAAGGCATAGACAGGCCGCGGGCCGACCATGCGCAGGAGCCGGACGAGATTCCTGTGCATCCATCCGTTCCCAAACGTGGATCCTTCCCATTGGCGTCCGGCCATCGCTCCCTAGTTTACCTTCGATTCAATGTAATCGCAGAATTTCGCGAAGGTATTGACGCCCTTGAGTTCCTCCTGCCGGATTTTGAAACCGAAATGCTCGTTGATAAGGACGACGATATCCACATAATCCAGGCTGTCTATTCCCAGGTCCTCTTTCAGCCGGGCCTCCGGGAAAATGTTTCCTTCGTCCACTTCGATATCTTCAATCAGGAGCTGTCTTACTTTTTCTTCAATTTCGCGTCTTTCCATGTTCAGTTTTATGCTATTTTTTTGATAATCAAGGTACTGTTTGTCCCGCCAAAACCGAAGGAATTGCTCAGGACCGTATTCACGGGCATCTCGATGGTCTGCGTGGCGATGTTCAGTCCGCTGGAGAATTCATCCGGCTGCCCGAAATTGATATTGGGAGCCACGAAGTTGTGCTGCATCATGATGAGCGAATAGACGACTTCGCTTGCACCGGCCATCCAGCACTCGTGCCCTGTCATGCTCTTGGTGCTGCTGATTTTCGCCCGCGTGCCGCCGAAGATTGCGCCCAGGGCCTGCGCTTCGCAGGAGTCGCCCTGGCGCGTACCGGTGGCATGGGCGTTGACGTAATCCACCTCTCCTGGATCGATCCCGGCATCCGCCAGGGCCCGGCGCATGGCCCGCTCGCAGCCTTCCGGACTGGGCTGGCTGATGACGGGCGTGCCATTCGAGGAGAACCCGTATCCCACGACTTCGGACAGGATGGTCGCACCGCGGGCGAGGGCGTGATCGTATTCTTCCAGCACAAGGGCGGCCGCTCCCCCGCTCGGAACCAGGCCGTCCCGGCTGCTGTCGAAGGGACGGCTCGCTTTCTCCGGCTCGGAAATCCGCTTCGAAAACGCACCCAGGGCATCGAAGGAGGCCATGGAATACTGGTTTGTCTCCTGGGCGCCGCCGCAGAGGATTACATCCTGAAGGCCGTCGCGGATCAGGAGATAGGCCAGGCCGATGGCATGGCTCCCGCTGGCGCAGGCCGCACTCACCGTGAAATTGACGCCCTTCAGACGGAAAATCGTGCTGAGATTCATGTTGACCGTCGAATTCATCGCCTGGAAAATAAAGGACTGTCCCAGGAGTTCCGTGTCATGTTTCTCCTGCATAATCCTTTCCGCTTCGATGACGGGTTTGGCGGAGGAATCGTTCCCGAAGATACATCCGATTTCGTTCCTATCCAGATAGTCCCCGTCCATGCCTGCCATCTCCAGGGCCTGGGATGCAGCCATGAAGGCATATTCCGCCTCCTCGGAGAGTCCTCGGCGCAGATGGCGGTCGATGACGCCCTTGAGCGAGGGCCTGGGCACGATCCCTGTCAGCGGCGACTGGAAACCATACTGAAGCCGCTCAGGCTCCAAGCCGATACCGGATTTCCCCTGATACAGGGATTCTTTCACCTGTTCGATGCTGGTCCCGATGCAGGACCAGATTCCCATTCCACTTATAACGACACGACGCATATCAGTAAAGCCCTCCGTTGATGTTGATTGTCTCCCCGGTAATGTATCCCGCCTGTTCCGAACAAAGGAAGCCCACCAGGTCGGCAACTTCCTCGGGCTTTCCGAAACGCTTCATCGGTATCAATTTCTTCAGTTCCTCCTCCGGAAGATCCCTGGTCATATCGGTCGAGATGAAGCCGGGGGCTACGGCGTTGACGGTCACATTGCGCGAGGCCGTCTCCTGGGCCAGCGCCCGGGTGGCGCCGATGACGGCGGATTTGGCAGCGCAATAATTCGTCTGGCCCGAAAGTCCTTTGACCCCGGACAGGGAGGACATGTTCACGATACGGCCGCCATGGCCCCGCGCCATCATTTTCGGCAGCAGGAAGCGCGTCACATAGAAAAGTCCGTCCACGGAAGTCCGGATTACCGAATCCCAGTCCTCGTCCGTCATCATGAACATCAGGCTGTCCCGGGCGATGCCGGCGTTGTTGACCAGATAGGCGATGTAGTCGTCCGGATGGGCCTGTTCCCATGAGCCGAGGGCTGCCTCCACCATCGCCTTGTCGCTGACATCAAAACGGAGCGGAGTGGCTCCGCCGCCCTCACTTTCGATGAGATCGCACACCTGGCGGGCCGCCGCTTCGTTGGAATGATACCCGACGATGACGGGGATGCCCATCCGGGAGAGTTTCAGGCACACTGCCCTGCCGATTCCCCGGGATCCTCCGGTAACAAGTGCATATTTCAATCCCATTACGAAACTTCCGAATTATATAAGAATTATGCAAAGTTAATAAGAATTTTTCAAATAACCGCCAACTCCACCGGGGCAATGCCGCAGCGCAAGAGGGTGGCCTGCGATGCAGATACAGCCGTTGCGACTTAAAGGTCCCAAAAATGCAATTACAGGCTTGCGAGAGGGTATTTTTATCCAAAATAGGAACATTTAGGGCATTTTAAGGGCTTTTTCTGCTGCTTTTTGTTGTTAAGTTAAAAAATAAAGTATATCTTTGCCGAACGTTTTTGCGCTAATTACTTAACTTATAACAATAAATAATATTATGACAAAGGCAGAGATCGTTAACGAGGTTGCAAAAGCAACCGGTATCGAGAAAATCGCAGTCCAGACTGTGGTTGAATCTTTCATGGAAAGTGTAAAGGGCTCCCTGGCAAAGGGAGAGCCGGTCTACCTCCGTGGTTTTGGCAGCTTCATCATCAAGCATCGCGCTGAGAAGGCCGCCCGCAACATCACCCGCAACACCACGATGACTATTCCGGCACACGACATCCCGGCTTTCAAGCCTGCGAAAGTTTTCGTTGCCGCTGTCAAAGAGTAATCATTAAAAACAATTTGAGCTATGCCTAGCGGTAAAAAAAGAAAACGTCATAAGATGGCGACGCACAAGCGTAAAAAGCGCTTGCGCAAGAACAGACACAAGAAGAAATAGTCTGCGTCGCCATTTTAGCAGCATGCTAATGAAAGGGGCTGACCGGAAATGCCGGACGGCCCCTTTGTAATGTTCTAACCCTCTATGGAGTCTGAAAAGGAATCCTCGAAAGACCTGATTGTCGACGTTTCGGCAACGGAAGTTCACATCGCCCTGATGGAAGACCACAGGCTGACTGAACTTAACAAAGAGTCCAGCTCGACGCGCAATTTCTCGGTAGGCGACACCTATCTCGGAAGAGTCAAACGGGTAATGCCCGCGCTCAATGCTGCTTTCGTGGACATCGGAGATGAAAAAGAGGCTTTCATCCACTATCTGGACCTCGGTCTGCATTTCGACGCATTCGACGAGTTCGTCAGGAAGACAAATCCCGGCACCAATGCCAAGGACGTATTCTCCGGCATAAAGCTCGGCCCCGCCCTCGAAAAGGAGGGACGCATCGAAAACGTGCTGAAGAAAGACCAGATGATCATCGTCCAGATAGTCAAGGAGCCCATTTCCACGAAGGGATCTCGACTGACTGCAGAGATTTCACTGGCAGGACGGAACATTGTACTTCTACCCTTCGCCGAGAAGGTGAGCGTCTCCTCGAAAATATCCTCGAAAGAGGAAAAAAGGAGATTGGAAACACTTGTAGGGAGCATCCTTCCCAATAATTACGGCGCAATCATCCGCACAGCCGCCGAAGGAAAACGCGCGGCGGTCCTGGTAGCGGAGCTCAAGTCGCTGATTCAGAAATGGGAAGACTCCTGGAAAAAACTGACCCGATCCAAGGGTGTGCAGCAACTGCTGAGTGAATACAGCAAGACTACCACTATCCTGAGAGACCTGCTCAACGATTCCTTCACCAATGTCTATGTCAATGACGCCAAGGAATTCGAGGAGATAAAGCGATACATTTCGGTAATCGCGCCGGACCAGGAAAAAATCGTCAAACTCTATGACGGCAAGGAACCCATCTTCGACCATTTCGAAGTCAACCGCCAGATTAAGAGTTCCTTCGGAAAAGTGGTACCCATCAAACAGGGGGCCTACCTGGTGATCGAGTCGACGGAAGCTTTGAACGTAGTAGACGTCAACAGCGGCACACGCGCCAAAAACAAGGAACAGGAGGAAAACACCTTCGACGTGAACCGCTACGCCGCGGAAGAAATCGCCCGGCAGCTGCGTCTGCGCGACATGGGCGGCATAGTCATCATCGACTTCATCGACATGGAGTCCGTCGAGCACCGCAACGAGCTCTATAAATATATGGTAGAGCTTATGGCCTCCGACAGGGCCAAACACAATGTCCTGCCGCTGACAAAGTTCGGACTGATGCAGATAACCCGCCAGAGGGTGCGCCCCGCCACCGAAATCAACACCGCAGAGGTGTGTCCGGTGTGCCACGGGACAGGCAAGATCACTTCCAGCGCAGTTATCGACGAACAGATCGAGCGCAGGCTTGCTTACTACGTTAACGACAAGAAGCTCAGCAGCTTCACGCTTAAGACCAGCCCCATCCTGGGGGCCTATCTTTCCAGGACGGACGGCCTCTTCGGTTCGTCCTACCTGGGAAAGTGGAAAAAGAAGTACAAATGTAAAATCACTCTGACGGAATCATCCGAATTTACCGTCCTTCAGAATGAATTCTACACTGAAAAAGGAGAGAAGCTCGACTAGCGTCGAGCTTCTCTTTTATCCATATGTTCACTGAGGGATTATTCCTCCTTGCCGGGCTCGGCTGCAGGAGCCTCGGGAGCGACCGGCGCCACAGCAGGGGCGGGCTCTGCCGCGGCGACAGCGTCCTTCTTCTCCTTACCCTTCTTGGCAAAGAACCATATCAGTCCGCCTGCAACCGCAAGCAGCAATATACCCAGGAGCGGCCTGTACCATATCCAGCCGAGGGCTATTACAATCAGGGTCCATGCAAGGGCGACGACGAACAGGGCGATGTTTACACCCATGCCGACGATGTTCGCAAGGAAAGGAAGCACCTTGAAGAGGGTCTCGATGATCTTGAAGATGTTCTTCAGGCCGAAGTAGATCAGCAGAAATCCGATAAGACGGAGGATCCAAGCCGTCATCCTGTTGCCGGCATGCTCGGTGGCGAACATGTTTTCGCGGCTGACGTCACCGTCGGTAAGGGTCATCATCGAGTAGCCATTCTTGGCGGTGAATTTCTCGAAGGTGCTGCCGTTGACCACGGCCAGGATGGATACTTCGCCCGGGAGAACCTTGCTGTAGGTGACGCGCACGTCGCCGACCTCGGCATGGTTGGGATTGAGGCCGATGTAGATTACATTGCCGCTGGGGTGGAGGAAGGTGTCGGTCTCGCCGGCCTTGTAGTATTTGCGGAATTCGGCTTCGTAGCTTGCAACCACGTCGTCGGAGAGTTCCACCGTCAAAGGCGAGCTGTTGTTCATCTGGCTGATCAGGCCTTCAGGGAAGGTGTAGGCGCCGAAAGTGACGTTCTGGGCAGTCCAGGTCTGGTCTTCGAGGTTGAGGAGGACATCGTTTTCGATGCCGCGATAATCCGGATCGGCAAAATCCGAGGTGCTGACCGGGCTGCCGACCCACTCCTTGCTGTAGGTGTAGGTGGTAGTGGTCTCCTGGCCGCCTCCGACTTTGTCACGGGTCTCGGTCTTGGTGTGCTCGACCCACTGATAGAACTCAACGTTGCGGATGAGTTTGACGGCATTGAGGCTGATGCCGAACTGACCGTCGCTGAGGACGTCCTTCGTATCGGCAAAACCGCTGGCATGAACCATCTTTCCGTTCATCTCGGGGTTGACGGAAGCGATGTCTCCGAGTTCGACGCAGACCTTGTCGGCCTCTTTGAGCATCTTTGTAGTCTTGACGGTGCGGCCCTCATTCCAGAAAAGAAGTACCGTACCGGCAATCAGCATCAAGAAACCCATTCCGATACCGGAGAATGAATTCTTGAGGCGCTGGCCGTAGGAAGTGTTGGTTGTTACTGTGTAAGCCATAGTATTAGGTGTTTAGGAATTGTCCGGATACAAAGATACCATTCCACAATCTTCCGTGCAATAACGAAAAATACTTATTTTACACCATACTACATCTGACGCAGTATTTCAAGCTGCTCAGGAGTATAGAGAATGCTGTCGATGAAGGCGGGATTAAGGCGTACAAGTACCATGAAGACGGCCAGCGCGAGAAGGGCAAGGACGACAAGGGCGAGGACTATCCAGAGGAAAACGTGTTTTTTGGAAGACGGGCGAGGCTGCTTGACCTCAAGCGTATCCTCCATGTTGTCGGCCGTTACCATGGCCTCTTCAACGGCGTATTCTGCCGCAGCCGGTTCCTCTGCCGGCGCAACTTCTTCAAATACCTCAGCAGCTGGTTCGGCCGCAGGTTCAGGCTCAGCGACAACAGGCTCGGCCGCGGGCGCAACCTCGGCAGCTGGTTCTTCTGCCGGCGCGACTTCTTCAACTACGTCAGCAACTGGTTCTTCTGCCGGCGCGACTTCTTCAACTACCTCAGCAGCAGCTGGTTCGGCCGCAGGTTCAGTCTCGGCGACAACTGGATCGGCCGCTGGCTCCGGCTCGGCGACAACTGCCTCGGCTACGGCAGGCTCGTCGGGAAGGATGGCGCGAAGCCCGGCGACGGCAGCGGAAACCTGCTGCGGAGTCTCACTATGGGTCTTCAGGGAGACAGGCTCGAGACCGAAGCCGGCGGGATAGATGTCAAGGTCTTCGTCGGCGACAAAGAAAAAATTGTTTTCACGTGTGGCGCGAAGACGGCCCAGCCCCGGGAACACCACGGTCTTTCGCTCCTCCAGGATGGACTTCATCTCCGAAAGGAAATCGCTCAGGACCCGCCGGGCGTCAGCCTCGTCGATCTGGTTGGTGCGGGCGTAGAAGGACGACAGCAACGTGTCGGTATCATCTTGACGCTGACGGAAATAGAGCCGGCGATATGGCGGCTGGACGGTGTAGCCCCTGTCGGAAAAAGATGCCGGAACGACCTCGGCCACGAAACACCCGACGCCCGGGAGCGTCACTTCATCGTTGTCAAGGATCAGTTCCTTGACCATCTTGGATAACAGGTCGATATTCATGTCCGAAGTCTTTTAGTTCCCAAAGATAAGAAAAAAATCGTGAAAAAAATTTGGAGAACCGGGAATTTGTTGTACCTTTGCAATCCCGGAACGAAAAACCGGGATGTAACCCGGGTCAAATCCGGAAAAATATTCCTCTTTAGCTCAGTTGGTTAGAGCACCTGACTGTTAATCAGGGGGTCGTAGGTTCAAGTCCTACAAGGGGAGCCCAAGCGGACAAATTGTTAGGAATGACAGTTTGTCCGCTTTCTTTTTCTGCGTAATTCCCTGATTTCTTACCCAACGGTCGTCCTAATCCAGGAATGGGGCGTATTGATTCTTTGCGAAATATTATGATATATCAAATATTTTATATATTTTTGCGGCAGAATATATGATATATCATATTATGGAAAAACAACAAACCGTGTTTGATGTCATCGCTGCGCTGGGCATGCGATTCAAAGCGTATAGAAAGGCCGTCGGCCTTTCACAGCAGGAAATCCGCCGGAAGACCGGGGTGGCCTTATCCACGATCAGTTTGTTTGAAAACGGCAAAGGCCAAGGACTCTCGCTGTCGCATTTTTGCCTTCTGCTGAGAGCGCTTGACTTGGAAATGGACCCGGCGGTGTTCATCCCGGATGCCTTCCGGAGCGATTTGGCCGGGCTATGGGAGAAACAGAATAAGTCATTCAAATAAAAATTCCTAAACAGAGCATGAAATGAATGGCAATGTGGTAAAAGTGGTCCTATGGGGGAAAACCGTAGGTTATTTGTCATGGGATAAGACCGACTGGAGAAGAGAAACATCGATCTTCCAATTTGACCGGGGTTTTTTATCTCTCGGATGGGATATCTCCCCGATGCAGTTGTCGATTTCCTCGAAAGTGGCTCACAGCGGTCTGGATATCCGTGGCGGCAGTCCTAAGGATGTCTTCAAAGGCCTGCCTCCCGTTTTTGCCGATTCCCTGCCGGACCATTGGGGCAACTCCCTGTTCCGTTCTTGGGCGAAAGAGCATCACGTGGGCATGAAGGACGTGTCTCCCGTGGACTACCTTTCCTTTATCGGCAAAAGAGGGATGGGAGCTCTGGAATACTTACCCGAGGCCATTGCGGACGAAGACTTGCCTTTTGACGTGGATGTCAATCGCCTGTATGCCTTTGCCCAAAGCGTGCTTGAGGAGCGGGGCGAAGTCCAGTTTACGACGGACAGAGAACTTCTGTGGCAAGATCTGATTAAACTCGGGACATCCCCCGGAGGGAAGCGTCCGAAAGCTTTGATTGCCGTGAATCCGGCGGAAGGTACCATCAAATCCGGACAGGTCCTTCTCCCTCCGGGATATGATTACTATGTCCTCAAGTATGACAACGGGAACGATTTGTTTCCCTATGCCAGGATGGAATTCTCCTACTCACGGATGTGCAGGGACGCAGGGATAAAGACGCCCTATACGGAGTTGCGGCCCTTTGACAAGGCGACCCATTTGTTGGTCAAGCGTTTTGACCGGGTCGATGGGGAGAAAGTGCACATGCAGTCGTTACGGGCCATCCATGGCGAAACCCGGTCCTACGAGGAAGCCTTCGATGTCATGGAAAGGATGGGTTTGGATTACGAAGATAAGGAGCAGTTGTTCAGAAGGATGGTATTCAATGTGACAGGAGGGAATATTGATGATCATGACAAGAATATATCCTTCCTGATGGACAAAACCGGCAGATGGTCTCTCGCTCCGGCCTACGACGTCGTCTATAGTATCGACCCCGATACCCTTTATGCACAAAAGGGGCAGTTTATGAGTATCCAGGGCAAACACCAAGGCATCACGGTAAAGGACATGGTTGCCCTCGCCAGATATTACAGCATCAACCGGCCGGACCGGATTATCGAGCAGGTCATGGACATCATTTCCAAAGCCGATGACTACTTAAGGCAGGATGGCGTACCTCCGACTGCCATTCATACCATCATGTCTGAACTGAATGAGAAGCACGCTGAGTTGAAGGCATAATACCTGCACGTCCGGGACGCATGGATATTGGATAGATGGAAAAGCCGCGCGGGGCGGCACGGCAGCTTGCTTATTTCGGAAAATCGGACTATATTAGCAGTTGAAACAAAGCCGTTTATATGAACAGTATCTTCAGAGCATTTAAAGGCGGCCGGGCGGCTGCCATTTTTCTTGTTTTCGCACTATCATGCAGCGGGCCGGCGGAGATGAAGCCCCTCGAGGAGCTTTCCTCGCCTGACGGAAGCCTCAAAGCGGCGTTCTACCTCTCGCCGGAAGGTGCGCCGTCATATTCGCTCAGCCGTGACAGCGCATCAGTCATCCTGCCGAGCGCCCTCGGATACGTCCTTGAGGACGGCCGCGACCTGACTTCCGGCTTCAGCGTCGACACGGTGGAGCGCAGTTCGCACGACGGGACCTGGAACCCGGTCTGGGGCGAGGAAGCCGAAATCCGCGACTGCTACAACAGCCTGCTTGTCAAGATGTCGCGAGAAGACGGAGTGAGGATGGACGTGCGCTTCCGCCTGTATGACGACGGATTTGCGTTCCGCTACGAGTTCCCTGCGGACAATTCGCTCGTCTACTTCAACGTGAAGGATGAAAAATCGGAGTTCGCGATGGCCGGGGACCACACCGCCTGGTGGATAAGCGGCGACTACGACACCCAGGAATACGCCTTCACCAAGAGCCGCCTCTCCGAAATCGGCAGTCTCTCCGACGGTGCCCGCATGCACAACGCCTCGCAGACTGGCTTCTCAAAGACGGCCGTCCAGACCGCCCTCCAGATGAAGACGGACGACGGTCTCTATATCAATATACACGAAGCGGCCGTTGTGGACTATCCGACGACCAACCTCGACTACGACCCTTCCAGGCGCGTATTCACGACGTGGCTGACTCCGGACGCCGAGGGCGTCAAGGGGCGGCTTCAGGCTCCGTGCCACAGCCCGTGGCGCAGCATCATGGTCGTCGATGACGCCCGCAAGGTGCTCGCGTCGAGGCTCATCCTCAATCTCAACGAGCCCTGCGCCATCGAAGACGTGAGCTGGATCCACCCCGTCAAGTACGTAGGCGTATGGTGGGAGATGATTTCCGGCACCGGCGCATGGGCCTACACCGACGACTTCCCGTCTGTCCAAATCGGCAAGACCGACTATTCCGCAGCAAGGCCCAACGGCCGCCACAGCGCCAATAACGACAACGTGCGCCGCTACATCGATTTCGCCTCCGAAAACGGATTCGACGCCGTCCTCGTCGAGGGTTGGAACGTCGGCTGGGAGGATTGGTTCGGCCACCAGAAGGATTTCGTGTTCGACTTCATCACCCCCTATCCGGATTTCGACATCAAGGCGCTGAACGCCTATGCCCATTCCAAGGGCGTGCGGCTTGTCATGCACCATGAAACCTCCTCGGCGACAACCAACTACGACCGCTGGATCGACCCCGCCTACGACCTTATGAACCGCTACGGCTACGATGCCGTCAAGAGCGGATACGTAGGCAACATCATCCCCTACGGCGAGCACCATTACTCCCAGTCGATCATCAACCACTATCTGAGGGCCGTCCAAAAGGCTGCGGACCATCATATAATGGTCAACGCCCACGAGGCCGTGCGCCCGACCGGCCTTTGCCGCACCTGGCCAAATCTCATCGGCAACGAGGCTGCGATGGGCACCGAGTTCCGCGCCTCGATTCCTCCGGGCCATCCGGCCATCCTCCCGTTTACCCGTCTGCAGGGCGGGCCGATGGACTATACTCCCGGCATCTTCGAGCAGGATCTTTCCGCCCTGAGACCGGGCGACACCGGCCGTTTCCGCTTCACGCTGTGCAACCAGCTCGGCATCTACGTCACCTTCTATTCCCCGCTCCAGATGGCAGCCGACGTCCCGTGGCATTATGAAAAATTCCCCGACGCGTTCCAGTTCATCCGGGACGTGGCAGTGGACTGGGACAGAAGCATTTACCTTGAGGCCGAGCCCAGTGAGATCATCGTTACGGCACGTCATCCGAAGCTCGCCACGCTCAACGCCTCCGCCGAAGGAGTCGCAAAACTTCCGGACGGCAGGAAGGATGCGGTTTCCGGCGCCGCCCGCTTCGTCTATGCCCTCCCCGAAGGGGTCAATTCCCTGAAAGGCGCCAAGCCCCACGACGTGTGGTATGTCGGCGGCATCGTAGGGGAAGAAGCGCGCACGACCACCTTCCGGCTCGACTTCCTCAAGGAAGGCGCCCGCTACGAGGCAACCCTCTACGCAGACGGTCCTGAGGCTGATTATGAGACCGCCCCGCAGTCATATACGATTACCCGCAGCGTGGTCACGGCGGAAGACTCCATGACGGTCCGCATGGCCCGCTCGGGAGGTTTCGCGCTCTCCCTGAGGGAAATATTCTGACGACTGAGACCGGCGGAAAAAGAAAACGCCAAAACGTTGCGCATATGCGTTTTTTTGAGTAAGTTTGCAGTATGCTGACGGATACGCTCAATTCCGACATACAGTACCTTCCGGGCGTGGGTCCGAAGAGGGCTGCACTCCTTCGCAGCGAACTCGGCGTAACCACGGTAGGAGACCTTCTGCGCGTATATCCGTTCCGCTACATCGACCGCAGCAGCGTCCAGCGCATCGCCGACGTCCAGCCCGATTCGGCATTCATACAGGTCCAGGCGCGGGTCGTCAGCGCAACCCTCATGGCCCAGGGCGGCCGCATCGTCTACATGCGCAGCACTTCCGGCGCAGTCCGCGGCGACGGCACAATCCCCGGCTACAACGGCGCTACCCCCTCCCTCAAGGAAATCAAATACAACACCGTCAAGCGCCTGAGCGTCCTGGTCGACGACGGTTCCGGCCAGATGGAAATGGTGTTTTTCAAGGGCATACGCTACACATTCGAAAGGCTGGAGCCCGGCATGACCTTCCTCTTTTTCGGCAAACCGGCCATGTTCGGCACCCGCATGAACATAGTCCATCCCGAAATCGACAACCCCGTCCCGGTGGGGCAGACCGCCCAGGGCATAATGACCGGAGTCTACAACTCCACCGAAAAGCTCAAGAACGCGGGGATCACCACCAGGGTGATGAACCGCCTGATGGACAATGCCCTCGCCACGTCGCTGGGCGAAGTCCGCGAGACGCTGCCGCAATACGTCCTGCAGGAAAAAGGCCTGGTCTCCCTGCAATACGCTCTCAAAAACATACATTTCCCGACCGACGCCGAGGCGCTGCGCAAAGCCCAGTACAGGCTCAAGTTCGAGGAACTTTTCCTCCTGCAGCTGGCCCTGCTCAAGCAGAAATATATCCGCAGCCGCGGCGAGAAAGGCATCCCTATGCCAAAGGTCGGGCCGGCCTTCAACCGCTGCTACGAGTCTCTCCCCTACGAACTTACCGGCGCCCAGAAACGCGTAATCCGGGAAATCCGTTCAGACATGATGAGCGGCTCGCAGATGAACCGCCTGCTTCAGGGAGACGTCGGTTCGGGCAAGACGATGGTCGCGGTCCTTTCCGCCCTTATCGCCGTCGGCAACGGATGCCAGGCATGCATCATGGCGCCGACCGAAGTACTTGCACAGCAGCATTTTGCCAACATAAGCCGCTACCTGGCACCAACCGGCGTTGAAGTCCGCCTCCTGACCGGCAACACCCGCGCGGCGGCACGCAGGGAAATACACGCCGGCCTCGAAGACGGTTCCATCGGCATCATCGTCGGCACCCACGCCCTCATCGAAGACACCGTCCGCTTCCGCAAGCTGGGCCTGGCCATCATCGACGAACAGCACCGTTTCGGCGTCGAGCAACGCGCCCGCCTCTGGAACAAAAACACCGACGGCGTTCCGCCCCATGTGCTGGTGATGACGGCGACCCCTATCCCCCGCACACTCGCCATGACCCTCTACGGCGACCTCGACATCTCCGTAATCGACGAAATGCCGCCCGGACGAAAGCCCATCCAAACGCTTCAGATAACCGAGCACAAACGCCCGGCACTCAACAAGTTCATGCGCGACCAGATTGCCCTGGGCCGCCAGGTGTTCGTAGTCTATCCCCTCATATTCGAGAGCGAAAAACTCGACTACCAGAACCTCCAGCAAGGCTACGAACGCATCGTGGCCGATTTCCCCTTCCCGCCCTACAAAGTGGCTATAGTCCACGGCCAGCAGCCTGTCGAAGAAAAGACATTCAACATGGACGCATTCGCGGCGGGACGCGCCAACATACTCGTTTCAACCACAGTCATCGAGGTCGGCGTCGACGTGCCGAACGCCAGCGTAATGGTCATAGAAAGCGCCGAGCGATTCGGTCTGAGCCAGCTCCACCAGCTGCGCGGACGCGTCGGCCGGGGAAGCGACAAATCCTACTGCGTCCTGGTCCACGGCATGAAAGTGAGCAAGGAATCCCAGAAGCGCCTCGACCTTCTGTGCCAGACCGAAGACGGTTTCGTGCTGGCCGAGGAAGACATGAAAATGCGCGGCCCGGGCGACCTTGAAGGCACCCAGCAGAGCGGCCTCCCCGTCTCCCTCGGGATCGCATCGCTGGCAAGGGACGGACGCATCCTCTCCGACGCCCGCGACTACGCCGACTTCATCCTCGCCGGCGACCCCGCCCTGGAGAAGCCCCAGAACGAGCCGCTTGCCCGCGAGCTGAGGAAAGACAAATACGAAAAACACGATTACAGCCAGATAAGCTGATGGTCTCCGAATTGATAAGCAAATACATCTGGCTGGTCCAGACGGTCTTGAAGGCAGGCTCCGGAGGGCTTACCTTCGAAGACATAGCCTCGCGCTGGGAAGACCGCTGGGACAGCGACTACCCCCGCCGGACCTTCATCAACCACCGCCAGGCAGTCGCCGACATTTTCGGGATAGAGATCGAGTGCAACCGTTCCACCAACCGCTACAGCATCCGCTACAGCGATGCCCTCGAGGGCAATTCCGGAGCGGCATGGCTCATCAACACCTTCACGGTGAGCAACCTGCTTTCGCTCTCGAGGGAGCGCCTGTCCGGGCGCGTGTCGGTGGAAAACATCCCTTCCGGACAGACCTGGCTCACACCCCTGATGGAAGCCATGACGAAAGGGGTCGAGGTCAGTTTCCGCTACCAGAAATACACCTCCGACTCGGGCGACATCCTCCACGTCAGGCCATACGCCGTGAAAGAGGCTGAAAGGCGCTGGTATCTCGTGGGATGGTGCCTCGAGAGAGACGCCATGCGCGTTTACGGGCTCGACCGCATACGCGAGCTGACCCTCACAGGCAGCCATTTCCGCATGGACCCGTCATTCGACATCGACGTCCTCCTTGCCGACAGCTTCGGCATTTACCTTCCGGAAGACGGGCAGAAGGCGCTGCCAATAGTCTTCCGCGCCACGCAGAGGGAGGCCCGGTACCTCCGGGACCTGCCCATCCACCCTTCCCAGGTCGAACTTCCCGAAGAGCCGGACCATCCGACCCACCCGGCCGTTTTCCGCATCCGCGTCATCCCCAACGAAGCCCTGCTGCTCGAACTTACCCGCCGCGGCGACCGCATCGACATCGTCTCCCCGGCAGAAATCAGGGAAAAGGTCATGCAGGAGCACCGGAAAGCCCTTCAACTCGAAACAAACAACAATACCGGTATATGAAAACCAAAACCACAATCCGCATCATAGCCATGGCTATTGCGATTCTGAGCGTTATGAACTGCAAGACTTCTTCCGGCACCCCGGACTACATCGGTCCGTCCGGAATCACCCTGGAAAACGGGCAGATGACCCCTGAGGCGCTTCTGTCCCTGGGACGGCTTTCCGACCCGCAACTCTCCCCCGACGGCACCCTCACCCTTTTCGGCATCAGCTACAACTCCATCGCCGAAAACCGCAGCTGCCGCAATCTCTATCTCCTCGGGAAAGGCGGAGAGTCCTGCATCCAACTCACCCGCGACGGCAAGAGCATCAGCAACGCCCGCTGGAGCAATGACGGCAAGGCCATCTACTTCCTCCAGGACGGCCAACTGTGGAAAGCGGACTATGCGGGCGGCAAACTCGGCAAGAGGGTCCGCCTGAGCAACGTCCCCTCCGGCATCGGCGAATTCTCCCTGTCGCCCGCGCAGGACGCAATCCTCTACACCTCGACCGTCAAGGGCACGGTCAAAAGCCCGAAAGACTTCGACCCGTCGCTGGACAAGGCCCGCGCCTATGTCACCGAAGACCTGATGTACCGCCACTGGGACCACTGGACCGAGGAGCTTCCCCAGACCTACTACGCCGCCCTGCCCCGCGAAAAGGACGAACTCACTGGCGAACGTTCCCTCAACGTACTCGGCAGCGACGCCGGCAAATACGAGCTCCCCATCGAGCCGTTCGGCGGCATCAACCAGCTGTCGTGGAGCCCCGACGGGCGCTACGTAGCCTATTCCTGCAAGAAACTCTCCGGCAAGGAATACGCCTTCAGCACCGACACCGAAATCTACCTTTGGTGCCCCCTGACGGGCCAGACCACCGTCATCCCCATGGGCGGCGGATACGACACCGACCCCGTCTGGAGCCCCGACGGGAAGAGCATCGCCTGGATAAGCATGGCACGCAACGGATATGAAGCCGACCAGTGCCGCCTGGCAGTCGCAAGCCTTCTCCGCGAGGAAGAATCCGAAGGGCAGTCCGCCAATCCCGAGGTCGCCGAAGTCCGTTTCCTCGAAGGTTTCGACGCCAATGTCGCAGGACCCTGCTGGAGCGCCGACAGCCGCCACATCTACTTCAACGCCCTCTACAGCGAAGGCGTCCAGGGCATCTTCCGCACCGATGCCGATACGCTCGACACTCCCGAACTCCTCACCCCCGACGGCGACTGGCACGACTACGACAGTCCCTACGCCATCCTCGAAGACGGCACCATGCTCACGACCTACTGCAGCATGGATTTCCCCAGCGAAATCGTAGCGATCCACGCCGACGGTCCCGAGCAGTGGAGCGGTGTCAACGACGCAATCCTCGGGCAGTTGCTCCCCCACAAGACCGAAAAGAAATGGGTCGACACGGTGGACGGCCAGAAGATGCTGACCTGGGTCCTCTATCCCCCGCAATTCGATTCGACGAAGGTCTATCCCGCCATTGAAATCCTGCTAGGCGGCCCTCAGGGCACGCTCAGCCAGGGATGGTCGTACCGCTGGAACTATCTCCTGATGGCCCACCAGGGCTATATCGTCGTGCTGCCCAACCGCCGCGGAACCACAGCCTTCGGCCAGGCATGGTGCGAGGAGATCTCCGGCGACTACCCCGGCCTTAACATGCAGGACTACCTCAGCGCAGCCCGCATGATCAAAGCCGAACCCTATGTCGGCAAGCTTGCTGCGGCCGGTGCCAGCTACGGCGGATATTCCGTCTACTACATGGCCGGCATCCACGAAGACACCTTCGACTGCTTCATCGCCCACGCCGGCATCTTCGACGAGACCTACATGTACTATGAGACCGAAGAGATGTGGTTCCCCAACTGGGACAACGGCGGCCTCACGGAATATGCCTACGAAAGCGGCAAGACCGGGCCTGCGGGCGACGGCATCACCTTCGGCGGCATGCAGCAGGCAGGTTCGCCATGGAGCAGCGCGGAAAAGGCGCGCAGGCACTATGCCAACTCCCCCGCCGCCAATGTAACCAAATGGCACACACCCATTCTATGCATCCACGGCATGAACGACTACCGCATTCCCTACGACCAGGGCATGGCAGCTTTCAACGCCGCCCAGATGATGGGCGTACCGTCAAAACTCGTCGTCTTCCCGGAGGAGAACCACTGGATTCTCAAGCCGCAGAACGCCCTGTTCTGGCACAAGACCTATTTCGACTGGCTCGGCCGCTGGTGCACCGACCGCTGGATCAAGGTTCCTTCCGACGGAAGCGTCCAAAGCACAATGTAAGATGAGAAAAACAGCCATACTGCTGCTCCTGGGCCTGCTCCCGCTTTCTGCCGGAGCCCAGGGGCTGCTGGATTTCTTCGGGTTCGGCGTTCCCCAGGCCAAAGAAAAGGGGCCGGTCAGCCTCGCCTGGGACGTCAACCTCGACTACAATTTCGACAACCGCGAATTCGACCCGTCCGAGGACCTTTTCTCCAGATCCAGCACAATCCATAACGTCGCCCTGACGCCATCCATAGGGGTGGACATACGTCAGTCCTCGAAGGTCGACCACAGGGTCATGCTCGGAATCGACGTGGCCAAGAACCTCGGCGAATCCCCCACCGGCGCCGACGACCGCAACCTCGCCAACTGGGGTCTTTTCCACGAGATCACCCTCTACTACCGCATCCGCGCCCTGGCCGGGAAAACCCTGATCACAGGCTACGCAGGGGCATTTCCGCGCAGCATGATGAGCCGCAGCTACGGGCCGGCCTTCTTCTCCGACTCCCTGCTCGTCTTCGACCGCAACATCGAAGGCATGCTGATCAAGTTCAAGCGCCCCAAGGCCCGCTATGAGGTGGGCTGCGACTGGATGGGAATGTACGGGTCGAAGCGCCGCGAACGGTTCCTCATTTTCTCCTCCGGAGAGAGCAGTGTCCTTCCATGGCTCATCCTGGGATGGAACTTCACCGGCTACCACTATGCCCATGCCGTCGAATACGGCAACGTCTGCGACAACATCCTGGCCGAGCCATATATCCGCTTCGACATAGCCAGGCAGGCTTCGTTCCAGGAGCTTTCGCTCCAACTGGGAGTCCTTGCGGGAGCACAGCGTCTTCGCGACGTCGACATGAATTTCACGGTTCCGGTGGCGCCGGAAGCGATATTGACGCTCCGCAAATGGGACGTCTGCCTGCGCAACAACTTCTATTTCAGCACGTCGTCCCTAATGCCCTTCTACAACCGGAAGGACCCGGGAGGCTTCAAATACGGCTCCGACTTCTACTTCGGCGACCCGTTTTTCCGCATGAACAAGCCGGGAAGGGAGGCCGAAAACGGATTCTACGACAGGCTTGAGCTGTTCTACGAGCCCAACATCGCTGGATTCATCGACCTGAAAGTCGGTGTCGTAGTCCATTTCGCGCCCACGCGCGACTACGCTTTCGGTTTCGCCGGATGGCAGCAGAGGGTCGGCCTGACCTTCAACCTCGACCGCCTCCTCCACCCTGAAAAGAAGATTACAAGAAACAAGAGAAAATCCGCCGTCGGCGGAGATTATTTCCTTTGATGAGAAAAAGCCTTTCCATCCTGCTGACGGCCGCGCTTCTGGCCTCATGCGGTCCCAAGGACGGGGAATACGTCCTCCACGTCCTCAGCACCAACGATGTTCACGGATGCTGGTTCGATTCCAGCTATGTCGACGGGACGCCGAAGAAGTCCCTGATGGCGATGAGCCGCACGATAGACAGCGTCAGGACGGTGGCCGGAGCGGAAAACGTGGTGCTGGTCGACGCCGGCGACTGCCTCCAGGGCGACAACGCCACCTACTACTACAACTACGTCGACACCCTCTCGGAACATCTTTTCCCCAGGCTCGTCAGCTACATGAAATATGACGCCGTCGCCGTGGGCAACCACGACATCGAAACCGGGCATCCCGTCTACGACCGCGTCACGGCCGACCTTGCCCGCGCCCACAGCGAATTCCTCGGCGGCAACGCCGTAAGGACAAGCGACGGCAAGCCCTATTTCCAGCTCTACAAGACCATCCGCCGCGGCGGGATGAAAATCGCCATCCTGGGCTATACCAACGCCAATATCAAGGCATGGCTCGACGAGTCTCTCTGGCGCGGAATGGATTTCGTTCCAATCCGGGACATCATCCAGCGCGACGTTGACGAGGTTCGTCGCAAGGAACGTCCGGATGTCGTGATAGCGACCATGCACTCGGCCTGCGGCAGGGGCGACGGCGCCATTCTCGAGGCAGAGGCACTCGATGCATTCAACTCCGTCAGAGGCGTCGACTTCCTCGTCTGCGGCCACGATCATGCCCCCGTCGTACAGGCCCGCGACACTTCGGCCCTGCTCAACTCCGGCAGCCATGCGCGTTATGTCGCCCACGGGACGCTTCACATCAGCCGCAAAGGCGGGAAAGTTACCGCCAAAAGCTTTGATGCAGAGTTGATTCCGATAAGGGCGGAAGCGGTCGACACGGCCATGCGCGCAGCATTCAGGAAAGAGTTCGAGGCTGTGAGGAAATTCACCCTCACCGAAGTGGGCATCCTCAATTCCGACCTCGTAACCCGCGACGCCTTCGCCGGCATGTGCCCCTACATCAACCTGATCCACGCCCTGAGCCTCACGGCCACAGGTGCCGACGTTTCAATGGCCGCCCCGTTGACCTACAACGGCAAGGTCGCCTCCGGAGTGCTTCGCTTCAACGACCTGTTTACGATCTATCCTTTCGAAAACCAGCTGTTTACGGTGGAAATGAGCGGCGAGGAAATCTGCCGCTACCTTGAAGTTTCCTACGACCGGTGGGTCCGGACCATCGCATCCCCGTCCGACCACATCCTCCGAATCCAGCAAAGCGACGATCCCCGTACCCAGCAGCGCGGCTGGTCCTTCGAAAACCGCTTCTACAACTTCGATTCGGCTGGCGGAATATGCTATACCGTCGACGTGACCAAACCCTTCGGAGACAGGGTCGACATCAGCACCCTTGCCGGCGGAGAGGCCTTCGACCCCGCGCGTAAATACACCGTGGCCATGACCTCCTACCGGGCATGCGGCGGAGGCAACATTTTGCTGGAGGCCGGCATCGAGCCGCCGGTCACGGGCCGCTACCCCGAGGTGCGCAACCTCCTCTACGACTATCTGATGGAAAACGGGTCCATAGACCCTGAAACGACAGGCGCCCCCGGCCTTGTGGGCAGGTGGCGCTTCATTCCCGAAGAGCTTGCAGGCCCCGCGATGAGGCGCGACCTGGCTCTTATGTTCGGCGAATAGGCCTATCGGCGGAAGCCCTTCATGCGCTGGGCAAGTCCGCCGGTAGCTACCGTCTTCATCATCTTGCGAGTGCCTTCAAACTGCTTCAGAAGGCGGTTTACTTCCGGAAGGGATGTCCCTGAGCCGTCGGCGATGCGCTTGCGGCGGCTGCCGTTGAGGATGTCGGGATTTTCCCTTTCGGCGGGCGTCATGGACAGGATGATGGCTTCAATGCTCTTGAAGGAGTCGTTGTCGATGTCGATATCCTTGATTGCCTTGCCCACGCCAGGGATCATGCCAGCGAGGTCCTTGATGTTGCCCATCTTCTTGACCTGCTGGATCTGGTTGTAGAAATCCATGAGGGTGAACTGGTCGCGGGCGAGCTTTTTCTTCAGTTCGCGGGCCTGCTTTTCGTCAAACTGTTCCTGGGCCTTTTCCACCAGGGAGACCACGTCGCCCATGCCGAGGATACGGTCGGCGATACGGTCGGGGTGGAAGACGTCGAGGGTCTGGAGCTTTTCGCCGGAAGATACGAACTTGATAGGCTTGCCGACGACGGCCTTGATGGAAAGGGCCGCACCGCCGCGGG
The DNA here is from genome assembly GCA_900318355.1 of uncultured Bacteroidales bacterium. Classification (GTDB taxonomy): domain Bacteria; phylum Bacteroidota; class Bacteroidia; order Bacteroidales; family UBA932; genus Cryptobacteroides. The sequence continues at coordinate 100,777 of ONKE01000024.1, forward strand.
TGTCGCCGTCCATTTTCGTGAGGACGACGCCGTCGAAATCGAGCCTGTCGTTGAAGGCCTTGGCCGTTTCAACCGCGTCCTGACCCGTCATGGCATCGACCACGAAGAGGGTCTCGGTCGGGTTGAGGGCATCGTGGAGGGCGGAAATCTCGTCCATCAGCTGCTGGTCGACGGCGAGACGGCCGGCGGTATCGACGATAACCACGGGGATGCCCTCGGCACGCGCCTTGGCCACTGCGTTTTTGGCAATGCGGATAGGGTCTTTCTCGCCTTCTTCGGTGTAGACTGGGACGTCTATGCTCTCGCCGAGCACCTTGAGCTGGTCGATAGCGGCCGGACGGAAAGTGTCGCACGCGGCAAGGAGCACTTTCATGCCCTTCTTGCTCTTGACGTGGAGCGCGAGCTTAGCAGAGAAGGTGGTCTTACCCGAACCGTTGAGACCGGCGACGAGCACGACGCCGGGATTGCCCTTTACATTGATGTCCTGGGAGCCTCCGCCCATGAAGGCGGCAAGTTCGTCATGGACTATCTTGACCATCATCTGCTGGGGCTTCACGGCCGTCAGCACATTCTGGCCCATGGCCTTGTCTTTTACCTTGTCGCAGAATTCCTTGGCCACCTTGTAGCTCACGTCGGCGTCAAGGAGGGCCTTGCGGATATCCTTTACGGTTTCGGCGACATTTATTTCGGTTATCTTTCCTTCGCCCTTCAAAATCTTGAAGGAACGCTCAAGCCTTTCACTCAGGTTCTCAAACATATCTTCTTTCTTTATGGCGCAAAGGTAAGCAAAATCCCGGAAATGTTTTTTATATCCGTGCTTTTTCCTATTTTTGCATAGATGATCCGGTATCTACCGGAGACTTTTAAAATATTCTGCAACATGGCTGTATCCCTTTCAAACTGGCTCAGCCGGAAGATAGAACAATCCAGCATTTCCGACAAGGCCAAACTCGTCCTCTTCGGCATAGCCTCCCCGACGCCCATACAGGACTTTGCAAAGAAGTCGGCCCCCAAGCCGGAAAAGACCCTCCAGGCCGATTATGACGAAATCCAGAGGCGGCTCACCCTTTGGCTTGAAAGCCCCGGCAGCCTCGCCTCGGACCCCACGGCCGCCGACCTTGCCGACAGGCTCGGCATCCCCCAGCGCCAGCTGAAGGCCTTCTTCCAGTTCCATCTGGGCAGGAACTTCCGCACCTGGAAATCGGAAATCAAGATGGAAAAGGCCAAGGAGATGCTTCTCGACGACCGCTACGACACCGTTTCCGAAGTTGCCGACGCCCTCGGTTTCCGGGACGATGCCAGCCTCCACCGCCTATTCCACAGAACTGTGGGCTGCACGCCCGGCCTTTGGAAGGCAACCGGCGGACAGCCCGACAGAAAAGATTTATAGCGCCCTGCTATTTGCGGAGCTTTCCCGATCCGGACACGGAATACTCCACACTCTCGCATTTAAGGGCACGGATGTCTATGTCTCCGGACCCCGAGCTGGTGAATGACGCCTTACCGCAGGCGCCTGAAATCTCGACGTCTCCGGATCCGGAGCAACTCACTTCCAGATCTTTGCATTCAAGACCGGCCACAGACACGTCGCCTGAGCCGCTGAGCAAAACGCTGGCGTTGGCGCAGAGAATGCTGCTTACATTGACGTCACCGGATCCCACCAGCGAAATGGATAGTTCTTCAGCTTCCACGCCGTCGAGCCTGACGTCGCCGGATCCGCTCAGCGAGATTTCAGCCACGGGACCGCACAACTGCCCGACTGTCATATCTCCCGAGCCGACAAGGCTGCAACCCGAAATGGCCGGAGCATATATTTTTACGCGATATTGTTCGCCGCCAGGGATAACCACGGGATAATCGAAGGATATTACCAACCGGCCGCCCCGGACATCAACATTCAGCGAATCCTGAAGATTCTCAGGCATTTCCACTTCCACTGCATGACGTCCGTCCGCAGGGATGCAAGTCACGTCCAGCGGACCCGACACATACACCGAGGTGAAGGGATCCAGGTCCATGGTCCGGACCACGTTGGGGCCTTCGCCACGGAGAATTATCTTTGAAAAACCGGGAATCCTGATCAGGCACGAAGAGAGGATGGCCGCTACGAGCGACAGGACCAAAGCCTTGTGAATGTGTTTCATTGCAGATTATTTTGTTTGACGGAGAACGTCCGGATCTATGCCCAGAAGCTTCATGCGGCGCAAAATCGCCGGCAGTTCGGTCTCCATAAAGGTTTTACGTTCGTTTTCGAGGACAATGCTGCGGGCCTCGGGGCTGATGAAATAGCCTATGCCGCGCTTGTTGTAGAGCACCCCGTCGGCGGTCAGTTTCTCGTAGGTCCGCATGACGGTGTTGGGATTTACCCCGATATCGGCACCGAACTCCCTGACCGAAGGGATACGGCTCTCCGGGGCCAGTTCTCCAGACAGGATCCTCTCGCAGAGGCGGTCGCAAATCTGAAGATAGATGGGCTTGTTGTTGTCGAATTCCATTTTGGTCAGTGTTTGATGGTTTTAAGGCGGAACCAGATAAGCACGCCCAAAATGCCGACCTGCAGGGCATAACTCATGTCGATAAAGAAATTGAGCCAGAACTCCATCCTGTCGGGACGGGCTTCGAGGACTTTACCCAGGGAGTCGAACAGACTCTCGAAATCGACAAGGTCGTTGACGATTACGGGAATACCTATTACGGAGAATACGAATGATATTCCGAGCAGGGCCAGAATGGTCTTGGCCACCTTCTGCTTCTTGAAAAACAGCGCTCCGAGCAGCATAGTCAACAGCGATACCGACACCCCCATGTAGACGAACCAGAATCCGTTTCCGGCAATATGCAATTCGTCACTGCTGACATCCAAGGCGTCATTAAGGTTGAACGAGGCCAGCGCCATGCCATATTTGTCGGAGGTAAGGCTCAGGAGCCAGTCCGAGATGAATGAAAGCCCGGTGAAGACGGCGGGGACAACGACGATGGTGACCAGTATCATGGAAACGAATTTCTCAAGGCGCGACGCGGGAATCATCAGCCACTCGCTTCCGGCCCTCTTGTCGGTGATGAAGCCATAGGTCCGCGCCGGAATTATGAGAACGGTAACGAAAGCGGCCAGGCTCACGCAGATGGCACGGGCTTCGACGGGCGGAAGCATCCACTCCTTGACCGTCAGCACGGTGTAAACTCCGGTCACGAACCACACGATGACAGGAATGAGGCCGAGAATCAGAAGGGACAGGCCGGCGTTGGCCCAGAGGCGGCGAAGGTCATGCAGGAAATACATGCCGAAACGTTTGGCGGAAAATGTGTTGTTCATACTCTGGTCCTCCTTTATTTTGTAAACATGGCTTTGACAAGGTCCTTGTGGCGGTGGACGGTGTTGAACAGGGCCTCGATGTTGACCTTGCTCTCGGCGCCGTCAGGGTTGGCATAGACCTGGATGAATCCGCCGGGCAGCTGCTCGGTGTAGAGGGAATCGGGATTGAGCGTCGTGCCGTAGTCGAAGTAGAGTTTCTCCGTGATTTCGGCGATGGAGGCGCTCAGGAGCACATCCTGACGGTCGAGGATGACGATGGGGTCGATGATGTTCTCAAGGTCACGGACCTGATGCGTGGAGATTACGATTACGGAATCTTCAGCGGTGTAGCGGGTAATCGCGCTGCGGAACTGGGTCTTGGAAGGGATATCGAGCCCGTTGGTCGGCTCATCCATCAGCAGATGCCTGACGTTGCAGGCCAGGGCGAAGGAGATGTAGGTCTTTTTGAGCTGTCCGGCGGACATTTTGTCCATCCTCTTGGAAGCGTCGGTCTCGAAAAGCTGCATCAACTCGCGGAACTTATTGAAGTCGAAACGCGGCCAGAAGCAGCCTACGCTTTTGGCATACTGCTCAGCGGTCATCGCCACCGGAGCCACCTCGTCGGGAAGATAGTACTGAGCCGCAAGGAAGTCCGGCTTCCTGTCGTAAGGGACCATGCCGTCGGAGACGATTGTCCCGGCCTGGGGCTTCTTCAGCCCGGCCAAAAGAGTCAGGAGCGTGGTCTTCCCCACTCCGTTCTCGCCGAGGAGCCCGTAGATGCGGCCCTCCTCCAGCGTCATCGTAATGTTCTTGATTACAGGCGCTTGCCCATAACTGAACGCAAGGTTTTCAATACGTATCATTGTGTATTAGTTCAATAGTACACTGCAAAGATAGTAAAGTTTTCCATAGCCGCAAACTTTTTTTTGATTTTTTTTGCAATCAGATTGCGACTCGGGTTAACATCTGCAGCACAATGCCACCTCGGTGGTGGCGCACAACCTCGCCCGCACGGAGCACGTCCTGGTCGCCCCCGCCCGCTACAATAACGGCGGCAAGTTACGCCTGATGGGCGGGACGGAGGAGGTCGAGGACGACCTTGACGGGGTTGAAGGTCTCCAGGGGGACCTCAACGAAGAGGGTGTTCCAGTCGGACATGGCGCCGTTCCAGAGGCCGGGGAGCTCGAGGGCGCGCAAGGGGCGGCCCTGGTAGCTCTTGGAGCTGATGAAGCCGGCTTCCTCGTCGACGTAGCGGAGCAGGTCGAACTTTTCGCCCTTGTAGTTACGCAGGCAGCAGACAAGGTCGACGGGGTTGAAGTGAGTGGCCCTCGAGAGGATGTCGGCGCTGCGGGGGGATGAAGGGTCGATCTGGACGCTTTCGAGAATCTGGAGGTTGGACGATCCGTCTTTGCCGGCGATGATGAATGGTCCGCCGCCGGGCTCGCCCTCGTTGCGAACCATGCCGCAGACGCGGATGGGACGGTCGAGCTTGGAACGGAGAAGGGCCACGCGGTCGGCCGGATTGGGCTCCAGAGGCAGCTGGATGCAGAGGACGCGGTCGAGGAACGACTCTATCCGGTCGCACAGGCGGCGGCAGGAATCCGACGCGGGATCGGACTCGGCGTCGAGGCCGCGGAGGAATTCGAAGATGGTATCGCGAAGCTCCAGGCAACGGCCCATCAGCACCTTCTTCCAGCGTGCGGTTACGGGCAGCATGCGCGCGTGCGCGACATTATCTATATTCTTGATGGAGACGAGTTCCTCCTCAACGTTGTTCAGATTGTAGATCAAGGCGCCATGGCCGGCAGGACGGAAAAGCAGACGGCCTTCGTCGGTGCGGAAAGGCTTGCCGGAAGGGTCGACGGCGACAGTGTCGGTGGCGGGGTCCTGGAAGGTGAAACGGACGTTGTAGCTGATGCCGTAGCGGGATTCGAACTTCGCACGAACCTCCTCCAGGGCATCTTCAAACAGGGCTTTGTGCTCGGGAGAGATGGTTACGGTGAGCGAGGCGGTGCCATCGGCGTTGCGCATGTATTCCTGTGCCTCGACAAGGTGTTCGGCAAAGGCGGTGCGGACCTCGTCGCCGTAGCGGTGGAAGGCAATGACGCCCTTGGGCTTGGAGCCGTAGCCAAGGCCCGGATAATTGAGAACGGCATCTGCGACCTTAAGCCTGTATGCCGCCGAATCTTCCTCCTGCCCGAACAGGGATTCGGAATAAAAAGCGAAATCCTTAATACGGGAAGCAAGGCGACCCACCGGAGAATCGGCTCCGGGATCATTTCCGGCCTTGAGGCTGTCCAGCCCGGAAAAGATATCCTTGAACATGCGGGACGCCGCGCCGGAAGCCGGAACGAACTTGCAGCGCCCGGCGACGGAAGCCGAGTCGGCATAGGCGGCGGCACGGTCGGCCTGGGAAGGGGTAAGGACCTCGATGCCGCGCTCGGGAGTGGCCGGGCCGACAATCTTCATCCACGGAAAACCTTTTTTGAAACGGTCCACCTGCTTCTGGACCTGGGGCGCGGAAGTGCCACGCTCCGCGAAAATGCGGATATCTTCTTGAGTGAACATATTGATTCAGGCGATAAAGAATTCTCTGCGGTAATTATAGTTCGAACGCAACTCCTCGAAACGGGAAGGATCGAGCCGGAAGAGGAAGTCGTCGGTAAATATCGGATAGTTATACTGGAAAATGGCGGCTATCTCGCCCTGGGTCTTGCCGCGAAGGTCGAGCTTTACCGCTTCATTTTCAGGCAGTTCCGTCTTGGGGAAGAACTCGAACAAAGGCTGGATGCCGAAATAGTGGGCCACCGCCCTCACTGCCGCCGCCGTGCCGTTTTGCTTGCCCTGGTAGGAGTAGCCGGCAATGTGGGGAGTGGCGATGGCCACCTTGTCAAGCAGTTCGAGATTGATGTCGGGCTCATTTTCCCACGTGTCGATGATTACGGGGCCGAGGCGCCGGATTGCCGAGAGCAGAGCAGCCTCGTCCACCACCTCGCCGCGGGAAGCATTGATGAAAAAGGCTCCCGGCTTCATGCGGCGGAAAAAATCGGCATTTGCCATATGGCGTGTCTGCTCGTTCAGCGGGACGTGCAAGGTCACGATATCGGACTCCGCCAGCAGCCGCTCCAGCGAGCAGAACTCGAACGGCCCTTCGGCGGCTTCACGCGGAGGGTCGTAGCGAAGCACGTGGAACCCAAGCGTCATGGCGGTGTTGTCGACACGCCGGCCGACATTGCCGACTCCGATGATGCCGAGGGTCTTCCCTTCCAGGGAAATGCTTTTGCGGGAAGCGGCGCCGTAGAGGGCCGAGAACACATATTGCATTACGCCTCCGGAATTGCATCCGGCAGCATTTCTGACCATGATCCCGTTGGCGTCGCACCACTCCTCGTCGATATGGTCGGTGCCGATTGTCGCCGTGGCGATAATCTTAACCTTAGAACCTTCGAGAAGGGCGGCGTTGCAGTGGGTGCGCGTCCTGATGATCAGGGCGTCGGCGTCGCGGACGACCTCCCGGTCAATTTCGCTCCCGGGCAGTGATACTACCTCAAAATAAGGATCCAGAACCCCTTCCAGGAAAGGGACAGCCTTGTCGACTACTATTTTCATCTCAAAACTATGTTTTTCACTTCATCCTTTGAAGAATCGAAAAGCGGATCGCGCGAGAGCTCGTCTCCGAGCATGGAGAGGATGGTCTGGCGCTGGAAATATAGCTGGTCGCGGACCACGGAGGAGGAGATCCAGACGGTAAGGGTGCCGCTGCGGTATTCCTTGCCTATGGTGAACCTTTCCGCACCCGAGACCGCATCCCACGCCGCGAAAATGCGCTGGCGGTTCAGGCCCGAGGCGAGCTTCATCTCGGAAATGTAGTCCCGGATTATGGTCTCCATGTCCACCGCTTCCTTGCGGGCTATACGATACTGGCTCATACCTCGACGGGAGTATAGTTGCCGCCAACAGACTCGAAGAAGGCGCTGTCGCCCGTTATGCCGCCCACGATATCCCGAAGGCGGACCTTGTTGCTGTCGGTGATGAAAATCTGACCGAAATCCTCTCCGGCCACAAGGGAGAGAAGGTTGGAGATGCGACCCATGTCCAGCTTGTCGAAGACGTCGTCCAGCAGGAGGATGGGGGCGATGCCGCAGGAGGCTTTCATGATATCGTACTGGGCGAATTTCAGCGAGACGAGGAAACTCTTCTGCTGGCCCTGAGAACCGCAGCGGCGTATCGGATGGCCTTCCATGTCGAAGAGGATGTCGTCGCGCTGGAGCCCGCAGGAAGTGAACCGGAGAATCTTGTCCTTTTCCCGCGAAGATGCAAGCAAGGAGGCCAGGGAGTCTTTTTCGAGGTCGGACCTGTACGATACCGACACCGTCTCCTGCCCGCCGGAAAGGAGGGCATAGTAACGCGCAAGCACAGGCTCAAGCTCCTTGACGAAGCCGGCGCGGCGTTCGTAGATGCGGGACGCGACAGCGTCCATGCGAAGGTCGAGCACCTCCAGCAGCCCGTCGTCGGCGCGGTCGGCCTTGAGGACGGCGTTGCGCTGGGCCAGGAGCCGGTTGTATTGCTGCATGGCCGAGAGGTATTCCCTGTCCATCTGGGAGAGGACGGCATTGAGGAAACGGCGCCTCTCCTCGCCCGACTCGCTGACAAGGGAACCGTCGGAAGGGCATACGAGCACGACCGGCAGGGTGCCGATATGGTCGGAGATGCGGTCGACGGGTTTGTCGTCGCGGCGGAGCTTCTTCTGCCCGCCGGCCTCGACCCGCAGCGAAAAGCGGGAAGAAAGGCCGCCGCCCATGGCGTAAGTCCCGGCCAGGGAGAAACGCTCGGTCCCATGGCGGAAGCAGTAGCGGTCGGAAGGGCTGAAGGCGCTCTTGGTCATGGAGAGATAGTAGACGGCGTCTATGAGGTTGGTCTTTCCCTCGCCGTTATTGCCTGATATACAGTTGACATTGGGCGAGAACGAGAGTTCCGCCAGGGCGATGTTCCGGAAATCCTGAACCACTATTTTCTCCATCAGGGCCATAGCAGTGCAAAATTAATCAAAAAAGCGCAAATGAGCAACGGGACGCAGAAAATGGGAACACAATTGGAGATTCCGGCAAATTTTGCTATATTTGCAGGCTATTAGCGCCAAGAAGAATAATAACAAATACAGAAATATGGCAAAAGACAATCTCAAGGAGCAGGAAAAGCTCCAGCAGGAAAAGGTGGAAGAACGCGTTTCCGCCATCGAGACCTTCTTCAATGAAAACGGTAAGTTCATCTGGGGCTGCCTCGCAGCCATCGTAGTGGTCGGCGCCATCGTCCTGGCCGTCCAGCACTTCTACGTCCAGCCCAAGAAAGCCGAAGCCCGCAATCAGATGTACCCGGCCGAGGCTTCCTTCCGCAACGGCGAATACGAGCTCGCGCTCAAGGGAGACGGCAACGTCCTCGGCTTCGAGCAGATCATCGCCGACTACGGCAGCAAGGCCGGCGCAGCCGCTTTCCTCTACGCGGGAGAGTGCGAGCTCGAGCTCGGCAACTACGAACAGGCCGTTTCCTACCTTAAGAAATACAAAGGCAAAGAGCCCATCATGGCCGCCCGCGCCCTGTCCGCATGCGGCGACGCCCTCGTAGCCCTTGAAAAGAACGCCGAAGCCCTCGCCTGCTACGAAAAAGCAGCCGCCAAGGCCGACAACCAGTTCGCCGCCTCCTATCTCTTCCGCGCCGGAGTCCTCAGCGAGGAAATGGGCGAAAGCGCCAAGGCCCTTGCCTTCTACAAGAAAATCAAGGACCAGTATCCCCAGTCCATGGAAGGATACGACATCGACAAGTATATCGCCAGGATCGAAAACGCGCAGTAATCATGGGAAGAGCATTTGAATTCAGAAAGGAGCGCAAGCTGAAGCGCTGGGGCCACATGGCCCGCGTCTTCACCAAGCTCGGCAAGGAAATCACCATCGCCGTCAAGAACGGCGGTCCCGACGTAACCGGCAACCCGCGTCTGCGCGCCCTCATGGCCGAGGCCCGCTCCGAACAGATGCCCAAGGAAAACATCGAGCGCGCCATCAAGAAGGCGACCGACAAGACCCTCGGCGACTTCAAGGAGCTCGTCTATGAAGGCTACGGCCCCTACGGCATCGCCTACCTCGTAGAAGCCGCGACCGACAACAACACCCGCACAGTCGCCAACGTCCGCAGCTACTTCACCAAGTGCGGCGGCTCCCTCGGCACCAGCGGCAGCGTTGCCTTCATGTTCGACCACAAGTGCGTTTTCCGCATCAAGGAAGACCCTGCAAAGCCCATCGACGTCGACGAACTCGAGCTCGAGCTCATCGACTACGGCGCTGAAGAAGTATTCAAGCAGGAAGTCGAAGACGAAGATGAAAACGTGACCGTCGAAATCAACATCTACGGCGACTACACAGCCTACGGAGCAATCCAGAAATTCATCGAGGAAAACGGCTACGACCTCATCTCCGGCGGTTTCGAGCGCATCCCCAACGTCGACCTCAAAGACGTTACGCCCGAGCAGCGCGCCACCCTCGACAAGCTCACCGGCCTGCTCGAAGACGACGAGGACGTGACCAACGTCTACACCACGATGAAGCCCGAATAAGGGGCGCTCGGAATTCAGCGATAAAGGGGACGACCGGAACAGTCGTCCTCTTTTTTATGGTTTAAACGCAAATTATGCTTATATTTGCGAGTTATAACAATCTAAACCACCTTTTATGAGTATCCAGCAGGATAACATCAAAAAACTCGTGGAACGCCGCGCTGCAGCGCGGCTTGGCGGAGGGGCCAAACGCATCGAGGCCCAGCATCAGAAAGGCAAACTGACGGCACGCGAGCGCCTGTCGCTCCTTCTGGACAAAGGATCTTTCGAAGAATTCGACATGTTCGTCCAGCACCGCTGCACCAACTTCGGAATGGAAAAGCAGCACTTCGACGGAGACGGCGTCGTAACCGGCTGCGGCACCATCGACGGCCGCATCGTATATGTCTACGCCCAGGATTTCACCGTCAGCGGCGGCTCCCTGTCCAAGACCATGAGCGAAAAAATCTGCAAGGTAATGGACATGGCCCTTCGCGCCGGGGCTCCCTGCATAGGTCTTAACGATTCCGGCGGCGCACGCATCCAGGAAGGCATCGACGCCCTGGCGGGCTACGCCGAGATTTTCGAGCGCAACATCCTCGCCTCGGGCGTCATCCCCCAGCTCTCGGGCATCTTCGGCCCCTGCGCCGGCGGAGCTGTCTACTCCCCCGCCCTGACCGACTTCACCCTGATGGTCAAAAACACCTCCTACATGTTCCTTACCGGCCCGGCCGTCGTAAAGAGCGTGCTCGGAGAGGAAGTGAGCCAGGAAGAGCTCGGCGGCGCTGGAGTCCATTCGGCCAAGAGCGGCGTGGCCCATTTTGCCGCTGAAAGCGAGCAGGAAGGCATTGCAACCCTGCGCGAACTCCTTTCCTACATCCCCCAGAACAACCGCGAGGAAGCCCCCGAAGTTCCCACTTCCGACCCCTACAACAGGGTAGACGACTTCCTCAACGAAATAATCCCCGACAACCCCAACCAGGCCTACGACATGTACTCGGTCATCGGCAGCATCGTCGACGACGGCCGCTTCCTTGAGGTCCACCGCGACTTCGCCCGCAACATCATCGTAGGGTTTGCCCGCATGAACGGCCGCAGCGTTGGCATCGTGGCCAACCAGCCCAAGGTGCTCGCAGGCGTCCTCGACATTAACGCATCCCGCAAGGGAGCCCGTTTCGTGCGCTTCTGCGATGCCTTCAACATCCCACTGGTGACGCTTGTCGACGTGCCAGGCTTCCTTCCCGGCACCCAGCAGGAATACGGCGCTGTCATCACCAACGGGGCCAAGCTCCTTTACGCCTATGGCGAAGCCACCGTCCCCAAGGTGACCGTCACGCTCAGGAAATCCTACGGTGGCTCCCACATCGTGATGAGCTGCAAGCAGCTGCGCGGCGACATCAACTACGCCTGGCCCTCCGCGGAAATCGCAGTAATGGGAGCCGACGGCGCGGTCAACGTCCTCTACGCCAAGGACCTGAAGGCCGATCCCGAACATGCCGCCGAGATTTTCGAACAGAAGAAGAAAGAATACGTCGACCTCTTCAGCAACCCCTACCAGGCTGCCCAGAAGGGCTATATCGACGATGTGATAGAGCCCCGCAACACCCGCTTCCGCATTATCCGCGCCCTTGAACAGCTGCGCGGCAAACGCCAGGATGCCCCGGCCCGCAAACACGACAACCTGCCGCTGTGATGAAACGCCTTTCACTACTTGTCGCCGGCCTTCTGGCTTCGGTGCTGAGTCTGAGGGCGCAGAACGTCCGCGACCTCATAGTGGCTGAGGTGATGCCGACTCCCGACAGCACTTCGCTCATGGACGGCTACGGACGCCGCTCGGGGTGGATCGAGCTCTACAACACCTCGACCGGCACCGTAAACTACGGCGGATGCTTCCTGACCGACGACCCTTCCAACCTGAAAAAGAGCCCCATACCCTCCTGGGACAGGGCCACGCAGCTTGGGCCGCGCCAGAGCGTCATCTTCTACGCCTCCGGCAATGGCGCCGAAGGCACCTACTACGCCGGATTCACCCTTCGTCCCGGCGCGACCGTCTACCTTGTCAGCAACGACGGCCGCACGGTGGTTGATTCCCTGCACGTTCCCGCGGACATGCCCGCCGGGAAGTCGGTCATGAAGAAACCGGTCGACATCAGGGAAAAGATCTTCGAAGTGGTCGCGGAGCCTTCGATACCGTCCCCGGCCATGGTCAACAAAGACACCGACTCCGAGACGAAAGGCCAGATAATGGCCCGCAAAGACCCTCACGGCTTCATTCTCTCGGTTGTTTCCGTGTCAGTCGTATTCAGCGCCCTGGCCCTGCTGTGGTTCTTCTTCGCCACGCTGTTCTCTCCCCGGAAGCCGAAGGAAAAGGCCGCAAAGCCCGCCAAGGCCGACGGTGAAGTGGCCGCTGCAATCGCAATGGCCCTCGACATGGAACAGGACGGCGACACCTACGCGGCCATCGCCATGGCCATCCACCTGTACCTGAACGATTCCGTCCACGACGCCGAAAGCTTCGTACTGACCATCCGTCCGAAAGAGTCGGCATGGAACGACAAATCCCTCAATTTCAGAAAACTCCCAAGATAATCCGTCAACATGAAAACATACTCATTCAAAATCAACGGTAAAGACTATCAGGTCACAATCGGCGCCATCGAAGGAAACAACGCCACCGTGACCGTCAACGGTGCCCAGTACGAGGTGGAACTCGGCGAAGTTCCCGCTTCCGCAGCAGCTCCCGCGCCCGCTCCCAAGGTCGCAAGCCCTCAGGCGGCAGCCCCCGCAGCCGCTCCCGCCCCCGCAGCGGCCAAGCCCGCAGGCCCCGGACGCAAGGTCGTCTCTCCCCTTCCCGGCGTCATCATCGAGGTCGCCGTCAAGGAAGGCCAGGCGGTCAAGGCCGGACAGAAGGTCGCCGTCATCGAGGCCATGAAAATGGAAAACGAAATCGCTGCCGAAGTCGACGGCACAATCACCGCCGTACACGTCTCCAAGGGCGATTCCGTGCTGGAAGGTGCCGATATCGTGACCATCGCGTAAGGATATGGAACAAATCATCAGCAGTCTCCAGCAGTTCTGGGAATACACCGGCGTGGCCAACTGTGCGTGGCAAAACCTGGTGATGATAGCCATCGGACTGGTGTTCATCACCCTTGCCATAGTCAAGGAATGGGAGCCCATGCTGCTGGTGCCCATCGGATTCGGCATGGTCATCGGCAACATCCCGATGTTCCCCGGACTGAATATCGGAGTGTATGAAGACGGTTCCGTGCTCAACATCCTCTACCAGGGTGTCAAGCAGGGCTGGTATCCGCCCCTTATCTTCCTGGGCATCGGAGCGATGACCGATTTCTCGGCCCTGATTTCGCAGCCGCGGCTCATCCTCATCGGCGCGGCGGCCCAGATGGGCATCTTCGGAGCCTACCTTCTCGCCCTGACCATGGGCTTCATGCCCAATGAGGCCGGCGCAATCGGCATAATCGGCGGCGCAGACGGTCCTACGGCCATTTTCCTGTCGTCGAAGCTGGCTCCGGACCTGATGGGCGCCATTGCCGTCAGCGCCTATTCCTACATGGCCCTGGTCCCGGTTATCCAGAAGCCCATCATGCTCCTCCTTACCACCGACAAGGAGCGTCGCATCAAGATGCCCGCCCCGCGCGTTGTGAGCCAGAAGGAAAAGATCATCTTCCCCATCGTTGGCTTCCTCATCACCGCTTTCATCGTTCCCAGCGGCCTGCCCCTCCTGGGCATGCTGTTCTTCGGCAACCTCCTCAAGGAGAGCGGCGTAACCCGGCGTCTTGCCGAAACGGCCCGCGGTCCGCTCATCGACGTGGTCACAACCCTCATCGGCCTTACCGTCGGCGCCTCCACCCAGGCAGACAAATTCTTGAGCTTCAAATCCTTGAAAATATTCGGACTGGGCCTTCTGTCCTTTGTCATCGCAACGGCCTGCGGCGTCCTGTTCGTCAAGCTGATGAACCTTTTCATCAAGAATCCGGCAAAGAAAATCAATCCCCTCATCGGCAATGCCGGGGTCAGCGCCGTGCCCGACAGCGCGCGCGTGAGCGAAGTCGTCGGACGCGAAATCGACCCGTCCAACCACCTTCTCATGCACGCCATGGGCCCCAACGTGGCCGGAGTCATCGGCTCGGCCGTAGCCGCCGGTATCCTACTGAGTTTCCTCGGATAGAAACTAAAAACCTGAACCATGTCAATTGTCAAAACCATCCTGCTCGTAGCGATGTTCCTCCTGCTGCCGGCCCTGGTACTGCGCCTGTGCCGGAGGTATGCATGGCTTGACAAACTCGGTCCCATCGTGACCCTGTACTTCGTCGGCGCCGCAATCGGCAACCTCGGCCTGCTTGGCATCCCCCTCTTCCCCGAGGAAATGCCCAAGGTCCAGAACATGCTCAACAACATAATGGTGCCACTGGCCATCCCGCTCATGCTCTTCGGCTGCGTTTTCCGCAAGAGCGACACCCGCGACCAGCTCCTGAGCATGATCTCGGGCCTGGTGGCCGTGGTGATAGCGCTGGTGGTCGGCTACCTGGTTTTCGGCAAGATGATCGTCTCCGACACCGATCCCAAGTTCGCGGCCAGGGTCGGCGGCATGCTGACCGGCTCCTACACCGGCGGCACGGTCAACATGGCATCGATACAGAAAATGCTCGGAGTGCCCGAGGAGACTTTCGTCCTCGCCAACACCTTCGACATGATAGTGTGCTTCACCTACCTGATGTTCCTCGTCTCGGTGGGCATCAAGATTTTCCGCAAATTCCTGCCCGTCAAGACCTTGCAGACAGCCTCGGCCGAAGATGAGGCCGTGCTCGCACAGGAAGTCGCAAAGGCCAATGAAAACCCTTACAAGGGCCTCTTCACCGCCGCCGGGCTTAAGAGCGCAGCAGCATCCTTCGGTCTTACCATCGCCGTTTTCGCGGTATCTTTCGGCGTCGCAACGCTGATCGACAAGGCCGTAGAGTCAGATATCTTCATGATGATCTTCATCCTGATGCTGACCACCCTCGGCATCGGAGCGTCTTTCATAAAGCCCGTCCGCAATCTCAAATACAGCTACGACATAGGCATGTATCTTATTTATATATTCAGCCTCGTTGTAGCCTCGATGGCCGATCTGAGCAAAATAGATTTCACCGGCAGCGTGGGTATCCTGGGCTACATCACCCTGATCGTCTTCGGGTCGCTGCTGCTCCACATGCTCTTTGCGAAGCTGCTGAAGATCGACGCCGACACAATGGTCATTACGAGCGTTACCTATATCAACTCCCCGCCCTTCGTGCCGATGATCGCCGCGGCGATGAAAAACCGCAACGTCCTCCTTCCCGGCCTGACCATAGGCATCGTCGGTTATGCCATAGGCAACTATCTGGGACTCTTGATATTCCAACTTCTGTCCATATTATGAGCAAGGCTTTCCGCATCGATCTTGCCGGCATCCTGCGCAGCAAGAACATCAAACTTCCCGGATTCGTGGTTCGCCTCCTGGAGAAGATAATCCACCAGGACTGGCTCAACGAATTCGCCCGCAGGGGCTACGAGGGAGTCGAGTTCGCCGAAGAGCTCCTGAAATACTGCAACGTCACGATAAGCACCGAGGGTCTGGACCGGATTCCCGAGGAAGGACGCTACACATTCGCCTGCAACCATCCGCTGGGCGGTCTCGACGCCATGGCGATAATCGCGGCCCTGGGCCGCGCCCGCTACGGCACCAACCTGCGCATACAGGTCAACGACTTCCTTATGGCGATAAAGGGCCTGGACGAAATGTTCGTCCCCGTCAACAAGGTCGGTGGCCAGAGCCGCAACCTTTCCGCCGACACCGACGCCATCTACTCGTCTGACAACCAAGTTGTCATTTTCCCCGCCGGACAGGTTTCGAGAAAATACGACGGCGTCATTCAGGACCGCGAATGGGGCAAGTCCTTCATCCGCAAAAGCGTTCAGTATCAGAGGGATGTCGTCCCCATGCACTTCATAGGAGAGAATTCTCGCCGCTTCTACACCGTCGACCGCATCGCCCGCTTCCTGGGCATCAAGTTCCCCATAGCGATGGCCCTGCTGCCGGACGAGATGTACCGCACGAGCGGCAAACATTTCCGCCTGGTGCTCGGCGAGCCCATCCCTTGGCAGACCTTCGACTCCAGCCGCAAACCGGCGGAATGGGCGGCCGAAGTACGCAAGCAAGTATATCAGTTGCAATAATTTATGGCGGGCGTCGAAGCGGAAAGGATTTGGATAGCGGACGGAGCCCCGGGAGGGCCTCCCTTTGCCGGAGAAGCAGTGTTCAGGGGAAAGCGTTTCGCTGATTCCAAGACCGAACTGCGCGGCAACCTCGACGTACTCAACCTCACGGCTCCCGAGAGGGTGGCCGCGATGCACAAGGAGTATATCGACGCCGGAGCCGACATCATCCGCACCAACACCTACCGCTGCGACAGTCTCACCCAATCATGCTACGGCCTTGAGGACGTGGCTGACGAAATGGCCCTCCAGGGCGCCAGGATCGCCAGGAAAGTCGCCGATGCCGAAAACCAGCTATTGACAGAGGAGCATGACAAGGCACGCTCTCAAGAAGGGCTCGACCTCCCACTGCGTCATATCCGCGTAGCGGGAACGCTAGGCACCACCACGGTCTCTCTCGACATCGCCCCGCGTTTTCCGGGCAGCCCCACGGCAAAAGACGTCTCAAAGGCATATTACAGGCAGCTGACAGCCCTCGCTGAAGGCGGCGTCGACTGCTTCTGGCTCGGCCGCGTCGGCGATGCGGCAACCCTCCGCGCATTTCTCGAGGCATATGCCCGAATGGGCCGGAAGCGCCTTCCACTTATAGTGACCGTCGACCCTATCGACCGCTACGGCAACCCCATCTCCCCGCGCGCCCTGCAGGAATACGCGGCGCTGCTTCAAGGCATTACCCTCGTGGGTTTCGGATTTGAAGGGCCGTGCAAGATAGACTGGATGCGGAGCCTCCTCAAGGCCTCGTCCAAGCTTTTCTCCTGCCGTCGGGTTTGCTGCCCTGACGTCACCGTTCAGTCGGGTCATTCCAACTACGAAGACCGCCCGGAGCAGGCCGCACACACGCTCCTGAAGATATCTGAAGGCGGTTTGGTCGGCATTTCGGCATGCGGCGCAGGGACGACTCCCGCACACGTATGCGCCACCGCAACTGCCCTGACCGAAGAGACTACGCAGGTCCAACAGCGCGTCGACGCGCCCAAGCAGCGCCACGCCATACTCGTCACCCCGCGCGGAGAGCGTCAGGGGCGCGACGCCTGGCTCACCGCAACTTCCCTGACACTTGCCGGATACTCTGTCGACGGGCCTAAAATCATCACCGGATTTGCACAAACCGCCCGCATGAAAGCCGACCTCTTCTGCCTGTGCGGATGGTCTCCTGAGCTGCTCTGGCAGGCGGAAATGCTCTGCGACGAGCTCGCAAAGGCCGGGTCCGACACGCCCCTCATGGTGACGGGACGCGGCTCCGATTCCCTCCACACAGTCCTGCAGCTGGTGCCGCGATATGCCAACGTGTTCCATGCCGCCACCGCGGATGACGTCCAGTCCAAGGCCCTCAGGCTGAGCCGCGACCCGGAGCGCTTCCGCAAGGACGAATCGCTCGGCCACCATCTGACGGAAGTCCGCGACCAGCTGCGCCATGCCGGCTATGGCGAACGTCCTGGCAAGGGTCAGTCCGTATTCCGCTCCCGCCACTATATCGACGCGAAAGACGGAGTTCCGTCGCCAAGTACCTTCCAGATAGGTTCCAAGCCCATTTTCGACGCCATAGACTGGAAGGGCGTCCTCCGGGAGCTGAACCCCTCGCGGTCCAAGAGAAACAAGCGCCTGCCAAGGGGCGGAAAGGAAAAATCGATGCTCGACAGCATAAGGTCGAAAACGGAGGCGCTGCTGCGCGACCAGCAGGTCAAGGCACTGGTACAGACCCGTTTCTGCCAGGCGTTTTCGGAAGATGACTGCTTGCAGGCCCGTTTTCCCGACGGGTCCACGGTGTCCCTTCCCATGCTCCGGCAGGAGAAGGTCTCGCAGATCAACGGCCTCCGCGGAAAGTTTTCCCTCGCCGACTTCGTTCCTCACATCACCCAGGCGTTCATGGGGCCTGTCGGCTTCTATTCGGTGCGCCTTTCCGGCACTCACGGTCCGGTGGACGACAAGGTCCGCATCGCGCTGCGCAACGGCATCTGCAACAGCCTCTCGGCAATCTTGCGCCAGCAGGGCAAAGTGCCCGCCGACTTCTCCGTCAGCATAGTCGAAGCGGGGACCCCGACATGCCCCGACCGTTCCCTCCGCAAGGATATCGCGTCCATACTTACCCCCGGTTTCGAGCCCGAAGACGGAACAGCCTACGGCCTTGTGACCATACAGCGCTACCCTGCACGCTTCGAAACGGGACAGATTTCCCCGGCACAGCTGGTTTTGTACGCAGCACGCCGCGGAGTGAGCGAAACGATTGTACGTCAGTCGCTTTGTATTCCCGCCGAAGCTGAATCCACGGAAGAATAGTCCGGCCACACCTCCCTGATTCACGGAAAATTAGACTTTAGGCGCATTATATTTTTGGTAATGCGCCCGAAAAATTGTAACTTTACGCGATAATAAATTAGCAGATTATAATCATTCTACACGATATGCTGACAAAACTGCAAGAATTGACTGACCGACTCTATCAGGAAGGTCTTTCCAAGGGACAGGCCGAGGGCGAGGAAATCCTCGGCAAAGCCCGCGAAGAAGCCCGTCAAATCCTCGACCAGGCCCGCAAGGAAGCCCGCGACATCGTCGAAAGCGCCAAGGCGGAAGCCCTCGACTACAAGACCAAAATCGAAAGCGACCTCAAGATGGCTGCCTCCCAGAGCCTTCTCGCAACGCGGCAGGACATTGAAAACCTGGTAGTCGCCAAACTCTCCGACACCCAGGTCAAGGACGCCATGACGGCTCCCGAATTCGTCCAGGGCATCATCACCGCCGTGGCACAGAAATTCAGCGCGGAAGGCGCAACCGACCTTTCCCTGGTCCTCCCCGCCTCGATGCAGGCCGCTCTGGAGCCCTTCGTAAAGAACCAGCTCGGCAAGGTGCTCGGTTCCGAGGTCCAGGCCACCTTCTCCAAGAAGATTTCCGGAGGCTTCACCATCGGTCCCAAGGACGGCGGCTGGTTCGTCAGCATGACCGACGAGACCTTCAGCGACCTTATCAGCAGCTATCTGCGTCCCGCAACCAAGAAACTCCTGTTCGGATAGGACGATGAGCAATTTCGAATATATCATCTCCGGCCTCCCCTGGCTCACTCTCGACTACCGTTACGAGAGCGGCAAAGGCTACGGGACCGTCGTGGATGAAATCCGGGGCAATCTTTCCGAAAAGGACGGCGCCCTGGTTGACGACCTGCTCCGCGGCTTCGACGAGGCTTCCCTCACGGAAGACTTCTACGCCGGCGCGCTCAGGCACAAGCTCCCTTTTCTCAGGGAATACTTCCGCTTCGACCTCAACCTCCGCAACGCCAAGGTCCGCTTCCTCAACAAGGCTCTGGGACGTGACGCCGAGCTCGACGTCATGACCGGCCTCGGCTCGGAAGACGACACCGACGTCGACATCGACGGCTACCGCTTCACCGGCGGCGAATTCGAGGAGGAAGCGGCCGTACAGGCGGCCCTGGACCAGGACGACCTTCTCTCCCGCGAGAGGGCTCTCGACGAAATCGTCTGGGCCAAGGTCGACAGCCTCGCCACCTTCCACTATTTCGACATAACGGCGGTGCTGGCCTACCTGGCCAAACTCCACATAGTGGACCGCTGGCTCTCGCTCGACGCCGGGACCGGACGCGAACTCTTCCGCAAACTGGTCTCCGAGGTGCGCGGCACATTCAAAGGCGTGGAATACAACGGATAACAACAAACAAAAGAATATGGCAAAAACTACTGGAATCGTTACAGGCATCGTTTCCAACCTGGTGACCGTCAGGGTAGACGGGCCGGTGGCTGAAAACGAGATCTGCTACATCACCCTGGGGTCCGATTCCCTGATGGCCGAGGTCATCAAGGTAAACGGCAAAAACGCCCAGATTCAGGTGTTTGAAAGCACCCGCGGCCTCCGTGGCGGCGACAAGGTCACCTTCGAAGGCAAGATGCTTGAAATCACCCTGGGCCCCGGCCTGCTCTCGAGCGTCTACGACGGTCTGCAGAACGACCTCACCACCATGGAAGGCGTCTTCCTCCGCAGAGGCGAATACACCGACCCCCTCAACCGCGAGAAACTCTGGGATTTCACCCCCATCGCCAAGCCCGGCGACAAGGTGACCGCCGCCGACTGGCTCGGCGAGGTCAAGGAAGGCTGGCTGCCCCACAAGATCATGGTCCCGTTCTCCTTCAATGGTGAATACACGGTCAAGACCGTCAAGGAAGCCGGCTCATACAACGTCGACACCGTAATCGCCGTCCTCACCGACGCCCAGGGCGAAGACGTTCCCGTCACCATGACGCAGAAATGGCCCGTCAAGGTGGCCGTGAAGGCATATCGCGAGAAACCGCGCCCGCAGAAGATCATGGAGACCGGCGTCCGCGTCATCGACTCATTCAACCCCATCGCCGAAGGCGGCACGGGCTTCATCCCCGGACCTTTCGGCTGCGGCAAGACCGTTCTCCAGCACGCCATCGCAAAGCAGGGCGAGGCCGACGTCATCGTGATGGCAGCCTGCGGCGAACGTGCCAACGAGGTCGTCGAAATCTTCACTGAGTTCCCCGAGCTCATCGACCCCCACACCGGACGTCACCTGATGGAGCGTACAACCATCATCTGCAACACTTCCAACATGCCTGTCGCGGCCCGCGAGGCTTCCGTCTACACGGCCATGACCATCTGCGAATACTACCGCGCCATGGGTCTGCGCTGCCTCCTGCTCGCCGACTCCACCTCCCGTTGGGCACAGGCCCTTCGCGAGATGAGCAACCGTATGGAAGAGCTCCCCGGCGCCGACGCATTCCCGGTCGACCTGTCCGCCATCATCTCCAACTTCTACGCCCGTGCGGGCATGGTGGTGCTCAACAACGGCCAGACCGGCGCCGTAACCTTCATCGGGACGGTGTCCCCTGCCGGCGGCAACCTCAAGGAGCCCGTCACCGAGTCGACCAAGAAGGCCGCCCGCTGCTTCTACGCCCTCGAACAGAACCGCGCCGACCAGAAGCGCTACCCGGCCGTCAACCCCATCGACTCCTACTCGAAATACCTGGAATATCCTGAAATCAAGGCATTCCTCGACGAGACCGTCGAAAAGGGCTGGGTCGACAACATCGCCAAGGCCAAGAACATCGTCCGCCGCGGACGCGAAGCCGCCGACCAGATCAACATCCTGGGCGACGACGGCGTGCCGATGAGCTACCACGTAACCTTCTGGAAGAGCGAGCTCATCGACTTCTGCTTCCTCCAGCAGGACGCCTTCGACCCGGTGGACAGCCTCTGCCCCATCGAGCGCCAGAAATTCATGCTGGACATCCTGCTCGGCATCTGCGACCGCGATTTCGACTTCCCCGATTTCGAGAAGTGCCGCGAATACTTCAAGAACATGATCAACACCATCCGCCAGATGAACTACTCCGAGTTCCACAGCGACAGCTTCGAGTCCTATCTGGCAGAACTCAATAAAATGCTCGAAGAAAATGGCAACTAAGGCATACCAGAAAATCTACACACAGCTCGAGGCCATCACCAAGGCGACCGTTTCCCTGAAGGCCTCCGGCGTAGCGAACGATGAGCTGGCAGTCGTACACGGCCGCCTCGCGCAGGTCGTGCGCATCAAAGGCGAAGTCGTTACCCTCCAGGTATTCTCCGGCACGGAAGGCATCCCCACCGATGCGGAAATCATCTTCCTCGGAGCTCCGCCTACCCTTAAGGTCAGCGAGCAGCTGTCCGGCCGCTTCTTCGACGCATACGGCCATCCTATCGACGGCGGCCCCGAGGTCGAAGGCGAGGAGCGTCAGATCGGCGGTCCTTCCGTCAACCCCTACAAGCGCCGCCAGCCTTCCCAGCTGATCCCGACCGGTATCGCCGGCATCGACCTCAACAACACCCTGGTCTCCGGCCAGAAGATTCCTTTCTTCGCCGACCCTGACCAGCCCTACAACCAGGTAATGGCCGATGTGGCCCTGCGCGCCGACGTCGACAAGATCATCCTCGGCGGCATGGGTCTTTCCAACGACGACTACCTTTTCTTCCGTCACAGCTTCGAGGCCGCAGGCGCCCTTGACAAGATCATCTCCTTCGTCAACACGACCGAAGAGCCTCCGGTGGAGCGTCTGCTCATCCCCGACATGGCCCTGACCGCGGCCGAATACTTCGCCGCCGACAAGAACGAGAAAGTGCTGGTGCTCCTCACCGACATGACCCTCTACGCCGACGCCCTCTCGATCGTCTCGAACCGTATGGACCAGATTCCTTCGAAGGACTCCATGCCGGGCTCGCTGTATTCCGACCTCGCCAAGATCTACGAAAAGGCCGTCCAGCTGCCTTCCGGCGGCTCCATCACCATCATCGCGGTCACGACCCTCAACGACGGCGACATCACCCACGCCATCCCTGACAACACGGGCTACATCACCGAAGGCCAGCTGTTCCTTCGCGCCGACGCCGACTCGGGCAAGGTCATCATCGACCCGTTCCGCAGCCTTTCGCGACTCAAGCAGCTCGTCCAGGGCAAGCAGACCCGCGAAGACCATAGCCAGGTCATGAACGCAGGCGTCCGTCTCTACGCCGACGCCCAGAACGCCAAGACCAAGCTGGAAAACGGATTCGACCTGTCGGACTACGACCACCGCTGCCTCGCCTACGCCAAGGAATACGCCACGAGGCTCCTCTCCATCGATGTCAACATCAAGATCGAACAGATGCTTGACACGGCCTGGGAGCTCTTCGGCAAATACTTCTCCAAGTCCGAGACCGGTATCAAGAACGCCCTTATCGAAAAATACTGGAAAGCATAATGGCCATCAAGTTTCAATACAACAAAACGGCCCTGAACAATCTTGGCAAGCAGCTCAAGATACGGCAGAACGCCCTCCCCACCTTGCAGAACAAGGAGAGCGCCCTGCGGCTTGAGGTGCGCAAGGCCAAGGAACGTTCGGAGCGCGTTCTTGCTGACCTTGAAGCCTCCTTGCAACGCTACGACTATCTCGCCGCCCTCTGGAACGAGTTCCAGCCGGGCCTCATCCGCATCACGGACGTCGACCTCTACACGGCCAAGGTGGCCGGCGTGAAGGTTCCCGCCCTCGGGGATATCCACTACGAGATCCTGCCATTCAACGCCTTCGTCAAACCGGCCTGGTATGCCGACGGCGTCCGCATCCTCCAGGAACTGAGCCGCCTCGGCATAGAGTCGGAAGTCTGGAAGGAATGCGCCAGGATACTGGAATTCCAGCGCAAAAAGACCACCCAGAAGGTCAATCTCTACGAGAAGGTGCAGATTCCGGGTTACAAGGAAGCCATACGCAAGATCAAACGCTACATGGAAGACGAGGAAAACCTCTCGAAAGCTTCCAGCAAGATAGTCAAGCAGCGCCACGCCGAGGAAGAGGAGGCCTCCGCCGTATGATAGGAAAAATGACCCGCTACGCCTTCATTCTCCTTCGCGGAGAAGAAGAAGGCTTCCTGGAAAAGCTCCAGGACCTTGGCCTGGTGGACATCACCCGCAGCGTCAAGCCCGTTGACGAACGGAGTGCTGCGATGCTGGCCCGCGCCGAAAAATACCGGACGCTTCTAGCATCCCTCGACAAGGTCGAAATTCCCGAAGGCACTGCCTCGACGCCGGCCCAAGGCGATGACGAAAAGGCCGCTGCAGCCATCCTGGAGCGCCTTTCGGCCAATGCCGACGACCGCAAAGCAGCAGAGCGCGAGCTTGCCGCGGTGCGTCCCTGGGGCGAATTCAGCCCCGAGACACTCGCCAAGCTATCCGATGCCGGCGCAGCCGTCCATTTCCATATCCTCATCGAAAAGTCCTTCCGTCCCGAATGGTCGGAAGAGTCTGCCGTAGAGGTTATAGCCCGTGAAAGCGGAAAGGTCTGGTTCGTCGTTGCGGGAGAAGACAATCTCCCCGGCGAAGTACCCGCGCCGAAAGTTTCCGCCTCCGAGGTGGAAGCCCGCCTGGAAAAGATAGACTCCGACAGGAAAGCAATGCTCGCCGAGGCGGCCGGAATAAAAGACCGTGCCTCCGAACTCGAGGCGGCATGCAGCGCCCAGCTCGGCGACCTCGACCGCTACCTTGCCGGCCTCTCCGCCGAAACAGCGGCCCAGGACCGCATCGTCACCATGGTCGGCTACGCCCCCGTGGAAGATGAAAAATCGGTCAAGGAATGCCTCGACGCCCTCGGTGTATTCTACGTCGCCGACCCGGCCGAAGTGGAGGACAATCCTCCCATCAAGCTGAAAAACAACCGTTTCGTCCGGATGTTCGAGGTTCTTACCGACATGTACGGCCGCCCGGCCTACGACGGTTTCGACCCCACACCGTTCATCGCGGTGTTCTTCCTGCTGTTCTTCGCCTTCTGCATGGGCGACTGCGGCTACGGCCTCGTGCTCATCGCCATAGGCCTGCTGCTGAAAAAGGTGGACAGCTTCAAGGACCTTTCCCCGCTTGTCGTCACGCTCGGCATCGGAACCACGGTGATCGGTTTCCTGTTCCACACCTTCTTCTCGATGGACATCGCCAAGTGGAGCATGTTCGCTCCCATCAAGGGCATTTTCCTCCCAGAGAAGATTGCCGGATACGATGGCACGATGGTGCTGGCGCTGGTCGTCGGCGTCGTCCACATCTGCCTCGCAATGGTAGTCAAGACCATCCACGAAACCCGCACCAAGGGCTTCCTTAACAGCCTCGGCACATGGGGATGGACCCTGCTGATTGTCGGCGGCGTCATCGTGGGAGCGTTCGCCCTCGCCGGCGTGCTGGACAAGGAACTGACAAAATGGATAGTGATAGTGCTCGGCGTCATTTCCGCCCTGGGCATATTCCTTCTGAACGACCTTCACCGCAATCCGCTGCTCAACATCGGATCCGGCCTCTGGGAGACCTACAACACCGTTACGGGCCTTCTCGGCGACGTGCTCAGCTACCTTCGTCTCTATGCCCTCGGCCTTGCCGGCGCCATGCTCGGAAAGGCGTTCAACGACATCGGGGCGATGATTCTCGGCGACGGATCCTCCGTGGTGATGTGGATTCCGTTCGTGCTGGTGGTCCTTATCGGCCACACACTCAACGTGGCCATGGCCGCCCTGGGCGCTTTCGTCCACCCTCTGCGACTCAACTTCCTGGAGTTCTTCAAGAATTCCGGATATGAAGGCAACGGCCGCAATTTCAACCCTTTAAAGAAATAATAATCAATAAATAAACTATTTTCAAACTATGGAACTTATTCTCGGTTATCTCGGACTTGGACTCGTCCTCGCACTCGCAGGCATCGGCTCCGCCATCGGTACCACAATCGCAGGCAACGCCGCTGAAGGCGCACTCAAGAAAAAACCGGAGGGATCCGGTAACTACATGGTGCTCTCCGCCCTTCCCGCCACCCAGGGTATCTACGGCTTCGTCGCATTCTTCATGATGCGCGCAAATGTCGTCGAACACCCCGCAGTCGTTTTCGGTGTCGGACTGAGCGTCGGTCTGGTGTGCATGCTCTCGGCTATCCGCCAGGGCCAGGTCTGCGCCAACGGTATCGTCGGCATCTCCCAGGGCCACAACGTGTTCACCAACACCCTTATCTACGCCGCCCTTCCTGAGTTCTACGCCATCCTCGGCCTCGTAGGCGCCCTGATGGTCTAAGGACAAGGCACATACAAATTAAAAAGCCCGGCTCTCTCGAGTCGGGCTTTTTCCTATCTTGACGCAGAAGATGATTACTTCTGGCGGTTCTTGTAACGCTGGTAGAATTTGTCGACGCGGCCGGCGGTGTCCACGAGCTTGACTTTGCCGGTGTAGAAGGGGTGAGACGTGTTGGAAATCTCAAGCTTCACGACGGGGTATTCGATACCATCGACGTTCAGGGTCTCCTTGGTGGTGGCGCAGGAACGGGTGATGAACACGGTGTCGTTCGACATATCCTTGAAAGCTACAAGACGGTAGGTTTCGGGATGAATTCCTTTCTTCATAATATAGTTAAATAAAAAATTTCTCTTTTGAGCCTGCAAATATACGCATTTCTCCCAAATCTGCAAAGGAAAAGCCGGATTTTATTTCATCCTCATAGGCTGGTCGTCGTAGAGGGAGAAGCGTTTGGCTTTGCGGATCCATTTCTGCTCTTCGGTCTTGACGTGTTCGCGGGCGTCCTGGAATGAGATTTCGCCGGCGAGGTAGGAGGCGAGGACGGGGTCGGCAAGCTTCCGGTAGAACTCGGGATGGATCTCGAACTGGGAATAGCGGCCCAGGAAGTAACGCATCAGGCGGAGCGTGTGAAGCAGCGAATGGTATTCTGCACCCGGCTGGAGCATGATCTGATAGCCATAGCATCGCTCTCCGGCGTATTGGCCGGCGGAAGGGGTGAAGGAGCAATTGCGCATCAGGACACCTTCAGGGGCAGGCAGGGCCTCCATCACGGGCTTGATGAACGGGGCGCCGAAATATTCGTATGGACGGGCCGTACCGATGGCCGGGGTGATGGACGTGTTGTTCCACAGGCCGCCGCCGGGGTACATGTAGCAGGTGAACATGCCGGGGATGTCCGATGCCGGGGCAATGGTCCACGGCATGAGCTGGCGCGTGGCGTCAGAAGCCAGGGCGGAAATCACATGCAGGGGGAATTTGGCGCCTATCTCGCTGTAGTAGAGGTTGCAGAGCTCGCCGAGGGTGAGGCCGTGACGATGGGCGACCTTGGGGACGAAGTCTTCGCTCGGGCCCGACGGAATCGAGCCTTCTACAAAGCGCCCTGCCGGGTTGATGTGGTCGACGACATACAGCGACGGAGCAGACTCCCCCATCCCGGAAAGGACCGTCATCAGACGGAAAACGTCGCGGGTGTAGTTAAAATAGCGGGAGCCGACATCCTGGATCTCAACCACCACGGCGGCAAGGCCTGAGAGTCGCTCAGGCTCAAAGGCGATGTGGTTGGTGCCAGGGGTAAGCTCGGCATCGCGCGGATTGAAGACGACCTCGAGGTTGCCTCGCTCCGCAAACAACTGATACATATAGCGGTCGCGCGAGGTGTCCCAGCAGTTTTGCGTGCAGAAACAACCTACGCGGCCGCTCATGAGCGCCCTGTCCAGCTGGTCTTCCAGCGGAGTGGTTCGGAAGCTGAACATCAGCCGATGATCTTGCGGGCTACGCCAATCACCTCTGCGGCAAGGGCTTCCGCCGCTTCGGCAGTGGGGGCCTCGGCATAGATGCGGATGATGGGCTCGGTGTTGGAGCGGCGCAGATGGACCCACTTGCGCTCGGCTTCGAAGCTGATCTTCACGCCGTCGAGAGTGTTGACGTCTTCGGAGGCATAGATGCGCTGGAGCTCGGTCAGGATCTTGTCGATGAGCGACTTGTCGGACAGCTCTATGCGGTTTTTCGCGATGCTGTATTGAGGGAGGGAGGCCTTGAGGGCCGAGACGGAAATCTTCCTGTGGGCCAGGCTGCTCAGGAAAAGGGCCACGCCCACCATGGCGTCGCGGCCGTAGTGGCTTGCCGGATAGATGACTCCGCCGTTGCCTTCGCCGCCGATAAGGGCGAGGGACTCGCGCATCTTCGTGGTAACGTTGACTTCGCCCACTGCGGCGGCCTCGTAACGTCCGCCATATGACTCGGCGACGTCGCGTAGGGCGCGCGAAGACGACAGGTTGCTGCAAGCTACTGGTTTATAGGGAGCGACGACTTCTTCGATTGTCTTGCCTTCTTCCTTGGCTACGGCATTTGCACGGGCGAAAAGATAGTCGGCAACGGCCACGAGGGTATTTTCCTCCACGAAGGGCACGCCGTTTTCGCAGATGAAGGCGAGGCGGTCCACATCGGGGTCGACGCTGATTCCGAGGTCGGCATGTTCGAGAACGACGGTTTCGGAAAGGTCGACAAGGTTTTGCGGCAGCGGCTCCGGATTATGGGCGAAATCGCCCGTAGGCTCGCAGTTGATGCCGATGCACTTCACACCCAAGCGCTCCAGGAGGCGGGGCATGATGATGCCGCCCACTGAATTGATGGCGTCGAGGACGACGCGGAAACGGGCGGTGCGGATAGCCTCGACGTCGACGGCGGGTAGCGCGAGGACGGCGTCGATATGCTCATCGGTAAAATCGCGCTCCTCCACTACACCGATTTCGTCCACTCCGGCAAAATTGAACTCCCCTGCCTCGGCGCAGTCGAGGATGGCCTGGCCTTCGGCAGCGGAAAGGAACTCTCCCTTCTCGTTGAGAAGCTTGAGGGCGTTCCACTGACGGGGGTTGTGCGATGCGGTGAGGATGATGCCGCCGTCGGCCTCGCAGAAGGTTACGGCAAGCTCTGTGGTGGGCGTGGAGGCGAATCCGGCCTTGACGACGTCGATTCCGCAGCCGAGAAGCGTTCCGACCACAAGGTTTTCGACCATTTCGCCGGAGATGCGGGCGTCTTTGCCCACTACCACTTTATAGCGCTCCCCTTCCGCTTTGGGGCGGCGTTCGCGCAGCTTGGCTGCATATGCATATGTAAATTTGACGACATCGACGGGGGTCAGGGCCTCTCCCGGGGCTCCGCCAATGGTGCCGCGGATGCCAGAAATGGATTTTATCAGCGTCATAACAAAAAATATTTCTGCAAAAATACGCTTTCCGCCAGCCAATCGCAAAAAAAATTTGGAGAAACAGATTTTTTCCGTACCTTTGCAATCCAAACCGCTGGGTTCGTATAACGGTTAGTACTCGAGATTCTCAATCTCGCAATAGGAGTTCGATTCTCCTACCCAGTAC
>ONKE01000071.1 GCA_900318355.1 uncultured Bacteroidales bacterium
AAGGCTAGGCTATTCAACACCAAATGAAATATTTAAATCTTTAACTCAGATTGACGATTCAGTTGCATTTCACGCTTGAATCCACGGGGGCAAAGTAAAATCGATAATATATTAGTATACAATAAGTTCCATTTTACGCTTAGTTTTAATCTAAGGATGCGGAGCATTGAAGGCTGGTTGGTGCAGCTGCCGTGGAGGATAAATGGTTGATTAGGCACATTTTGAACATATGGTCCCTACCCGTATTGCAGGTGGGGACCATGTGCTTTATTGCATGATATTCAGCGGATTATCCTCCACGTGTTTTTAGCATCCTTGCGAAGGGTTTTCAAGCCCCGACTGGAGGGCGGAGATCATGGAGTCGAGGATGGGATAGAGTTCGGCGGCTTTTTCGGGGGATACGTCGCAACAGGTGAAACGCTCTCCCATGCCGATGGGCACGACGGCGGCCTCCGCTTCCATTTTCCGGCCTTTGTCCGTCAGGTGGACCAGGACCTGCCGTGCGTCCTTTTCGCCCCGGCGGCGGGTTACAAGGCCATCTTCTTCCATCCGCTTGAGGAGCGGGGTGACGGTGTTGGTTTCGAGCATCAGCGTCTTTGCAATGTCGTTTACCGGCTGACCGTCCTGCTCCCACAGGACCATCATAACGAGGTACTGCGGATACGTAAGACCCAGCCGCTCGAGGAACGGGCGGTAGGTCTGGGTAATCAGCCGGCTGACGGTGTAGAACCTGAAGCAGAGCTGGTTGCGTAGGCGTAGCTGCTCGTACATGGCTTACAGGAGGGCTGCGATTTTATCGTCAATGGCCTCGGGCTTGGTGGTGGGGGCGAAACGGGTCACCTGCTCACCGTCGCGGCTGATGAGGAACTTGGTGAAATTCCACTTGATGGCGTTGCCGAATGTGCCCTTGGCGGCATTCTTGAGGTATTTGTAGATGGGGTGGGCGTTGTCGCCGTTGACCTCGATCTTGGCCATGAGCGGGAAGGTCACGCCATGGTTGAGGCGGCAGAACTCGGCGATTTCCTCGTTGGAGCCGGGCTCCTGGTGGGCGAACTGGTCGCAGGGGAAGCCGATGACTACCAATCCCTTGTCCTTATATTTCTGGTACAGGGCCTCAAGTCCGTCGTACTGAGGGGTGAAGCCGCATTTGCTCGCGGTGTTGACTATCAGGAGAACCTTGCCTTCATACTGGGAGAAGTCCACCTCGACGCCCTTGTTGTTAAGAGCTTTGAAATCGTAAATCTTTGCCACGGTGTTATTGTTTTATTGGTTTATATCGTTTGCGACACAAAGGTAAGCATTTATTTTTATATCGCAAGCGATATTTTAATTTTTTTCAAAAAATTTGGGAGGCGACACCAAAGAATCATCTTTTTTGTCACCTCCCTATCGGAAATTCAGATACTATTTGCGGGCGAGCTTGAAGCCGAGCTTCATGTCGTTGTAGTTCTCAGCCAGGGATGCGAAGGTGGAGGCAGTGCTGTTCTGCTTGGCAACGTAGGCCAGGGCCTTCTTGAGGAACTCCATGAGGCGGCCGCTGTCGAAGAGCATTTCGCAACCGGTGACGGAAGGCTTCAGGGTGCCGGTCATGTTGAGGAACTTGAGGGTCTTGCCGAACTGGAGCTGGACGCGGGCGCCCTCGTCGAGGGTCTTCCAGGTGCCGCTGATGGGGATTGCTCCGATGGTGCAGACGAAGGAAAGGTCTTCGTTGAAGGTGAATGTCATGGTGCCGGGCTTGATGCCGACCTTGGCCAGATATTCGTCCATCTTCTTTTCGACGGTGCCGGATGCGGCCGTGCTGGCGATGTTGGCGACTGCGGAATCACCGCTAAGGGCGATGGCTGCGCCTTCATAGGTCCATGTGCCGGGGAGGCTGACGACGTTGGTCTGGCCGGTGAAGGCGTAGACAACGTTGGAAACGGTGTTGAGGATGCTTCCGAGGTCGGAGGAGCCGCTGCCGGACTTGCCGGTAAGACCGCCGAGAAGGCTGCCGAGGCCCTGGGCGCTCACTGCACCTGCCAGCATGAGGCTGGCGGCGAGAACTGCGATAATCTTTTTCATTTTATCATTTGGTTTTGGTTGTTGTCAATCGTACAAATATAGCAATTTTTCGCGTAACTACCTGTCTTCGTCGGGCCATCCGTGGGCGCGAAGCGGGAGTTCGACCCCCTCCGGAGTAACAAGGACTGTGCCGACATCGGGCAGGGCCAGGTGGCCGATTATATCGAAGGTCTGGAAGTCGCGGCGGAACTGCTCGGCCTTGATGATGGGGACGGCAAAAAGAAGCCTGTAGTCCTCTCCGCCGCCACATGCCGCCGAGACGGGGTCGACGTTGAGTTCCTTGCCCAGATCGAAGCTTCCGGCCTCGAATGGAATCTTGTCGGCGTAGATCTTGGCGCCGAGCCCGGTAGCCTGCGACAGCCTCTTAACGGCATCTGCGAGGCCGCGAGTCACCAGACAACCCGCCGTGGGGATGATGTCGGCGTCTTCGAGCTGGGCGACGACGGCAGGATTGATTTCCGGCTTGAGGTAAGATGCGACCATCATGCGATATTGGGTCAGGTCGGGTTCCTTGCCGTCTTTTTCGAAAGCGGCCTTGCCACGCTGGAGAACCCTCTGGCCGAAATATGCTCCGCCGAGGTTGCCGGACACGCAGAGGAGGTCTTTGCTTTGCGCTTTCGGGGCGGTTATCTTGCTGCTGCCCGAGGCGGAGATGCTTATCGCAAGTCCGTTGCGCGACGGGACGAGGTCGAGCGACAGGGCCTTGAAGCCGTGTTCCGAGGCGGCGGACGTGATGCCGCTCCACAGCTCGGAGATATGGCGGAAATCGAGCTTGGAGGAAACTCCGAGGGTTATCTGCAGCGTGCGCGGGCTCGCGAGCAGGGCGTACAGCTCGCCGGCGATTGCGGTTACACACTTGTAGCCCAAGTGTTTAAGCGGAAAATAGACAAGGTCGAAGTCCGTGCCTTCGAGGAAAAGGCGGCCTACGCTTTCGACGCGTTCACCTTTCGAGGGGGCAAACGCCGTATGGTCCGAAGTTTGAAAAGGAGTACCCTTGAAAAGCTGCCGTACAGCCTCTACGCGGCCGATATCTGAGAATTGTTCCATAAAAATCTTTATCTTTGCAAAAATACGGAATTATCGCGACTATGAAAAAAATACTTTTCTTTCTTTTGGCTGTCATCGCGCCTCTGGCCGTCAATGCCCAGGTGAATATAATGTCTTTCAACATCCGCTACGGCACCGCCCCCGACGGCACGAATTCATGGCGTTACCGCGCCGGCGCCGTGCTGAAAATGATTGAAGACCAGGCACCTGACGTGATCGGAATGCAGGAAGCCCTCAACGAGCAGGTGCGTTTCCTGGACGAATTCACCAACGGTTACGACTGGGTCGGAGTCGGACGCGACGACGGCCGCAAGGACGGCGAATACATGGCGATATTCTACAACAAAAAGCGCATCTCGCTGCTCAAATGGGGCACTTTCTGGCTGTCGGAGACCCCCGACAAGCCTTCCCTCGGATGGGACGCCGCCTGCCGCCGCACTGCCACATGGGCCTTCATGAAAGACAAGAAAACCGGTCGTAAATTCTTGATGGTCAACACCCATCTGGACCATGTCGGCGAACAGGCCCGCGACAAAGGCGCCGCCCTTATCCTCGAAAAGATATCCTCGATCAACAAACAGGGGATCCCCGTGGTCCTGACCGGCGACATGAACTCCACATCCGCCGAAAAGGCGCTCCAGCATTTCGAAGCCAACTTCCTCAACGCCCGCGCCAACGCCGTTTCCTCCGACCTCGGCGGCACGTTCCACGACTGGGGCAAAGTCAAGTCGCCCGACGCCATCGACCACATCTACTACCGCGGCTGGAGCAGCTGCACCCGTTTCGAGGTGGTCCGTACCCCCTACGAGGGCCGTACATTCGTTTCCGACCACTATCCGATAAAAGCTACATTAGTATTCTGATTCTGCGCTTGCAATTCAAAAAAAAAGTGTAACTTTGCAGTCCAATACGGTGTTCGGCATCCCGACCCTTCCGGAGAGGTGGGTGAGTGGCTGAAACCAGCAGTTTGCTAAACTGCCGTACGGGTAACCGTACCACGAGTTCGAATCTCGT
>ONKE01000029.1 GCA_900318355.1 uncultured Bacteroidales bacterium
ATTAAGAGTTTATCTTACTTTGAGGACGCTGAGGCCGACCCCATGCCCGTTATGTTTGAAGAAGTAAGCTGGCCTGATGTCAAAGCAATGATCGGCGAGTCGATATCAACCATCTGAGCGCCAAGCAGATACGCGGATCTCAAATCGGCAAAAATGGTTCGATATTTGTCACTTCGCCCGCACAAGGGGACCTCTTCGGGGCTGGCTTTTTTTACACTCGATTAGTTGTATAAATATTAAACTTTTCATATCTTTGCGAAAAATATAAAGCGATGTATAAAAATGCTGACATTGCAGCTATGCGTAAGGCCAGGGGAATGACACAGGAGCAGGTGGGTATTCTGGCCGGAATGAGCAAGTCACAGATATCCAGGATGGAGAATGGCAAGTTGGGCAGTCCGGCCACATATTCCCGGGTATTGGATGCCTTGGGCTATAAGGCCGTCGTGCATTATGAGGATGTGAGAGGGAGTAATGGTTTGGGAAAAGGACAAATCCTTTCTATGTTAAAAGTTTACTATTTATGCAATAAAGATGAGCTGGGCATAGAGAAAATCGGCCTGTTTGGCAGTTTCGCCAGAAACGAGGCTGGCCCGACCAGTGATATAGATATCATAATTACACTTACAAAACCAGATTTATTCCTGTATTCAACAATTACTCGCCAATTGGAAACAGTGTTTGGAAGGCATGTGGACCTGATTTCTTCCAAGTCTCGTCTGCCTGAATCCTTCAGGAAGCATCTTGAAAAGGAGGTTGTCTATGTTGACTAAGAAAGAACGTGTGATATCCTTATTGGACGCCAGTTTTCAAGAGATGGTATTACTGAAAGAGATGAGCAAAGACATCCTGCAACCTGACGACTTTGTTTCAAGCACCTCCGGCATGATTGTTTTTCGCGCTTGCGGTATGAGTCTTCAATACATAACAGAATGTTTTGTGAAGATCCGGAATTTATGTGGGCGTAATTTTTTCAATCCATACAAGACTATTCCCTGGGACTCAGTCTTTGGCATGCGCAACTTCCTTTCCCACGAATATGGTGATGTGGACACTGAAGGTATATTCAATACCGTCAAGACAAACATCCCGGAG
Organism: uncultured Bacteroidales bacterium; assembly: GCA_900318355.1. Classification (GTDB taxonomy): domain Bacteria; phylum Bacteroidota; class Bacteroidia; order Bacteroidales; family UBA932; genus Cryptobacteroides. The sequence goes on from ONKE01000029.1 coordinate 1,096, forward strand.
CTGCTGCTGGTCGCCGAAACCATTCGGCAGGACGTGATAGATGGAAAGCTGAATACCTTCTTGTCAGATTAGTCTTTAATCCGTAAACCAGTCATGCATCTCCTCGGACTGCTTTTGTATTCCATCCTCGCCGCCGTGCCTTTGTACGGCAGTTTCGCTCAGGTGGATATGCCGTCCGGGGTGACGATGGTCGAGGCCATTGCCCAGGACTGTGGCGGCCTCGTATGGTTCGGCACCAACCGCGGGCTATTCGCCCATGACGGTTTCGATACCTTCCCTGTCGGTGACCTCCCGCGGACCTACTGCATCCTCAGTGCGGAAGACGGCCGGGACCTTTATCTCGGGACCGAAGACGGTCTGTTCCTGCTTGACGGCAGGCGCTTTTCCGTTACCCGTGCCGAAGGCGGTCCCGGCGGAGTCCGCAGCCTGCGCGCCGACGGCGACAGCCTCTGGGTCGGCGGTTTCGGCGGCCTTTACAGCTGGCGCGGCGGGCGCTTCAGCCCCCATCAGGGCCTTGGCAACGAAATCGTCTATTCGCTGCTGGATGCCGGCCCCACCCTGTATGTGGGCACCTATGACGGGCTTTATGCCTTCGACAAGGCCACGGAGACGTTCCGGACCGTGCCGCTGCCGAATCCGGGGCATCGCGTCAACATCTTCGTCAACGCGCTGACCATGTGGCAGGACCGGGTGCTGGTCGGCACCGAAGACGGCCTGTTCAGTTACGACCCTTCCTCGGGGCAAGTCGCCGAAATCCCGCTGAGCCGCAATTCGGTCAAGACCTTCGGAAGCGATGCGGACGGCAACCTCCTCTGCGGCACGGACAACGGCCTGTATGTCTTGGACGGGAAGACGGTGCGGCTAATCCGCCACGAGGCAGGCAGGGAAGACTCCCTTGGCAACGACATAATCTGGAGCATCCTCCGCGACCGGGACGGCAACGTCTGGCTTGGAACCGACGAAAACGTCTCGCTGACCTGCCCCAGGGTGCCTCTGACATCGATCCGCGACCTCTACGGAAGCGGGGGAGGCAACAGGTTCACCCAGATTCTCAAGGACCGCCACGGCCGTCTCTGGCTTGGCGGCACCGACGGTCTCCTCCAGGCCGACGGAAGCAAGGTGGTATGGCATCGCGTCGACGATCCGGACCACCCGCTTTCGCACAACCGAATCCGCCGCATCTACGAAGACCCTCAGGGCGATATCTGGCTCTGCACGGACGGCAGCATACACATTCTCGACGGCCGCCGTTTCCGCCGTCTCGACCTGACGGACTCAACGCAGACGCGCAACGCCAACTGGGCCTACGACATCCTCGAAGACCGACGCGGGCGCATGTGGGTTGCCACGAGTCTGGGCGGAGTCCTGATCAAAGACAAAACAGCCCTGCTTAGCGGAGACCACAAAGCCGACAGCACCATAACCCTCCCGGAAGGCTCCCATGGCTTGTATGCCAGCCAGCTGGCCATGGCGGCGGACGGTTCGGTCTGGTGCCTTTACTACAACGACGGACTCCACCATTTCGGCGGCCCCGGATTGTCCCGGGAAGATTCCCAGCCGTCATGCCTGTATGCCGATTCTGACGGCGGCGTGTGGTTCGCCTGTCCCGGGCGGCTTTTCAGTGAAAGCGGGTCTTATGCGCTGCCCGGTCTCGGGGAAATCACCTGCATGGGGCAGGTCGGCGGACAGATTTGGGTCGCCGGTACCGAAAGGACCGTTGCTGTGGACCCTTCTGACGGCCGAGTCCGGCAGGTCCGCACCGATGGACTGGCGGTCAGGGCCATCTGGGGAGACGACAGTGAAGTAATCATCGGAGTGAGGGACGGAATTATCCGCTGCAGCCCGGAAGAACTGCTGGTAAACGATGTCCCCTTCGAGGTATCTCTGACCAGCGTTACCGTGGGCAGCGAGACCCGGTGGGGCAGCGACGGCATGTCCGTGCATGAAGGCGGCAGCCTGGTCTTCGGGCCGGATGCGACTCCGCTTTCATTCTCCTTTTCCGGCGGTCACTACGGCCGTTATGCGCCCGAAGCGTTCCTGTGGCGCCTGGCCGGGATAGACGAATCCTGGAATCTGCTGCCGCCCGGTGGCAACCGGGTTACATTCAACCGCCTAAGGGCCGGGAAATACAATCTCCAGGTGGCCGTTTCCGACGCAGCCGGCAGGCCTTCCGGCACGCTTGACGTGCCTTTCCGAATCCGCAGGCCATGGTATCTGCGCGGATGGGCTTTCCTTCTCTACCTGCTTTTCCTGGCAGGTTCCGGTTTGTGGGTGTTCCATTTCTTCCGCATCCGCGGGCGCCTGCGCCGCGAAAGGGCGGAAAAGGACAACATGCTCGACAGTCTGGTCCGCCCGTCAGCCTTCTCCGGCCCGGTTGACTTTGTCGACCTGGTTCGGCGCTGCGTTGAGGACTTCCGCGCCGGCCTTCCGGCAGGCCGTGAGGTCGCGCTGACGACCAACACGCCGGGTTGCACCCTCTATCTGGACGAATACCGCATAGCCACCGCCCTGGAAAACATCCTCTCCAATGCCGCCCAGCACGGCCGCGGGCTGATTTCCGTCGGGGTCGACATGCGTGAAGGGACTGTGTCCGTTTCGGTAAGCGACCAGGGTCCCGGCATCGCTCCGGAAGACTTGCCTCATGTGCGCGAACGTTTCTATCGCGGAAGTTCCTCGCAGGGAGCTGGGACCGGCCTGTACCTTGCCGACGTGTACGTCCAGCGCGACGGCGGAAGCCTCGACATCCAATCCGCAGCCGGCACGAAAGTCACGATGACATTCCCCGTCCGTGAGGCCTCTGCACCGGACGCACCTTCGGCCGACGACCGCTTCCTCTCGGAGATGACCGAACTGATAGAGGCCCATCTGGACGACAACACCTTCAACGTCGCCTCCCTTAGCGAACAGACCGGTCTCGGCGGCAAACTGATCTACAGGAAAATCAAGCAGCTGACGGGCCTGACCCCGGTCGAATACCTGCGGACGCTGCGTCTGCGCAAGGCTGCCGCGCTGCTGCGGGAAGGGAAATTGTCGGTGTCCGAAGTCATGTACCGCGTGGGATTCACCAACGCCTCCTACTTCTCCAAATGCTTCCAGGCGGAGTTCGGCACGACGCCGAAAAACTACTGATTGTCCGATTTTTTTTCTCATTTGTCCGATTTGGACAGGCCTGCAAGGGGCTGAATAGCTAATTTTGCACCGGTGAAACCATATACATTAATGATTAAAACGTTATAACCGCATGAATCGAACATTGCGAACCGTTCCCGTGCTGCTACTGCTGTGCCTTCTGGCATTCCCGCTTTGGGGGCAGGAAAAAGTCAGCGTGACGGGAACCGTGTACGATGAGGCCGGTGCCACGCTCATCGGAGCATCTATTATCGAAGAGGAAAACTCTTCCAACGGCACCATTACCGATATGGACGGCCGCTTTACCATAAAGGTCGTCCCCGGCAGGAAACTCCGGGTCGAATATATCGGATATGTCGCCCGGACCATCACCGTCCCTGAGAGCGGGGGCAATTTCAACATCAACCTCGAGCCCGACACCAACCTTCTGGCCGAAACCGTGGTCATCGGTTACGGTATCCAGCGCAAGACCGACCTCACTGGTTCGGTCAGCAGCGTCTCCAGCAAGGATTTCAACGAAGGTGTCATCAACTCGCCCGAGCAACTCATCAACGGCAAGGTCAGCGGCGTCCAGATAGTCAGCGGCGGCGGTTCCCCGTCGGCAGGAAGCACGATCCGCATCCGCGGCGGCGCCTCCCTGAACGCCTCCAACGACCCTCTTATCGTCCTTGACGGCGTGCCGATGGAAGTCGGCGGCGGAGTGAGCGGCAGCGGCAATTTCCTCAGCCTGGTCAACCCCAACGACATCGAAAGCATAACCGTCCTGAAGGATGCCGCCTCCACGGCCATCTACGGCTCGCGTGCTTCCAACGGTGTCCTTATCATCACCACCCGCAAGGGAAGCGACACCGCCCGTCGTCCCAAGATCAGCTTCGTTTCCACCAATTCCCTCCAGACTCCGACCAAATCGGCCGACATGGTGAGCCGCGACGAGATGCTCGCAATCGTCGACCGTTTCGGCAAGGACAGCCAGAAGGCCTTGATGAATCCTGACGTCAACACCGACTGGAACTCGCTGATTTTCAAGAATGCCTTCGGCACCGACAACAGTCTCAGCCTTTCGGGCAACATCGGCGGAAGCCTCCCTTACCGCGCCTCCCTGGGCTATAACAACCAAAACGGTATCCTCAAGACCGACAACGCCACGCGTTACACCGGCAGCCTCACCCTTTCCCCGACCTTCTTTGACAATCATCTCAAGCTGGTCGTCAACGGCAAAGGCACATGGAATACCAACCGCTTCGCCAACAACAGCGCCATCTGGGGCGGCTCGACCCACAACCCGACCAGCCCCGTCTATTCCGGAAATGATGCCTACCTGGGCTTCTTCGAGGCGACCGACGATGCCGGAAAGCCCGTCAACGGCGCCACGGCCAACCCTCTGGGCCTCATAGAAAACCGCATGGATACGAGCAAGGTGTTCCGCGTAATCGGCAGTTTCGACGCCGACTACAGCCTCCATTTCCTGCCTGAGCTCCATATCCACACCACGCTGGGCTACGACTATTCCCGCGGAGGCGGCCACGTCTATGTCCCCGCCGAAGCCTACCAGTTCTTCACCACCGGCGGACGCAACTACGACTACGGCCCTCAGGAAAACTTCAACCGTCTGGCAACCATTTATTTGAACTACAATAAATACTTCGAGGACATAAAGAGCTCCTTCGACCTGACGGCCGGCTACGACTACCAGTTCTGGCGCTACTACAATGCCGCCTACACTGAAGTCAACGCCCAGGATCCGCCCGTGGTCCAGAGCACCTCGGCCGCCAACGACCAGCGTCATGCGCTCGTGTCGTGGTATGCACGCTTCAACTATTCCTACGATTCGCGCTATCTTCTCGGCGTGAGTTTCCGTGCCGACGGTTCTTCGCGTTTCGCTCCCAACCGCCGCTGGGGCCTTTTCCCTTCGGTCTCCGCTGCGTGGAAGATTTCTTCCGAAGAGTGGTTCGAAGCCATAAAGCCTGCGGTCAGCAATCTCAAAGTTCGCCTCAGCTACGGCGTTACGGGCCAGCAGGACGGCATCGCCAACTACAGCTACATGCCCCTCTACACGGCCAGCCAGGCAGGCGCCTCCTATATGCTCGGCGGACAGCCGGTCCAGACCTATCGTCCGGCCTCGTTCAACCCCGATCTCAAGTGGGAAACCACCAAGGCTTTCAACGCCGGTATCGACTTCGGCTTCCTTGACGACCGCATCACGGGATCCGTCGACTTCTACCGCCGCAACACGGAAGACCTGCTTGCAACGGTCCCTGTCGCCGCCGGTACCAACTTCAACAGGGAACTCCTCTCCAACGTCGGCAACATCACCAGCACGGGCGTGGAGATGAACCTCAGCGCCACGGTCATCAAGACCCGCGACCTTACCTGGGATATCAGCGCCAACGCCACCTGGATGAAGAGCGCCATCACCAACCTCCGCCTCAATCCGGGCAGCGACGCCCCCAACACCCCGGCCGGATGGATCGACTCCCACTATGTCCAGGTGCTCTCCGAGGGCTATGCCCCCTACAGTTTCTTCGTCTACAAGCAGATTTATGACGCCTCCACCGGACGTCCCATCGAAGGGCTGTATGCCGACATGAGCGGCGACGGCGTCATCGACAGCCGCGACCTCTACCACCACCACAGCCCGGCCCCGGACTGGATGCTCGGCCTTACGACCAGCCTGCAGTGGAAAAAGCTTACTGTCTCCACGACCCTCCGCGCCAACATCGGCAACTACCTGTTCAACGGAATGGCCATGAACACCGGCGCATGGGAGACCGTCTCCTACAACGACCGCCAGGTCAACCGTGTCCACCGCAGTTTCCTCACCAGCGAATTCACGAAACGTCAGTACGAGTCGGATTTCTACGTCGAGAACGCCTCCTTCCTGAAGATGGACAACCTCCAGGTGTCCTACAACTTCGGCAAAGTGACCAAGTGGATGGGACTTACGCTCTCCGCTATGGTCCAGAACGTGTTCACCATCACCGGCTACACGGGCGTCGATCCCGAATGCGCCGGCGGCATAGACATGTCCGTCTACCCGCGTCCCCGCATCTTCTCCCTGACCGTAGGCCTTGACTTCTAAAGCGATTGCCCCATGAAAAGAATATATATACTGATACTCTCCATGCTGGCCTTCTCGGCCTGCCTGAAAGACCTGGACCAGCGTCCGGTCGTCGAGTCGGAGTCCGATGCCACCGAAGTTTACAGCAGCGTCGACGGCTTCCGCGGCGTGCTGGCCAAGATTTACGCTTCCTACTGCATCGTCGGTCAGGAAAAGGGCGGCGGCAATGCCGACCTGTCTTCAAACAATGGCTTCGACCTCCTCAGAGGCTATTTCAACATGCAGGAATCGGCCACTGACGAACTCGCCGGGACCTGGCTCTCGGGCGACAAGATCGAGTTCCTGACATTCATGAACTGGGACGCCAGCGACCCCTGGGTGTCCGACACCTATTACAGGCTGTACTACACCATTTCGCTCTGCAACGAATTCCTCCGCAACACCGGTCTTGCCGACGGATTCTCCGATACCGACAAGGCTACCGTGGCGACCTATGCCGGCGAAGCGCGTTTCCTTCGCGCCCTGGCCTATTGGATGGTCCTCGACCTTTACGGAAAAGGCCCATACGTCGATGAAACGATGACGGTGGGCGGCTACATGCCTGAAGCCTACAACTCCAAGCAGCTGTTCGACTACATCGAGTCGGAACTCAAGGACATCACCCTGCCGAAGCCCTCCGCGACCGAATATGGCCGGGCCTCGGAAGCGGCCGCATGGACCCTTCTTGCACGTCTGTACCTCAATGCCGGCGTTTACGGCGCGGGCGACCATTTCTCCGATTGCATCGAATGCTGCAAGAAGGTCTTAGCCGACGGATTCTCCCTTGAAAGCGACTACGGCAAGCTGTTCAATGCGGAGAACCACCTGAGGACTAATGAAATAATCTTCCCCTTCGTCATCGACTCCCGCGAGTCTGTCTCCTGGGGCGCCTCGACCTACATCGTCTGCGGACAGATCAGCCACACCGATTCCGAAATGGCGGCGGCCTATGGCGTCAATCCCGGCTGGGGCTCCTTCCGCGTCCGCGGCGAACTCCCCGGCATGTTCGGCGACGTCGCCTCGACCTCCGACAGCCGCGCCCGCTTCTTCACCACGGGACGCACTCAGTGGTTCACCGGCCCCATCGACAATGCCGACGAAGGCTTTTTCAGCGTGAAATGGACCAACCTCAAGGACGACGGCAGCACTTCCTGCGACACCGCTTCCGGCGGCGTTGACACCGACTACCCGTTCTTCCGTCTTGCCGACGTCTATCTGATGGCCGCCGAGGCCGTCCTGCGCGGAGGCGCGGGAATGACCCGCAGCGAAGCTCTCGGTCTCGTAAATGACTTGCGTACCCGTGCTTACGGCAATGCTTCCGGAGCGGTGGCCGATGCCGATTTCAACCTCGACCTCATCCTGGACGAGCGCGCACGCGAGCTCTATCTCGAAGCCCAGAGGCGCACCGACCTTATCCGTTTCGGAAAATTCACCACTTCTTCCTACATCTGGCAGTGGAAGGGCGGCGTCCTGGACGGACGCGCAGTCGCAGACAAATACAACCTCTATCCCATCCCTGCGGCCGAATTGTCAGCCAATACGAACCTTAAAAACGAAAACTACTGATGAAACGCATCCTCGCCATATTTTCAGCCTTCGTCGCGCTGGCTGCATGCCAGTCCAAGGAAGACCTCAGGGTTACGACTACGGGCCCGGTGGACGTCACGCTGACGGCATCCGGCGACGTCGTCCTCTCGCGTGAAGACAACCCCAATCTGGCCCTTACCCTCAACTGGACCGAAAACAGCAATATTCCCACCGTGGGTGTCGCCGCGGCTCCGCACAGCGTGACCGTCAACAGCGTACAGTTCAGCGGAGCCCCGGATTTCGTCAAGTACACCGAACAGCAGGTACTTGCCGGCGACAGCTCCGTTCAGTTTACAGTCGAGCGGCTCAACACCATTGCAGGCAAGGCCGGTCTCGCTGCCGGAGTCAAATCCACGCTCTATATCCGCCTCGCATCGGTCCTCGGCCCGAACATGACTCCGAAATACAGCAACGTCGTGACCGTCCAGGTCACTCCGTATGCCCTCGACATGTCCATTCTCCACGTACTTGACAAAGACCGCAAAGACACCGGACTTGCCCTCAAACAGGCCGGAAACGGCACCTATGCCGGCTTCCTCAGCGTCGTCGCATGGTTCAACTGGTGGGGTATGGAAGGCAACGGCACCGAATGGGGCAACCTCGGCGTCGACGGCAAACCGTTCTTCGCCAGCACGGCCTCCGACAAGTGGAACTTCTGGTTCCCCGGCGTCACCGGCAGCTACTACGTCATCCTCGATACCGAGAACGAAAAATGGAGCTCCCTTCTGCTTCCGTCCCTCAGCGTGAGCGGGGACGTTACCGGCAACATGACCTTCGACAAGGCCACCAACCGCTGGCTCCTGCCGTTCAGTGCCACCGCAGGCACCATGACGGTGAATATCTCCGGCACAGGAAAGCAATACGACACCGTCTCCGGCACCGACGACAGCAAGGCGACCGACACCCCCCTGGGCTTCGGCGGAGAGGCTTCGGCGGTAACATTCGGCAGTGCCGGTTCCGACATTTCCGTCTCCGTGCCGTCGTCCGGTCAGGCGACGCTCGTTCTCGACCTTTCTGCCATGACCCTTTCCGTCGAGGCAGGCGAGTCCGGTCCGACGGAGGTCCCCCAGCTCCTCTACATGTCCGGCGTCGATGACGGTCTGCCCGGAGGAAAATGGACCTTCGACAATTATCTTACGCTCTACGACGAAGACAACCTCAGCTATGCCGGAGCATGCAACATCAACTCCCTGTGGGGCTATCTCTTCTATGTCGAGAAGGACAACTGGGACGATAAATACGGCGTGCCGGCAGAAGGCGAAAACACTCCCGCCGCCGGCAAACTCGAACATAAGAGCGACAACAATGTCCCTGCTCCCGAGCCCGGGCTCTATCTCATGACCGCATCGCTGAAGGGCTTGACCTACAGCACCGCAGCCATATCTTCCGTCCAGATAGCCGGTGTCGGAAAGGATACAGGATGGGAGCTCCTGACCATGACTCCCGGTGAAACTCCCGGAGTCTACACCCTCTCCATCGCGGTCGAAGGCGAAACCCCGTGGGGCTTCAAAATCTATGTCAACGACAGTTGGGACGTATGGTTCGGCGGCTCCGACGGCATTCTCCGCTATGGCGCTGACGGATGCCCCCTGGACGCTTCCTATGCAGGTTCCACCTGCCTCTTTACCATAGACCTGTGCAAGGGAACCTATAAGTTTGAAAAGCAATGAACAAAGCAAGATATATGATTGGCGTTCTCGCCCTTGTCCTGGCCGGCTGCACCCCGGCACAGGAGTATCATGCGCCCAAGGAAGGCACTCCGCAGCAGGAGGTCGTCTTCGCCAAAGGCGCCGATGTGAGCTGGCTCACCCAGCTTGAAAGCGAAGGAGAGACCTTCAAGACTCCTTCCGGAGTAACCACCGAGTGCATGACCCTCCTGCGTGACGAATGCGGGGTCAATGCCATCCGTCTGAGGGTATGGGTCAATCCCGCAGCGGGCTGGAACAACATAAGCGACGTGCTTGTCAAGGCACGCAGGGCCGCAGCTCTCGGCATGGGAGTGATGATCGACTTCCATTTCAGCGACACCTGGGCCGACCCTGGCCACCAGGAGGTCCCGGCGGCGTGGGCTTCTCACGATATAGGAGCTCTCCAGAAGGATGTGAAAGACCATGTCACCGAGATGCTTACGGCCCTTAAGACCTACGGCGTGACGCCTCAGTGGGTCCAGATAGGCAACGAGACGCGCGGCGGCATGATGTATCCGCTGGGTCAGTACGCCTCCGACAACCGCAACTTCATGTTGCTGGTCGACGCCGGATACGAAGCGGTCAAGGCCATATTCCCTGATTCCCAGGTGATTGTCCATCTTGACAGCGGCGACCGTCTCGACCTCTACACCCGCATCTTCGGCTACCTTGCCAACTACGGCGCCCGCTACGACATGATCGGAATGTCGTTCTATCCCGACCCGGAAAAATGGGAGAGCGCGACGGCCACGCTTATCAGCAACATCAAGTCCGTGAGCACCTCTTACAAGCGCCCCGTGATGCTCTGCGAGATAGGCATGGATTATACCGAGGCCGAGAAATGCAAGTCGACGATAGCCCGCATAATGTCGGAATTCGGCACTTCCGGAGATGTCCTCAAGGGTATTTTCTACTGGGAGCCTGAAGCCCCGGCAGGCTACAACGGCGGCTACGGCAAAGGCTGCTTCGTCGATGGCGCTCCGACCGTCGCCCTGGATCCTTTCAAAGAGTAATCCGGTATGAAAAGAGTCCTTCTGCTCGCCCTGCTGCTCCTGGCGCTGCCATCATGCGCAGGGGAACCGGGCCAGCTCTACCGCAGGTCCTTCGACGCGGACTGGAAGTTCTTTAAGGGAGACGATCCCGCCTATTCCGAGGCGGCTTTCGACGACGCCTCCTGGCGGAGTCTCGACCTGCCTCACGACTGGGGAGTGGAAGGGCCTTTCGTCCAGAGCTATCCCGGCGAAACCGGCAAGCTGGAGTGGTGGGGGACCGCTTGGTACAGAAAGCATTTCTCCCTTCCCGACCGTCTGCCGGCAGGGCTCAAGTCGCCCCGCTATTATGTCGATTTCGACGGGGTCATGTCCAATTCTACGGTCTATATCAACGGGCACGAGGTTGGCGGACGTCCTTACGGCTATTCCTCATTCAGGGTTGAAATCGGCCCATGGCTGCAAAAGGGCGACAACGTCATTGCAGTCAGGGTGGACAACAAGCCCAATTCCAGCCGCTGGTACCCAGGGGGAGGCATTTACCGCCATGTCTTCCTGGTCGCTTCGGCGTCGGTCGGAGTGGATTGGAATGGGACCTGGGTGCGCTCCGAGGCCATTTCCGAGTCAGGTACTGCCACCATCAGCATAGCGACGACGCTTAGGACCCAGGCTCCCTCGAGAGTGGAGGTCGTGTCTTCAGTCCCTCTTCCCGGCAAGCCGTTTTTCGGCGTAGCTTCGGAGAGCATCGAAACCCGGACTATGCTCGAGCAAGTTACTGACGGTCAGGTGGTAAAGCAGACGCTCAAGGTCCCGAGGGCCCGGCTGTGGAGCCCGTCCGACCCTCAGGTCTACCGGCTCATAACTACCGTCCGCAATCTCGACACCGGAGAAATCGAGCGCTACGAGACGCCTTTCGGCATTCGGACGGTCGAGTTCCGTCCAGAAGGCTTCTTCCTTAACGGGGAGCGTTTCTTCATCCAGGGCGTATGCCTCCACCACGACAGCGGAGCCCTCGGGGCAGTGTGGAACGAAGATGTGTGGGAGCGTAGGCTCGCCCAGCTTAAAGAGCTGGGATGCAACGCGATACGCTGCGCCCATAACCCTCCGGCACCCCAGCTTCTGGACCTTTGCGACCGCATGGGCTTCCTGGTCATCGATGAACTGACCGACACTTGGACCATTGCCAAAAAGCCCGAAGGCTATGCCACACTGTTCGCTGATTGGGCCGAGCGCGACCTTGTCGACATGATACGTCGCGACCGCAACCATCCTTCGGTGATTCTCTGGAGCATAGGCAACGAGTGTGCGGAGCAGGGCTATCCCGACAAATGGGACATTCCGCGCCGCCTGACCGAAATCTGTCACAGGGAAGACCCCACCCGCCACACGACAAGCGGAAACGACAACGTGTGGGGAGCATTCCAGCCTTATCACGAGACCGTCGACGTGTTTGGTTTCAACTACAAGCCCGACCACTACAAACGCTTCCACGAGCAGTTCCCCGATCAGCCTTTCTATGGCAGCGAAACGGCCTCCTGCATAGGTACGAGGGGATATTATCTGTTCCCGGTGAGTGACGACAAGGGCAAGGGCTGGGGAGAGGGCGCGCCGTGGCAGGTGAGCGCCTACGGACTCTATGCCCCGTACTGGGCCTGCAGCCCCGACCACGAGTGGGCATGCGAGGATGAAAACCCTTCGTTCTGCGGCGAATTCGTATGGTCCGGTTTCGACTATATCGGCGAGCCTACGCCGTTCAATTTCGACCCGACGGTGCTTACAAACTTCCATGACGAGAAGGCGCGTGCCGACGCTGAGCGTGAGTTGGAACTGCTCAGCCGCAACGCTCCGCCTTCGCGCAGCTCATATTTCGGCATTTTCGACCTTGCAGGCTTCCCCAAGGACATCTACTGGCTGTATCAGTCGCGTTGGCGTCCGGATTTCCCCATGGCCCATATCCTGCCCCACTGGACGTGGCCCGGCAGGGAAGGGCAGGTGACTCCGGTCCACGTATTCACCTCCGCCGACAGCGGTGAACTCTTCGTGGGAGGCGTTTCCCAGGGTGTCAGGCGTCGCGCCAAGGGCGAATACCGTCTGCGTTGGGACGACGTGGTTTACGAGCCCGGAGAAGTTGCCGTCGTCACTTGGAAAGACGGCCGTGAATGGGCCCGCGACACCGTCCGGACGGCAGGTGAGCCCGAGCGTCTGGAGCTTGAAGCGGAATCCGGCCGGAATGGGATGATCTTCGTTGCCGCCAAGGTTGTCGACAAGGACGGACGGCTTGTGCCCGTAGCATCCAATATGCTGAGCTTTAAGGTTGAAGGCCCGGCGAGGCTGCTTGCTGCCGATGCCGGCGACCCGACGAGTCACGTGCCGTTCAGCAGCCCGTCGCTGCCGGCTTTCGGAGGCCTTTGTTCGGCCGTCATCATGCGGGATGGTCCGCAGAAAGTGAGCGTCAGGGTGTCATCGCCCGGACTTGCGGATGCAGTCGTCCGGATCGACCCCGGAAATCAGGCCAGATAGCGTTCGCGCAGGGTGGCGATGTCCTCGTCGGAGAGGAGGAGCTGCTCGCGCAGATATGAATCCATTCCGCCGTATTCGTCGTCTATGATGTCGAGTGCGGCGGAAAAGTTTTCGGGATTGACGCCCATGAACGAGAGGATTACGTCGGTCTCGTCCTTTCCTCCGCCCTTGCTGCGGACGATGTCGCTGAGGCGGCTTACGATGTCTTTGTACCACGGCGCCGAAAGAAGGTAGTCTTCCATGATGGTTTCGCGGCTTGCGCCCAGCGCCGAAAGGATGAACGCGGCTCCGAGACCGGTGCGGTCCTTGCCCTGCGAACAGTGCCACAGCACGGCCCCGTCCGGCGTTTCAACTATCATCCGAAGGAATGCCGAATATTGGACCTGGGTGTATTCGCTGCGGACCAGCGAGGGGTACATGTCCTTGGCCATGAGCTTGGCACCGTCGGTAAAGCACAGGTAGACAAGGTGGGTCTCCAGGTCGCTGAACGCCTCCTGCGGGATGGCTGAGCCGTTTTGTATTTCGGCGTCGGGGTCGATGGCGGGAAGATGGATGTTGAGGGCTTGGCCCACGGCTCGGTCGGGCTGGCGCTCGATTTCCTCTACCGTGCGGAGGTCGAATATCTTCTGCAGATTGCAGACGTCACTGAGCCATGCGACATCGCGGTCGGTGGCGTTGCCCAGGTGGCCGGTACGGAGCAGGAGGTGCGGGCGGATCTTGCGTCCGCCGGCGGCGGGAAAGCCTCCGAGGTCGCGCGGGTTCCATATTCCTTCGAGGGGAAGAATGTGTTCAGAATCTCTCTGCATACGGCACTCCGCCTGCAAATCTTGTTCCGCACCTTGCAACGAAATCCATTTCTTTTGCATCTAAATGGGGTAAATGATTGATGAAATGAAAAGACTATACTTTTTGATGGCCGTTGCCGCGCTCGTTTCCTGCTCGAAGGGAGGAGGTTATGACTCGATGTATCTGGGTGGAAACATTATGGCGGTTGCGGACAAAGAGGCATTTTTCGAACCTGAGTCCCCATCCGGAGACCGTTTCGACAAGATTAGCGAAAACCCTTTCATATCGGCTTCCGAGCAGCCTGTGTCCACGTTTTCCGTCGATGCCGACGGCGCTTCCTACGCCTATGTGCGCCGCTGCGTCCTTAACGGTTGGAAGCCCTCGGCTGACGCCGTCCGCATAGAGGAGTTCCTCAACTATTTCACCTTCAACTACGACGACCCTTTGGACGGCAAGGACGTCGCCTTGAATGCCGAAGTCGGCCAGTGCCCCTGGAACGAGGCTCACGAACTGCTTCGCATCGGCATCAAGGGCAAATCGCTTCCGGCCTCGCAGGTTCCCCTGGCCAATTTTGTATTCCTCATCGACATTTCCGGTTCCATGAGCTCGGAAGATAAGCTTCCCCTCCTGAAGACCGGCCTCATCACCATGCTCGACTACATGCGTCCGGACGACAGGATCGCGATCGTGACCTATGCAAGCGGCGAAAAGTTGCTTCTCCCGTCGACTCCGGTGAGCGAAAAGGCCAAGATCGTCGCCGCACTGAAAGACCTTACCGCCCGCGGCGCCACGGCCGGCTCCAAGGCCATCACCATGGCTTACGAAGAGGCTCAGAAAAACTATATCGACGGGGCTAACAACCGCATCATAATGGGCACGGACGGCGATTTCAACGTTGGCGTCACCAGCACCGACGCGCTCGTGGAAATGGTCGAAAGCTATGCCGACAAGGGTATCTACCTCACCGTCTGCGGCTTCGGCATGGGCAACCTGAACGACGCCATGATGGAGAAAATCTCCAACAGCGGCAACGGCACCTACGAATACATCGATTCCGAACTGGAAATGACCAAGGTCTTCGTCAACGAGCGCTCCCGTTTCGTGACCGTGGCCAACGACTGCAAGGCGCAGGTGACGTTCTCTCCCGAGCGTGTTGCCCGCTACCGCCTCATCGGATATGAAAACAGGGTGATGTCCAGCGAGGACTTCGAAAACGACAAGAAGGATGCCGCCGAAATAGGCTCCGGCCAGACGATTACGGCTCTCTATGAAATCGAGCCGGTCAGCGACGCCACAGGCTCCCTCGGCAGCCTGTCCTTCCGCTACAAAAAGAGCCTCGGCTCCGAGAGTCTCCCTTTGTCGCTTGAGCTTCCGGATTTCTCGTCGAGCGTTTCGCCCGAATACAATTTTGCAGCGTCTCTTGCTGCCTGGGGCATGTATCTGCGCGATTCCGAGTATAAAGGCAACGCCTCCATCGAGCTTGCACGCTCGCTTGCAGAGTCTTCGCTTGCCGGCGAGGGCGCCTTCGACCCCTACGACATGCGCAAGGATTTCGTCAGCCTCCTCAATGCTGCGGACAAGTTGTAGCTACTTCAGGAACACGAAAAACACCGCCAGCACGAGGCATGCAAATGCCGCCAGGTGATTCCACTGTATCGGCTGTCCCTTGAATACGAAAAGGACAATCAGCGAAAACACGGTGAGCGAGATAACCTCCTGAATCACCTTAAGTTGCATCAGGTTGAAAGGTCCTCCGTTGCCGGAGAAGCCGATGCGGTTGGCAGGGACTGTGAGGCAGTATTCAAAGAAGGCTATACCCCATGAAAACAGGATTACCGCGATGAGCGGCCATCCTGTTGATATTTTCATTTCGCTGAGTTTGAGGTGTCCATACCACGCGAACGTCATAAATACGTTCGACAGAATCAGCATCAGGATAGTCCAGAATCCATTCATATTCAGTAACAATTTTTTTACGAAAATTCTTTGACGAAAAATAAGTTACCTCGTTCCAAAAACCCTACGCTTCGCTTCGTCCCTCCCAAACAAGTTTGGGCCCCTCCCATTCATGTGGCCATG
>ONKE01000025.1 GCA_900318355.1 uncultured Bacteroidales bacterium
AGTAAAACCATTTGTATCGGAAAAAGGCTGGACCGTATTTCAAAGATAGAACATCTCTCAGATGCTTCCATGCCGACGACTTGCCTTACCACGAACGCATATCGCGACTGTTTCGCCGTTTTGTATTTGGGGGCAACCGCCCTTGATGAAGAATTATTGCATGTGACCAAACCCCAGATCCTTGTATTCGACTGGGACGGTAACCCGAAAGCCTGCTATAAATTGCCGGTGAGAATTCAGTCATTCGATATTGATTGGGATTCTTCTGTTATCTATGGTGTGAATTACGAGGACGATATCGTCTACTCGTTCTCCATTGAATAGCCCCTGCTTCCCACGGATTTTCCCGGTGATTCTCTCCCTTATATTTAACCAAATTAATTATCTCACAAAATGAAAAAACACATTATCGTAATGAAGAACCATTTAACCATTCTGATTTGCGTCGCCTGTGTTGCGATATCCTGTGAGACAGTTAGCAAGATCGGGAATCAAAAAGTCCGGCTGGTTTCACCCGACAGGGAAGAAGTCTTGAGTAAAGACAATGCATTTACCGGTCTCGGAATCGACAATATGCATGCTATAGCACTCCAGATAGTTTCTGATTCGATTCTGGTCGTACAGTTACAGCCGACGGAAGAAACTCCTGAGTTTTTTCATGCTTTTTCGTTACGGACGATGTCCAGTCTAGGCTTTTTTGGAAAAAAGGGCCGCGGGCCGGGTGAACTGATATCCCCTCATATGGCGAAGAAAATGTCGGGGACAAAGACCATGAGCGTCAGCGAGAATTCTCTCGCAAAAGCTTTTAATATAGACGTACAGGCGTCTATAGGAACGAAAACAATGGTCTTGTCCAAAGAGTCAGTATTGCCGCAGGTCAGCGTTGACTGGATTCCGCTAGGTGACTCATCGCAGTTAACTCTTTGTATGGAGCAGGATGAGTTCATTTTCCAGGTCTTCGGTGAGAAGGGAACTGTCGTTCAGACTATTCGGCCCTATAAAGGGATAGATGCCCAGCAGAAAGCCCCTTATCTGAGCGGCTTGATAACCGGCAACGCCAGCGGCGACCAAGCCGCCGTCTGTCTGGTCTGTTTCCCTCAAGTCCTGTATATGGACACGATAACGGGTCAGATCACCGCTGTTGCAGTTGATTCGGAGTACAAGCATTGGGAATCGACTCTGAATACCATGTTCGGCCCTCAAACAATAGAGTACTATTGCTCCGTTACACCTTCGCGGGACTACCTTATAGCGGCCTACAAGGGCTATTCAATAGGAGAGGGTATGACTGGCAGCCACGGAACTCAAATTCATGTTTTTGACTGGAATGGACGTTTCATACATCGGATTTCCGTTAGTGAAACACTCTCGGACATCTGTTTTGACTCATCTTCACGCTTGCTTTACGCCATAGATTCGTCCGAAAGTAGTATCGTCCGTTACGATTTGAGCGGGCTACTATAGGATTTATCCGTAATTTTTGTTATTTTGCGAGACATTTTCAGCATCTGCTAATGTATTGCACTGCGTGTTTATGCCTGCCCGTATAGTCCGTTTCAATTTAAGCGTCATATGACCAGGTCGCGTAAGTCCCTTGGGCGGATCCTTAGAATTGTAGATGTCGTGCTAATCAGCATGATCCTTTCATCATGTGTTTCAAAGGGTAAAGATAAATGGCCAGCTATTGAGCGCCTCGACTTGGAAAACTATCCTGAGGCTGTCTTTCTTTCAACGGACATCGGTTCTCCTTCTTTCAAGGCAAAACACTTTTATGTTATTGCCGACAGTATTCTTATCTCGGTCAATCATCCAAGTGAAGGTCAGAAAGTTGTCACGTTATCGGATCTTTATTCAAATAAAGTATATGGAGAATATTTGGCATATGGAAACGGACCAGGGGAAGCTTTGATATGCACCGATCATCTCTATCGCGACACGTTATATATCAATGACGTTGCCAAGAAAAAGTTATACACTTTTGTCCCGACAACAATAATTAGGAATTCACTTCCGCTTGAGTCTATTCCGGTTTTTGATTACCAAGGATATGGCCTTACTCCGTTTGTAACAAAGTTGGATAGTAATTCTGTCCTTTGTGAAAACCCATACTATTTTTCTGACGGGCAGAGCAGGATATTCAACAATGCCAAAAACCGATTTGACAGATACAGTGTTACAGACGGGCCTCGAATGGAGCACTTTAAGTACGATACTTATAATGTATCCCAAGGAATCCTTGTTCCAATAAATGATAAGGTTTTTTACGCCTCTTCCTCCAAGCCGCTGATTGAGGTGTATAATAAGGACGGTTCCAGACTAAAGTTGATGGTAGGCCCGTCTCAACTTCCTGCGAGGTATTCAATTAGTCAGGGGAGTGTCACATTTAAAGAAAAAGTACCTTATGCCTATTTGAGCTATTGCATCACGGATAATTATCTGTATTTCAACTATATCGGAGGCTATTATGAGGAGGGTTACAATAATCTTCATTCAACGATACTGAAATTTGATTTTAATGGGAATCTCATCGCATCATTCATTTTACCAGAATATATATCATCGTTTAGCGTAATTGACGACAACCTTATCTATGGGAAAGGGTATAATGATCAAGGAGAGACAATTCTCAAGAAACTGTTTAGGGAGTAGAATTCTTCTTGTTTTGATTACATTGTTTCTTGTAAGCGGATGCCAACTATATAAGATTTCTTAATTGTACAAACAGTACTACAAAATGTGTCGCAAAAGAATAACCCGCACATTGCTGACTCTGGCCGCACTTTTGGCCGCAGCCTGCTCTCGATTTGATGATATGACCCTCTTCGATTTCCCCGTGGTGGAAGTCGGAGAGGCGTTACCGTCCTCGATTTCTTTGGAAAGCAGAGAGATGCTTTCATCTCCTGGAACGCACTATATTCATGATTCTCTTATAATTACGAGAAATTTTAATGGGGAATATCTGTTTTCCGTTGCAAAAGTCGGCTCGGATGATCCCGGAGTCCAGTTCTGTCCCAGAGGCCGTTCCAATCTGGAACCGCTTAACAGCTTGCCGAGTTTCGACGTTGAGAACGACGAATCCGGTTTGAAGGTAGACTTCATTTCGTATTTTCCGTTCCGGTTTTTCCGGTGGAATGTAACTGAGTCTTTGCTGACCCAAAAGACTTCCTACGACTATGTCTGCGATATCCATTCCGATACGACATCGACGTTTTACCCGACATCGTTCTTTGTTATCTCGGATAATCGCATCTGTTTCCTTGAGTCGGGCCAGAATCCATATTATTCCTGGCCCACGTCGGCGCCGTCATATGAAATCTACAGCCTGCAGACAGGACAGAAGATAAAAACCATCCGCCCCTATAACCTGCCAAAGATGCCCAGGCGGGAGAATGAGGCCTTTCCTTCGCAACTGTATTATTCTTCTTTTGAGGCGATACGGCCCGACAGACGCTGTCTCGTTTCGGCTATGCTGTATGTCCCACAGTTGAACATCCTGGATCTTGATACAGAAAAAATGACAGGCTACCGCCCCAGCGGTGCAAAAGGATTGAACCCTGATAAAATGCGGTTTCATTTCCTTGACATCGCTTGTAATCAGGAACGTATATATGCACTGTATTCGGGGAATAAGCCCAAGAACGGGATGCCTGTGGGTAATGTTACCCTGAAGGTGTATGATTGGGAAGGAACCCCGCTCTGCAGCTATGACGTCGGGACAAAGTCCCGCATCTTCATAGACGAGACCACGCTTTACCTCACAGATATTTATCAAACGACATTGTACCAGGTGCCGCTGGCTGATATCCGGTAATGATCTACATTCCTATGCGATTATTGTTGATTTTTATGCCCAAGCAAACTTTACGATGAAAAAGGCCGTAAGCATGCCTCTAAGAGTAATATTTAGACGTCTCCTATGCGAGTCAATAGTTGTTTTTTCTTTGCTATCCTGCAAGGATGAGAGAATATGTGTTGTCAAGCCCCATAGTCCGGTAGATACAGATCCAGTCAAAACAACTTGTTATGCTGATCTGGGGGCAATAATATCATTAACAAAGGTTAATGACGGCTTTGTCGCTTCATTTCACCGAGACACTTTACTGTTTGGGTGGCTTGACAAAGAGATGCGACTACGGCAACGTTTCTGTCGGCGTGGGAATGGTCCGGGAGAGATGGTGGCGCCAGTTTATTGCGGGCAATATAGTGTTTGTGATGGCAACGCGGTAATATCTGTCCTGGACCGCCCTAAAAGTACGCTGTATTCTTATCAAATAACGGAAGAGGAGGTTAAGATGTGTCCGGAATCGGTAACCTTCAGCCGTGATCAAGAAGGTCTTCGCAAGGTTTTCCATGTTAATGGAGGCTGGCTGATTCTGAGTGATGATACTACACAAGGGGTTTATATCAGCAGTGAGGATGGACAAGAAATAAAACCGGTTGAAATACCAGACAGGAAACCATCATATTTAATACCTGGCGTATATCAAACAAGTTCGACTATCCGGCCGGACTCGTCGATTGTTGCGCTGGCGTATTATCTTCTGCCGCGAATAGACCTTATTGGGGCCGATGGAACATGTCGAAAAGTCATTTATTTTGATAAGCGCAGACGGGCATTACAACTCAAAAACGATCAAGAAGATTATTTCATTGATATTTGTTGTAATAATGACCGGATATACGCCTTGGCCGCAAGGGACGATGCCTCGTGCACGTTAGTGAGCTTAGACTGGATGGGGAACGTTGTATCGAACCAACTCATCAAACGAGCCTATTCCATTTGTCTGGACGGAAACAATCTTCTTGCCTTGTCAGATGATGGAACAGGGTTGATGGTGTCATGCTACAGAATATAGCCAATATAAGAAAATGATTAAGCAGGTTGCCCGTATAGTTTTGTCACTTTCATTCGTTGTTTGCGCGCTCGGGTGTTCTGATGTGGACCCGATGCGGCAGGTTGCGAAAGATGCGTCGGCATTGCTTGGTGACGGGCGGATAGAGACCGTTTCCGAATTCCTGTTCAAAAGAGAAATACTTAGCAGCGGGGCGACCTGCCATTTTCAGGCGGTAACCGGGTTTTGTACGGAGCGGGCATCCGAGGGCGTATTCTATACAACGGATGCCTTGCTGTCGAATTTGGTGTCGCCGGATTCCCTTGCGCCGGTTGGTGAATGGGTAGTCATTCCTCATACAAGAAGAAGTGATTTGAGATCATATTATGCGGGATATCAGCTTATTACCCGAGCCGCTATAGTTTTATTGGGGCGAGATATCCTTCGCGCTTCTCCCCTTGGGACAGGACAATCCCGTTTTTTTGATTACAGTCGGATTACCGGACCCCAAACGGATGGCCGCTCGAGAACGGTCATAGAGTTCCATAGCAAAGATGAATATTTCGGCCGCTCACTGATGGACGGGGGCGGACGATTCGAGGTTGACGATCAGGGTTATCCTGTAAGACTTGAGGTTGAAGACGCTGCAATATATTTCGACACCTCGAGAAGGAGGTCGCGCTCTGTCGTGATTACTCCCTATCGCTTTATAATGGAGTTCGGTCGTTTTGAGGAAGAAATCTATTGCAGTTCAATGACTTTGTACGTCAAGTGGCGCCTCCCGTCCGATGCGGGGGCAAAGTGCTATGCGATTGAAAGCAATCCTCTGAGGAATCCATTCGGTAATCAAATTGAGTCAATTACAACGTTGACGATGACTGGGACAAAACGACTTGAAAAAGGGGTGAGGCTGCCGGAAGGAGGCATTAGGAACGATATCCTATTCTATACTGACAAGCCGGATATGCAATATTGGGAATCCGCTTTGGGACATCAGCTGTCGAAACTACGTAATGATTTAGGCTGCGATAACACTCAATTATCCGGACAAACTGCATTTAACATTGCCCGCCATGTACTTGAGAGCAAGAGGTTGGACGAGTCGGAAATCAAAAAGAGAGTCGAAGAAAACAGGAAAATCTATCATGAACTATTCCGGAACTAACTGCATCTTGAGCGCACTTGTCATAATGGCGTCATGCTCTTCCCATGACATGTGGGACGTGCCTCACTATGGTTCGAAAGATGTTCAGATCACGTCATTTTCATGCGATACCATAACGCTGGACGCAAAACGAACATCTATGCTCGGAGAATGGCTCATGGTCGAAGACCGACTGTATTTTTTCGACGAGGCGATAGTCGGGGTAAAAGAATATGGGCTTGAAGGGGAATTCATCCAGGAGTATATCCGTCACGGCCGGGGGCCGGGGGAAATGGTCTCGTCGTCTTGGGCGGCATCTTACGACAGGAGGGATTCGTCATTTGTACTCATGGATTCCGGCATGGCGAAAATCCATGGGTTCGACCGGAGTTTCAAGAAGGAATGGGAATCAAAATCAGCGTTTTATCTTCTTGATACCGATTCATTGAACCATGAAGCGAAATGGCGCGACCTGCTTACTCATCCGTCTCCGGAACGTTTCGAGATATACGAATACAACATGGACTGCCGCAGGATTGCCTCGGATTCAGGGAAATTGTATATTCCGATAGTCTCGGACCATATAAAGTTCAATAAATATTATCTTGCAGCAGGTAGCAGAACGTATTTCCGGGAGGCGTATCTGTTTCTTAAAAGCAACGCGGACCGCGAGTTTTCAGAGCTCAGGCTGCTGGGGCATTACCCTCCGGCTTATCGCAAAGGGACACTTTCGGTTTTCTCAGAATACGACTTTTACCCGGACGAGGGCGGCATTACGGTCTCTTTTGCTGCCGACTCGCTTATCTATCATTTCAACCGGTTTGGGGATGTGGATTATACCTTTGGCTGCGGAGATGCCAAGATAGCCGGTCGTTATCCGGCCGTCCGGTCGTTTGAGGCATATGAGAAAGAATACAGGGCGCAGAGGAAAGAATACGGTTATTATGGTCGCCTTGTACGTTCGAACGGGAACGTGTTCCGGACTTGCCATCTGGACAAGGATGGCGGGTGGGTGCTTCAGATTTTCGATGACGGAACGAAAGACATGGTAGGGTATATTCCTATCGGCGGCAACTGGGAAATTCTCGGCTATAATGACGGGTTGTATTATGCATATATCGGTGAAAACCTTGAAGAAGAGAACTTCCGTATAGTCCGTTTCAAGTTCAACGTCATATGATCAGGTCGCGTAAGTCCCTTGAGCGGCTCCAGGCTGTCGAGGATTCGGCCAAAATGGCCTTAAACAGCCCTTCGGTGTTGATTAAATAAGAAATAATCCGTACTTTTGTTTATGATAGAATTTGGCCATATGAAGCTATTCAGGACCATTTCCATGGCCTTGGCTGCTTTCGGGATATGCTGTCAGCTTTCCGCGCAGGAGCCTGACGGGACGGCAATGACTCTCGAGGAAGCGGTCGGCACGGCACGGATGCAGTCGGTTGCCGCCCTTCAGGCCAGGCGCGCATTCATATCCACGTACTGGGCCTGGAGGTCCTACCGGGCAAGCCGGCTCCCCTCGCTGACCCTCTATGGCGGGCTGCTCAACTACAACCATTCCCTTACCCTTCTCCAGAGCTACGAAGATGGTTCGCTCCGATATGCCTCGGCCTCCAACCTGCAGAACAGTCTCGGGCTGCGTATTTCGCAGAACCTTCCGTTTACCGGCGGCACGGTATCGTTGTACAGCGATCTTTCGCGCATCGACCAGTTCGGCGCCGGCGCGGGTCTGACATGGTATTCCCAGCCCGTGACAATCAGCTACGCCCAGCCGCTTTTCGCCTACAATCGCTTCAAATGGGAAAAGAAAATCGAGCCCAAGGCCTACGAGCGGGGGAAGCGGACCTACCTTGAATCCATGGAGCAGGTAACGCTTGATGTCGTGGATGCCTATTTCAATCTCCTTCAGGCGGAAAAGGCGCTTGAGGTTGCGCGTACAGGCTGTGAAAACACCGTGAAAATGTGCGCCGTCGCCAAGGAAAGGCTCACGCTCGGTTCCGTAACCCGCGACGAATATCTGCAGTTGGAACTGCGCATGCTCGGCGACAGCATCCGCGTCAGCGAGGGGCAGGTCGAGGTCCGGAAAGCCCGGATGGCCCTCAACTCGGTCATGGGACTGGACGAGACCACGGAAGTCAGGCCGCTGCTGGAGGATATTCTGCCGGCGGTCGACGTCGACTACGACATGGCCATTTCCAAGGCGATGGACAATTCCACATTCCCGCTGGACAACGAAATCAGCATCCTCTCGGCGGAGTCGGCGGTGGAGCAGGCCAAGGCGGACCGGGGCATCACGATGAGTTTCAATGCCCGTTTCGGCCTTTCGCGGAACGCCCCGGACTTCCTGTCCGCCTACCGCAATCCCCTCGACCAGGAGGTGGCGGGGCTGAGCTTCTCCGTGCCTATTTTCGACTGGGGACTCGGCAAGGGGAAGGTCCAGAAGGCCAAGGCCAATGAAGAAGTGGTCCGGGCCCAGGTCCTTCAGAAAGAAAATGACTTCCGGCGCACATTGTTTACGGCGGTGGGGCAGTTTTCCACCCTCCGCGGCCAGTGTGCGGTTTCGCGCAGGTCGATGGAAATAGCTGCCGAACGCTACGCCCTTGTGCTTGATAAATTCCGCTCCGGGCGGGCTTCGGTGACCGACCTTACCAACGCCCAGAACGACAACGAGGCCGCCGCGGCCAAATACATCAGCGACGTCAGCGCCTTCTGGCGGGGATATTACACCCTCAGGAAATACACCCTTTACGATTTTATAGGTCGAAAGGATCTCGAAATCAATGTGGAAGAAATGGTAGAGCCATGAGAAACGCACGCATAACCATATTTTTGCTGCTCCCGCTCATACTGGGAACGGGTTGCGGCGGTCGAAAAACTGTCTCCGAAGACGACTCGGACGCCAGACTGGCCTTTGAGAAGGAGGACAACAAAGTGGAAGTCATAACCTTGCAGCGGACCGACTTCCCGCTTCAGATCCTTTCCAACGGAAAGGTCCATGCGCGCCGCAAGGCCTCCCTGTCGTTTCGCACCCAGGGGACCATTTCACGGATCGGCGTCCGCAATGGAGAGCGCGTGGCGCAGGGGGCGGTTGTTGCCCGACTCGACCGTCCCGACCTCGACCTTGCTGCCGAGTCGGCACGCATCGCGCTCGACAAGGCAAAGCTCGACCTGCTGGACTTTCTCGCCGGGCAGGGCTATGCCGCCGGCGACACGGCTTCCGTGCCGAAAGGCGTAATGGAAATCGCCCGTATGCGGTCGGGCTACACGGCTGCGCGCAATGCCCTTGCCAGGGCCCGGTACGACCTTGAAGGGGCGGTGTTGAAGGCCCCGTTCTCCGGCATCGTCGCCGACCTTTCGGCCCGGGCTTTCGACCCGGCTCCCGCTACGCCACTCTGCACGCTGATTGACGACAGGCAGATGGAAGTGGAATTCTCCGTGATGGAAGCCGACTATGGCAAGGTCTCCCCTGGGATGACCATGCGCGTGGAGCCTTTCGCCCAAGGCGGGTCGGAAATTCGCGGCAGCGTGACCGAAATCAATCCTTCAATCGGCAAAAACGGGCTTGTAACGGTCCGTGGCGGGGTTCCCGGAGGTGGAGGCCTGGTGGACGGGATGAATGTCAAGGTGCTCCTCGAAAAGAGCCTGCCGGGACAGCTGGTCGTCCCGAAAGAAGCGGTAGTCGTCCGTGACGGGCTTAACGTCCTGTTTACCTATACCGACGACGGCACGGCGCACTGGACCTATGTCCGTATATTGGACGCAAATTCGGAATCTTACGCCGTTGAGGCCAATTTCGAACGCAATTCCCGCCTGGTCGAGGGCGACATGGTGATAGTCCGCGGCAACCTCAATCTGGCCGACGGGTCGAAAGTATCCCTACGCTGATGTTACGCCGCATCATAGACAGGCCGGTGGCCGTGACAATGCTGCTTCTGAGCCTCGTTGTCGTCGGTATCGTCTGCGCCGTGCGTCTGCCCGTGGCGTTGATCCCGGACGTGCGCATTCCGCAGATTACCGTCCAGGTTGACGCGCCTCAGATGTCAGCGCGGCAAATTGATGAGAGCGCTGTCCGCACGTTGCGCTCGCAGCTGGTGCAAATAGATGGCTTGAAGGATATTACGTGCCTGAGCCGCGACGGAAGCGCCACGCTGCGCCTGACCCTCGACCATGGCGACGACATCGACTACCGTTTCATCGAAGTAAACGAAAAGATAGACCGGGCCATGGGCTCGATGCCAAATATCGGTCGGCCCAAGGTGTTGAAAGCCAGCGCTACGGATATCCCTGCCTTTTACCTCAACCTCACGTCCCGCGAAGGAGGGGACTTCCTGTCGCTCAGCCGCTTTGCCCAGGACGTAGTGGTCCGCCGCCTCGAACAGCTGGACGCCGTGGCCATGGTCGACGTGAGCGGAGTGGAGGAAAGCCGCATAATGGTCATCCCGGATGAGGCCAGGCTCCGTCAGGCCGGTCTGACATACGACGATGTGGCCAGGCTCGTCTCGCAGGCCGACGTCCGGCTGGGCAGCCTCACCATCCGCGACGGTCAATACCGCTATCCTGTACGGTTCCAATCCATGGCCGGCAGCGCGGACGACATCGCCTCGCTGTGGCTCAATCACGACGGGCATCTGCTGCAGCTCCGCGACATCGCCTCCATCCGGGAAGAAGTCGCGCCAAGGGCCGGAATGCTGTCCTCGGACGGACATCCTGCCGTGAGCCTTGCGGTCATAAGCCAGAGGGATGCGCGGATGAGCGACCTGCGCAAGGGTGTGTCCGCCCTGATGGACGACTTCGTGCGGGAATATCCCCAGGTGTCGTTCACCCTCACCCGCGACCAGACCGCCCTGCTGGACTATTCCATCAGCAACCTGCTCCAGAATATCCTGGTCGGCATCCTGCTGGCCTGTCTGGTCATTTTCCTGTTCCTCCGCGATTTCCGGAGTCCGGTGCTGGTGGCTGTCACCATTCCGGTTTCGCTTGTCCTTTCGATGCTGGTGTTCAAGGTGCTGGGCATGACGCTCAATATCGTGTCGCTGTCCGGATTGTTGCTGGGCGTGGGCATGATGACGGACAACTCCCTCGTCCTGATCGACAACATCACCGGGCGCTGGCAGCGTGGCGACGAACTCCGCCGGGCCGTCATCGAAGGGACCCGGGAGGTTATGGCCCCGATGCTGAGCGCCATCCTGACGACGTGCGCCGTTTTCGTCCCTCTCGTGAGCATCAGCGGCATCGCCGGGGCCCTTTTCCGCGACCAGGCTCTGGCCGTGACCATAGTGCTGTTTACCTCCTATCTGGTCACTATAACCGCGGTTCCGGTCTATTACTGGCTTTTCTACAAGAACCTGCCGGCGTTCAGGCCTCATCCCCTGCTTGAGCGTATCTCGCTGCGGAACGCCCTTGAAAAATGGGATGAACGGTGGAGCCGCGCCATGCTCCGGAACAGCTGGGCGGCATGGGTGCTGGTCGGTATTTGCGTGATCGGCGTTGTCGCGTGTTTCCGATGGATGCCGCGCCGGATGCTGCCCGAACTGACCCGCGACGACATGCTGCTGCGTGTAGACTGGAACGAGAGCCTGACTCCGGAGGAGAATATGCGCCGCTGCGACATTCTCCGCCAGGAAGCCGGTGCTGATCAGACAACTGCCATGGCCGGGGTCCAGCAATTCGCGCTTGACCATGATGCGGCCCTGGGGACCGGCGAGGCCGCCATATACCTTCGCTTTGCTTCCGAGGCCGAGCGGCTGCGTGCCGAAACTGCCCTTGGAGGGCTTATGGCCCGGGATTGGCCGGGTGTGCCCTTTGAGTTCCGCCCTGCCGGCAACCTGTTCGACCTTGTCTTCGGAGACAGGGAATCTTCGCTTGTGGTGCGCCTGCGTCCTACCGGTTCCAACAATATCGGGATTCCGGCGCTGCGTGCCTGCCTTGACGATCTGCGAGGCGCCATTCCCGATGTTCAGATTCCCGGCGTTCCGGTCAGCGAACAGGTGCTGTTCGTCGCCGATCCGGAACAGATGGCCCTTTACGGGATAGGCTACAGCCAGCTGATGGGAACTTTGCGTAGCGCCATGAACGGCAATATGCTCCTGAAAATCCTTCAGGGCAACCGCAGCGTCCCTGTCGTTTTGGGCTCGGACGCAATGGCGCTCTCCGAAATGCTTGACCGCACGCAGGTCAGCGACGTTTCCGGCGACCGCATCCCTCTTTCCTCGCTGATGCGCCGCACGACAGCCGAAGGGCTTAAGACCATATATTCCGCGGCTGAGGGAGAATACTATCCCGTTGCCCTGGATGTGCCGTCAGGACGTGTTCCCGAGGTGATGTCGACCGTCCGGAAGACCGTGCTTGAAGGCGGTGATTTCGACGCCGGTTTCTCCGGCAGCTGGTTCGAAACGAGGCGGATGGTGCGGGATATGGGGCTGACCGTCGCGGTGGCCGTCCTGCTGCTGTTCCTCATTCTGGCGGCCCAGTTCGAGTCGCTCGTCCAGCCTGTCATCATCCTGCTCGAAATCATTATCGACATATTCTTCGCCCTCGCCCTGACATGGGCATGCGGGGAGACCATCAACCTGATGTCGCTGATAGGTCTTGTGGTCATTACGGGTATCGTCATCAACGACTCCATACTCAAGATAGACACCATAAACCGCCTGCGGGCATCTGGAATGGATATCGACCAGGCCATCCTGACGGCGGGGCGCAGGCGTCTCGGCGCAATCATCATGACTTCGCTGACCACCATCCTGGCCGTTGCGCCTTTCCTGGCACGCGGCAACATGGGGGCCGACCTGCAATATCCGATGACCCTGGTCATCATGACGGGAATGGCGGTAGGCACCCTGGTAAGCCTCTATGTCATCCCGGCGCTGTACCGGTCCATATATCGCAGGAATGGGTAATCCGCGCCATATTTCCTCCTTCTCCGTCTTGCTGGTAACGGCCGCCCTGTCGTTGCTGGGCCTGTTTTCCTTGCGCGGGCTGCGTCTGAGCTACACTCCGGAACCGAAGCGGAACATTCTGCAGGTGCAGATGTCGATGCCCGACGCTTCACCGGCGGTAATGGAAGCCGAAGTGACTTCGCGCGTAGAGGCTGTCCTGTCGGGTATGGGCGGCGTCCGTTCGGTCAGTTCGTCTTCTTCCATGGGCCATGGCCAGGTGACCGTCGAACTCGACCGGCGGACCGATCTGCAGGTAGCCCGCTTCGAAGCGTCGACGCGGATTGCCAGCATTTGGCCGTCCCTCCCCAAAGACGCCCACTATCCTTACCTGACAGCCGGAGGGGGCGGCCAGCCCGGAGGTCGTCTCGTGTACCGTCTGCGCAGTCCGCTCCCGTCGAGCCGCATCGCCGCCTTTGCCCGCGACCGTATCGTCTATCCGCTGTCGGCGGTGCCGGGTGTTGATAAGGTAAGCGTCTCAGGCGCAACTCCTTACCATTGGGTCATAACCTTCGACTACGCGGCGGCGCAGTCGCTCGGCATCACGGGAGAAGACATCGCGGAAGCCATCCAATTGGGCAGCCGCAACGAGATTGCGGGCATGGTGACCGAACACGGCCGGCTGCAGACCATCCGTCTCGCTACCCGGGAAACGGAAGGGTTCCTTGACATCCCGGTAAAGAACGTCGGCGGCCGCATAGTTACTCTGGGAGAGATTGCAAGCGCCAGCTTCCGGGAACAGATTCCCCAGACATATTTCCGCCTGAACGGCCTGAATACCGTTACGGTGTCTGTCGATATCTCCCCGTCGGCCAACCTGCTCACGGCGGCATCGGCGGTGCGCGGCACGATGTCGCAGATCCATAAGGGGTTCCCTCCGGAGATAACTGCTAGCCTGAGCTACGACGCCTCCGAATACATTGCGGCCGAACTCGACAAGATTTTCCTGCGCACCCTGCTCTGCCTCGCCATATTGCTTGTATTCTCTTTCCTCGCGAACCGTTCCTGGCGGCAGATGGCCATCCTGCTGCTGTCCCTGCTGTGCGGGTTGCTGATATCCCTGGGCATCTACAGGCTTGCCGGCCTTCCGGTCCATATCTACACCCTGGCCGGAATCACGGTTTCCTTCGGCATCATGATAGATACGTCCATCCTGATGACCGACCACTATGGCCGTCACCGCGACCGCAGCGCATTCCCGTCCATATTCTACGCGGTAATCACTACGGTTGCAGCCCTGCTGATGGTCCTGCTTCTGCCCGAAAAAGAACGGCTCAACCTTACGGATTTCCTGTGGGCGGTATCCATCAACCTGGCCGTGTCGCTGGCCATCTGCTACTGGTTCGTGCCGGCGCTTATGGACAGTTTCGCCTTTGGTGGGGAGAATAGGGCGATTCCTGTGCGGAGGCTGCGGCGCAGAGCCCGCCTGCGTGCTTTCTACGAGCGGTGGATCCGCATGGGAATTCGCTGGCGCCCGGCGCTTATAGTCCTGATTGTGATGGCCTTCGGGATTCCGCTGTTCCTGATTCCGCAGGCGACGGAATTCCCGCCCGGGAGCAAGTCCCTTTTGGCCAGGATCGCCCGCTGGGGGCCGTATGCCGAAAACAGACACGTCATCGACCGCATTGCCGGCTCGTCGCTGGGACTGTTTTTCGAAGGTATGGACCGGTCCAATTTCTACCGGGAACCGGATCGCAAGGTGCTCTACATCCAGGCCGGAATGCCCGAAGGCTGTTCTGCGGCACAGCTGAACGAAGTGATTGTGGCGATGGAGAATTTCCTTGCGCAATTTCCTCAGATAGAGTCGTTTACCACGCAGATTCATTCCCATGCCGACGGGCGGATCGAGGTGCGCTTCAAAGATGAATGGGAGCGGACGTCATTCCCCTCGCAACTCAAGGCGAAGGTGACCGGTGCCGCCATCAATTTCGGCGGAGCCAACTGGAGGATAAGCGGCGTTGACGACAACTATTTCAACAACAACATCGTCACCGACTACAAAACGAGCTACATCCAGATTTCGGGATACAACTTTGAAGAACTCTACGGATATGCCCGGCAGATGGTTGACGAGCTTTCTCGGAACAAGAGGGTAAGCGGCCCGGAAATCTGGTCCGGAGGCTGGCAGGGACGTCCCAGGACGCAGCTGCATCTCGCATACGACCGTCAGGCGCTTTCTGCCGCCGGCGTTTCTCCGGGGGCCTATTATCGTGCGCTGTCCTCCCGTCTGTTCGACGCCTCCGCCGGAGAAATCATGTACGACGGGCAGATGACCGATATCGACATCCGTTCGTCCGATGCCGACGATTTCGACCTGTGGCATGTCCTGCGGGTCCCCATCCGGGTCGATTCCGCCGAGGTGTCGCTCGGAGGTATAGGTTCGCTGGAGAAGAAGCGTTCCGCCATCGACATCCAGAGGGTAAACCAGGCCTATTCCATACGGGTATTCTACGATTTCATCGGCACTTGGCAGCATTCCCGCAAGGTTGCTGAATCGACTGTGCGCCAATTCAATGAATCCGTGCTGCCGGTCGGCTACAAGGCATCGTTGCCCGAAGGATGGTCCGGTTCGGCAAGGAAGCAGCGCGCATGGCTTCTGGGCATCATCATCCTGGTCCTTTTCACGATGCTGTCCATCGCGCTGGAGTCGCTTCGGCTGCCGCTGGCCGTAATCGGGATGATTCCAGTCTCGTTTATCGGATTGTTCCTTACCTTCGGCCTTTCCGACTTCTCCTTTGACCAGGGGGGATTCGCTGCGCTGGTCATGCTCTGCGGCCTCACGGTCAATGCCGGTATCTATATCCTTTCGGAATACGGAGCCTTGCGCGGCGGCGAACAGGTCCACCGCTATGTGAGGGCGTTCGGACACAAAATAGTCCCAATCTCGCTGACCATTCTGTCAACGGTATTGGGACTGATTCCGTTCCTTTCGGACGGGCCGTCGGAGGTGTTCTGGTTCGACCTCGCGATTGGTACCATCAGCGGCTTGCTGTTTTCAGTCGTGGCCCTGCTGGTCTTCTTCCCGGTCTTCGCCCTCAGGCGTCGCTGATGCCGCCGGCGTCATGAGTGGCTCAGCCGTTGCGCAGGACGACTTCGCCTGCCGCGGCGTCGATGGTTACGTGGGCGTCGCGGTGGATGCGGCCGTCGAGGATGGCCTTGGCCAGCTGGTTGACGAGCTCGCGCTGCATGATACGCTTGACCGGACGGGCACCATAGGCCGGGTCGTAGCCACGCTCGGCCATAAGGTCTTCAAATGCCTGGGTGAAAGATACTTCCACTCCGTCTTCGGAGAGTTTGGCCTTGAGATCCCGCATCTGCATGCGGAGAATTTCGCGGATGTCGTTTTCGCTCAGCGGGTCGAACATGATTATCTCGTCGATACGGTTGAGGAATTCCGGCCGGACTGTCATCTTCAGCACATCCAGCACCTTGCCCTTGCATTCGTCCAGCAGCGAGCGGCGCTTTGCGATGGCCTCGGCCTGGCGGACGGGGTCGCTGTCATGCAGGGCCGGAAGACGGTCCATATAGCCCTGGATAATGTCCGAACCGACGTTCGAGGTCATTATGAGGATGGTGTTCTTGAAGTCCACCGTGCGGCCTTTGTTGTCGGTCAGACGGCCGTCGTCAAGTACCTGAAGCAGAGTGTTGAACACATCGGGATGGGCCTTTTCGATCTCGTCGAGCAGGACTACGCTGTAGGGCTTGCGGCGCACCGCTTCCGTGAGCTGTCCGCCCTCGTCGTAACCGACATATCCCGGAGGGGCGCCGATAAGCCGGCTCACCGTGTGGCGCTCCTGGTATTCGCTCATGTCGATACGGGTCATCATGTTCTCGTCGTTGAAGAGGAATTCGGCCAGGGCCTTGGCGAGTTCGGTCTTGCCGACGCCGGTGGTGCCCATGAAGAGGAATGAGCCGATAGGGCGTTTTTCGTTCGACAGGCCTGCGCGGTTGCGCCTTACGGCATCGGACACGGCCTGGATTGCGGCATCCTGGCCCACGACGCGCTTGTGCAGCTCTTCTTCCATGCGCAGGAGCTTTTCCTTTTCGCTTTCCAGCATTCTCTTGACCGGGATGCCGGTCCATTTCGCTACGACTTCGGCGATATCTTCGGGCGTAACCGCCTCGGTGATAATTGGCTCGGCTATGGCGGCCTGCTTTGCGGAGAGGTCGTCGATCTTCTTCTGCAGTTCGGTCATGCGGCCGTAGCGAAGTTCGGCCACCTTGCCGTAGTCGCCTGCGCGTTCGGCGGCCTGCGCCTGGATCTTGTAGTCCTCAAGCTGCTGACGGGCCGTCTGGAGGTCGCCCAGAATGCCTTTTTCGTTGTTCCAGCGGGTCATGAGGGCTTCGCGCTGGGCCCGCAGGTCGGCCAGTTCCCCGTCGATTTTCTCCATCTTCAGGGAAGTGCCTTCGCGCTTGATGGCTTCTTTTTCAATTTCGAGCTGGCGGATGCGGCTGTTCAGATCGTCGATGGGCTCCGGTACGGAGTTCATCTCCAGCCGCAGCTTGCTTGCCGCCTCGTCCACGAGGTCGATGGCCTTGTCCGGCAGGAAACGGCTTGTGATGTACCTGTGGGACAGGTTTACGGCGGCAATCAGCGCGTCGTCCTCGATACGGACCCGGTGGTGGTTTTCGTATTTTTCCTTAAGTCCGCGGAGGATTGAGATGCTTTCGGCGGGGGTGGGTTCGTCGACCATGACCATCTGGAAACGACGTTCCAACGCCTTGTCGGTCTCGAAGTATTTCTGGTATTCGTCCAGCGTCGTCGAGCCGATCGTGCGCAGTTCGCCACGGGCCAGGGCCGGCTTCAGGATGTTGGAGGCGTCCATCGCGCCGGAAGTCTTGCCCGCGCCCACGAGGGTGTGGATCTCATCGATGAACAGGATGATTTCGCCCTCACTGTCAACTACTTCCTTGACTACGCCCTTAAGACGCTCCTCGAATTCGCCCTGGTATTTTGCACCGGCGATGAGGGCGCCCATGTCCAGGGAGTATATCTTCCTGTCCTTGAGGTTTTCCGGTACGAGGCCGTCGACGATTTTCTGGGCGATGCCTTCGGAAATTGCGGTCTTGCCCACACCCGGCTCGCCTACGAGGATAGGGTTGTTTTTGGTCCTCCTCGAGAGGATCTGGAGCACCCGGCGGATTTCGTCGTCACGTCCGATGACAGGGTCCAGCTTCCCTTTCGCTGCCAAGTCGTTGAGGTTGGCGGCAAATTTGGGGAGGAATTGCAATTGTTTATCGTTCATATGTTTATCTCCTTTTTGCCGACCGGGTTATGCAGCAATAGCCGTCTGCCCGGCGGGCAAACGGCTATCGTCCAAATTATATTCCAAGAGCCTTCGGACTGACAATCTGTCAGACTTTCAGGGCCTCGTTTCGAGATTACTCGGCTTCGGTAGCGGGGGCTTCCTGCGAAGGAACGACACCGGGGAACTCAGGCTGCTGGGCAGCGGCGGCGTTTTCGATCTTCTCCTTTACGTCGCTGTCGGTAGCTTTGTTGCCGAGGGTGAAGGAGGTGACGATCGAGAGGACGAGGATGAAGGTCACGAGACCCCAGGTGATTTTCTCGAGCATGTCGGCGGTCTGGCGGACGCCGAAGGTCTGGTTGGCTGCGACAAAATTGCTGGCGAGGCCGTCGCCCTTGCCGTTCTGAAGGAGAACGACGATGGTCAGAAGGATGGCCGCAATCACCACCAGGACAGTCAGAATGACAAATACTGCGTTCATATCTAAGCGTTTATTTTTATTTCCTGATCCAATTTTTCGATAAGGGATGCAAAGTAAGCACTTTTTTCCGGGAATTTCAAGAGAAGACGGGAATAAATGTGCCTTGACTGCTCATAATAACCCTGTTCCGCATATATTTGGGCGAGCGTTTCGGTGCATACGTCGTCCTCTATCACGGTGGCTTTTCCCGAGTCGGCGCCTTCGCTCCGGGCCTGCAGCGCCATGCGTGAGAAGACTTTTCCGCCTTCGTCGCGGACGTCGTCGTACTGGGCCTGGGTGAAGTAGTCGCCGCCTACGACCCTAACGGAGCGTTCGCGCTGTTCCTGCTGCCTGTCGCGGCGCAGGTAGGATGCGATTATTTCGTGGACGTCCTTGTCGGACCAGTCTTCCGGAGAGGCCTTGCGGACCATCGAGGCGAGGATCCTGCGGTCGCCTATGTACATGGCGGCGTCGTCGAACATGGCGGAGCTGATGCTGCCAAGACGTGCCGAGCGCTCGCAGAGTTCTTTGCGTGCGGCCCCATACCAGGGGTACAGGGTGATGACGCCCGAGAGTTCCTCGAGGTTAAGTTTCTTGATGTTGATCGTGTCGCTCATCTTACCAGTTTGCAACGGTTGCGTTGAGGATGTCTTCCACCAGTTTTTCCACGATTTCCTCGCAGAGGGTTCCTTCCACCGCGTCGAGGCTCTGGGTGGAGTCGTAGTCGGCGTAGTTGGAGAACGATTTTTCGAAGTCCTCTTCGGGGTGGCGGCGGTTTACGTAGTTTATTTTCACGCTGATCGTGAGGCGGTTCTGCGCTGCGACTTCGTCGGCGGTGACGGCTGTTGCCTTGACGTCGTAGCCGGTCACTGTGCCGGTGATCTCCAGGTCGCCGTCCATGTCCACCTGCTCGAGGCGCGTCATCTTGCGGAACTTGTCCTTCAGGGCCTCGGTCATCTGGTTCTGAAGAGAAGGGTTCATCTTCAGGGCGGTGTATTCGAAATAGTTGATTGTCACCGTCTTGACGTCGGGCTGGATGTTGGTTCCGCTGAAGGAATATATCCCGCAGGCACTGACGCAGAGCGCCGTTGTCACGATGGCTGCGATATGGAGTAGGAAGCGTTTCATTGCCGTGGGTTTGGTTGGTTTCGGTTATTTCTGGGGTGTGCGGAATTCGGGCGGAAGTTTGCGGTAGAGGGTGCGTTCGGAAATGCCGAGCTCCTCTGCGGCCTTCTTGCGGTTGCCATCGTGCTTCTCAAGCGCCTTGCGGATAAGGTCTTCGCTCGCGCCGCGGATCGACAGCGACTCCTCCGGCTCCGCCGCATGGCCCTGCCAATGGGGCTCCTTTGATTGTCCTTCGCGCCTTGCCGCTGCGTTATGTCTCGCCCCCTCATGCGCGGGCTCCACGCCCTGCTCGTCTATATCGTCCGGCGCCTGCGGATAACTCACCCCGCCGTCATTTGCGGAGGGGTGGTAGCCTTCGCGGGCGATACCGGCGTGTTGAAAGCCTTCGCGGGTTGCCTGGCCGGGGATCGCGTCATACCACTGGGCCTCGTGCCCATCTGCGCGCCCTTCGCGGGCATTTCCGGCGGCAGGATAGCCCTCGCGGCCTGCTCCGGCGGCTGAATAGCCTTCGCGGCCTGCTCCTGCGGAGCCGTATCCCCCGTTCCCGGATGCCGACGGCCGACCGACTATTCCGCCCGCCGCGAAGCCGTCATTCCCGGCTCCGGGGATCGCATCGTTCCGCCATCCTCCGGCCGGCCGTTGCTCCACGATCCGGCGCAGGCGCGAAACTTCGTCGCCCAGCATCGCGATGGCCCGGAAAATCTCCTGCCGTTCCTCGTCGCTCATCGCGTGTGAACCCGGCTCAGAGACCCGTACAGGCAGGAAAGCGTCCTCCTGCGGGAGGTATTTTCGCAGCGTCGCTGCGCTTATTTCGCATTTCTCTGCGCTCGGGCTCAGTGCGAACGACTCGAACACCGACACGCGGTTGGCAAGGCTCTGCAGCTCGCGCACGTTGCCCGGCCAGCGGTAACTCGTCAGCAGTTCCACCGCGTCGCGCGTCAACACCACCTTCCGGCGGCTGTACCGTTCCGAGAAATCCGAAGTGAACTTCCTGAACAGCAGGTGGATATCCTCCTTCCTCTCGCGCAGCGGCGGCATATATATCTGGATCGCGCCGAGGCGATAGTAGAGGTCTTGACGGAATTTTCCTTTGGCCACGGCCTTGAGCAGGTCGACGTTCGTGGCGGCGATCACCCGCACATTCGTCCTCGACACCTTCGAAGCGCCGACGCGGATGTATTCGCCCGACTGCAGTACCCTCAGCAACTTCGCCTGGGTCGCCAGCGGCAGTTCGCCCACCTCGTCGAGGAACAACGTCCCGCCGTCCGCCTCTTCAAAATAGCCCTTTCTGTCGCCCACAGCTCCGGTAAACGACCCTTTCTCATGGCCGAAAAGTTCCGAGTCAACCGTCCCTTCCGGAATGGCGGCGCAGTTGACTGCCAAATACTTACCATTCTTCCGGAGGCTATATTGATGGATAATCCGCGGAACGACATCCTTTCCCACTCCGCTCTCCCCGGTCACCAGCACCGTCAGGTCGGTCGTCGCCACGGCCTCCGCCATCTCCAGCGCCTGATTCAGCCCGGGGTCATTTCCGATTATATCGAACTTATTTTTCAGTCTCTGTAAATCCTGCGTATCCATAATATGCAAAGATAGCAAAATATTCCGATATCTTCGCTCGATATTCTTCCCCGCGATGCTTGTCCGCGCTTCTCGCCTGTCTTTTTGCCGCTCTTCGCCTGTTCTTCTCGCCGGAGAAGAATGGCGAGGGAGTGAGTTGCAATGGTGCATGGCGCTGGGCGATGAGGGAGATGTCGGAAAATTTTAGTATCTTTGAAAGTTATTCGTCCGGTATGGCTGAAATGTGCTTTTAGACAGGTGCATAAGCCGACGGATAAAGGGTTTAAATAAACGTAAAACAATAACAAAACCCGACACAAAACACTTTCAAACATATGATTAACAACGATTCACGCATTGTCCTGACCCTTGACGCCGGCGGCACCAATATGGTGTTTGGCGCGATGCAGGGCGGGGAGTTCATCACCGAACCGATCACCCTTCCGTCCAATGCCCAGGACCTCGACCTGTGCCTTGATACCATGGTCGTGGGGTTCCGTACTGTCATGAGCCGTATTGGTGCGAAGCCTGCGGCGATCAGTTTCGCATTCCCCGGACCGGCCGACTATCCTGCCGGTATCATCGGCGGGTTCCTGCCCAATTTCCCGTCGTTCCGTAGCGGCGTGGCGCTGGGACCGTTCCTCGAAGACAAGTTCGGCATTCCCGTCTACATCAATAACGACGGCAACCTCTATGCCTACGGAGAGGCCCTTGGCGGCGTTCTGCCCGAGGTCAACGCGCGTCTGGCGGAGGCCGGCAGCAGCAAGCGCTACCACAACCTCCTGGGCTACACCTTCGGCACCGGATTCGGCTTCGGCTACGTCCAGGACGGCGTCCTCAATCTTGGCGACAACTCCTGCGGCGAGACCTTCTGCCTGCCCCACCCGAAGATCAAAGGCGTCATCGTCGAGGAAGGCGTGGCCATCCGTGCCGTGAAGCGCGTCTACGGCGAACTGTCCGGCAACCCTGCCCACGGCCTTGAGCCCAAGGAAATCGGCGCTATCGCCTCCGGAAAGATGCCCGGCAACCGCGAAGCCGCCATCAGGGCCTTCGAGGAAATGGGCGAAGTCGCGGGCGACGCCATGGCAACGGCGGTAACCCTGCTGGACGGCCTCATTGTCATCGGCGGCGGCATCATGCACAACCACGAATTCATCATGCCCGGCATCCTCAAGACCATGCGCGGGAAGCTCGCGACCCTCAGCGGCGAGGAAGTGGACCGCGTCCAGATGAAGGTCTACAACCTCGACGACCCTGCCGAATTCGAAGCCTTTGCAAAGGGCGAGGCGCGCCAGCTCAAGGTCTACGGCAGCGACCGCTACGTCACCTACGACCCTCAGAAACGCATCGGCGTCATGCGCTCGAAAATCGGTGCCAGCAAGGCCATCAGCCTCGGCGCCTATGCATTCGCTCTCAGTCAGTTAGATAAATAAAATGTATCCTCTCAAATTCAATCCCATACTCAAGACGGTGGTGTGGGGCGGCGAAAAGATAGCGCCGTTCAAAGGTATCGCCACCGACCAGCACAATATCGGCGAAAGCTGGGAACTCTCCGGCGTCCGCGGCAATGAATCCGTAGTGTCCGAAGGCTCCCTGGCCGGCCGCGACATAGCCTCGCTCGTAAAGGAGTTCAAAGGCCGCCTTGTCGGCGAAAAGGTCTACGCCTCGACCGGGGACGAATTCCCGCTTCTTATCAAATTCATCGACGCCATGGGCGACCTCTCCATCCAGGTCCACCCCAACGACGAACTGGCCGCACGGCGCCATGACGGCTCGAAGGGAAAGACCGAAATGTGGTACGTCGTCGCGGCTGAGCCCGGCGCCCATCTCCTTGCCGGCCTGACCCGCGAAATATCCCCGGAAGAATACGAGAAGCGCGTCTCCGACGGCTCTATCACTGAAGTACTTGCGCGTCATGAAGTCAGCGCGGGCGACGTCTTCTTCCTCCCCGCCGGACGCATCCACGCCATCTGCAGCGGCTGCTTCATCGCCGAAATCCAGCAGACCTCCGACATCACCTACCGCATCTGGGACTACGGCCGGCTCGGCCTCGACGGTAAGCCGCGTCAGCTCCACACCGAACTGGCCAAGGACGCAATCGACTACACCGTCTACCCGTCCTACCGCACCGACTACGTTCCCGCCAAGGGCTCCGAGGTGGAGGTCGTCAGGTGTAAATACTTCACTACCAGTGTTCTCGACGTAGAACAATCCTTTACGAAAGATCTCACCGGCCTGGACTCCTTCCTCGTGGTGATGTGTGTTGAGGGGAACGGAGAACTGACCGACAGCGAACCGGTGTTCGACGAAGAAGGCCGCCGTGGTCCGACCAAGGGACACAGGACGACCATCCGCCGCGGCGAAACGGTGCTGATCCCGGCATCCTCCGCCGGCGTCCGCTTCGACGGCCGCATGAAACTCATCCTCAGCCACGTTTAGACAATGAAACGCATCGCATTATTCCTTATGGCAACATCCGCAGCCATCGCTTGCAACCGCGTCAACCCTTTCCTGCAGGAATGGGACACCCCCTACGGGATGCCTCCCTTCGAGCAAATCCGCATCTCCGACTACATCCCCGCCCTGAAGGCCGGAATCGAGCAGCAGACAGCTGAAATACAGGCGATTATCGACAACCCCGAACCTGCGACGTTCGACAACGTCCTGGCGGCATACGACCGTAGCGGCGACATCCTCTCGAAGGTCGTCGGCGTCCTCTACAACCTGTCCGAGACCGAAAACAGCCCCGAAATGGAAAAGGTGATGGACGAGGCCACCCCGCTTCTGTCGGAGCATGACGACAACATTTTCATGAACAAAGCCTTCTTCGAGAAGGTCAAAGCCGTCCACGACGCCGACCAGAGCGGCCTCACGCGTGAGCAGCAGATGGTCCTCAAGAAGATCTACGAGGCATTTACGCGCAGCGGCATCGACCTGCCCGAAGACAAGCAGGAAGAGCTCCGCGAAATCAACACGGCCCTTGCCACCGCCATCCAGCGTTTCGGCAACAACCTCCTCGCGGAAAACAACGCCTTCAAAGACTCCTGCGGCATCAGCGTCTCGGCCTATCCGGCCACGATGACCTCCGAGCCCGACCGTGCCCGCAGGGAGAAGCTCTTCAAGGCATATTCCACCCGCGGCGAGCGCGGCAACGAGTTCGACAACAGGGAGTTGTGCGTCGAAATCCTCCGCCTTCGCGCCCGCAAGGCCAGGCTCCTGGGCTTCGACACCTTCGCCGCCTACGAGCTCGACAACAAGATGGCCCACGATCCTGAGACTGTAGACGCTTTCCTCGACAAGATTATGGCCGCAGCCGTGGCCAAGGCCAAGGAGGAAGTAGCTGCCATGCAGGAAGTTATGAACCTCGATATGGCGATAGGTCTCCTCCCTGCCGGCTCGCGCATCGAGCCTTGGGACTGGTTCTACTACGCCGAACGCGTCCGCAAGGCGCGCTACGCCCTTGACGAAAACCTCACCCGTCCGTATTTCAAGCTTGAAAACGTCCGTGACGGTGTTTTCGCCGCGGCCGAGCGCATCTACGGCATCAAGATTACACCCGAGGAGGGCCTGCCGGTCTACAACCCCGAGGTCTGCACGTTCAAGGTGACCGACGCCGACGGCTCGCTGCTGGGCATCTTCCTCGGCGACTATCTGCCCCGCTCCTCCAAGCGCGGCGGTGCGTGGATGAACAATTTCCGCGACCAGTGGATAACCGCCGAAGGGGAAAATGTCCGCCCCATCATCGTCAACGTTTGCAATTTCTCCGTTCCGGAGGGCGACAAGCCGTCGCTGCTCACCATCGACGAGGTGGAGACCGCCTTCCACGAATTCGGCCACGCCCTGCACGGTTTCCTGACCCAGTGCACGTACTCCACGGTGAGCGGCACCTCGGTCGCCCGCGACTTTGTCGAGACTTTCTCGCAGTTCAATGAAAACTGGGCCTTCCAGAAGGAAATCCTCGCGACTTACGCCCGCCACTACAAGACTGGCGAAGTGATTCCGGATTCGCTGGTGGTCAAGATCAAGGCCGCCGACAAGTTCAACCAGGGCTTCATGACCTCCGAACTCTGCGCCGCCTCCATCCTCGACATGAAACTGCACGAACTGCCGCTTGAGGCCCTTGAGGGGCTGGATCTTGCCGCATTCGAGCAGAAAGTCTGCAAGGAGATGAACCTCCCCTCCGAGATAATCCCGCGCTACCGCAGCACCTATTTCAACCACATCTTCGGTGGCAGCGGCTACTGCGCCGGCTACTATGGCTACCTTTGGAGCGAAGTGCTTGCGTGTGACGCGTTTGCGGCATTCGAAGAGCGCGGCATCTACAATCCCGAGGTCGCCCGTTCCTTCCGCGAGACCTTCCTCGAAAAGGGCGGCAGCGAAGAGCCCATGGTGCTTTACGAGCGCTTCCGCGGCGCCACTCCCGACCCGTCCTCGCTAATCCGCGCACGCGGTCTGGAATTATGAAACGGATGATAGCAGGCATCGGCGAGACGGTGCTGGACATGGTCCTTAAGGACGGCAAGCCGCTCGCGGCAGTGCCCGGCGGGTCGGTGTTCAACGCTATGGTCTCGCTCGGTCGGACGGCGGCGGTGCAGTTTCCCGGCGTCGAAATCCGCATGGTCTCCCGCATGGGCCGCGACACGGTTGCGGACATCATTTCCTCGTTCATGGAGGAAAACCATCTCGCCACCGACGGGATGAGCCGCTACGACGGGCAGAGTTCCCTGACGCTGGCGGTGCTCGATGCCCACAACAACGCCCGCTACGAGTTTTTCAGGCAGCACGACCTTCCGGAATTCCAGGTTCCGGAAGGTATTGCCTTCGCCCCGGACGACCTCGTCCTGTTCGGTTCCACCTTCGCCATCAGCGGGGGTACGGCCGTGGCTGCGAGGAAGTTCGTCCGTGCCGCAAGGGCCGCCGGCGCCATCGTCTATTACGACGTCAATTTCCGCAAGGGCATCCCGGCCGCGCCCGAGGCTGTCGCCGAAAATATAGCCCTCAGCGATATTGTGAGGGCGTCTTCCGACGATATCGAGGCCCTCTATGGGACCTCCGACGGCGAGGCTGTCTACAGGGAATATATCGCGCCGCTCTGCCCCAATTTCATCCTCACCAGGGGCGCCAAGGATGCCGAAGTGTTCTCGCCCGGCGTGCGTGCCTTGTTCCCGGTCGCTCCGGTGAGGGAGGTCGTAACCACCATCGGCGCAGGCGATAATTTCAACGCCGGTACCCTCTATTCGCTTGTCCGCGACGGATTTAAGCGCGATCGGCTGGCCGCCCTCTCGGAGGAAGACTGGCGCAGGATCATCCCCACCGCCATGCGCTTCTCGGCCGAAGTCTGCGGCAGCCTTTTCAACTACGTCAGTCCGGAATTTGTCCGCGGTCTGCAGCAGGCCTGACGGCGGGGATTGTAGCCATTCTTTTGCAGAAGACGGAAATAATCGCTATCTTGCGGCGAGATAAAACACATGAATATGAAGAGACTGAGCTATTTCCTTGTGGCGGCGCTGATGGTTGCGGCTGTCATTTCCTGCAAGAAAGATTCCGGCAAAGAATCCGACGGCGGAAGCAAACTCACTGCCCCCGAGGCCGTCGACCTGGCCCTGAGTGTACTGCGGGCCGACCGGAACATCGGGGCCGAAGACGCGATGAAAGTCGGCTACCACTTTGCCTGGGGCGAGACCAATCCAAGGCCGAAAGATACCTTCGCGGAAAGGAATTATGTCTTTGAAAAAATCCATGCCCCCATGAAACTGACCGGGCAATACGATGCGGCGAACGTCCTGCTCGGCAATGGCTGGCGTATGCCTACGAAAGA
This sequence comes from uncultured Bacteroidales bacterium, assembly GCA_900318355.1. Classification (GTDB taxonomy): domain Bacteria; phylum Bacteroidota; class Bacteroidia; order Bacteroidales; family UBA932; genus Cryptobacteroides. The sequence goes on from ONKE01000025.1 coordinate 27,121, forward strand.
GGAATGCCTGGAACTCAGTTCTTTGGAGGTCGAGACGATTAAAGACGACGGAGTCCCCGTCGGCATCAAACTGACCGGCAATGGGAATAGTATCACCATTCCTTTCCCCGACCCGGACGGCGGCCTCAACCTGATTAACCTCTGGACGTCCGGCAGGACGGCAGACCCCTTGTGGGCGGAAATCTGCTACGATATCAACTCCGTCTCCGAGTGCCGCCGTGAATACACCAATCCGATCCGTGCCGTCAAGGACAAATAGACTTTAAATGAAACTTAACATCGTTCCCCTGGCCATTCTTTTAGGCCTTTCGCTTGTCGCGTGCCCGCTTCTGTATATCCATGTCGGTCCGGCATTGGACGCGGCGCAGCTTTCGACCCTCAAGACCCTTCTCATCATCTGCGGAGCCAGTGCCCTGTGGTGCTTTGTCGTCGGCGAAATCTCCCGCAACAATTCCCAGATGGACAAGCTCTGGAGCATCCTTCCGATAGTCTACACCTGGGTTATCGCCGCCGACGGCGGGTTCAAGACCCGTCTGGTCGTGATGGCGGTTCTGGCCACCCTCTGGGGCTGCCGCCTGACGTTCAACTTCGCAAGGAAAGGTGCATATACCCTGAAGTTCTGGGAAGGCGAGGAAGACTACCGCTGGAAAGTGCTCAGGCAGAGGAAGGAGTTCTCCTCGCGCTGGGTGTGGATGCTCTTCGACCTGCTGTTCATCTGCGTCTACCAGAATGTGATAGTGCTCCTTACCACCTTCCCGGCGCTGGTCGCAATGAGCTCCGACGCCCCCTTCGGCGCAGTGGATATCCTCGCCGCGGTGCTGATGTTCGGCTTCATCCTCTACGAGACCGTCGCCGACGAGCAGCAGTGGGCCTTCCAGTCCCGCAAATGGGCTATGATAAAGGAAGGAAAGGCGCTGGAGGAACTTCCTGAGCCCTACGACAAGGGCTTCAACACGATCGGGCTATGGCGCCTGAGCCGCCATCCCAACTATTTCGGCGAGCAGGGGACATGGATTTCGCTCTACCTGTTCAGCATCGGCGCCGGTGCCGGAATTATCAACTGGAGCATTGCCGGAGCGCTTCTGCTGGTGGTGCTTTTCCTCGGCAGCTCCGCCTTCGGCGAGGCCATCAGCGCCTCCAAATACCCGCTCTACGCCGACTACTGCAACAAAGTCAGCCGCTACATCCCCTGGCGGCCCTACGCATAGCCTTTCCGGATTCGGCCGTTCGAGATTTCATACTATGTCCTGCTGATCGTTCTCTTCCTGCTTGGCCTGGCGTGCAGGTGGTATTATTGTCACGCTTGCGGAATTTTTTTGCTAAATTTTTTGCTAATTTTGTAGTGTTAATTAGTAGTAGTGTTATGAAAGAAAAACGGGCTTATGCCCTTCCTGAATGCACTGTGGTGACAGTGGCGCAGGAGAATGTAATATGTGCAAGCGGGGACCCTCAGCAAACCGGGAACCGCAGTG
>ONKE01000026.1 GCA_900318355.1 uncultured Bacteroidales bacterium
AGATCTCTGTTGTTGCTTTCGATAACTACTGTCTCTGTTTCTTCTTTACCTCTTTGTTGTTCTTCCAGTATTGTCAATGATCTCGCGCTTGAACTCTTCGGCGTTGCCGTTTCTTTCAAAGCGGACTGCAAATATACGGACTTTTTTTGAACTGGCAAATCTTTTTGAAAAAATTTTGCCCCTTGATGTCGATTTTATCGTTTCAAGGGGCAAAAAACAGGGTCTGACTATTCGGCGTAGAGCCGGACGAGGTTCAAAATCACCTCCGACGCCTTCTCCATACTCCGGAGCGGAACGAACTCCATCTTGCCATGGAAATTCAGTCCGCCGGCGAAAATATTGGGGCACGGAAGGCCTTTGAAGCTGAGGTTGGCTCCGTCGGTACCGCCGCGGATGGGCTGGATCCTGGCCTTGACGCCGGCCATCTCCATGGCGCGGACCGCCTTTTCCACTATATGATAGTGAGGCTCCACTTGCTCGCGCATATTATAATAGGAGTCCCGGATGTCGGCCGTAGCCGTACCTTCGCCGTAGCGGGCATTGATGAATTCGGCGCAGCGGGCCATCTCAGCCTTGCGGCTCTCGAAGCGGGCGCGGTCGTGGTCGCGGATGATATAGGCGAATTCCGCCTCCTCGACGCTGCCTTTGAATGATATCAGATGGTAGAAACCTTCATAGCCCTCGGTATATTCCGGACGCTGCCATGCGGGAAGCAGGGCGTTAAACTCCTGCCCGATAAGGATGGCGTTGCGCATCTTGCCCTTCGCGTAGCCCGGGTGGACGTTGCTGCCCTGGATGCGGATGCGGGCCGACGCGGCATTGAAGTTTTCAAACTCGAGCTCGCCGATTTCGCCTCCGTCCATGGTGTAGGCATAGTCTGCGCCGAAACGGGGGACGTCGAACTTGACCACGCCGCGGCCGATCTCCTCGTCGGGAGTGAAACCGATGCAGATATCGCCGTGGGGCAGCTCAGGATGGGCGGTTATGTACGCCACCGCGTCCATGATTTCGGCAACGCCAGCCTTATCGTCGGCTCCGAGCAGCGTCGTTCCGTCGGTCGTAATGAGCGTCTGGCCCACGTAGTGAAGGAGCTCCGGGAACTCCGAGGGCTTCAGCGCAAGGCCGGGAACGCCGCGCAGGGGAATGTCGCCGCCATCATAATTTTCCACGATCTGCGGCTTGACATCCTTTCCGGAAGCATCCGGGGCCGTATCGACATGGGCGATGAATCCGACCGCGGGGACTTTCCTGCCACCGAGATTGGAGGGAATGCGCCCCATGACGTAGCCATATTCATCCAAGACCGCGTCGACGCCCATACCCTTGAGTTCTTCACACAGCAACTTCAACAGATCCAACTGCTTAGCAGTCGAAGGCTGGGACGGGGAATTTTCATCCGACTGGGTGTCCACGGCCACATACCTGAGAAACCTGTCTAAAATCTTTTCCATATCAAATATTATTTCTTTACCGAAGAATAAGTCATGTAGGCACACAGGGCAAGGAAGGGCAGGATAGCCACGGCCTCACCCCATGCGGCGTTCCAACCGGAGAGGAACCAGTCGACGTTGGCGAAGCGGAGGATGGCGCTGACGACACCCATGAGCGCGCCGCCGGCGATGAAGCCGGAAGCGATGAGCGTGCCCTTTTCGCTGCGGGCGGCGTTGACGGAAGCATCCTTGCTGCGGGAACCGACGAACCACGATATCGCACCGCCGACAAGCAGCGGAAGGTTAAGGTCGATGGGGATGAACATGCCGAGGGCAAACGGCAGGGCCGGAACCTTGAACACGGTCAGCAGCAATGCGATGGCCGCGCCGATGCCGTAGAGCAGCCACGGAGCTCCGCCGCCGCTGAACATGGGCTGGATCACCGCCGCCATGGCGTTGGCCTGAGGCGCGACGAGAGCGTTTTCGCCCGTGAAACCGTAGGTCTTGTTAAGAACCAGCATCACGCCGCAAACCGTAACGGCCGACACGGCGACTCCGAGGAACTTCCATCCCTCCTGCTTGCGCGGCGTGGAACCTATCCAATAGCCGATTTTAAGGTCGGTGATAAATGAGCCGGCAACCGACAGGGCCGTGCAGACGACGCCGCCGATAACAAGCGCCGCGGCCATGCCGGCATTGCCCTTCAGGCCCACCGCAACCAGGATCAGGGAGGCTATAATGAGGGTCATAAGCGTCATGCCGCTGACCGGATTGGACCCGACGATGGCGATGGCGTTGGCTGCAACGGTCGTGAACAGGAACGAAATGACGGCCACGATAAGAAGGCCGACAATCGCCTGCCACACATTTTCGACCACTCCGCCGAAAGCGAAGAACGCGAATATGGCCAGCAGGGCGATGGCGATTCCGAACACGATGGTCTTCATCGGCATGTCCTCATCCGTGCGGGGGACGTTGCCCTCGGTGGCGCCGCCCTTCCTGGAGAATTCCTTCACGGCAAGGGTCGCCGCGCTCTTGATGACGCCGAAACTCTTGATGATGCCGATGACGCCGGCCGTGGCGATGCCGCCGATGCCGATGTGACGGGCATAGTCCTTGAAAATCTGGTCGGGGGACATCTCGGCGATGGTCTGAGTGACGCCGGTGCCCATAAGGTCGATGACGCTGCCGCCCCAGATAAGGTTCATCAGCGGGATGATGACAAGCCACACCAGGAGGGAGCCGCAGCATATGATCCAGGCATATTTCAGACCTATGATATAACCAAGGCCGAGCACGGCGGCGCCGGTGTTGAGCTTGAGCACGACCTTGGCCTTGTCGGCGACGACCTGCCCCCAATGCATAACGGTGGTCGAAAGGGTCTCGCTCCAGAGGCCGAAGGTGGCGACGATGAAATCGTACAAGCCGCCGACGAGGCCGGCGGAGATGAGCGTCTTGGCCGCGGAACCGCCGCTTTCCCCGCTGACGAGCACCTGAGTCGTGGCAGTGGCCTCGGGGAACGGGTATTTGCCGTGCATCTCCTTGACGAAATACTTGCGGAACGGAATCAGGAAAAGGATGCCCAGCACGCCGCCCAGAAGCGACGAGGCGAACATCTGCCAAAAGTTGACCTCGACTCCGAGGATGTAGATGGCAGGAAGGGTAAAGATGGCACCGGCGACGACGGAACCGGAACATCCGCCTATGCTCTGGATAATGACGTTCTGGCTGAGCGAATCGTTCTTGCGAAGGGCCCCTGTCATGCCTACGGCAATGATCGCGATGGGGATGGCGGCTTCGAACACCTGGCCGACCTTGAGGCCGAGATAGGCCGCGGCCGCTGAGAACAGCACCGCCATGAGAACTCCGGCCAGCACCGAATACGGGGTTACTTCCGCATACTTCTTTTCCGGTTTGAGAAGGGGAACATACTCTTCTCCGGGGGCCAGCGGACGCTGGGCGTTCTCCGGCAGGGAAAGTTTCGTTTTATCTGACATCGTTACAACAGTTTTCTTCTCAGGTTGGCTATCATGTCGTCCACCATTGCATCCAGGTCGTAGGACGGCTTCCAGTCCCACTCGGCCCTGGCGCAGCTGTCGTCCATGGAATCGGGCCAGGAATCGGCGATGGCCTGCCTTACAGGGTCGATTTCGTAGCGCATCTTCAGGGACGGTATGCGCTTGCGTATCGCCGCGGATATGATTTCAGGGTCGAAACTCATCGAGGCGACGTTGAAGGCGTTGCGATGGACAAGGCGCGAAGGGTCGGCCTGCATGATGTCGACGGCAGCCTTGAGGGCGTCCGGCATATACATCATGTCCATGAAAGTGCCTGCGGCAATCGGGCAGACGAATTCCTCGCCGCAGACGGCGGAATAGAAGATTTCCACGGCATAGTCGGTGGTGCCGCCGCCCGGAAGCGTGACATGGGAAATCAGGCCGGGGAAACGGACAGCACGCGTATCTACGCCATATTTGAAGAAATAATAGTCGCTCAGGAGCTCCGTGGCGACCTTGGTCACGCCGTACATGGAGCGGGGACGCTGAATGGTGTCCTGGGGCGTGCCTTTGTGGGGCGTCGATGGACCGAAGGAGCCGATGGAACTCGGCGTGAAAACGGCGCAGCGGCGCTCGCGCGCGACCTCCAGTATGTTAATCAGGCCGTTCATCTGGATGTCCCAGGCCATGAGAGGCTTGCGCTCGGCGACTGCCGACAGCAGCGCCGCGAGGTTGTAGACCGTGTCTATGTCGTAGCGGGCTACGATGTCGGCAAGGCCCTGCCCGTCACGCACGTCGGCGACTTCGCTCGGGCCGCTTTTGAGCAGTTCTCCCTTGGGCTCGGCACCCGGGATATAGCCTGCCACGACGGTTGAGCCGGGAATCTCCCGGCGAAGTTTCATCGTAAGTTCCGAGCCTATCTGGCCGGTAGATCCTATGACAAGGATGTTCTTCATCTGCAAAATGCTTCTTGACCGGATGCAAATTTAAGGTATTTTCCGAAATTGTCGCCCAAATATCTGGACAGGTTCAAACGTTTTTGACAAAAAATCCTTATGTTTGTACAAAATAGAAAAACCATGTACGGCAAATTCCAGCAACATCTCGCCGACGAACTTTCCGCAATCAAGGAAGCCGGCCTGTACAAAAACGAACGCAACATAGTTTCGGCCCAAAGCGCTGAAATCACCCTTGAAGACGGTTCCAAGGCGCTTAACTTCTGCGCCAACAACTATCTCGGCCTGGCCGACAGCCCCCGTCTGGCGGAAGCGGCCAAAAAGGCCATGGACACCCACGGCTTCGGCATGTCTTCCGTGCGCTTTATCTGCGGCACCCAAGACCTCCACAAGCAGTTGGAAAAGGCCGTCTCGGCATTCTTCCACACGGAAGACACCATCCTCTACGCCTCCTGCTTCGACGCCAACGGCGGAGTGTTCGAGCCACTGCTCACCGCCGACGACGCCATCATCTCCGACTCCCTCAACCATGCCTCCATCATCGACGGAGTGAGGCTGTGCAAGGCCGTCCGCTACCGCTATGCCAACGCCGACATGGAAGACCTCGAACGTCAGCTCCAGCTAGCCCAGGCCCAGCGTTTCCGCATCATCTGCACCGACGGTGTGTTCTCGATGGACGGCAACGTCGCCCCGATGGACAAGATCTGCGACCTCGCCGAGAAATACGACGCCCTCGTAATGGTGGATGAAAGCCACAGCGCCGGTGTTGTCGGGCCCACGGGACGCGGCGTCGCGGAGCAATTCGGATGCTACGGACGTATCGACATCTTCACCGGCACCCTCGGAAAGGCCTTCGGAGGCGCCGTGGGCGGTTTCACGACCGGCCGCAAGGAGATCATCGAAATGCTGCGCCAGCGCTCCCGTCCCTACCTGTTCTCCAATTCCCTGCCCCCGATGATTGTCGCTGGCGGAATCGAGATGTTCAAGATTCTGGAAGAGAGCAACGCCCTCCACGACCGTCTGAGCGCCAATGTCGAACGCTTCCGCGGGAAAATGCTGGCGGCAGGATTCGACATCAAGCCCACCCAGAGCGCAATCTGCGCCGTGATGCTTTACGACGCGCGCCTGGCCCAGGATTTCGCCGCCGCAATGGCCCGGGAGCACATTTTCGTTACCGGATTCTCATATCCTGTGGTGCCGAAAGGACAGGCCCGCATCCGCGTCCAGCTCTCCGCAGCCCACACCCCCGAACAAATAGACAGGGCCGTGGCCGCATTCATAAAGGTAGGAAAGGAACTTGGAGTAATCTAAGAGGCAAACAGTTCCCTCAGGACTGCGAGCGACCTGACGTTTATCGCCGATTCGGTGTGGAACTCCAGGTAGCGGATAATCTCTTCGCACAGGGCATTGCGCTGCTGACCGTTCATCGGGATCAGCAGCGACTCCGTCAGGTCCGCATTAAGGAGCCGCTGCGCAAGGGCGGCATGTTCCTGGACGAAAGGACGCAGGTCGTCCATCGACGGACTGAAACCGAGCGCGACCGCGAGTTCCAGCAGGAAGCGGACGTGGAAGTTGCTGAAATCATTATCCAGGGCATCCAGGGTAAGAATGCTGCGCATACACCAGTCGTAGAGGCCGTCTTCAGAGGCCCCTTCCTTTATCGTGCGCCAAAGGACTTCGCTCATGAAGAGCGTCATCGAGTTTTTGTAGAGATTGCTGCGGATCCCGGCGAGGGGATAGCGACTGCTGAATCCGTGCGCTGTCCAGAGCGAGGCCTTAGGATTCTCGACGACAGTGGCTTCCAGTATATTCAGGGGCAGGAAAAGGGCCATTCCCGTCTTTTTCCCGACGCGCAGGAGGAAACTCCTTCGTCCGTATTCCCGGCTGAGGGTGTGGAGGACGATGGAATTTTCGCCGAACTTGGTGTGGTTCAGCACTATCAGCTCTACGTCACGCTTCATTGTCCGCAAGCCATGCCGCCATCGCGCGCAAAGCCCTGCCACGATGTGAAATGGCGTTTTTGTCTTCTTCGGAAAGCTGCGCCATGGTGACGGCACCGCTGTTGGGCACATCGCCCGGAAGGAAGTCGGGGATGAACACGGGATCGTAGCCAAAACCGCCATCTCCGCTACGTCTGCGGGCGATCCTGCCCTCTACGCAGCCCTCGAAGAAATGCTTCTGGCCGCCGAGGATAAGGGTTACGACCGTGCGGAAACGGGCCTTGCGGGAGGCCTTCACAGCCAGGCCGTATGCACGCGCAACCGAGGCTTCACGCTCGGCCCGGGCCATCTCCCGCAGCAGTTTGGCGACGTTTGCGGCAAAATCGTGTCCGTCGGTCGCATAACGCGCCGAATGTACGCCGGGCGCGCCGCCGAGGATGTCGACTTCAAGCCCCGTATCGTCCGCAAAGCAGTCGCAGGACAGCTTTTCATGGATATAGCCGGCCTTCATCATGGAGTTGCCCAGGAGGGTCGGCGCTGTTTCGGGGATCTCTTCGGTCAGCCCCATAGAAGCGGGAGAAACCAGTTCGAAGGCCGGTCCGAGAATTTCGGAGGCCTCGCGGAGTTTGGCGGAATTGCCCGTTGCAAATACAATTCGTCTTGTCATGGGCGCAAAGTTAGTCAATTCCCCCAAGATTTGCTATATTTGCAAGAAAGCATGACAGACCATGAAATACTTAGTTCGCGCCCTGAAATACTTCCTTTACTTCGTTTTGCTGCTGGTGGTGATCCTTGCGGTACTGATTCTGCTCGGGCTGGCCGAATCCGACCCGTCCACCCTCTTCCGCAACGGCTACGACTCCTACTGGCAAATCGCTCTGATGTTTGCCGCACTGGCCGCCCTCTACCCCATGTTCGGCTTCATGAAAAAGGATGTCCTGGCCCCCGGCGAATACTCCGAAATCAGGTCGGGAGTAATCGACACGATGGCCTCACGCGGATACGAACTGGAAAAGGAAGAAGGGGAAAACCTTTCATTCCGGCTCCGCAGCCGCGCCGCGCGCATAAGCCGGATGTGGGAAGACCGCATAACCCTTACCCGCGGATTTTCCGGCTTCACCATGGAAGGGCTGCGAAAGGATGTGGTCCGGCTGTCCTATGCAATTGAATCAAAATTCCGCAACGATGAACAATGATTTCGTCACTGTCGCTTCATTCAGCGACCCCATGACCGCCGAAATCACGGCTGGAATGCTCCGAGCCAACGGCATCCCGGCCCAGGTTTTCGGACGCGCATCATCCTATCCTTCAATCAATGCCGCCATCGACAGCGTCCAGGTAAAGGTCAACGCCGAAGACGAGCAGGCTGCCCTTGCGCTTCTGGCCAAGGACGCCTCCGGGGAAGTTCCGGAAGAATAATCAGTTTTTAACCCAGGATGTGACGCGCCGCAGCGTCCAGGGCCTCGTAGAATTCCTCGCCATAGGCCGCAATCAGCGGCTCGCGGAGGAACTGGTATGCCCTTATGCCTTCCCTGCGGCCTTTTTCGAAAGCGTCGGCGCAGATGGTCCAGCGGTGAAGATTGAGAGCCTCGCCTCCGCCGCGGAAACGCTTTACCCGGATCGGGTAGAGCCAGCATGATATCGGCTTGCGGATACGGCATTTGCCCTGGAAGAAACAGCGCTCGACGGCGCAGAAACAGTTGGCGCGTCCCTCTCCGTCGCGCTCATACCGGATGTAGGCGCAATCTTCCAGCCCGGCGGTCCCGGCCAGCCCGTCAGTGCCCGGAATATAGTCCAGGCCCTCCACGCGGTGGGATTTGTGGATGACGGGAGTTACCATATCGCCCTCGCGGTCTATTTCAAAGAAGCCCGAAGCCGCGACTGATTCGCGTCCTTCGTCGGTCATCAGGGGCGAGAATGCGTCATAGTCCCTTTCAAGTGCCTCAGCCTCACTTTCTTGCAGGGGCGCGCCGCTGTCGCCGACAACGCAGCAGCACCCGTGGCATTTTTCGTAGTCGCAAGCAAACCACTCGGTGATAACGTCCTCGCTGACAAGGACGTCACCAATCTGTACTATGGTACCGAAACGATTGTCGCTCATTTGCTTATCTGTTCCGGAAGTGGTGTAACGGCAGTGCTGTCGACGGGGACGGACAGGGTGTCGGAAGCGGCGGCGAGAGAGTCGGCAGCCACGGAGAGAGAGTCGGTTACCGCCACGACGACCGTGTCACCAGGGACAGGGCGTCCCCACGAACGGTACATCGAATCGCGCACCGCAACCCAGGTGGAATCCTGGGCATACTCCCTCACGGGGATATTGGCAAGATCCGCAAGATTGAGGGAATCCAGCGGCACGATGTCGCCTTCAAACGGATAGTAGAAATTGCCCTGGAACGGGACAAGCGGCGGAGCGACCGGAAGGGGCTGGTCTTGCAGGACAGGGTCGACGACCTTGGCGGGAATGCCGCGGACCACATATTCCGCGATACCGCCTGAGGCCAGGCCATCCAACACCGGATTTACCTTGGCCGGAGTGACCGACGCGATCCTGGATGAATAGTCCGTCATCAGGTCCTTGCCGTAGCAGTAGCGCATGAACAGCATGTAGCTTACCATGGAAGGAGAGCTCATCCACGCGGCGTAGGCATTGGAGGTCATGGATTTGCCGGAAACGAGGCTGCGCTGCGTTATTCCCCTTGAGCCGATGGCGGAAACGGCCTTGCGGGCACGGCTGAGGACGTTGTCAACGGAGTCTTCGGGCATCAGCGACGCGGGAAGACCGTCGGGCGAAGCGGGCGAAAGCACCATCACCAGATTGAGGGCTTCCTCCGGGAACAGCGTAACTTTCCAGTCGGCCTCGGTCCGCCACCCCGACGACGCAATAGCCGAAGACACGGCGTCACGCATCGCGCTGGCTGCTACATTGGCCGCCATGAAGCTCTCCGACGTGTAGGTGAACGGAGACGAGAATGCCATGCCGATAAGCGGACGCTCTCCCCTTGTCCATACCGTGCGCCGGGTGGATACCCTGTCGCGGCGTATGCGGGAACGGGCGGCGGACACCTTTTCTGTCCTGAAGCCACCCATATAGCGGCACAGCAGTTTCTTGAGCGCGGCTTCGTCGAGGTTGCCGCTTATAACGAGCACGCCGTCGTTCATCTTCCCGGTCTGGGAGGCGAAATAGCGCTCGGCCATCTTTGGGAAATCGTCCCTCAGGTCCACCGGCCGACGTACGTCGGAATATGCCAGGTCGTTGTGGAGAAGGCTGTCCAGAGCCGGTCTCACGGGCGGGATCTCCTTGTCGCGGATAGCGGAGCACTGTCTGTAGAAATCGTAATTCTCCTGAGAATACTTCCTGTCGGAAGTCATTGCCTGGAGAGATTTCATCAGCAGGTTGAGCCGTTTCTTCGGGGCGACGCCGGTGATCCTGAAGTCGGACATGGTCACTTCAACCTGCATCATGACGCCGTTGGCAAGGAGCATGTCGTTGAACCTTTCGTAGGACATGCCGGAAACAATGCCCTGGCAGAACACGTCGGAAAGGCAGGCTCCCTCGCCGGGAAGCAGCCCCTGCATCTGGGAAAAACCACCCTTGAGCAGCCACGAGTAATGGACCAGGCCGGTCTTGTCCTTAAGCGGACGATAGATGACCCGGATGCCGTTGGCGAAGGTCCAGAGCTGGCCGCCGGACATCGGTTCGGGGACTTCCGACTTGATTTTCGATTTGACCGGAGACTTCTGGAGCAGCGTGGAATCGGCGCGGCACACAACCGGCACGGGGCGCACGGAGTTGTCCCAAGAGTGTTGGAAGACTTCTTTCAGATCGCCGGGATCCACATTGGAGACAGCCGTGATGGTGAGGTTGCGCCCCTTGTCGAACAGGGCCGAGACGAAATTGTTGAATAGCGACACGGCCGTGCGGTCTTCCATGATGCGGCGGGAGAAGAAGTCCATGCGGGTCTGGGCCGATGCGAGATCCGCCCCATAGAGGAAAGAGGAGATGCAACGGTTGACGTAGTGCGCGTTGGACACCATTTCGCGGCCGTAGCGCCGGGCAAGCTCCGTTGACATCTGACCCGCGACGTCTTTGTATTCATCTATTGTCACGCCGCCGCGGTCGAGGTCGGAAAATACCGATGCGGCAACTGCGGCAGCCTCGGCAAGACGGTCGCCCGTCACGTCCACCTCGACTTCAAAACGTTCGTCACCAGGACAGGCGGCGCTGCTGACATAGTCGAAATGGATTGCGCCATATGGGATGCCGGCCGCCCTCAAGGCCCTTGACAAACGCCTGATAATGATAACTTTCAGCTCGGAGGCATAGCGCGACGACACCAGGGGGATGGCCGTCGACATGTTTTCACGCGCGGTGCGCGGATAACGGTAGACAACGTGGATGGACTCGGGCTCGTTGCCAACGGGCTTGCGGAAGGAATATTCGGGCTCTATACTGTCTTCCCATTTATATTGCTGGCCGGCAGTCTCCCCGGGCGAAACCGGGACAAGCAGCGAGAGCATGTTCATTTTGCCCAGAACGGCCTCGGCGTTGATGTCGCCGGCAACGATGACGGCCTGATTCTGCGGAGAATAGTATTTTTTCATCGGGCCCGTCCCCCGCCCCACTATGTCGAAGACCATAAGGAGGGTGGAGTCGACGATTTCGCGGCCGCGGGAAAGGACCAGGCGGTCGAAGCGGAACACCGTAGCGTCTTCTCCCACTTTGACGAAGCCTTCCGAAGACGGCCACATGGCCTTGTCGCGCATGAAGGAGAAAGGTGTGCTGCGGCTGAAATGGGGAAGGTCGGTGAGGGAAGCCCTCGACTGGACGGTGGTCTCTCCGCGGGAAGACTCGTTTTCATCCTGCAATCCGGCACGCTGGACAAGCGCCACGTCAACTAGTCCTGCAAATGAAGGATTGGTCACCAGATAGTATGTGAGGCCGTTTGCCAGGACCCCAGTACGTATTTCCGGAGCAACTGGAAGGGACGGCAGATCAGCGGCTGGCACGGTCTTTGGAAAAAACATGCACAGTGCGGATAGGACAAGTATAGGGAACAGACGCTTCATCTTTCTTGGACTATTTCTGCAAAATTACGAACTTTTTTACTACTTTTGTGGAATGCGTGGTAATTTCCGCAAAAGAAGTACCAAAGATGAAATGTTGAACTAAACAAAATAGTAACGATGAAAAAGATTATTCTCGCCCTGGCTGCCGCCATCCTGTCAGCAGGGTTGATGTCCGCCCAAGACATGGCAACCGCTACGGAAACCTACAACAACGGAGCCGAGCTTCTCTCCCTCGGAGACAAGGCCGCCGCCCTCGCCTCTTTCCAGGAAGCCCTCAAGATGGGTCAGGCCTGCGGCGAAGAAGGTGCCGAACTTGTGGCAAACTGCAAAAAGGTCATCCCCGGAATCATCCTTTCCATTGGCAAGGAATTCTACAATAAGAAGAGTTTCGACGAAGCTCTCGCCAAGGTAGACGAGGCCAAGGCTGCAGCCGAAGCCTACGGAGACCAGGAAATCCTCGACGAAATCGTTGAGCTTGTACCCCAGATCAATGGCGCAAAGAACATGTTCGAGGCCAACAACGCATTCAAGGCCAAAGACTTCGCGGCCGCCGCAGCGGCCTACCGCAAAGTCCTCGACGGCGACCCGGCCAACGGCAACGCAGCCCTGCGTCTGGTACAGTGCCTGTCCAATTCCGGCGACATCGACGGTGCCAAGGAAGCCCTCGCTCTTGCAGAGGCCAACGGACAGGGCGAAAACGCCAATAGCGTGATCGGCAAAGCCCTCCTGAAAAAGGCCCAGGCCACTCTGAAGGCCGGCAAGAACGCCGAGGTTATCGCCCTCGCCGAGGAGTCCCTCCAGTATGACGACAACGCCAGCGCCTACTATCTGGCAGGTTCCGCCGCCAGCAAGCTCGGCAAGGATGCCGACGCCATCGAATACTACGAGAAGTTCCTCGCAGCCGATCCCGACAACAAGAACGCAGCCGCCATCACCTTCACCATCGCGGCTCTCTACCAGAAGTCCGGCAACAAGGCCAAGGCCCTGGAAAACTACAAGAAGATTTCCTCCGACGCCAAATTCGGCGCACAGGCCCAGCAGCAGATTGCCGCCCTTAACAAATAGGATGACAGAACTCGAACTGCTGGCTCCGGCCAGGAACACTGAAATCGGCATCGCAGCCATCGACTGCGGTGCCGATGCGGTGTATATGGCAGGGCCGGCCTTCGGGGCGCGCCAGGCCGCCGGAAACAGCGTGGACGACATCCGCCGCCTGTGCGACTACGCCCACAGGTTCGGGGCACGCATCTACGTCACTTTCAATACTATAATATACGAACAGGAGCTGGAGGAAGCCGGAAGGCTGCTCCGCGAGCTGGAAGCGGCCGGTCCGGATGCATTCATCGTCCAGGACCTCGCGGTGACAAGGCTCTGCAGCGGTAAGATTCCCCTTCACGCTTCAACCCAATGCGCCATCCGCACGCCCGAAGACGCCGCGTTCTACGAAGGGCTCGGATTCACCCGCCTGGTGCTGGAACGCGAGCTTTCCCTGGAGCAGATCCGGGCAATACGCGAGGCCACATCCTGCGAGCTGGAATTCTTCATCCACGGCGCCCTGTGCGTGTGTTACAGCGGCCAGTGCTATCTGTCTGAATTCCTTGACGGCCGCAGCGCCAACCGGGGAGCCTGCATCCAGGCCTGCCGTTCCCGCTACGACCTCATGGACGGCAGCGGCAAGACACTGCTTCGCAACAAAGCCGTCCTTTCGCTGAAAGACCTCAATCTCCGAGACAGGCTCTCCGACCTGGCCGGGGCCGGCATCTGTTCCTTCAAAATCGAAGGGCGCCTCAAGAACGAATCCTACGTCAAAAACGTGGTCAGGGAATATTCCATGGCACTTGACTGCTTTGTGGAAGAGCATCCGGACCTCTACCGGCGCGCATCTTTCGGACGGATTTCAGGCGGGTTTACGCCCGACCCGGCCAAGACATTCAACCGCGGATACACGGAGCTTTACCTCGACGGCCGGAAAGGCGACTGGGCGGCGATGGACACGCCCAAAAGCGTGGGCGAGCCAATCGGCACGGTCAGGGCAATCAGGCCGGCGGGGCGCGGGACGGTCGAAGTGACCGTCGACCTTCAACGCAGCGACATCCGCCTGGACAACGGAGACGGCTTTTCCTTCCCGACCGCGGACGGGATAGCCGGATTCCGCGGCGACGTGTGCCAGGGCAACGTCATCAGGACCAGGGCGGTCCCGGGGCTCGCCAAAGGTTCCCTTCTCTACCGCAACATCAGCGCAGCATTCGAACGGACTCTTGCCCGCCAGGCATGCCACAGGCTCATACCGGCAACAATAGACCTCACGATCGAAGGAGGCATGGTCAGGGCCGAAGCCACTTCGGAAGACGGTCGCACGGCTTCGGTTTCGACCGGGCCGGCCCGCGACATCGCGCGCAACCCGCAAATGGCCCTGGACAGCCTCAGGACACAGCTTTCCCGCAGCGCCGGAGACTTCACCTTCACGGTGGGCGACATTTCCACCGCCGGCGATTTGCCGATGTTCGGTGCGGCGCAAATCAACGGAATCAGGCGGAGCCTCGCCGAAAAGCTGTCGGCCGTTCCCTGCAACAAAAGGCAGATCCAAAGCCGTCCGTCGGGCTCGCGCAGGCCTCTTTCCCGAGCCGACCTTTCCTATAAGGCCAACGTCGCGAACTCACTTGCAAAGCAGGTCTGGCAGGAAGCCGGCGCGGCGCATGTCGACCCGGCATATGAAGTGGCCCACCCCGCCGGAGCGGAGCTCATGCGCACGCGCTACTGCGTTCGCCACCAGATGGGCCTCTGCCCCAAACAGACCGGAATCCCGGACAAATCGCCGCTGTATCTTCGCAACGGCGGCAAGACCCTTGCCCTGACATTCGACTGCGCCCGCTGCGAAATGAGCGTCAAAGCTCAGTGATTTCGAAGGTGAGGTCGACGTCGCCGAAATGGCCGGTGATGTCGTTGTATTTCTCGAAGTAGCGGCTCGACAGCTGTCCGCGCCAGACGATGTCGTCACGGCTGCGGAAAGGGATGGAGAGGTTTACGCCCCAGACCTTGGAGTTAAGCTTGACGTCGGCCGTGCATTTCCATTCGGTCTGGGTGCCGCCGTCATCCTCGGTGATCATGAAGGCGCAGGCGTCCAGTTGCTCGGTCCAGCGGGAGACAAGCACGGCGTTGAAGGGACGGACCAGGCCAACTTCCTTTCTCTTTACCACTATCATGAAATCGGTAATCGACGGAGTGTAGAGGCGCAGCTCGGCCTCGGTGCTGGCAAAGAAATCCTCTACGGCGCCGATCTTGACGAAGAACTCGCTCGCCCCGGCAAGCCAGGAATCATAGTTGCGGTGGGCGCAGAAATCCTTGAGTATCAGAGTTCGCAGGACAGGCTCGCCTTCGGCCGACTTAGTCTGCGGTCCGACTATGATTTCCCCGCCGCCGGTGCCCCAGTCCGGGTCTTGCCGGCGAAGCATTTCCAGCGAGGTGAAACCGCTGTCGTCATTGCGGTTGATCACCCACACAGGGCGCTTCCGGGCCATTTCCTCGTCAACAATGACTGTCTCGATACGGCGCGAACCGTCCGATGCCGTAACGCACTCATAGCCGAAATTGCGGGACGACCCGTCGCCGGGATCGTAGGTTATGACGGGAGCGGACGAGCCGTCCCAGTCGTCCTGATACGGCCAATACACTTGGAAATCAGACGACTCGAGGGCATCGACATATTCCTCGGGAGACATGGCGGCGGATTTTGTCAGACCGGCCCCCAGATGCTCGGTTATAAGGTCGCGGATAGGACGGGAATAGGACTTTGCAGGGACCGGCAGGCCGGCAGCCTTGGTGGCGGCATCGCCGACTCCGGAGCCCGGCTCGGCAAACAAATCCCTCAACATGTATTCCTCGTCGTAACCATTGGCTGACGAAGAACTTACGGCATCGAATACCTCCCGGAACTGTTCCTGACCGAGAGGCAGTTCGGCAAAAAGGCGGGCCAGGTCTTCGGTGGCGATTTCCGACGGCTCCTGCGAGAGCGCTTCGGCTTCACCTGTATGGTCGATCTTTTCGCATCCAAGAAGGAGGACGCATAGCGGCAGAAAAAACAAAAATCTTATCATATCACTGTACTTTTTTTAATGCCGCAAAGGGACAAAAAATTATCCGTTTACAGAACTTGTAAACGGATAATTTTAAAAATCGACCTCTGAGACTGCTCAGATGGCGTTTTTTCTAAACAGAACGAAGCGATTTCTGTCAGAAAAGTCGCGAAGGACCTCAACTCCGCCGAATCCGGCTTCGCGGAAAACTTGCTCTGTTTCAGGACCTAAGGCCTCGTTAATCTCCACCAGGGCGAAGCCGTCGGGAGCCAAAAGCCGTTTCACATGCGAGGCGATTGCCTTGTAGAAAACAAGCGGATCGTGGTCGGGAACGAAGAGGGCAAGCTCCGGCTCGTAGTTCAGGACGTTTTTCCTCATCGAGACTTTTTCCGATTCCCTGACGTAGGGCGGGTTGGACAGGATCATGTCGAAAGGCCCTTCCGGGATGCCGTCGCCGCTGAGGACATCGCCCTGGACGAAGGCAGGAACAGGCGACTTGCGACCGCCAAGCGGCTGGGACTTGGCTACTTCCAGAGCCTCGGCAGATATGTCGACGCCCGTCACCTTAGCGCCGGGGATATCCAGCATCATAGTCCACGCGATGCAACCAGAGCCGGTGCACAGGTCGAGGACACGGACGGGAACGGCCTTGTTGCCGAAGGCGCCGCGCATCCTGCGGATACGCCCGGCAATCTCCACCGCTATGCGGCAGAGCTGCTCCGTCTCCGGGCGAGGGATAAGCACGGACGGGCCCACGCGGAAGCGGCGGCCGCAAAACTCCGTATAGCCGAGCACATACTGGACGGGCTCGCCCTCGGCAAGGCGGGAAAACGCCGCCTGGACCGCAGGGAGCTTTGCCTGAGGAACTTCGTAGCCCGGGTCGACTATGGCGGTGTAGCTATGGGTCCCGAGAAGTTCCTCGCATACCATCAACACAAGGGAACGGGCTTCCGCCGCCGGATACAGGGCGGACAGGGAAGATATCCCTTCTTTAATCAGACCGGAAAGGAGCATCAGGAATTTTCTATGATGGTTGTGAGGAAGTCGGTCATGTCCAGACCGGCGGTGCGCACCATCTTGGGAACGAGCGAGGCGCTGGTCATGCCGGGGATATTGTTGACTTCCAGGAAGTAGAGGCCGTCTTCGGCGGCAATGTAGTCGATACGGACAACACCCTTGCAACCCAGATAGGTGTAGATGCGGCGGGTGGCGTCCTGAATCTTGGCCGTGAGTTCGTCGGGAATGGGGGCGGGGCATATCTCGCGGCTGTTGCCGTTGTATTTGGCGTCGTAGTCGAAGTATTCGTTGTCAGTGACAATCTCGATTACAGGGAGCGCACGGGCCTGCTTGCCGTCGAAGAACGCAGCGCAGGTAACTTCGCGGCCGACTATGGCCTTTTCGGCTATGACGGTGTCGCCTTCGGAGAAGGCATAGCGCAGGGCGGTGGGAAGCTCGGCGGGCGAAGAGACCTTGGTGATGCCGAAGCTGGAGCCGCCGTCGGTGGGCTTGACGAACATCGGGAAGCCGAGTTTGTCGGCAGCCTCCTGGCAGAACGCAGCCTCGTCCGAACCCTTGCGGATGAACATGTCTTCCGCGAGATTGACGAAGTCGACACCGCGCAGATAGCTCTTGCAGGAGTATTTGTCGAACACCATGGCCGACACGAAGGAAGAGCAGCTGCTGTAGGGGATGCCCAGCATTTCAAGGTAGCCCTGCAGGCGGCCGTTTTCTCCCGGGGTGCCATGCTGCATGACGTAGACATAGTCCAGGCGCACTTTTTCGCCATAGACCGTGACCGAGAAATCGTTGCGGTCGATTTCCGGACGCGAGCCCTCGGGGAAGGTCACGCGCATCGAGTCTTTCTTGCGGAAGGCCACCAGCTGCCATTTCCCGAAACGGGCGAATACTTCATATATATTGTATCGGGTGCCGTCTATGCGGGAAGCGGTGAATTCGCCGCTCCTGCATGAAACTTCGCTCTCGGAGGAGTCGCTGCCGTAGAATACGGCGATGTTGAGATACTTACCCATATAAAACTAATCAAAATAGAATTCACTTGTCTGCTGCTCCGTCGCACGGGCATCGTCATCGCCGCCGGTGCAGTCGAGGTTGAGCCTCAGGCCCGCCGGTTCGATGAAACGGTCGGTCTCGGAGATGCCGCAGGACGGGTCGGCGAGGACCTTGCGCATGAATATGCCCCAGATTGGAAGCGCCATGTTGGAACCGCCGCCCAATGCGAGGGACTGGAAGTGGACCTGCCTGTCTTCGCCGCCGGCCCAGATACCTGCCGTAAGGGAAGGGGTGTAGCCGATGAACCAGCCGTCGGAGTTGTCGTTGGTCGTACCGGTCTTGCCGGCTATCTGGCCCTTGAGCTGGTATTTGCCGCGAAGACGCGAGCCCGTGCCCTGGTTGATGACGCCCTGCATCAGATTGGCCATTAGGAAGGCCGTCTGTTCGCTGATGGCTTCGCGCTTGCGGCTGTTGAACTCGGACAGGGTGTTGCCCTGGCTGTCTTCAATGCGGGTGACAAAAATCGGGGAGATATAGACGCCACGCGACGGGAAGGTGTTGTAGGCGGCGACCATCTCGTAAAGGGACAGGTCGGCGGAACCGACGCAAAGCGACGGCACCACATCGAAATAGCTGCCTATGCCCATCTTGCGCATCATCTGTTCCATGGCCTCGGGGCCGAACTGCTTCATCAGATATGCGGAGATATTGTTCGAAGAGTGGGTAAGACCCCATTTGAGGGTCACGGTCTTGCCTATCCACTCGTCTTTGTCGGTGCTTCGCGGAGTCCAGGTGTCGTTGCCTACTATGAAGGTCTGGGGGACGCACACCGTCTCGTCGCAAGGGCTCATGCCTTCCTGCATTGCGAGGGTGTAGAGGAACGGCTTGATCGTGGAGCCGACCTGACGCTTGCCCTGGCGGACGTTGTCGTATTTGAAGTAGCGGTAGTTGGGGCCGCCGACATAGGCCTTGACATGGCCCGTGGAAGGCTCCATGGCAACGAATGCGGCGCGGAGGTGGGACTTGTACCAGCGGATGGAATCGTCCGGGGTCATGGTGGTGTCGATGTAGCCCTTGCCGTCCCAGGTGAAAAGCCTCATCTTGACGGGCTTGGAGAAACTTGCCAGGATTTCGGACTCGGAGACGCCGGCCTTTTTCATCAGGCGGTAGCGGTCGCTCCAGCGGCGGGCCTGCTTCATCACGCGGTCTATCGTGGCCTGGTCCACGTCGTTGGAGAACGGACGGTTGCGCTTGTATTTGAGGTCGTTCCAGAAACTCTTCTGGAGGTCTTTGCCGAGATGTTCGGCGACGGCTTCCTCGGCGTAGCGCTGCATGTTGTAGTTTATGGTAGTATAGATGCGGAGGCCGTCACGGTCGAGGTCGTATTTGGTGCCGTCGGGCTTGGTGTTTTTGTTGAGCCAGCCGTAGAGCTGGTCGTCGCGCCAGAGGAGGGAGTCGACGCTGAAGTCTTCCTTGGTGGAGTAGTTGCCGCGCTTGGGCTTGGAGGCGTTCATATAGCGCCTTAGCATGTCGCGGAAATACGGGGCGAGGCCTGCGTTATGGTCCTGGACCTCATAGGACAGGGTTATGGGAATTTGCTGGATGGAGTCGCGCTGGGCTTCGGTAATATAGCCGGCCTTCTCCATCTGGGAGATGACGAAGTTGCGCCTGTTAAGGGAAAGGTCGGGGTGGAGGGCCGGATTGTAGCGCGTGGGCTTGTTGACCATGCCGACAAGGGTGGCGCTCTCCTCGATGGTCAGGTCGGCCGGGTCCTTGGCGAAGAAGGTCTGGGACGCGGCCTTGATGCCATAGGCGCTGCTGCCGAAGAATACGGCATTGAGGTACATGTCGACGATCTCTTCCTTGGTGTAGTCGCGCTCGAGCTTCACGGCCGTGATCCATTCCTTGAGCTTGATCCACACCATGCGGACCTGGTAGACGCCGGGGATGCGGCTGCGGACGTCGGCGCGGGGATAGAGGGTCTTGGCGAGCTGCTGGGTTATGGTGGAGCCGCCGCCCTGGCTGCTGTCGCGCATGAGGATGGTGCGGACGAGGACGCGGCCGAGCGAGGTGAAGTCGATGCCGGAGTGCTTGTAGAAACGCTTGTCTTCCGTGGCGATCGCAGCCTGGACCACCGAGGGGGCCAGGTCGTCGTAGGCGACGAAGGAACGGTTTTCTATATGGAAGGTGGTAAGGATCTCGCCACCCTCGGCGATGACCTGCGTAGCAAGCTTGCTGTCAGGATTTTCCAGCTCTTCGAAGGAGGGGATGTCGGCAAAGGCCCATACCGCAAGGAGAAGGAGGGCAATCAGGGCGACGGGCGACAGAATCAGTATCCAGAACCACTTGCTTATTTTTTTCCTAGTCGAGTCTTTCATGTCAAAAATTTATGAAAATAAAATTTTCATCGGTAGAACCGGAGCACAAAAATAGCAACAAAATTTGGAAAAATCCCCCAATTCTCGTTTACTTTGCACCATAATTCGAAAACCATGAAGAATCTTGTCATAGTAGAGTCGCCGGCAAAGGCGGGCACAATAGAGAAGTTTCTCGGCAAAGAATATACCGTCAAATCCAGCAAGGGCCATATCCGCGACCTTCAGGAGCGCAAGCTCAGCGTGGACATCGAACATGGCTTCGCACCCGAATACGTAATCCCCGCCGACAAGCGGAAACTGGTCGGCGAACTCCGCAAACTGGCCGCCGAGGCCGAAACGGTGTGGCTCGCTTCCGATGAAGACCGCGAAGGGGAAGCCATCTCATGGCATCTTTTCGAAACTCTCGGACTACGCCCCGAAAACACCAGGCGCATCGCTTTTCACGAAATCACCAAAACGGCTATCCTCGAGGCCATCGACAATCCGCGCGCAATAGACATGAATCTTGTAAACGCCCAGCAGGCGCGACGGGTCCTGGACCGGCTGGTGGGCTTCGAACTCTCGCCGGTGCTTTGGAGAAAGATCCAGCCGAAGCTTTCGGCCGGACGCGTCCAGAGCGTCGCCCTGAGGCTGATCGTCGACAGGGAACGGGAAATCCTCGCCTTCCAGAAGGAGCCCTACTACCGCATCGACGCCGTTTTCCATCCTGCCGGAACTCCGGCTTCGGTCAAGGTCAAGGCTACGCTCGACAAGCGTTTCCCCTCCCTTGAAGAGGCACGGAACTTCCTCCAGGACTGCATAGGAGCCAATTTCTCCGTTAGCACGATAGAGAAGAAGGAAGGTTCGAGGGCACCGGCTGCGCCATTCACGACTTCGACCCTCCAGCAGGAGGCCGCAAGGAAACTGCGCTTCTCCGTAGGCGTGACGATGCGCGTCGCCCAGCAGCTCTACGAACGCGGTCTCATCACATACATGCGTACCGACTCGACCAACCTGTCGTCCCTCGCCCTCGGGACCGCAAAGGCCTTCATCACCGAGAATTACGGTCCGCAGTATTCCAAGACCCGTCAATACAAGACCCGTGTCCGCGGGGCGCAGGAGGCCCACGAAGCCATCCGCCCGACCTATATCGCCAACACCGAAATCGAAGGCACGCCCCAGGAAAAGCGCCTCTACTCCCTCATCTGGAAGCGGACGGTTGCCAGCCAGATGGCCGATGCAAACATCCTCCGCACCGACATCCGCATAGCTTCCGACCGCAGGGAAGAGCGTTTCGCCGTCCAGGCTCAGGAAATCCTGTTCGACGGCTTCCTGAAAGTATATATGGAAGGGACCGACGAGCCCGAGACCGGAGACGGTGGAGTTATCCTTCCCGAATTGTCTGTCGGAGCCCACATGGAAGCAAAAGTCATCACCGGAGACTGCAAGTTCACGACACCTCCGCCGCGCTATTCCCAGGGCACCCTCGTCAAGAAGCTCGAAGAGCTCGAAATCGGCCGGCCCTCCACTTGGGCGACCACGGTCGAAACCCTCTCAAAGGGCCGCGGCTACCTGGTGACGGGCGACAAGGAAGGACAGAAAATTCCCGTGACCAACCTCTCCCTCAAGGGGAACTCCATCACCGAAACCGCCGCCACGGAGGTGGTCGGAGCGGAAAAGGGCCGCCTGCTTCCGCAGGAAATCGGAATGATAGTGACGGACTACCTCGTGGAGCATTTCCCGACCGTGCTGGACTACGATTTCACGGCCAACGTCGAAAAGGGATTCGACGAGGTCGCCGAAGGGCTGAAAGCCTGGAACTCAGTTATTTCCGAATTCTACGGGCCGTTCCACGAGAGAGTGTCCCAGGTGATGGAAGACAGGCAGTACAACCATGTGGAACGCGCCCTGGGCAACGACCCCAAGGACGGCAAGCCGCTTATGGCGCGCTACGGCCAGTACGGTCCATACGTACAGAAGGGCGAAGGCGAAGACCGCCAGTTCGCCCGTCTGGCTCCGGGACAGCTCATCGAAAGCATAACCCTCGAAGAGGCGCTCAAGCTCTTTGAACTTCCCCGCACCGTCGGCGAATACGAAGGAACCCCCATAGTTGCGACCAAGGGCCGCTTCGGACCCTACCTCAAATACGGCGACCGCAACATCTCCCTCCCCCGCGGGAAGGACCCGATGAAGGTAAGCCTCGAGGAGTGCATCGCCCTGATCGACGCGGATCCCGGAAAGTCCGGCGCCCCGGCAGTCGTTCACGAATACGGCGACATTCAGGTCATCAACGGCCGCTACGGCCTCTACATCAAGCATGACGGCTCCAACTACCGCATTCCCAGGGGCACGAAAGCGGAAGAACTTTCCGAGCAGCGCTGCCGCGAAATCATTGCGGCCGAACAACCGACAGGTGGAAAAAATCGCAGAAAAAAGTAGCAAAAGTTGGTGAACAATAAATTTTTATCACTATTTTTGCAAAAATTAATTACGATTTATAACCATGCCCACTTATCACATTGACGCCACCGACCAGAAGATTCTTTCCTTCCTGGTAAAGAATGCACGTATGCCGTTTCTCGAAATCGCACGCGAATGCGGAGTCTCCGGAGCTGCCATTCATCAGCGCGTCAAACGTCTGGAAGCCAACGGTGTGATCACGGGTTCGCGCCTTCTGGTCAAGCCCCAGGCCCTCGGACTCAACGTCTGCGCCTTCGTCAGCGTATCCCTCTCGGAAGCCAGCAAATACAACGAGGTAGTGGCATCCCTGAAGAAAATTCCCGAAGTGGTGGAGTGTCATTTCGTAACCGGCAAATACGCCCTCCTCGTCAAGATCTACTGCCTCGACAACGAACACCTCATGGAAGTGCTGCTCAACACCATACAGAAGATTCCCTTCATCCAGGCGACCGAGACCATGATAGCCCTCGACGAGGCCATCGACCGTCAGGTGTGGGTAAAGGACTACAAGAGCACCAGTTTCGCTAAAAAGTAAGCATGGCTTCCGCCAGAAGCAGGTCTTCCGGCGTGGTCACCTTGATATTGCGCCTCTCTCCGAGACACCAGGAGAGGGGCGTACCGTTTTTCTCCACCACGGAGGCGTCGTCGGTGAATGCAGTGTCGAAAGCCTGCGCGTATGCCGCCTTGAGCACCTCGGAATGGAACATCTGAGGGGTCTGGGCGCAGGCGGTGGCGCTCCGGTCGGGAGCCGGGCCGGGAACGGACGAGATGTTGTCGCCGTCGATACGGACAGCCTTCAGCGTGTCGGTGCAGGGGACAACCGGGATAAGCGCGGGGCACGAGGCCATCTTGTCGCGCATGCTGCGGATAAGGTCGGCGGATACGAACGGACGCACTCCGTCGTGGACGGCTACGATCGCGCCTTCGGGGATGCGTTCCAAGGCGTTGCGGACAGAATGGAAACGGGTGAAACCACCCTTGACGAGCACCTGCGGCACCGTAAATCCATTTTCGAGGCAATAGTTCTTCCACCAGTCCATGTGCGAATCGGGAAGGACCGTCACGACCTTGGCGTCGGGGCAGGCGTCGAGGAAGCGCTCTATCGTCCTGCGGAGTATCGGCTTGCCGCCCAGGGGCAGGAATTGCTTGGGCATTTGGGCGCCCATACGCAGGCCCGAACCGCCCGCTACCGCAACAAGGAAAAATTTTCTTTCCATATCCTTATCTTTTCTCCGCGAATTTAACTTTTTTTTCGTAATTTTGGGGAAAATAACGCAAGTATGGCTTTTTCCTTCCTGACTCAAGAGCTGGCCATCGATTTGGGCACCGCCAACACCGTCATTTTCCAGAATGACCAGATAGTGCTGGACGAGCCCAGCATCGTCGCCATCGACAACAATACGGGCAAATGCATCGCCCTCGGCCAGAAGGCCAAACTGATGCACGAACGCACCAACCCGGGCATCAAAACCATCCGTCCGCTGAAAGACGGCGTCATCGCCGACTTCAACGCGGCCGAGATGATGATCCGCGGCTTCATCAAGCAGGTTAACAGCAAGCGCAAGGCCCTCTTCAGCCCCAACCTGAGGATAGTCGTCGGCATCCCTTCCGGATCGACGGAAGTCGAGATCCGCGCCGTCCGCGACTCTTCCGAACACGCCGGCGGCCGCGACGTCTACCTCATCTATGAGCCTATGGCCTCGGCCCTCGGTATCGGCCTCGACGTCGAAGCCCCTAAGGGCAACATGGTCGTCGACATCGGCGGCGGCACCGCCGAGATCGCCGTAATCTCCCTCGGCGGCATCGTGGTCCAGGAGAGCATCAAGACCGCAGGCGACGAGCTGACGGCGGACATCCAATACTACCTCCGCCAGCAGCACAACATCAAGGTGGGCGAGATCACCGCCGAAAAGACCAAGATCGCCATCGGCGCCGTCATCCCCAAGCTTGACGAAGAGCCGGAGCCCTTCATCGTGCGCGGCCCCAACCTGATGACAGGCCATCCCGTCGAGGTCCACATCACCTACCAGGAGATAGCCCACTGCCTCGACAAGTCGATCTCCAAGATCGAGTCGGCAATCCTCCACGTGCTCGAGCAGACTCCCCCGGAGCTCTACTCCGACATTGTGGAAAACGGCATCTTCCTCTCCGGCGGCGGCGCCCTGCTCCGCGGTCTGGCCCAGCGCTTCACCGAAAAGGTCAACATCCAGTTCCATGTGGCCGAAGACCCGCTCAGGGCCGTTGCGCGCGGAACCTGCATTGCCCTTAAGAACGCAGACAACTATTCCTTCCTGATGCGCTGATGGCTGAGCGCCGGCGCATAATACCAACACTGGTCGTGGCGGTCATCTTCATCGTTTTGGAGGTGGCCGCACTCCGCATGATGAAAGCCGACGGCATCATGCAGGACTTTTTCCTCGGACGCATTTCCCATTCCTTCAAGGCCCGCATGTGGGGAGGCAGCCAGCGCATCGGCGACTACTTCTCCCTGAGGAAGACCAACGAGGCCCTTGCGAAAGAGAATTTCATGCTGTCGCAGCGCCTCCGCGAGCTGGATGAAAGCGCCTCGCAGCAGTTTCTCGACGCCCAGGCCGAGAGCTTCGGAATAGTCGGCGACTTCCTGTTCCAAAGCGGGACGATAGTCAAGAACAGCCGCGGCAAGCAACACAACTACATCATCCTCGGGCAAGGCTCCGAAGACGGTATCGCCCCCCACACCGGAGTAATAACCCCGCGCGGGGTGATCGGCATCGTGGACGCCGTGAGCCGGCATTATTCCTACGCCCTGTCCTTCCTCAACCCGGAAGTCAGCGTGAGCGCGCGTCTCGGCCGGGAAGGCGCGGTGGGGCCCATGGTCTGGGACGGAGTCCGCAACAACGGAGCCATCCTCAAGGAAATCCCCCTGCAAAACAAATTCGAAAAGGGCGACACGGTCTACACCAGCGGATTCTCGTCCATATTCCCGCCCGACATTCCGCTCGGCACAGTGGAAGACTCCCGCATAGTCAACGGAGCCACCTGGAACATTAGCGTGCGCCTGTTCGAAGACATAGGCGCAGTGCGCTACGTCACCCTTGTCAGCAACACGGGACGCGGCGAAATCGAACAGCTTGAAAAGGAGGAGGTGCAATGAAACAGCAGAATTTCTTTATCCTTTTCGCCCTCCTTGTCGCCATCCAGGTGCTGCTGACCAACTATTTCAACGTCTCGCCCTACGTGATGCCGAGCATCCTCCCGGTCATGGTACTGTGCATCCCCACAAGGATCGGCACGCCGTGGGCCATGGTCATAGCCTTCGCAACCGGACTGCTGGTCGACATAATGGCCGACGGCCTGCTGGGCATAAACGCCTTCTCGCTGGTGCCGGTGGCCCTGGTACGCCTGTCGGTGTGCCGCTTCGTCTTCGGCGAGGAACTCATCTCCCGGCAGGACAATTTCTCCGTGCGCAAATACGGCATAGGCAAGGTGCTGTTCGCCATCGCCATAGTCCACAGCATTTTCCTCATCCTCTACCTCTGGGCCGACGGCGCCGGCACCCGCACATTCGCCTTCAACGCCCTCCGCTTCGCCGGGTCGCTTGCTGCCGGGCTTCTCCTGTCCGTCTTCGTGGCCGAAATCCTTACGCCCGATGACAGGAAATGAAACTCGACAGGTCCCATAAGCTCTTGTTCGGACTCGGTGCGGTGGCGCTGATCCTGCTCGCGCGGCTGTTCCAGATCCAGGTGCTGGACGACAGCTACAAGGAAGACGCGTCCAACAACTCGATGGTCTACGACATCATCTACCCCACCCGCGGCATCATCTACGACCGCAACGGCGACATTCTCGTAGGCAACAAGGTGGCATATGACATCCTCGTGACGCCGAGGGAGGTAAGCGACTTCGACACCCTCATGCTCGCCTCCTCGCTGGACGTAACGCCCGACTACATAAGGGAGAAAATGGCCGACTACAAGCGCCGCATAAGGGCTATCGGCTATCAGTCCCAGGTACTTCTCCGCCATGTCCCGGCCGAAACATACATGAAATTCGCCGAAGTCCAATACATGTTCCCGGGCTTCCGAGGCCAGGTCCGCAGCGTCAGGGACTACCCCATCAACGCCGGCGGCAACCTGCTCGGCTACGTCTCCGAGGTCGATGCCAATTTCCTGAAAAAACACCCCGGAGAATACCGTAAGGGCGATTACGCCGGGAAGACCGGCATCGAGGCCGTGCGCGAAAAGGAACTCCGCGGGGAAAAAGGCTACCATATCTACCTCCGCAACTCCCGCAACCAGATCGAATCGTCCTACAAAGACGGCGAGATGGACAAGGAGGCGGTCCCCGGCCGCGACATCATGACGACAATCGACGCCCGTCTCCAGCAATACGGCCAGGAGTTGATGCAAAACAAGGTCGGCAGCATCGTGGCCATAGAGCCCGGAACGGGAGAGATCCTCTCCATGGTCTCCAGCCCGGGCATAGACGTCAACATGCTCTCGGACATCGGCCGCTATTACGACCAGATACAGAAAGACCCCTACCGCCCGATGTTCAACCGCACCGTCCAGGGCTACTACCCTCCGGGGTCGGTCTTCAAGCTGGTCAACGGCCTGATAGGCCTGGAAGAAGGCGTGCTCGAGCCATGGTACCAATACCCCTGCAGCAAAGGCTACTACTACAGCAAGAAAGCCAAGCTGGGCTGCCATGCCCACAAATCCCCCATCAACCTGGAGGAAGCGGTGATGATGTCGTGCAACGCCTATTTCTGCTACGTGCTGCGCAACGTCCTGGAAAACGACAAGTTTGCTTCGATAGGCGAAGCGCTTGACCATTGGAGCGAGTCGGTCCGCAGTTTCGGCTTCGGACACAAGCTTGGCAGCGATTTCCCTTCGGAGCTCGGCGGGTCCATCCCGACGTCAAAGACCTACAACCGCGCCTATGGAAAAGGCGCATGGAAATTCCCCACCATAGTCTCGATCTCCATCGGCCAGGGCGAAGTGACGGTTACGCCGCTGCAGATCGCCAACCTGGCCGCTACCGTAGCCAACCGCGGCTACTACTACATCCCCCACATCATCAAGGAGTCGGAGGGCGTGCCGCTTGACGACAGGTTCAAGCAGAGGCAATACACCGCGGTCGACACCTCGCATTTCTCGAAGGTCATTCCCGGCATGTGGCGGGCCGTCAACAGCGGCTTCGGTTCGGGAGGTACGGCCAGCATCGCCGCGGTTCCGGGTCTGGACATCTGCGGAAAGACCGGCACGGCGCAAAACCCGCGCGGAGCCGACAACTCCGTATTCATCTGCTTCGCCCCCAAGGACAATCCGAAGATAGCCGTGGCCGCCTACATCGAAAATGCGGGATTCGGCGCCACGTGGGCCGCACCGATCGCCTCGCTGATGGTGGAGCAATACCTTACGGGCCAGATCACCCGCCCCGACATGGAGAAGAGGGTCAAGGAAGGCAACCTTATGAACCGCGTAAAGAAGGACTGACATGGACAACAGGTTCAAAGGAAGAAGCATGCGTCAGAGCTACGACTGGGGGCTGGTTGTCATCTACCTCCTCCTGGTCTTCATAGGCTGGGCCAACATTTACGCCTCGGTCCACAGCGCCGAGCCTTCGAGCATATTCGACACCAACGTCCGCAGCGGAATGCAGTTCCTCTGGATGATCACGGCATTCGGCCTTGCCGCCTTCATCATGTTCCTCTTCCCTCCACGACTGTGGGAGAGCGCGTCCATACCGCTTTACCTGATAGTGCTGGCGCTGCTGGTAATAGTCATATTCGTCAGCAAGGACGTCAAGGGGTCACATTCCTGGTTTGAATTCGGGCGGGTGAAGTTCCAGCCGGCCGAGATATCGAAGATAACCACGTCCCTGCTGCTGGCCTTCGTCATGAGCAGGTCGGGCTTCAAGATAAGCGACTGGAAGAGCTTCCTGCTTGCCGCCGCAGTGATCGGGCTCCCGATGCTCGTCATCGTGGCCGAGAGCGAGACGGGGTCGGCCCTGGTCTATGTAGGATTCATTTTCGTCCTCTACCGCGAGGGCCTGACCGGGTGGATCCTGATGCTGATCGGAATGGCCATCCTGCTGTTCATACTGACCCT
This sequence comes from uncultured Bacteroidales bacterium, assembly GCA_900318355.1. Lineage (GTDB taxonomy): Bacteria > Bacteroidota > Bacteroidia > Bacteroidales > UBA932 > Cryptobacteroides. The sequence continues at coordinate 28,383 of ONKE01000026.1, forward strand.
GACGGCTTCGCCCTACACCTCGATTCTCGTCGCTATCGGCGTGATATCGTTCTGCAACGCCCTCAACTCCGGCCGCATATGGAGGTGGCTGTACACGTTCGGAAGTTTCATTCTGGTGATGGCGCTGCTGCCATGGGGGCTCAGCGAGCTGACGGAGTGGCTTGTTCCCGGCGCGGCGGTTTTCCCCGAAGCCGACCCTTCCGTGCAGCAGGCCATCCTCGATGCGAGCCACTGGGATTTCCTGATGAAGATAAGGCCCATGCATCTGCTGATGCTTTCCGTCGGGGTCGCGGTCCCGTATTTCGCCGTCCGCGCTTACAAGGAAAAGAACCTGTTCATGAGCCTGTCGGTCATCGCCCTGCTGGCCTCGGTGGCGCTTGTGTTCTCGACCGAATTCCTATTCGAGAAGGTGCTGCAAGACCATCAGCGCAGCCGTATCGAAGTGCTTCTCGGCATGAAGGAAGACCCGGCCGGCGTAGGCTACAACGTAGCCCAGAGCAAGATAGCCATCGGCTCAGGCGGCTTCCTGGGCAAAGGCTACCTCAACGGCACCCAGACCACCTACGGCTTCGTCCCGGAACAGAGCACCGACTTCATTTTCTGCACGGTCGGCGAAGAATGGGGCTTTGTCGGCTGCACGGTCGTCATCCTGCTGTACGTACTTCTTATAATAAGGATAATACGCGACGCCGAGCGAAGTCGCGAACACTTCACGCGCATCTACGGTTACTGCGTCGCCAGCTGCCTGTTCATGCACCTGTTCATCAACGTAGGAATGACCGTGGGACTGATGCCGGTCATCGGCATCCCGCTGCCGCTGATGAGCTACGGCGGGTCCTCGCTCTGGGCATTCACCGTCCTGATTTTCATTTTCATAGCACTTGACCACGAAGAACGAAAATATTTCTAGACCATGAAAAAATTACTTCTTATGTCAGCGCTGCTCCTCTGCGCGCTCGCTTCGGCCAGGCCCTATTGGAACCAGCGCCTCTACATCATGCCCCTGAGGGTTCCCGTCGTCGAAAATCCTGAATTCCTCGACCTCAACGGCGACGGCAAACAGGACGCAGTGCGGGGAGAAATCGCCGGCGGCATTCCCCTGATGTGGATCGACGACGACGGCAACATGAAAAACGGCGACCTCGAGGGCGACACGGTCAACGACTGCCTGTTGGTCGACCGCGACAAGGACGGCAACTTCGACCTCATAGTCAAGTTCGCCGACCTCACCGGCAACGGCGTCACCGACATGCAGCTGATTCTCGACTATCCGGTTCCGGGCCATCCTACGCCCAATCTGATGTTCGTCTTCGACGACGACAAGGACGGCGTGCTCAACTACATAGACTGGCGCAGGCTCGACGTCCTCTGCTGGGAAAAGAACGGCCTGAGCGACTTCTACACCGACTATAGCGGCAACTCCACCTTCCTCAAGACCCACCTCACCTCCGACAAGATGAGAGACCTCCGCTACAACTGGGAAAACCCCTTCATCTTCTACGACTACGACGGCGACGGGCTCACCGAAGTCGCACTCCGCTACTGCGACACCCGTCTTCCCGACCCGGAGGCCGAAAAGGAAGGCTTCCCCCTGAACCAGTATCAGGGATGGATGGGATGGTTCTCGCTGGGCATCGACATGGACAACGACAACGCCCGCGGCAACGATTTCGACTTCGACATGGCCATCCACTACAGCGCCGAGAAGGCTTTCAACTACTCCGACTGCGTCCATCCGCTGCGCAACATGCGCGGAATGCCGGAAGCCGACAAATTCTTCCCCGACCCCCGTTTCAGGGAGCTCACCGAGCTCATCTATCCCGACAGGAAACAGGCCTGGGACCTCGCCTTCACGGGCAAATGGGAGTCCGCGCGCTTCGTCTGGGACGAAGATGACGACTGCTCCCGCTGGGAACGCGTCGAACTTCTCGACAACCTCGACGCATTCAAGATCGGCACCCGGAAAGGCGGCATCGACTCCAACGTGCAGGCCGACGTCTCCGGCGACCGCGGCGAATGGGACACCGACTTCTCCGGCGGCGGCAACATCTACGTGGGACGTTTCGACGGCAGGGTCCACCTCCATGGCGCCGAGCGCGGCGTATGGCGCATCGACCAGAACGCGACTTTCTACCAGGGCTTCATGCGCGGCTTCCAAAACACGCAGCCCGGGGCATGGTCGACGGTCGAATATCTCGACAGCGACGACAACGGCTTCCTCGACACGATCCGCTACGACTTGGACGGAGACCATACCTATGAATATGAAGTCTCGCTACGGTCTCTGGGCATCGACGACAAGTGCCAGGTGCTGGACGTCTCCAAGATGCGCTACAAAGACTACACGAAGCTTTTCAAGAAGGTGTCGTCCAACATGTGGAAAAACGCCATGGACGCCCGCAAGGTGGCAGTTGCGAACGGACTCCCGCTCTTCTGGTATTCCAAGATGCTCAGCGCACGCAGCCCGCGTGAGCGCTACCAGTGGGGATGGTGGTTCCAGTTCTATGTCTACAAAGACCTAGAAGACCGCTACCTCCGCGAGGGCGACTCGGCCTCGCTGGAACGGCTTCTTAAAGCCTACTACGCAGGTGATTGGAAATCCCTTCTGTAAGAAAAAGCCCCGCTCCACCCGTCTCAATGGGTCCTGCGGGGCTTTTTTCGCTCTCAAATTCACAAAAAACACAAAAAAAAGACGATTTTTTTTGTAAATCAAATGGAATTGAGTAACTTAGCACGAGTTGACCAAACCTATTGCCGGCGTGATTAAAAGCTTTTACGCCGCCTTTGTCACGGACTTTTAGGCAAAACACGGATAAAACTTTGTACTTTTATTTATAAACCTTTAATTATTAACATTATGGAAGCCATTATCGCTAAAATCAAAGCCGAGATCGCCGCTATCGAGGCCGACATCGACAAAGTCGCCAACAAGACCGCACGCGCACGCGTCCGCAAGGCTACTCTCAACCTTGAGAAACTCGGCAAGGAATACCGCAAAGTCAGCGTTAAATAATTTACGCCAAAGACTAGACAAAAGGCCCTGCCAGCTTATGGCCGGGCCTTTTATTTTACTATCTTTGCCTTCATGAAACGAATCTTGACAATATTGGTATTGACGATCCTGTCCGCAGCGGCGGCAGCGGCGGCCGGTTCCGACGGCTCCGGACGCCACCAGGTAAGGCTCGGCTGGGGCGACATGCTCTTCGAAACCCTCGCCTTCCATCCGAGCGCAACGCTTCAATACCCCAACCCGGAAGCCCTTCCGGCTGACTTTTCGTCAGATCAAAGGCACGATTACGGCTATACAGGCCACATTTTCGCCGGCTACTACCACCGCCTCACCAAGGTGGTAAGCGTGGGCGGCGACCTCGACTTCGAAGGAATATTCTGGAAAGAGACCACTTTCGACAGGTACCGTGTCCCCACCGGCCCGTCGAAATCGGTACGCAACTATAACCTCACCATACTTCCCGGGGTGCAGCTGACCTATCTCGACACGGAGTGGGTGCGGATGTATTCCGGCATCGGCGCCGGGATCCTGCTGGCCATGGACAACGACGGCGGATTCGAGGTGGCGCCGGCCCTCAACCTGAACCTTGTCAGCGTACAGGTCGGAAAAGGCCACTGGTACGGAGCCCTGGAACTGGGCATGCTCAACGCCCTCCTGGGCGCGTCAAAAGTCTACATGGCAGGCTCGCGTCTGGTCAGCGTTAGTCTCAATTACAAGTGGTAGAAATATGAAACACGACATCGCAATAAGCCTCCTGCTCGCCGCCATATGCCTGCTGCCGGCCTGCAAGCATCCCGACGTGGAATATATGGATTTCGAATCCTTCCGCGTCACGTCGGTCAAGACCGGCAAGGTCATGGACGAGGCCGGCAGTCTGAATCCCGAAATCCGCCTCCCGGACCTCGGAGACTGGGATCCGGACACGAAGGTGGCGTCGACATCGGCGACCGAGATCGTAAAGGAACTGCTCGGCGTAATCAACAACCGTTCGATAGTCCAGATCGCAGGCACATACTCCGGTCACGACATCGACGGCAAGACCGAGCTCATCCAGTCAGGGAAGCTTCTGCTGCCGGCCGAAGGTCCCGTCAAGAACCTGATGATCGTCAGCCACTTCACCATAGGGGCCGACTTTGAATGCCCGTCCGAATGTTTCCCCCTGGAGGGGATCCTTGCCAGCAAGGGCTACGCCGTCGCAATCGCCGACTACATCGGTTTCGGCGTCACTTCGGGCCGCATCCACCCCTACATGCACACCCGGAGCACTTCGCAGAGCGTCGTGGACATGGCCCTGGCCGTCAAACCCTACCTCAAACATATAGGCCGGGAGCCGGAAAGCGAGGAGGTGATCCTCCTGGGATATTCCCAGGGCGGCTCCACGACCATGGCGGTAATGAACCTCATCCAAAGGAAATACAACGACATACTCCCTATCAAGAAGGTCTATGTCGGAGGGGGGCCCTACGACCTGAACGCCACCTTCGACTTCTCCATGGAGACCGATATCACCGGCATCCCCTGCGCCATTCCCATGATAGTCCAGGGCGTCAGCGAAGGCGAGACCCTCCACCTGGACATGAACGACTTCTTCCAGCCCTACCTCCTGGAGCACTACGACGAGTGGATAAACTCCAAGAAATACACCGTGAGCATGATCAACAAGATGATGGGGGCCAACAGCATGCATGAAATCATGACCGACAGCGGGCGCGACAAGACGGCCCCGCACACGGCGCAGCTCTACAAGGCCCTCTTCAAGAATTCGGTGCTGAATTTCGAGCCGCGGTCTCCTATTTTCATGCTCCACAGCACCCAGGACCAGACCGTGCCGTTCATCAACGCCCTGAAAGCCGAGCAGTACTTCAAAGGCCTCTGCATCGACTTCGATTTCGGCGACTACGGTTCCCACAGCAGCGGGGCCATCAAATTCCTCCTTACGGCAGCAAAAGATCTCTGAAAATGAAACTCCTAAGATACATCCTTCCCGTCATCCTGCTGGCCGCCGGGTGCAGCAAGGACCAGCTTGCCCTGAGGCCATGCACCTTCGAAGTTTCGGTCAGCGACATCAAGGCGACGAAGGCGACCCTGTCCATACATCCTTCCAACAAAGACGCCTGGTACCACTATTCCCTGGCCAGCAGCGACGACGACAATTTCAACGAAAGCGATGAAAAACTGATACAAGATGACTTGGATTTCACCCACATAATTATTGAAGAACTGGCCGACATCTTCCACATCGGAACATTCATGCAGGCTTTCTGCTATAAAGGCGACAGGGACCTGCCGGTAACCTTGCTCACCAGCGGAGCCGACCACAAAGTATTCGTCTACCAGATAGACCCGAAAACGGAAAAGAAAATGTCCGGACACGTGCGCGTCGACTTCCACACCCGCGAAATCAAGCCGTCCGACGTGACTTTCGACATAAAGTTTTCCGGAAGCACGGTGACCATAACCCCCTCGGACCCGGAAGCGGTCTACTTCTGGGAATACGAAAACAGCGACTACATCCTTAATGACTACTTCTCGCCGAGACTCTACCTCTACAAGATCATGGACATGTATGTCAACTACGGCTTCTTCGACAGCGTAACATCCAAGGGGACCGATACATGGGACTTCGACACCATGGACGACGAGATGGAGGAAGGCGAGATATGTTCGCTCGTCATCGCAGGCGTCGACCCCGACGGCGAATTCACCACCCGCGTTACCTACATTGACTTTGAATACCACAAAGGAAAAGTCGCACCCATAACCGTGGACGACTACAACTACGATTTCCCTTTGCCCAGACAGGGTTTCTCCTTGCCTAAGAGCCATAAGTTTCGTATCTTTGCCGAATGGACAAAAAGAAATTCACTTTCTGGAACAGAATAGTGGCCGCCACTGTAACGCTCATTGCCGCAGCCACCTACCTTTCCACCCTTGAGCCTACAGCGTCCTTCTGGGACTGTGGGGAATTCATTGCATCATCCTACAAGCTTGAAGTCGGTCACCCGCCGGGAAACCCCGTTTTCCAGCTGATAGCCAGGTATTTCACCATGTTCACCGATGCGTCGCACGCGGCCGTGGCGGTGAATGCCATGAGCGGCATCTGCTCGGCCCTGACCATCTTCTTCCTCTACCTGACCATCGTGTTCTTCGCACGCAGGCTCGTAAAGGCTGGCCCGGACGGAAACTACACTGCAGGCCAGTCCGTCGCCATTTTCGGAAGCGCCGCCGTGGGAGCCCTCGCCTACTGCTTCTCCGACACTTTCTGGTTCTCGGCGGTCGAAGGCGAGGTCTACGCGATGTCGTCGCTGTTTACGGCCATGGTGTTCTGGGCGATGACCAAATGGTACGAAGAGGCCGACCAGCCCTATGCCAACCGCTGGATAGTGCTGATATCCTTCCTGATGGGTCTTTCCATCGGAGTCCACCTCCTCAACCTCCTCACCATTCCGGCCATCGTCTTCATGTTCTACTATCGCAAGCGTGAAGACAAGCCCTTCTCCTTCAAGGAGCTGTTCCTGATCCTGCTTCTGGCCACGGCCATCCTCGGGATCGTCTACTTCGTGCTGGTGCCTTATATCCCGAAGCTCGCCGCCTACTGCGACCTGCTGTTCGTCAACACCTTCGGCCTTCCGGTCAACAGCGGCGCGGCATTCTTCCTCGTCGCCATACTTGCAGCATGTTTCTGGGGCCTCACGGTCCTGTACCGCAAGGGCGAAGTGTTCTGGACCTCGGCGCTCCTGTGCCTGACCACCATCCTGGTCGGATTCTCGCTCTTCAGCATCGTCATCATCAGGTCCAACGTGATGACCCCGACCAACGAAAACCAGCCCGACAACGCCTTCTCGCTCGTGCGATACCTCTCCCGCGAGCAATACGGCAGCACGCCGCTCCTGTACGGCCAATACTTCGCCGCCCCGTATGACGACCTCATCGTCACCAAATACTGGGCCCTCGTCGACGGCAAATACAAGAAGGTCAACGGCCCCGTCGATGCGAAATACGCCGCCCGCGGCAAGATGCTCTTCCCCCGCATGTGGAGCGGCCAGGACGACAAATACATCCGCTTCTACGAGTCCTACATGGACGGCAAGGGAACTCCCGTCCCCGGCGCGAAACATAAGAAGCCGACCTTCGGCACCAACCTCAAGTTCTTCTTCGACTATCAGCTGAACTGGATGTACTGGAGGTATTTCATGTGGAATTTCGCCGGCAGGCAGAACGACATCCACAGCCCCTCCCCCGGCGACCCGTTCTACGGCAACTGGGAAAGCGGCATCGGCCCCGTCGACGCAATCCGCCTCGGCGACCAGAGCGACGCGCCCGACGCCCTGAAGCACAACAAGGGAAAGAACCACTACTATATGCTGCCTCTGCTGCTGGGCTTGCTCGGTCTCTTCTTCCAGTTCGAACGCGACAAGCGCGGCTCATGGGTAACCTTCCTGCTTTTCCTCCTCACGGGCATAGCGATCGTGGTCTACCTCAACCAGCCTCCTTTCCAGGTACGTGAGCGCGACTACGCCTATGCAGGCTCATTCTACGCGTTCTCCATCTGGATAGGGTTCGCCGTCGTCGCCATCTTCCAGTGGATCAATGATGCGCTCAAGGGCAAGGGCCAGACCGCCGTTGCGGCCACGGTTTCCGTCCTGTGCCTCGGCGTTCCCGCCCTCATGGCCGCCCAGAACTGGGACGACCACGACCGCTCCAACCGCCGCACGGCCGTTGAAATGGCCCGTAACTACCTTAATTCCGTAGGCGAGCAGGGCATCCTCATCACCCACGGCGACAACGATACCTTCCCCCTCTGGTACGCCCAGGAAGTCGAAGGCATCCGCACCGACGTCCGCATCGCGAACACATCCCTGCTTGGCACCGACTGGTACATCGGCCAGATGAAATATGCCATCAACGATTCCAAGCCGCTGCCCCTGAAAGTCTCCCAGAGCCAATATCTCTACGGGACCAACGACTATATCCGCATCTACGACACGCGCGACCAGGTGATTCCCCTGAGCGACGTGATGAGGATCTTCCGCCATCCCGACGCGAAACTGGTGCTTGAAGACGGCAGCAAGGCCGACTACATCGTCTCCCGCAAGTTCAGCATACCGGTCAACAAGGAAAACGTCCTGAAATACGGAATCGTTTCCGAAGAATTCGCCGACCTGATCCCCGACGAGATAGTGCTGACGATGCCCAAGGACAAGAATTATCTGTCCAAGCCCGAGCTGTTCATGCTCGACCTGCTGGACGGATATCAGTGGGACCGCCCCATCCACATGCTGAGCCAGGGCGGGGAAATCAACATCGGCCAGAAAGACTACCTGATGTACGAGGGATTCTCGTCGGTTTTCGTCCCCATCCGCAACAAGATCACGTCCAAGAGCCTCGGCCTCGTTGACGTGGACAAGCTGTGCGACAGGATCGACAATGTCTACACCTGGGACGCCCTTAAGAGGACCGACTACTGCGTCGACTACCAGAATCTCTACACCTTCCTCGGCGTCGTGCCTCAGAGAGAGATATTCCTCAACGCGGCCAACCTCCTGCTCGACAATGGCGACACCGCCCGCGCCGAAGCCATGCTGGACAAGGCCCAGGCCTGCGTGCCGGCCGAGAGCTTCCCTCTGGAGAGCATCTGCCTTGGATTCTACCACAACGACATAGTGGTCATAGGAATGGTTGAAGCCTACTACAAGGCCGGCGCCATCGACAAGGCGCGCGCACTGGCCGACCGTATCGGCGAGCAGCTGCTCACTTCCACCGGCTTCTTCATCGAATACTACGACATCGCCAAAAACGACTTCGAGATGTGCTGCAACTGCTTCTACTATCTTGCCGACACACTCAAGCTCTATGGCGACAAAGACCGCTCCGACGCCCTGATGGACCGCCTGACCGGCCTGATGAAGATTGACGCCGATTCCTGACCCACGGGTATCAAGACATCAAAAAACCGGTCTCGCTTTCGCGGACCGGTTTTTTATTGCGATTCTCTTGGAGAATTAGTCGCTGAGGGAGAAGCGCTTGAAAGCAAGGACCTTGGCCTCTTTGTCAACAGACTTGATGTACTGGGCCACGGAGACTTTCTCGTCACCCTGGACGAAATCCTGGGCCTCGAGAGTGGACTCCTTGAAGAACTTTCCGAGCTTGCCCTTTGCAATGTTCTCGAGCATTGCGGCGGGTTTGCCGGCCATCTTCGGGTCTTCTTCCATCTGCTTGCGGTAGATTTCGAGCTCTTTCTCGATAACCTCTTTCGGGCAGTCAGCCTCGGAGACGGAGACCGGGTTCATGGCGGTCACCTGCTGGGCGATGCTCTTTGCGAGGGTCTCGGGAACGGCTTTGTTGAAAGCGACGATGGAACCGAGCTTGTTGTTGAAGTGGACGTACTGGCCGATGCAGGGAGCCTCGAGGGTTGCATAGTAAGCCAGGACATGCTTCTCACCGGTCTTGCCGGTCTGAGCGGAGATTTCCTCCTCGACGGTGTGGCCGTTGGAGCACTTGGCAGCCTTCAGGCCTTCGACATCGGCGGGGAAAGCGGCGATGGCAGCGTCGGCAATCTCGGCGGCCAGGGCCTTGAACTCGGGAGTAGCGGAGACGAAGTCGGTCTCGCAGCCAAGGCAGACGATGATGGCCTTGCCTTCGGCCTGACGGACGACAACGGCGCCTTCGGAGGTCTCGCGGTCGGCGCGCTTGGCGGCGACGAGCTTGCCCTTCTCACGAATAATGTCGACAGCTTTGGTGAAATCACCTTCCGCCTCGATGAGGGCCTTTTTGCAGTCCATCATACCGGCAGATGTCATCTGACGCAGTTTCATTACGTCTTTTGCAGAAATTTCCATAATCTACAGTTTTGTTAAGCGCAATTACTCAGCATTTTCCTCCTGTGCGGCGGCCTCAGCCTCCACGTTGACGGGCTTGGCACCCTTGCGGGCACGCAGCTTCTTGGCAGGAGCTTTCTCTTCGGCGGCGGGCTGCTCGGCAGCCTCTTTCTCCTTCTCGAGTTTCCTTTCGTCGAGTCCTTCCTGGATGGCGGTGCAAAGAACATTCATGATGACCTCGATGCTCTTTGCGGCGTCGTCATTGGCCGGGATCACGTAATCAATAGGGGTGGGATCGCAACAAGTATCAACCATGGCGATCACCGGGATGTTGAGGCGGTTGGCCTCCTTGACGGCGTTGGCTTCCTTCTGGACGTCTACGACGAAAACAGCGGAAGGCAGACGGCTCATGTCCTTGATGGAACCGAGGTTCTTCTCGAGTTTGCCGCGCTGACGGTCGACCTGCAGACGCTCACGCTTTGCGAGCTTGTCGAAGGTACCGTCTTCCTTCATCTTGTCGATGGTATTCATTTTCTTGACGGCCTTGCGGATGGTCGGGAAATTGGTGAGCATTCCACCCGGCCAGCGCTCCGTCACGAAAGGCATGTTGACAGCGGCGGCCTTCTCGGCCACGATGTCCTTAGCCTGCTTCTTGGTGGCCACAAAGAGGATCTTACGGCCGCTGCGGGCCAGCTCCTTCATTGCCTCTGCGGCCTCGTCTATCTTGACGACGCTCTTGTGCAGGTCGATGATGTGGATTCCGTTCTTCTGGTCGAAGATGTACGGAGCCATCTTAGGGTTCCACTTACGGGCAAGATGTCCGAAGTGGGCGCCTGCATCAAGCAATTCTTGGAAATTTGTTCTTGACATTGTAAAATGTTGCTTTTTGTTCTTTTTGGTTCTTTCCTGCCGGCGTTTCCGGCAAGGCTCTTTTCATCAATCCGGAGTAGCGTCCTATGCGGCCGGTCTCCGAGATTTTCCGCAGCGGCGGCAACCCTGGGGCAGCTCCGGAAGATTCCCATCTTCCAAGGTCCTTCGGATTTGAAACCGCGGCTGTACTGTCAGCAAGACCGGTATATTAACGCTTGCTGAACTGGAAGCGACGACGTGCGCCAGGCTGACCGGGCTTCTTCCTCTCGACCTCACGGGCGTCACGGGTGAGGAAGCCGGCGGTCTTGAGCGTAGACCTGTAAGCCTCTTTGTCGACCTCGCACAGGGCGCGGGCGATACCGAGACGAAGGGCCTCCGCCTGACCTTTGACTCCACCTCCGTCGAGGTTGGCCTTAACGTCAAACTGACCTGCAGTACCGGTGACTTCGAAGGGCTGGTTTACGATGTACTGGTGGGTCTCGTCGGGGAAATATTCCACGAGGGGACGGCCGTTGATCGTAATCTCGCCGTTACCGGCCTTTACATAAACACGAGCGACAGCTGCCTTACGTCTTCCAAGGGCGTTTACTGTTTTTTCCATTGCTCTGTTTAGATTTCGTTCAACTTGATTTCTTTGGGTTGCTGTGCCTGGTGGGGATGCTCGGGACCTGCATAGATGAACAGGTTGTGGAGGATCTTCTCACCAAGACGGGTCTTCGGGAGCATGCCTTTGACGCTCCGGCGAATGAGCTCGGTCGGCCTCTTGGCCAGGATCTCAGCGGGGGTGGTGAAACGCTGTCCGCCCGGATAACCGGTGTAGCGTACATAAACCCTGTCGGTCATTTTCTTTCCGCCGAGGGCCACTTTCTCAGCATTGACGACGATGACGTTGTCACCGCAGTCGACGTGAGGGGTGTAGCCCGGCTTGGTCTTGCCACGAAGGACAAGGGCCACGCGGGAAGCAAGACGGCCGAGTGCCAGATCAGTAGCATCGATGACGACCCACTCCTTCTTCACAGTCGCGGCGTTGAGCGAGACTGTTTTGTAGCTTTGTGTGTCCACTGTCTTGATCTTTAATGGTTTAACTATAAAATTTGCGATCCCTACACTTCATAGGGACCGCAAATGTACGAATTTTTTCCCACTCTGCAAAGCATATCGCCGGAAAACCGCCTCTGCAAGGGCGGAAACGAGGGCGATGACAGGAGGCGCTAGAACCTTTCGCCCGGACGGATGGAAGTCACGGGACGGATGGACATTCCGTAGAATCGCTCCTTGTTTCCCTGCGCCTTGGAATAGACGGTGCCGGTCGAGAAAAGGGAAAAATAGAAATAATAGGCCATCTGGGCATCCGTGGAAACCCAGTCGCCCGACCAATAATAGCCATGGCAGTTCTCCGGCGAGGTCGACTCGCGGTAGAGATTTTCGCCGTAGCGGGCATCCGCTCCCGGCAGGAAAATGCTGTTGCCGTTTATCTTGGACGTGAATTCCATTCCCCAGTTGCCGTCCATCTGCTTTTTCTTCCAGCTGCAGTTGGCCGCAAGGGCTTCCCACTCCGCCTTGGAGGGTATCCTCCACTGGGCTCCCCAAGAGCAGAAGGCGATGTCGCAGCGGGTCCCGCTGATGCTGCCTCCCGTCTTTCCTACGACCTGCTCCGGATGACGGGCGGGATAGAAGGATGCATTGGGCTCTGTGTGGTATCCGCTGGCATCTCCCCAGCCGTACAGTCCGCCGAAGTGGCCGGGCGTGTTGGCACCCACATTCCGCGTCGCCCACAGAAGCGGCTTTCCGTCTACGGTGAAACCGAGGTCCACCATTACCGGGATATCGGCATTGTCGACCGCGACTTCCCGTGTCGGAGGCTCCTGATTGGCGCCACCGAGGTCGCCCTGAGGAACATATTCGCCCTCTTCTTCCTCCCAGTAGTCCGTGTCGGCAACAAAAACATTGCCCTGGTCGTCGGTGACTACGGTCTTGCCGTTGGTACAGGAAAGGCTGACGGCGTTGCAGGCTTCCTTGGCGTCACCGCCCTCTACGGCGGGCATCTGGGGATTGATGTTCCAGGCGGAGAGATTCATCGTGGAACCGTCTTCAAGCGTAATCGTATAGTTGCACTCCATCTCATAGCAGACGTCATATTCGCTGTTTTCCGGCACATCATTGGGGTTGCAGATGACGCTGACGCCGGCGGTGCTACCCTCCACGTCCGTTGCCTTCGATCCTACCGGGACCTCTATACCCTTCCGTTCCCATCTTCCGCCGGTGACTTTTTCAGGGGCGGACGGCTTCCCGTCGGCTCCGACGTAAACGATGGAGATATCCGCCAGATTCATAAGGGCGTCATTACATGTGAAAGTGTACGACTTGGTGACGGAAACGATGGCGCTCTTGCTTCCGGAATTGCCGCCCTGGCCGTTCTGCGTGCCGGAATTGTTCCCAGGATTGACCTTTTTGCAAGCAGCCAGCAGCATGGCGCAGATCCCCAAAAGGGAAACAGTTTGTTTAATAGAGTAACGCATAGGTTAAGACGTTTATTCCTATGCAATTATAAGAATAAATATGGAGTTTGACAAACAATTCTCCTTAATTAAAGATCATATCGCCGGAAAACCGCGTCGGGGAAGGCGGAGGCGAGGGATTTCTCGTCGGAGGGGGTGGCGAGCATCAGGGCGGTCGAGAGGACTTCTGCATCGAGGGGGTCGGGGCAGCGGACGCTGACCATGCGGCGGCCCGAGACGCGCTCGCCGGTCGCGGGATTGACGATGTGGCCGTCATAGCCGGGAGTGTTGCCGGAGGTGGACAGGGATGTGTCGACGAGGTCCCACTCGTCCACGGCGCCAGGGCCATACGGATTGGTCACGCCCACTTTCCAGCAGTCGCCGTAAGGATGACGGCCTGTAGCCAGGATGGAGCTGCCGCCGAAGTCGGTGAAGGCGCAGCCGATGCCGGCCTCGGAAAGTCGGGCGCGCAGAAGCCGAAGGGCATAGCCCTTGGCAAAACCTCCGAAATCGAGCCTGGCACCATGCAGGGAAACCTTGCCGTCTTCGGTTATCTCCCACGGCCGTCCGAGGGCGATGTCGAAAAGGCCGCCGGTAAGCGTCCGGTACGACCGGGCAAGACGCAGAAGGTCCGAAAGCCTTTCGCTGACCTGCACATTTTCCCGGTCAGGGTCGGCATTCAGGCGCGCCACCTCGCCGTAGCCGTTGAAGCGGTTCAGCATGGCATCAAGCTCCATCAGCTCTGCGTAGAAAGCATCCCACACGGGACGGACAATGGCATCAGGAGTGCCTACAGCAAGGAATTCGAGCCGTGTCCCCATGACCCGGGGAAGAGAAAACTGGAATATGTCTGGCTTGGAATGAGCGCGGGCCGGCTCCTCCGCGGCGGATAGGGAAACAGCCGCAGTCGCCGCAATGGCGTCTTTGAGGAACTGGCGGCGGGAAGCCATCAGCGGCGGATTTTCCGGACCAGTGCGAGCAGCCCGGCCAGAAGCAGCCGGACGAGAGCCAGCAGAACGTAAAGGACTACGGTCAGGACCAGCACGTAGCCTATCTGGGAATAGAGTTCCGACGCCGGACGGCCGTAATGGACGATGGCATATACATTGACAAGACACCCTGCCACGAAGCATCCCAGCAGAATCCATAGTTCGCGGCGGACCTGCCGCCCCGTAATGACCAAATCTTTCATCAGAACTTCATGTAAGGGATTTTATACTCGTCGGGGAAGGCAAGGGTCCGTCCCTCTTCGCACGCCTGGTTGCCCAGGAGGCAAAGCAGGGTGGAACTATAAGCCTCCTCAACCACATTTTCGGCCTTTTCGCCGGTTATGCAGGACTGGCAGAAAGCCGACAGGATGTCCAGGGAGCCGTCGTTGTCGGAAGAGACCATGCTCTCGCCGCTGTTGATGCTGGTCGGCCCTTCGATGACGGGATGCGGCACATACTGGCCCTTCACCTCCGGGCGCCACGACGGCCCGGCGGTCGGAATGGATGCGAAAATGCCGTCCTTGACCTGGTCGTAGAGCCGGCGCATACCCGAAAGCAGATTGTCTTCCTCGAGATAATAGACCCCGCGGGCAAGGTCCATGGTGCCGTCCTTGCCGAGAATCTGCTCCTCCATGCCGTTGAATTTGTTGGAGATAAGCGATTCGTAGACTATCTTGACCCCGCTCGAGTAGCGGTAGTTGACCGCCACGCTGTCATAGACTTCGCGACCGTCCTTCCAGTAGACGATGTCGCCCATGCCGCTGATTTCCACCGGAGTCAGGCCGAGGGCCCAGTTGCAGACTTCCAGCTGGTGGCAGCCCAGCTCGGTCATAAGGCCGCCGGAATTTTCCTTGTAAAGACGCCAGTTGATTAGACGCTCAAGTTCGGGCGAGGGCACTTCGCGACGCCAGTCGGCATTGCGGAACCAGTGGCAGCGCATACCCACAAGCTCGCCGATGGCGCCGTCGTGGATCATCTTCATCGCCTTGATGTACTTGGGGTCGTACATGCGCTGCATGCAGTAGTAAAGCGCCTTGTCCTGAGCCTTGTAGGCATCGTAGACGGCCTTGCACTCCTCCATGTGGAGGGCCATGGCCTTTTCGCAGAAAACGTGCTTGCCGGAGGCGAGGGCGTCGAGAGTGATGCGGGCGTGGCTGCCAAGCGGAGTCGCGATTATCACGCCGTCGATATCCTTGGCGTCCAGCACCTCGCGGTAGTCGCTGCAGGTGCGGGCCGACGGGCAAAGGGCATGCGCGTCGGAAAGATTCTTGGGATAGATGTCGCACAGGGCGACGAGTTCGGCATGAGGTATCGCGCGCAGGTTATGTATATGGTACTGCCCGCGGCCGCCGGTGCCGATAAGCGCCAGACGCGCCTTTTCGCGGCCCAGTTCCTCTATCTTCTCAGGCGTGCACGAAGTAAGCCACGGGGCCATTCCGGCCAGGAAAGCCGTACCTCCTGCGGCATATCCCAGCTGCTTGATGAAGCGGCGGAGGCCAAGGTCCACTTTTTCCTCCATAGTATCTTTCCCCATAGTCAAAAAAGCAATTTTGACGGCATCAGTATGCCGCCTCTATATTCCATACGTATGTCCGGAGGCCCAGGTCGGGGGATGCCTGGTCGGTTGCGCGCAGGGCATCGAGCAATTCGGGGGCCTTGTCGTCGGGAACCATCGTCAGGATGGCGCAGTTCATCACGGGCCAGGCGTGGCTGCCCATGTGGGGCTCGCCGTCGATTCCGCCGCGGCCGGCGATATCGTTCCAGCGTGTGAATCCGCGCTGGCCGAGTTTATCCAGAAGGTCCACGATCTCTTCGCCGTAGGCCTGGTTGTAGGCTATGAAGACTGCTTTCATGATTTTGCTGCTTTGCGGGCCAGGCGGCGCTCACGATGCTCCGTGAAGCCGCAGTAAAGGACCGGGATTATAACGAGGGTGATCAGCGTGGAGAAGGAAAGTCCCCATGCCACCGTGACGCCGAGGCCGTTCCACATTTCGGAGCCTTCGCCGTGTCCCATAGCCATCGGAAGCATACCGAGGACTGTGGTCAGGGTCGTCATGAGAATCGGGCGCAGACGGCTGCGTGCTGCCGTTACGGACGACTCGCGCACGCTCATTCCCCTCTCCTGGCAGAGTATCGTGTAGTCGATGAGCACGATACCGTTCTTGACGACGATACCCAGCAGGATGATGATACCGATCATGCCCATCACGCCGATAGGCATGTTGTTTATCATGGCGCCGAGCGCAACGCCGACGAAGGCGAACGGAATGGAACTCATGATGACGAACGGCCCCATGAAGGACTCGAACTGCGAGGCCATCACCATGTAGACCAGGATGATGATAAGGAGGATGAGCAGGATCATGTCGCTGAACATATCCTGCTGGTCTTCGTAGTCGCCGCCGATGCGCCAGGTAAGTTCCTGGGGCAGAGGGTTGTCGGACATGATCTTGTTGGTCGCGGCGACGGCCTCGGAAAGGGCTGCGCCACGGGCGACGACGCCGGTTACGCTGATGTAGCGGTCGCGGTTCTTGCGCTGGATGGTCGGAGGGACCTTCGATTCGACGATGCGGCCGAGGTCCTTTACCTTGATGCCGCGGCCCATCTGGTTGTAGACCATGATGTTTTCGATGTCCTCCAGGCTGGTGCGGAACTCGGGGGCGTAGCGGACGCGGATGTTGTATTCCTCGCCGTCTTCGCGGTAGAAGGACGTCGTGGTGCCGCTCATGGCGGCGGATACCGCAGCCGCGGCGGTGGTGGAGGTCAAGCCGTTGATGGCCAGCTTCTCACGGTCGAAGTCGACTTCATATTCCGGAGTGTAGGCATCGCGGCTGAGGATGGCCTGGGTGAAGTAGGGAGTCTTCATCATCTCGTTGCGGACCTGCCGCGCGGCGTTTTCCGTAGCCTCGAAGTCGTAGCCGTAGATTTCCAGCTGGACAGTGGCCGCACCGCCCATGCCGCCGCCTTCCGAGACGTTGAACTTGGCCAGTTCGGGGAAGTCGCGCAGGTCGGCGCGGATGATGTCGGCGATTTCGAAGACGGTGCGCTGACGGTCTTCCATGCTGCCGATATTGATGCGGAAGGTCATCACGTGGGTACCGTTGTTCTGCATCGAGGCGAAGGCGTTGTCGGTGTCGGCCTGGCCGAAGACATAGCTCATCACCTTGATTTCAGGCACGTCGGCGAGAATGCGGCTGTAGATGCGGCCGGCGACCTCGCGGGTGACGTCCTGCGCCGTACCGATGGGCATTTCGGCGGAAACATTGAGGCGGCCCTGGTCGGCCTTCGGAAAATATTCCGTCTTCATCCGGGGAAGATATATGCCCAGAACGCCGACAAAGATGACAACGGCACCTCCGAGAACCAGCTTCTTGTGATTCATGCACCAGGCGATAAGCTTCGCATAGCCGTTGGAAATGCCGTCCAGGACCCTGTTGACCGGGCCGAAGATGGCCAGGTGGAGCTTGCCGGTCTTGGGCTTGTTGGTCAGCAGCTGCGAGCAGAGCATCGGGACGAAGGTCAGCGCGGCGGTCGTGGACACGATCATGATGATGCTGACAATCCAGCCCAGCTGGCGGAACATGATGCCGGCCATGCCGGAAATCATCGTCAGGGGCAGGAAGACGCAGAGCATCGTGAGGGTGGAGGCGATAACGGAAATACCCACTTCGGAAGTACCGTGGACGGCCGCTTCCTTGGGTTTCTCACCCCGCTCAAGGTGCGTAGACACGTTTTCCAACACCACGATGGCATCGTCCACCACCATGCCGATGGCGATCGAAAGGGCCGACATGGATATGATGTTGAGCGTGTTGCCCGTGGCGAAGAGGTACATCAGCGAGGCGAGGAGGGCGATCGGGATGCTGAGCACGACGATGAGGGTGCCCCTCCAGCGGCCGAGGAACAGGAACACCACCAGCATGACCACCAGGAAGGTGATGATGATGGTCTCCTTGAGGGAGTCGATGGTGCGGAGGATGTTGTCGGAGTTGTCGACGACCGTGGTAATCTTTATATCCGCCGGAAGGTCCTGCTGAATGGTCTTCATGGCCTTCTTGACCGAACGGATGACGTTTACGGTGTTGTAGCCGGACTGCTTTTGGATGATGATCTGGGCGCCGCGGACGCCATTGGTGTAGGACTCCTGGCTGCGCTCTTCGAGGCCGTCGTTGACGCGGGCGACGTCGCGCAGGTACACGGCGCCTCCGGCAGAATATCCCACCACCAGGTTGAGCAGCTCGTCCGGAGACTGGAACTCCTTCTTGATGCGGAGGGCGTAGGTGTCGGAACCGATATCGATGCTTCCGGAGGGGATGTTGCGGTTTTCAGCTGCGATAATCTGGGCTATACTGCTGATACTCAGATTGTATGCTTCAAGCCGGGTGGGGTCGCAGTAGACCTGGATCTCGCGCTGCGGAGCGCCGTTGACCGACACCGTGCCGACGCCGGAAACACGGGCCAAGGGAGTGGCCACGCGGTCGTCCAGCAACTTGTCGAGGGCGGATACGCTCTGGTCGGCGGTCGCGCTGAGGATCATGATAGGCATGTCGTCAACGCTGAACTTGAAGATAATCGGCAGCGAGGCTCCGTCGGGAAGACGGGTGTTGACCATGTCCAGCTTGTCGCGGACGTCGTTGGTGGCCACCTCGATGTCGGTGCCGTACTGGAACTCGAGCGTAAGGAAGGCCAGGTTTTCCCGGGAATTGGAGGTGAGGTTCTTAAGGTCGCTCACGCCGTTGAGAGCGTTTTCCAGCACCTTGGTAAGGTTGTTTTCAACGTCTTCGGCGCTGGCCCCCGGATAGGACGACATGACCATGATGACGTTCGACTCCACGTCGGGGAAGTTGTCCACCGGCAGCCTCGTGAGCGAGAAGACGCCCAGGATGGCGAATGCCAGGAACAGCAGCAGGGTCGTTACCGGGTTGTTGACGGCGGTTCTGTAGATGCTCATACCTTACTTGATTTCAACCTTGGAACCGTCTTTGAGGGCTGCATGGCCCTTGAACACTACCCTTGCGCCGTCGGGGATGCCGTCGAGTACCTCCTGGCTCGTGCCGATGTGGCGGCCCAGGGAGACGGGGACGAAGCTGACGGTGCTGTCTTCATTGACGATGTAGACGAACCTCTGGCCGGTACCTTCCTGCTTGACGATGCACTGGTCGGGGATTACGATGCTCTCACGCTGCCCGAAGGTCACTTTGACCCTGGCGTACATTCCGGGACGAAGCACCCTGTCGCTGTTTTGGACGATGACCTCGGCGCTGAAGGTATGGGTCGCCGCGTTGATGGTAGGATGGATGCGGGAAACCCTGCCGGTGAAGGTCTTTCCGGGAAGGGCGTCGGCGGTAAGGGTCACCGAATCGCCTTTCTTGACTCGGGTGTATTCGCTCTCGGAAATGCCTACAAGCAGCTTGACGGGAACTACCTGCTGGACGGTGAAGATGGGCTGGCCCATGCCGTAGAGGTCGCCTTTGTCATAGTTGCGGGCAGTCACGTAACCGGTAATTGGAGTGGTCAGGACCGTGTTTTCCTTGAGGTTTTCGTAGGTGGACTTGCGCACCTTGTAGGCAAGTTCCATCGCCTCGTAATCGCTCTGGGCTATGCCTCCCTTCTCGTAGAGGGCCTTGACACGGCTGAGTTCGGTGCTGTCGTTCTGCAGCTGGAGACGGGTCTGGTCGAGCTGGAGACGGTCCATGCGGGCCATCACGTGGCCTTTATATACATAGTCGCCGACTTCGGCGCCGATCTCCCTGATGCGGCCTCCGGTCTGCGGGGCGATGTTGTTGATGGCATACGGCTCCACCGTACTGGCATATGTCTCATCCTGGCTCACCGTACTGCGGGTGGCGGTAACCACCTCGACGAGGCTGACCTTGTCTTGCAGGGCGGCCGAGCTGGCTGTCGAGCCAACATCGCTTGTCCTTTTCTTCTGTCCGCAGGAGACTGCCACGATGGCTATGGCAGCCAGGTACACGATTTTCTTCATATCTTGTTTCATTTTTCTTCGAGATTGACTTTGCCTTCCCCGTCAAGGAAATCACTGCCCAGGGTCTGTTCGAGGCTGGACTTGGCCGAAAGGAAGTTGTATATGGCCTGGGACTGGGCCAGTTTGCTCTGGGTCAGGGCGAGCTGGGCGTCGTTGAGGTCGGTGAGGGTGCTCTTGCCGACGTCGTAGGAGGCTGCCGAGATGTCGTAGGCCTTCTGGGCCATGGCGACGGCCTCCTCGGCCGAAGCATAGCTCTTCATGTTGGTCTCCATGGTCGTAAGGTATTGACGGACGGCTATTTTGAGCTGACGCTCGGTGTTGATCCGCTGAAGGTCGAGCTCGGCCTGCTGAACCTTGGCCTGGCGGACATCGTAAAGCCGCTTTCCACCGGAGA
Source organism: uncultured Bacteroidales bacterium (assembly GCA_900318355.1). GTDB lineage: Bacteria > Bacteroidota > Bacteroidia > Bacteroidales > UBA932 > Cryptobacteroides. Next base: position 48,948 of record ONKE01000026.1, read on the forward strand.
AGATGGGGATACTGAGGCTCAGGCCGACGTAGGAATACGGCGTCCACTTGTATTCTTCGAACTTGAAGTCGTTGGTCATGGCGTTCATGCTATAGGAAAACGCCAGCGACAGAGTGGGGATATAGGCGTATTTCTGCAGCTGGACCGTCTTGGCGAGCTGCTCGGCCTGGATGGCGAGCTGGCGCAGGGCGGTGTTGTTGCTCAGAAGGCTGTCGGAGCCTTCCACGACGCCTGTGACATAGTCCGACACCATTTCCTCTGCGAAGTCGCCAAGGCTGCCGGCCACATCGACGTTGCGGTCGAGGTCGACGCCCATCACGGCCTTGAGCTGCCATAGGGCAAGGATGATGGAACTTTCAGCGTTGTAGACGTTGGGAATGGCGTTGGCGACATTGGTCTTGGCCCTGGTGTATTCAAGTTCGGAAGCCCTGGACACGGCATGACGCTTTTCCACGAGTTCGAAGTTTTCGACGGCGTTTTCATAGACGCTCTTATAGACCTCGAAGGCTTCCTTTGCCAGGAGAACCCCGTAGAAGGCCTGTTTGACCTGGGTCACCATGTCCAGCCGGGACGAACGGGCCTTTTCCACGGCAAGCTCCACGGCGTCGCCGGAAATGGAGATGCTCTTCCAAAGCTGAGCGTTGACAAGGGGCATGCTGGCGGAGATACCGCCGTTGAAGGTGTTCCAGCGGCCGACTTCGATGCCTCCGGTGGAGGCGCCCTGGGAACTCTCCTGCTGGGGAAGTTCGATTGTCATGCCGGTGGCGTTGGAGATGGCGTCGAGAATGGGCTTGAACATGCTGCTCATGCCGCCTCCGCCGCCCATTCCGTCCATGTACATCACCTGTTTCTTGATGGTGCGCTGGTACGAACCGGTTGCATTGATCTGGGGGAAGAGGCTGGAATATGTGCCCTTCCGGGCGTATTGCGCCCGCTCGATTTCCTTGTCGGCCACCTTGACGGCCACATTTTCGCTGAGGGCTATCTTCAAGGCATCCTCCAGGGTGAGAACCACCGTGGAAGTGTCGGGCCGGGATGCTTCAGGCTCCTGGGCAAGCGCGTTTAAAGATAGGAGGACCGAGCCGATCGTCACGACCAGGCCCGGGAGAAATCTATGCATAGTCATTCGTTCAAATTACGGACGAGCGAATGCACAAATCTTGTGCCCGAGTGCCCGAAATAATGACTGCTAAATCGCTTTTTCCCAACAAAATCGATTTAGTAGAGGCGGAATCAGCGAGAGGTGGGACGGGCGAAATGCGTGGGCTCCTTGACGGGCTTGACCGGCTCGGGGCGGACGACGGCCGCCGGCTGCTTGCGGACGAAGGCGTAAACCAGGAAGCCTATGCCCAAAAGGACGAACGGGATGCTCAGAATCTGTCCCATGTTGAGCACCATGTTTTCCTCGAAACCGACCTGAGGCTCCTTGATGAATTCGATGAGGAAGCGGCTGCCGAAGCACCATATCATGAAGATGCCGATGAACGTCCCGCGCCATGTCTTGTCCAGACGCCATTTGTATATGGCCATCAGCACAAGGCCCAAGAGGAGATAAGAGCCGGCCTCGTAAAGCTGGGTCGGATGCTTGGGCTCGGTCTCGCCGCGAAGTTCGAAGATAAAGCCCCAGGGGAGATTGGTCACGTCGCCGTAAATCTCCGAGTTGAAGAGGTTGCCCAGGCGGATGAAGCACGCTGCGAATGCCACCGCGATGCACAGGTGGTCGAGCAGCCAGACAAAGTCGAAGTGCTCCTTCGGACCGTATTTGCGGGCATACCACCACATGCACAGCAACAGCATTATGGTGCCGCCATGGCTTGCGAGACCGCCTTTCCACGGCATGAAAATCTCCAGGAAACCCTGCCAGCTGCCGAAATAGTAGTCGGGCTGGTAGAATATGCAATGTCCCAGCCGGGCGCCGACGATGGTTCCGAAAAGGAGCGTATACAGCAGGGAGTCAAGAAGGTTTTCGCTCACGCCCTCCCTCTTGAAGAACCACTTGAAAATATACCAGCCAAGTATGAACCCGCTCACGAAGAGCAGCGAATACCAGCGCAGCCCGAAATTTCCTATATGGAAAATAACAGGATCGACATGCCAATGTACGAAAAGGGACGTTAACATATTCATAATTATATACTGAGTCTAACGTAAATGCTTAAGGGAAGGGATTTTCCGAAGCGGTCGCAGAGGGAGAGTTCGCCGCTGGAGATGCGGAGGTCGCCGACAGTCCAGCCGGCGGCGGAGAAGGCCTCGCGGAGGGCGGTTTCGCCAAGGAGGGCGGAGAAGCCGTTGGAATAGAGATTAAGGACCAGGAAGCAGTTGCGGGGGTCGAGGATGGCGGCGACGTTTTTCAGCAGGTCGAAGAGGCACTCGTCAAGCTTCCATTTTTCGCCGTCGGGACCATGGCCGTATGCCGGCGGATCGAGGATTATGCCCTGGTAGCGGTTGCCGCGGCGAGCCTCGCGACGGGCGAACTTCATGGCGTCTTCAACCACCCAGCGGATGCCGTCGAGGCCGCTGCGTTCCATGTTGCCCCGCGCCCACGTAACCACCTGACGGACAGCGTCAAGATGAGTCACGTCGGCGCCGGCGGCCTTTGCTGCAAGGGAAGCGCCTCCAGTGTAGGCGAACAGGTTGAGCACCTTCGGCGCGGGAGCGCCATTGGCCTTGGCTATGCGACCCAGGCGGAGGGTCTGGGCGAAGATGTATTCCCAGTTGGGAGCCTGTTCGGGGAATATCCCGACATGTTTGAACGAGGTGAGACCGAGGCGGAAATCGATATGGAGGTCAGAGGCGGCATGCGTCTGCGGGTCGGCCTCCCCGTCGTAGCGGATGTACCACTGGTCGTCCATCATGCGTAAGCGGTCCCAAGTGCCGCTGTCTTCCTTGCCGGCCTTGCCGAAACCGGCCCCGGGACGGAAACGGGTATGGACCATGGCGTCCCATTCCTTTTGCGACAAAGACTTATCCCATAATGCCTTAGGCTCAGGACGCGACATATAGTAAGGGCCGAAGCGCTCGAGTTTCTCGAAGCCGCCGCAGTCCACAAGTTCATAGTCTTTCCACCGAGGGGAGGGATATTCTGTTGCCATCTTGTCGCTATTTCCGGTTCACTCCTGCAAAGATACTCTATTTCCGGAAAAAAAGCGTATATTTGCAGGCTGGAAAATAACTTGCAAAATATAAATACTTTATGCAACAATTCATTGACAAGTATGACTTCACCGGCAAACGCGCCATCGTGCGAGTCGATTTCAACGTTCCGCTGAACGAAAACTTCGAAATTACCGACGACACCCGCATCCGCAGGGCCATGCCTACCCTGAAGAAGGTGCTCGCAAGCGGAGGTTCCGTAATCATCATGTCCCATCTGGGCCGTCCCAAGAAGGTGGACCCTAAATTCTCCCTCAGCCACATCGTGGACCATGTGAGCGAGTGCCTCGGCGTTCCCGTGAAGTTCGCCCCGGACTGCATGAAAGCCCAGGAACTTGCAGCCGCACTGAAGCCAGGAGAAGCCCTCCTGCTTGAAAACCTCCGCTACTATGCAGAGGAAGAAGGCAAGCCGCGCGGACTCGCCGAAGATGCTTCCGACGAAGAAAAGAAAGCCGCCAAGGCCGCCGTCAAGGCCAGTCAGAAGGAATTCGTAAAGACCCTGGCCTCCTACGCCGACTGCTACATCAACGACGCTTTCGGCACGGCCCACCGCGCCCACGCCTCAACCGCCCTCATCGCCGAATACTTCCCCAATGACAAGATGTTCGGCTACCTGATGGAAGGCGAAATCAAGGCCATCGACAACGTCCTCAAGAACGCCAAGCGCCCGCTGACCGCCATCATCGGCGGTTCCAAGGTTTCCTCCAAGCTCGCCGTCCTGAAAAACCTGGTCGGCAAGGTGGACAACCTCATCATCGGCGGCGGCATGGGCTACACCTTCATCAAGGCCCAGGGCGGCAAGATCGGTCTCTCCCTCCATGAGGACGAGCTCATTCCCGACGCTCTCGAGATTCTCGCCACGGCGAAGGAAAAGGGCGTCAACGTATCCCTCTCCGTCCAGACCGTCGCAGGCCAGAAGTTCGACAACGACACTCCCCAGCGCATTTTCGACACCCACGACATCGCCGACGGCTGGGAGGGCATGGATGCCGCTCCCGCTTCGCTGGAAAACTGGAAGAAGATCATCCTCAGCTCCAAGACCATTCTCTGGAACGGTCCCGTCGGCGTTTTCGAGCTGCCCAACTTCGCAAAGGGCACTCTCCAGATTGCCGAAGACCTCGCTGAGGCCACCAGGAACGGCGCCTACACCCTGGTAGGCGGCGGCGACTCTGTCGCAGCGGTAACCCAGATGGGTTATGCCGACAAGGTGAGCTACGTTTCCACCGGCGGCGGAGCGATGCTCGAGGCCATCGAGGGCAAAATCCTCCCCGGCATCGCAGCCATCCAGGACTAATAGTGGAGTACAACTGACTGCTGACAAAGCAGTTACGCAAAAGCGCCGTCCCGAAACCGGGACAGCGCTTTTCGTTAAATACATGATTCATAGCAACATATCCCCCACGGGCGACTGTGTGCGTACACGGCGAAAATAAGCCATTTAATCGCCCAAAAATATTGCTAATAAAACGATTCTTGTTATCTTTGCAATCTCCCGGCGGGTACTTTTTCTGCAAGATTCTGTGTCATCCCGGGGCCACCACATATGAAGATAACACGATTTTTCTGCCGGTACCCCCTGCTGATACTGGTGAGCTTTTTCTGCCTTGGCTGCTCCCGCTGCCCGGAAGATTCCGTCTACGAAGGATTGCCCTTCGAGATGTCTCCCGTCCGTCTTCCCGACATTCCGCAGCGCAGCGTCTCCCTCGTCGATTTCGGCGGAGTGGGCGACGGTGCCACCCTCAACACCGAAGCCTTCGCAAAGGCCATTGAAACGCTTTCCGACAAGGGCGGCGGTCGTCTCGTTGTCCCCGGCGGCGTCTGGCTGACCGGCCCGATATGCCTCCAAAGCAACATCGAACTCCACCTGGAAGAGCAGGCCGTCGTGACCTTCAGCTCCGATCCGGACCTCTACCCCGTCATCAGCACCAACTTCGAGGGCCTCGACACAAGGCGCTGCATCTCTCCCATCAACGCCGAAGGCGCCCACGACATAGCCATAACCGGCAAAGGCGTTTTCGACGGCAACGGGCAGGACTGGCGCGAGCTCAAGCGCTACAAGGTCCCCGAGAAATTCTGGGAAGCCAAGATAAAGACCGGCACTGTGCACGACAACGTCTGGTACCCCGACGAAGGCTACTACAAGGCCCGCCTGACCTGCCCCAACTTCAATGTCCCCGACCCTTCGCTGGACGAGCAGGAAATCAAGCGTTTCCTCCGCCCCGTCATGGTGTCGCTGCGCAACTGTGAAGACGTTCTCCTGGAAGGCTGCACCTTCCAAAACTCCCCCGCGTGGAACATCCACCCCCTATGGTGCCGCAACGTCACCATCGACGGGATAACCGTCCGCAATCCGGCCTTCTCGACCAACGGCGACGGCATCGACATCGACGCCTGCGAAAACGTAATCCTGAGACGTTCCTCCTTCGACGTGGGCGACGACGCCATCTGCATCAAGTCCGGCAAGGACGCCGACGGACGCCGCCACGCACGCAAGTGCCGCAACCTCATCATCGACGACTGTACGGTCTACCACGGCCACGGCGGTTTCGTCGTAGGCAGCGAAATGAGCGGAGGCGTGGAAAACATCCTCGTCAGCCGATGCCGCTTCATGGGCACCGACGTGGGACTGCGCTTCAAGAGCACCCGCGGCCGCGGCGGAGTCGTCAGCAACATCTGGATAGACGACATCGTGATGACCGACATTCCGGGCGACGCCGTCATATTCAACCTCTACTATGCCGGCAAATCGGCCCTGGAAGCATCTGAAGGCTCGTCCGAGGCCGAGATCAAGGCCGACGAAACCACTCCCGAATTCCGCGACATCTCCATAAGGAACGTAACGGTGTCGGGAGCGGGGCGCGCCGTCTTCCTCAACGGTCTCCCCGAGATGCCCCTGCGCAACATCTCGTTCGAAGACTGCCGCTTCACCGCCGGCAAAGGCGTGGAATCCCATTACGGCGAAAACATCAGCTTCAACAACGTAAGCGTCAACGGTAAAGCCATATGAAACGTCTCTTTTTCCTGGTCGCGGCATGGCTCCTTGCCAGTTCTTTCACCATCCATCTGATGGGCGACAGCACCATGGCCGAGAAAGACCTGTCCGACGGAAAGCCCGAGCGCGGCTGGGGCATGATGTTCCCCAATTTCGTGGACGACGGCGTGAAAGTCGTCAACTACGCCCAGAACGGACGCAGCACCAAGAGTTTCATCGACCTCGGCCTCTGGGACAAGGTCCATGGCAATCTGCATGAAGGCGACTGGGTGTTCATCCAGTTCGGCCACAACGACTCCAAGGAAGACGACCCGGCCCGCTACGCCGCCCCGTGGGGCGCCTACCAGGACAACCTGAGGCGTTTTGTCCGCGAAGCCCGTGAAAAGGGCGCCACTCCCGTCCTGCTGACGCCCGTCGCCCGCCGCTGGTTCAAGGACGGCCGTCTCGACCGCAACTGCCATGGCGACTACCCCGCAGCCATGACCCAGGTCGCCCGCGAGGAAGGCGTAATCCTTCTCGACATCACCACGCCCACCCTCGACTGGATCGAAGGACTTGGCGACGAGGCTTCCCGTCCCTATTTCATGCACCTGCAGCCGGGCCGGTACGCCTGCGCCCCGCAGGGCAAGACCGACAACACCCACACCGTCGCGGCAGGCGCCCGCAAGGTTGCCGAGATAGTCTGCAGCCGCATCAGGGAACAGATTCCAGAAATTGCCTCCCACCTTACCAGCTGGGACATCGTCGTCTCACCCGACGGCCACGGCGACTACATGACCGTACAGGAGGCGATCGACGCCGTCCCCGACTACAGCCATTCGGAAATCACCTCCATTCTCGTCCGCAAGGGCGTCTATCGCGAGCAGGTCACCATCCCCCACAACAAATTCCGCATCCGCATCAAGGGCGAGCAGGCCGACAGCACCGTCATCACCTTCGGAAAATATGCCCGCCAGACATGGCCCGGGCGCGATTTCGAGGTCGGCACCTCCGGCAGCGCAACCATCTACATCCACGCCAGCTACATAACCTTCGAAGACCTCACCTTCGAAAACAGCGCGGGCGAAGGAAAAGACATCTCCCAGGCGGTGGCGGTCTTCACCGACGGCGACTTCCTTTTCTTCAAGGGCTGCCGCTTTCTCGGCAACCAGGACACCCTCTACACCTACGGCCGCTACGGCAAGGACGGAGGCATCAAGCGCAACTATTTCCTCGACTGCTACATCGAAGGCACGACCGACTTCATCTTCGGCCCTTCGGTCGCATGGTTCGAGGGTTGCACCATTTTCAGCAAGAAAAACAGCTACGTCACCGCTGCCTCGACCCTTAAGGGCCAGCCCTACGGCTACGTCTTCCACCGCTGCCGCCTGACGGCCGCACCGGGAGTGGAAAAATGCTATCTGGGACGCCCCTGGGGCGCATACGCCAAGACCGTGTTCCTCGATTGCGAACTCGGAGCCCACATCCTCCCGGAAGGCTGGCACGACTGGGAAAAGCCCGGCAAGCCCGACACCAAAAAGAACTCCTTCTATGCCGAATACGGCTCCACGGGCCCCGGTGCCCGCGGTCCGCGCGTGAAATGGGCCAAGCGCCTCTCCGCAAGGCAGGCCGCTGCCTACACTTTCGAAAAAGTCATGTATCAGGAACAGGACGGAAAAGTCTGGGATCCTTTCAATAACAGATAGATGAAAAAGCTGCTCCTCATCGTTTCCGCCATCCTGCTCCTTGCCGCGTGCAAGGAGCGCAAGCCTCTTTCCCTTGAGACCGTGCGGAGCGAGATGTGGCGCTGCCCTGATGCGTCGCAGCTGGACGGACAGGACGGACGCCTCAAATGGAACTACACCACCGGGCTGGAACTCAAGGCTTTCCTCGACGTATGGCACCGCTATGCCGACAGCAACATTCTCTCCTACGTCGACTCGTGGTACGACCGCATGATAGGCCAGGATGGCAGCATCCTGACCTATAAGCGCAGCAACTACTCGACCGACCACATCTGCCCCGGTACGACCCTCTTCGAACTCTGGCAGGCAACGGGCAAGGATAAATACCGCATGGCCATCGACACCCTCCGCGCCCAGCTGGACACCCACCCCCGCACTCAAAGCGGAAACTTCTGGCACAAAGCCGTCTACCCTCACCAGGTCTGGCTCGACGGGCTCTTCATGGCCCAGCCTTTTTACGCCCGCTACACCGCCGAATTCGAAGCTCCGGAGCGCAAAGACAGCTGTTTCGCCGACATCGCGTCGCAGTTTGTCCAGGCCGCCCGCGTGACATTCGACCCGCAGACCAAACTCTACCGCCACGCCTGGGACGAAAGCCGTTCCATGTTCTGGGCCGACCCTTCAAGCGGCCAGTCCGCCCATGCCTGGGGACGCGCTCTCGGATGGTATTGCATGGCCCTTGTCGACGTCCTCCCCATGCTTCCGCCGCCCACTCCCAGCCGCGAAGAGATGATCGGCATCCTGCGCGGCATCTACGACCAGCTTCCCCGCTATGCCGACCCGGCCACGGGCATGTGGTACCAGGTTCTCGACTGTCCCGGAAAGGAAGGTAACTACGTGGAGGCGACCTGCAGCGCAATGTTCGTATATACCTGGCTCAAGGGCTGCCGCCTCGGCTACCTCGACAATGTCGAAGGCGCCAAGGAGGCCTTCGGGAAGCTCGTCAAGACCTTCGTCACCGACGAAGGCGGTGTGGTCAACCTTGAGCGCTGCTGCGAAGTAGCGGGGCTCGGCGGCAAAAACAACCGCAAGGGCGACTACGCCTACTACATCGGGGAGCGCATCCGCGCAAACGACCCCAAAGGAATCGGCCCCCTCATCTGGGCCGCTCTGGAAATGGATATGCTGACGCAATGAAAAGACTACTACTGCTGATCACTACGCTCGCCGCACTGGCCTCATGCACTCCCTCCGCCACATCCGGCGGCTCCGGCAGCCTTGCCGCGCCGACCGATATAACCCTCCGAACCGCCACCACCTACTCCCTCATTCTCGAGTGGAAGCCGGTCAACGGCGCAACAGGCTACGAATGGAAGCTCCTCTCGGGCGAAAAGACGGTCAAGACCGGCGCTCCGAAGGGCACCAACGCCATAATCAGCGAGCTCTCGGCCGGGACATCCTACGATTTCCAGGTCCGCGCAACCGCAGGGGAAACGGTCTCGGACTGGTCTGCGGCCCAGACTTTCCAGACCATTTCTTCGGGCGGCAACGAGCCTGATCCGGATCCCGACCCGGACCCCGATCCCCACACCGGCGGAGAAGATGACGAGAAGATTTCCGAAGAACTGTACGCCTCCTTCCTTATTCCCGCGGCGGAAGAGGAAGACGGGCTGGCCCGCGCATTCCCCGGCGCCGAGGGCGGCGGCATGTACGCCACAGGCGGCCGCGGCGGCAAGGTCATCCACGTCACCAACTTGAAAGACAGCGGAGCCGGCAGCCTTCGGGCGGCCCTGAACGAGAGCGGAAAGCGAACCATCGTCTTCGACGTGGCGGGCATCATCGAACTGAATTCCACCCTGACGATTTCCAAGACCAGAGGCGACGTCACCATCGCCGGCCAGACCGCCCCGGGCGACGGCATCTGCCTGAAGAACTACCCCCTGGAAATTGCCGCCAGCAACGTCGTGGTCCGCTTCATCCGCTGCCGGATGGGCGACGAAAAGGCTACCGACAATGACGCGATTACAATCATGAGCCACGAAGACGACGCCTATTCGGGCATCATTATCGACCACTGCTCCGTGAGCTGGTCGACCGATGAATGCGCCTCCTTCTACGGGATGAAGGACTTCACTTTCCAGTGGAACATCGTCTCCGAAAGCCTGCGCGCTTCTATCCACGAGAAAGGGGTTCACGGTTACGGAGGTATCTGGGGCGGCAACAACGCCAGCTATCATCACAACCTGCTGGCCCACCATGAGAGCCGCAACCCCCGCATCGACCACGACTGGGTTTCCACGCAGAAGGGTCCGGTAACCATTGTCAACAATGTCGTTTACAACTGGACCAACCTCACCTGCTACGGCGGAGAAAGCGCCAACAACACAAACACTTACAGGAAGTACAACTTCTTTAACAACTACTACAAGCCGGGTCCCGCCACCCCCGAGGAAAAGGTACGTTTCCTCGCGCCGACCACCTCATGCGATTTCTGCACCAGACTCGGGACCGGTCCCATAGTTCCCGGCCACTTCTACATGACAGGCAACCTGATGGATGGCAAAAGCGCAATGAGCGCCGACAACTGGACCGGCAGCACGGGAGACGCCACCCTGCAAGCCAAGATCAAGGAGAGCCGGCCCTTTGCAAGCGATCCGTTTACCCTGCATACTGCCGAGCAGGCCTTCAGCTCAGTCCTGCAGTACGCCGGATCGAGCCTTTCACGCGACCCGGTCGACGAGCGCATCGCCGATGAGACCCGTAATGGCAGCTACCATTACGAAGGCAGCAACCAGAACCCCAAGGACTCGAAAGGGAAGGCAGTCGCAAAGTCGGTCAAAGGCATCATCGACACACCTTCCGACGTGGGCGGATGGCCCGAGCTCAGCGACAAGGGTGAGACAATTACCGACACCGACCTCGACGGCATGCCCGATGCATTCGAGGAGGCCTTCGGACTTGACAAGACCAAGGACGACAGCGCGGCTTTCAACCTCGACATCCACGGCCGCTACACCAACCTCGAAATGTACCTCCACTACCGTGTCCGCAACATCGTTGCAGGGCAGAACAAGAACGGAACATATACTGATCTACATTATTAATAACCAAAAGAATTCCTATGCGTAAATTCCTTACAACCCTTGCCGCCATCCTGGCAGGACTTGCGGGCGCCCTGACGCTCCAGGCCCAGACCCAGGTAGTCACCGGCACCGTGAGGGACGCCGCCGGGGAGCCCATAATCGGCGCTTTCGTCATGATTCAGGGCACCACCACGGGCGCATCGACGGACATCGATGGCAAATACGTCATCACAGTCCCCGATGCCAAGACGGCAGTCCTCGAGTTCTCGTTGATCGGAATGGCAACCGTGACCGAAGCCGTTAACGGCCGCACGGTCGTGGACGCCGTCCTCAAAGAGGATACAACATTTCTCGACGAAGTCGTCGTCGTGGGTTATGCCACCGTATCGCGCCGCGACGTCGTGGGCTCAATCTCCTCAGTCAACTCCGAGGCGCTGACCCAGATGCCGGTAGCAAGCGTGACCGAAGCGATGTCGGGCCGCATGGCCGGTGTCCAGGTCACAACGACCGAAGGCAACCCTGACGCCGATATCAAGATCCGCGTCCGCGGCGCCAGCTCCATCACCCAGGACAGCAGCCCTCTCTACATCGTGGACGGCTTCCCCATGGAGAGCATCTCCGATATCCCGGCCTCCGACATCCAGTCGATCGATGTCCTCAAGGACGCGTTCTCCACTGCAATCTACGGTAGCCGCGGCGCCAACGGTGTCGTCATCGTAACTACCAAGAGCGGCAAGGAAGGCCGGATTACGGTCTCTTTCAACGCATTCGGCGGTTTCAAGAACATGGCCAACAAGGCAGCCTTCCCCGTCCAGAGCCCCTACGATTTCGTCCGCACTCAGTACGAATACGCCCTTCTCAATAACAAGGTCTCCAGCTTCTACGAGAGCCGCTACGGGACCTTCGAGGACATGGAGCTCTATGAGAAACTTCCCGGCAACGACTGGGTCGACCAGGTGTTCGGCCGTACCGGCCAGACCTTCTCGGCCAATGTCAACATCTCCGGAGGTACCGACAAGTTCAAATGGACTGCCGGCTACGCCCACTTCGACGAAAAAGCCATCATGGTCGGTTCGGATTACAGTCGTAACAACCTGAACTTCAAGGCACAGTACACCCCGTCCAAGAAGATTTCCTTCGACGTGAACCTGCGCTATTCCAACGTCAAGGTGAGCGGTGCCGGTGCCAATGCCATCAACGACAAAGGTTCCTCGAGCACGTCCCGTCTGCGCAACTCCATCGTTTACTCCCCTATTCCGGTAGGCGGAACCAGCGCCGACACCGATTTCGTGGAAGACTACAACTCCTCGATTAATCCCCTGGTGGCCATTGCCGACAACGACTCCCGCCAGGACCGCAAGCAATGGACCCTCAACGGCGCCTTCCAGTGGACAATCATCAACAACCTCAACCTCCGCATCGAGGGCGGTCTGGACGAGTATCGCCGTACCGACGACAAGTTCATGGGCATTTCCTCCTACTGGGTGCGGGAAAGGGCCGCCGCCGGCTTCCGCAATCAGCCCGCCACGGAATACATCGACTATTCCCGGCGCAAGATCCGCAACACCAACACTCTGTCCTACAACTTCAAGGACATTCTTCCGAAGGATCACAAGGTGGACGTGCTCGTGGGTACGGAGTTCATTCTCTCGAAGACAGACACCTTCGACGCCGTCATGGAAGGTCTGCCGACCTTCTTCGACTCCGAGATGGCCTGGAAACTGATGTCCTCCGGCGAAATGCCCAAGAGCATCAGCCACAGCTTCTCCAACGACGACAAGATCCTCTCCTTCTTCGGCCGCGTCAACTACACATTCAAGGAGCGCTACCAGCTTTCCGCGACGATGCGCGCCGACGGCAGCTCGAAGTTCACCCGCGGCAACCGCTGGGGCTACTTCCCGTCCGCAGCCGCTTCCTGGCGTATCTCCAGCGAGCCCTGGATGCAGCCCGCAGCCCACTGGCTGGACAACCTCAAGCTCCGCTACTCCTTCGGTACCGCCGGCAACAACAACATTCCGTCCGGCAAGACCGAGCAGCTCTATTCGGCCCATGCGACCTCCGACATCAGCCAGAGCACGGTCTACTGGAGCGCAGGCAGCGACATGGCCAATGACAAGCTCAAATGGGAAACGACCTACTCGCACGACCTCGGTATCGACTGGAGCTTCTTCAAGAGCCGCCTCTACGGTACCATCGACATCTACCAGGCCAACACGAAAGACCTGCTGATCCGCTTCCCTGTCAACGGTTCCGGCTACAACTACCAGTACCGCAACCTCGGTGAGGTCCGCAACCGCGGTATCGAACTTTCCATCGGCGGCGCCGTCCTCCAGAAAAAAGACTATGGCCTGAACATCGACGCCAACATCGCATTCAACGAAAACCGCGTGCTTTCCCTGGGCGGAACTCCTGAAATCCAGGCTTATACAGGCATGTTCTCCGACGCCGGCATCACCTACGACTACATGGTCAAGGTGGACCGTCCGCTCGGCGACGTCTACGGTTTCATCAACGACGGCGTCTACACAATTGACGACTTCGATGTCTCCGGAGGCGCATTCACTCTCAAGGAAGGCATCCCTGACAACTCCACCCTCACCGGCTATCCCGTCCGCCCCGGCGCTCCCAAATATAAGGACATCGTCGAGGACGGCACCCTGGACAACAAAGACATCAGCCTCCTCGGCAATGTCCAGCCTCTCTTCACGGGCGGTTTCTCCCTGTCGGGATATGCATGGGGTTTCGACCTGTCGGCCAACTTCACCTTCTCCTACGGCAACAAGGTCTACAACGCCAACAAGGTCGACTTCAGCACCATGCGCGACAAGAGCGGCCAGAACGTCGTAGACTCCATGAGTCCCGACAACCGCTGGACCAGCGTCAACTGGACCACCGGCCAGCTCATCACCGATGCCCAGGCTCTTGCCTCGGTCAACGCCGGCAAGACCATGTGGGGACCCTACTACACCAAGCGCTTCGCCCAAAGCTGGGCCCTGGAAGATGCTTCCTGGCTGCGCCTGGCCACCCTCACAATCGGCTACACCCTCCCGGAAAACCTGACCCAGAAGATTCACCTCAATAAGGTCCGCGTCTATGCGACCGGCACCAACCTCTTCTGCCTTACTCCCTACTCGGGCTACGATCCGGAAGTGGATACACGTACTTCCACCCCGCTGACCCCCAACACCGACTACTCCGCCTATCCGAAGAGCCGCGGCTGGGTCTTTGGCGTAAATCTCACATTCTAAAAGAGCAAGCGATATGAAAAAATACATTTCCATTCTGATGTGCGCCATCCTGGCCGCTGCCTGCTCGATGTTCGACGGGGTGCTGGACGCTCCCACCCAATCGTCGTATGCCGACAACATCGTCTTTTCCAACTATACGACGGCCGAGTACAACATTTTCAGTATCAGTGAGGTGTGTGGACACACCGACTCCTACCGCGGCCGTCTCCACCTCTTCTACGGCACCAACACCGATCTGGAATTCTACAATGCATTCTCCTATGCCCAAACCGACGGTGCCAAGGCCGACGACCGTATCCGCATGGCCGAATACAACGACTACATCGCCAACGGACAGAACAACAAGGCCACCAACGCCTACAACGAAATCGTCGCCGGCATTGAAAGGGCCAATCTCTGCATCAGCGGGCTTCGCCAATACGGCAACGTCGGCAGCGACAAGGATATGGCCTACCTCCTCGGCGAGGCCCTGACCTACCGCGCATTCTTCTACTTCGATCTAATCCGGATCTGGGGCGAAGTTCCTCTCCGCACCGAACCCGTGGGCGAAGAGACCACCTACATCGGCAAGTCAGACCGCGATGCCATCTACAAAGTCATTCTTGCCGACCTGGAAGAGGCCATGAACTACCTCTACTGGCCCGGCGAGGCAAAGCAGACCCAGCGGATGGACCGCATGAACAAGGCCTTCGCCAAAGCCCTCTATGCCCGCGTGGCGCTTTCCGCCGCCGGATGGGCATGGCGTCCCGATGAAGGCCAGGTCAACACCGGCAACCTCGGTTCGCTCCGTCTCACAACGGATCCCGAGCTTTCTGCATCCGTCCTCTATCCCAAGGCGCTCAAGCACCTGGAAGACCTGATCGAGCAGAAATGCTGTTCGCTGGAGCCCTCTTTCGAATCGCTTTGGAGGAAGTTCAACAACTCCGAACACCTGTCGGGCGTTCCGGAAGTCCTGTGGGTCATTCCCTTCAGCGACGGCCGCGGCAGGTGGAACTACACCCATGCCTACACACACGAAGCGGGGACTCCATATATTCTCAACGGTGCCGGCCGCTCGTCCGGAACCAGGGCCAATCCTACCCTCTGGTGGAAATACGACCCGAAGGATCCCCGCCGCGACATCACCATCGTCAACATGTACTATCAGAACAGCGACGGCGTCACCGGATTCTCGCTCCGCAGCAATGTCAGCCAGTGGAACTGGGGCAAATACCGCTACGAGTGGATGACATCCAACCCGTATGGCGGCGGAAACGACGACGGCATCAAGCCCATCGTCATGCGCTATGCCGACGTGCTTCTGATGGCCGCCGAACTGGCCGCCTACCAGAACAAGCTGGACGATGCCAAAGCCTATCTCAAGGAGGTTCGCGAGCGCGCCTGCCCCGGCGAAAACTACACCAAATACACAAAGGTTGACAACCTGACCCTCGGCAGCGCCAAGAACGACGGTTCCGGCATGATTGAAGACCACAACGATCCTTCGACCATACTCGGCGCCATCTTCGCCGAACGCGCCCTCGAACTTGCAGGCGAATTCGTCCGCAAGCAGGACCTGATCCGCTGGGGCCTGTTGAAGATAGCCCTCGACGAAGCCCAGGAGGACATCAAGGCCCTGGCCAACATGACCGGCGCCTATGCCGCATATGACGCGGCGGCCACCGACAAGACCGAAGACGACCTGATGTATATCGAAGAGACCAAAGAATACGTAACCGTACCTTACAACTTCCGCAGTTACTCGGTCTACTGGCGCCCCGACAATGACAACCAGCGTATCGAAGTGTTTGGCCTGGAAGCCGACCAGATTGGTCAGGTCCCTGCCGACTATTCTTCCACCAACCCCAACGGCTGGATCGTGAAAGAGTATATCAACAACCGCGCGTTCCGTTCCAACGACGATGTTGCCAAGAAGACTCCCGGCACGCATCTTTTCTGGTACGACATGCTCTACCGCAACGAATTTGGCGACCCGTATCCGCGCAGCGTCTGGCCCATGTACGCCTCGACCCTGTCCGCCATGCAGGGAGCCCTCGTTAATGACTACGGCTATTAATATGCAACGACTATGAAAAAGATAACCAGTATTTTATCCGGTCTTCTCATCCCGCTCGCCGCGCTGGTGACGGGTTGCCATACGCCGATGGAGGAAATCACCGAGATATCCTTCGACAGGGTGCTGACCCCGCTGCGCTTCACCGCGGAGGTGGTTGCATCCAAGGGTACCGACGTTACCTTCAGCTGGCAGGTGATGAACGGGGCCGATGCCTACATCCTCGAAGTTTATCAGCTGCCTGACGACGCCGAGACCATAGACATGGAAACGGCCGAACCTGTCCGCAAGGAAACCGTCCTTCCCGACCAGATTCCATTCACCGTCGAAGACCTGACGGTCGACAAGACCTTCACGGCCCGCGTGCAGGGCATAAGCGAAAGCAACCTTGCTTCAAAGTGGGCGACACTACACGCGACCTTCGCCACGAAGGCCGTCCGCAACTCTCTAAACCCGGTAGTCAAGACCCGGGAAGCAACCTCCGTCACAATCACTTGGGACAAAGCCGCCGACAGCAAAGACCTTTCCACCGTCCAGATCGTGCCCGTGCTCCCGAAGGAGGGCGAAGAGCCTGTAAAAGTGGAAGTGACAGACACTGAACTCTCCGCCTGCGAAAAGACCCTCACCGACCTGGAAGCAGGACGCGAATACCGCTTCACCCTCTTCTTCGGCAAGGCCGGAGAACGCGGCAGCGTGGTGGCCTTCACCCGCCCCAACATCGACGGATCCGCTACCGAGGTGGCTTCCGCAGCCGAGGTGGTGGCAGCCACCGACATGGCCGCCGGCGCCGTCATCCTGAAGGTTCCCTACAGCGAAGCCGCGCTTGACATCGTATCGGCCTATCCCAACGAGAAGAGCAAGTTCGTCTCCGTCAAGAATGACCTGTCGATCTACGGCGTCCCGACCGACGACGGCAAGAAGCCGGTCCTGAGCGGGTTCTCCATCCAGGCCGAGGCCGGCGCAACGAAGATTCACCTTGAAGACCTTGTCATTGACGGCGCGATGGTCGGCTCGCTGATCACCAACGGATCGGCCGCCCTCACCGCCCTGGAGATCGTCAACTGCGAAGTCTACGACTACGAAAAAGGCATCATCACCGTCGCTTCCTCCGCCAGCGGAGCCTCCTACGAGACCTTCCTCGTGGATGGATGCTACATGCACGACATCAATGCCAGCGGCACGGCCGGCGGCGATTTCTTCGATGTCCGCGCCGGCGACAACGGCGCCCTCATCGTGAAGAATTCCACCTTCTATGCCGTAGCCCGCACCTTCTTCCGCTTTACCGACAATGCGAAAGCCGAGTCTGTCTCGATGACAAACTGCACGCTGAACTATGTGACAACCACGACCGGTTCGGGCAACAACGCCGGTATCTTCAACGTCCGCACCACCACGAACTGCAAGACCCTCGTCTGCCAGAACAACGTGTTCCTCAACATGGTGAGCGACAATGAAACCGACAAGAGCGGCTGGGTACGCATGGCCCGCAGCAACGCTTCCCAGAACTACGCTCCGGACTGCGGAGGCAACGTCTACTTCAACATGGGACCCGTTTGGTGGGAATCTAATGCAGTGGGCGCTCCCTCCAACGCCAATGCAGGAGCCACCTACACCACGTACATCTCGACTGTCGACGCTGAAGGCAAGCGCACCCTCAACGAAGAAGGCGGCCTGCTTCTCGAGGCCGACCCGTGCATCAATTCCGCTGCAGGCAAGATGTACCTCAGCGGCGAAGGCGGCGCGGCCATCGTAGCCGCAAAGGCCGGCGACCCGCGCTGGTGGGATGCCGTGATGCCGGAAGTCATCCGCGAGACCGAACTCACCGTCGTTTCCGAGGACTACACCTGGGATTTCACCGAAAAGACCATCTATGACACCGAAGAACTGACGGCGACGACCATCATCGGAAATGCCCGCATCTTCGCCACGGCCTCCGCTCCCGCCCAGGTCGTGATGAGCCAGGGCGTTACTCTTCCGGCGGTCGTGATGAACGGAAACGTTCCCACATGCGGTGGCGTCGAGGTTCTCACCCGCGGCTACGGTTCCGTAAAGGTAAAGGCCGAAAGCGCATCCGGCATCGGCACCCTCGAGGTGCTTGCAGGCGGCGACCGCTACCCGGTGCTGGCCGACGGCAAGGAGCACACCGTGGTCCTGGGCGACCTCACCGGCGAAAACAGCATCTATGTCATCGCCGACGGCCAGGTGACCCTCAAGAGCATAACCTGGACCACCAACCTGACTCCCGACGTGACGACCATCACCCTGGCGACGCCTTCGGTTTCCGCCGACCCGGCATCCCTGGAGGAAGGCACGGAGCAGGCTGTCACCTTCAGCTGGGACGCCGTCGAAAATGCCGCCGACTACCAAGTGACATGGCAGGGTTCGACCTCCGTGCAGGAAGAGACTACACTGACAGTCGACGCCGCCACCGTGGCCGCCCTTAAACCCGGCGACTACACAATCGAAGTCGTAGCCCGCCCGGTCGCAACGTCCACCAAATATGTCGCCTCCAAGGCAGGCGATGCCAAGCTGACGGTCAAGAAAGTCCAGACCGGCAACGAGCCCGTCACCATTACTTGGAACTATTCAGACTACGTGACGGAACTTGGCAAGGCCGGCGCCATCAACACCGAAATCAAGCCCTGGACCTTCTCGGTAGGCGATCCCGCCCTCACGTGGTACGCCCCTGAAAAGAGCAAGTACAACAAGACCGGCTCCGACGTCTACTACATCCAGGCCGGTGCGACTGCCAAACTTTCGGAGGGGGGCGTTCCCGCCAACGACTTCCTCAAGTTCACGGCTCCCGCCAACGGCAAGCTGGTTGTCACAGCTTCCGGCACCAACACCACCGAACGCAGCGTCTACGTCATGTCCGGAGGTGTAGCCGAAAAGGCCA
>ONKE01000048.1 GCA_900318355.1 uncultured Bacteroidales bacterium
CTCAATGACGGTGCATGGAATATTTTTTCCATCAGCACCGAAAACGGAAGTCATTCCGATTTTCTTTCCAATTAATCCAGGCATTGGTGTTAACTGTTTGTATTACAATAAATTATCAAAATCCGCATGGTTTTTGCGGACTGCAAAGGTAACAATAATTCTTTGGATTTCAATAAGTTTTCAACACTTTTTTCAACAGACGGCCAGGCGCGAAAGCATTTATAGTGCGGAAAAACAATAATTTATTGGTTTATTACCGAAGATTGTTAGTAAATTTGCAGTCTATGAGGAAAATCCTGCCGATAATCATGATGGTTTTGCTGGCGGCGGGCTGCGAGGTGCGGCCCAAGGCACGCAAGACCGAGCCCGTAGTCGTGCGTACCATAATTATCGGAGCTTCCGAGAAGCCCGCGACGTCGACATATGTCGGATCGGTGGAGCCGGCCAGCCGCACGACGGTGACGGCACCATATCCCGGAAAGCTTACGCGCATATATATCAAGGAAGGCCAGGCCGTAAGGAAAGGGCAGCTGGCGGCGGACATATCTTCCGAATCGGTGCGCAGCTCCTACGCCATAGCCAAGGCCACGCTGGACCAGGCCAAGGACGGTTACGCCCGCGTGCAGAAGGCACACGACGCCGGCAGCGTTCCGGACGTCAAGCTCGTTGAGATACAGACGTCCCTTGCAAAGGCCGAAGCCGCCGAGCGCGCCGCCCGCAAAGCCCTCGACGACTGCCATGTCCGCGTTCCTTACGACGGCGTCATCGCGCAGGTCTCCGCCACCGCAGGCACCGACCTCAGCATCGTCTCCCCCATTTTCCAGCTGGTCGACCTTTCCTCGCCCGAAATCCACATCAGCGTGCCCGAAAGCGAGTGGCCCGCCCTGCCGGAGGGGCTTCAGATGGAAATCGAGATCCCCGCGCTGGACCGCACCTTCACCGCGACCCTCGTCAGCAAGGGCCTGACCGCATCACCGGTCTCCCACACCTACACCTGCATCCTCAAGCCGGTCGCGCAACAGGCCGGAATGATGCCCGGGATGGTGTGCAAGGTCAGCTGCCACAGCGGAGGAAGCCGCGGAATCGCCATCCCCGCCGGGTCCATAATGACCGACATGGACGGCCGCTACGTCTGGTGCGTCAACGAAGGCACGGTCTACAAGCGCCACGTCATCCCAACGGGCTACAGCGGCGACGACGTCCTCGTGACGGGAGGCCTCCAGGAAGGGGATGAACTTATCATCGAAGGCGCCCGCAAGGTCTCTACGGGCATGCATGTCCTGACCACAAGATGAGCCGCATCCGTGGCATAGGGTCATGGGTGAAATGGGCGGTCGGCCACAGGCAGATCGTCTACGCCCTCGTTTTCATAGGGGTCATCGCCGGCATCTGGGGCACATTCAGGATGAACAAGGACGAGTTCCCGACATTCGACATAAAGCAGGGCCTGGTCGTCGGCATCTATCCCGGAGCGACAGCCGAGCAGGTGGAGGAACAGCTCGCCAAACCACTGGAAAACACCTTGTTCTCATTCAGGGAAGTCACCCGGGAATATACCCGCACGGTGTGCCGCGACGGCATATGCTACATAATCACCGACCTCTCGTCGCCGCAGTCCAAAAAGGACGAAGTGTGGTCGAAAATCAAGCTCAAGCTCCAGCAGGCCAAGCAGTTGATGCCGCCCGGCGTCCTTGCGGTAGCGGTGCTCGACTCCTTCAGCGAGACCTCGGCCATGCTCATCGCCATAGAGTCTTCCGACAAGGGTTACGGCGAGATTAAAGACTATGCCGACGACCTGTCGGAGCGGCTGCGCGACATCCCGGAACTGGCCCAGGTCAGCATTCTGGGCACCCAGGACGAGGAAATCGCCGTAACGCTGGACCCGCAGCGGCTGTCGGCATACGGCATCAACCCGTCGAGCCTCATGCTGGGGTTCCAGACCTCATCGCTCCAAACGCCCGGAGGGACGATCAGCGGCGGCGGTCTCAGCATCCCGGTACACGTGGAAGGCACCGTGGCCAGCGAACGGGAGGTGGCCGAGAAAATCGTCTACAGCGACCCTTCCGGCGCGGTGATACGCCTGAAGGACATCGCCCGCGTCGAGCGCCGCTTCAAGACCCCGGAACACTACGTCTCCTACAACGGGCACAACTGCCTGATCCTGTCGGTGGAAATGCGCCCGGCCAACAACATAGTCGCCTTCGGGCGGTCCGTGGACGCGATTCTCGACAAATTCGAGACCGAACTTCCCGACAGCGTCACCCTCACGCGGGTAACCGACCAGCCCAAGGTGGTGGGGAATTCCGTGTTTTCATTCCTGCGCGACCTGATCATTTCGATGCTGGTGGTCATCTTCGTGATGCTGATGCTGTTTCCGCTGCGTTCGGCCCTTATCGCCTCGTCGGGACTGCCGGTCATT
This sequence comes from uncultured Bacteroidales bacterium, assembly GCA_900318355.1. Taxonomy (GTDB): domain Bacteria; phylum Bacteroidota; class Bacteroidia; order Bacteroidales; family UBA932; genus Cryptobacteroides. Next base: position 2,420 of record ONKE01000048.1, read on the forward strand.
ACGGCCCTTACCATAGCGGCCATGTACGCCGCAGGCATCCCCCTCAACACCGTGACGCTGGCCGGTCTGATCGTGGTCCTGGGCATGATAGTGGACGATTCCATCATCACGATGGACGGATATATGGACAAACTCGGACGCGGTCTGCACGACGTCGATGCCGCGGCGGCGAGTGCCCGGGAGCTGTTCATGCCGACTTTCGTCGCCACGCTCGCCATCAGCCTGATGTTCTTCCCCGTCACGCGCATCCTGACGGGTTACATGCGCGACTTCGTCAAGTTCTTCCCGTGGGTGATTTCCATCTCGCTGATGACTTCGCTCCTATATGCCGTGACGGTGGTTCCGCCCCTGGAAGTCAAGTATATAGACGGCAGTCGGCCGCGTACTTCGCTGGTTTCGCGCATGCAGTCCCGGCTGTTCAGCTTCCTCGACCGTATCTACGCGAAGCTCCAGAGGGTCAGCTTCCGCCTGCCATGGGCGACCATCGGCATGGGCGTTATCCTCGTCGGTCTGGGCGTGGTGATGTTTACCCGGCTGAATTTCCAGATGGTGCCGAAGGCGGCGAGGGATTTCTTCGTCGTCGAGATGTACCTCGAGGCCGGCAAGGGCGTGGAACAGACCAAGGCGCATGCAGACTCCCTTACGCGCCTGTTCCTGGCCGATTCGCGCGTTCGCAGCGTCACCGCCTTCGTCGGCACCAGCGCCCCGCGTTTCGCCGCGACATACACCCCCATCCTGCCGTCCCCCGCGACTGCGCAGCTCATCGTAGCCACCGGCTCGACCAAGATGACCGACCAGATGCTCGTCGAATACGAATCGCGCTACGAACATATATTCCCCGACGCGCTGATCCGTTTCAAACAAATGGACTATCAGGCAGTTGACGCGCCGATCCACATCGTCCTTTCGGGCGCGGACCGCGAGCAGCTGATGCCTTATGCCGACGACCTCAAGCAGCAGCTCGCCTCGATGGATACCCGCCTGAAATGGGTCCATACCGAGACCGACGATTTCCTGCCTCAGGTGCAGGTCCGTCTGCGTCCGGACGAGGCCGACCGGCTTGGAATCAGCCGCGCGCTGCTTTCGCTCCAGATTGCCGGCAACCTCGGCGGCACACCGCTGGCGACGCTGTGGGAAGGCTCCACTTCCATTCCCGTCAACCTTTACACCAACGCCGGCGGCAGCATCGAGGACCTTCCCAACATGATGGTCGCGACGGGGATACCCGGCGTCAACGTGCCCCTGCGGCAGGTTGCCGACGTCAAGCCTTCGGTCAGCCTCGCCCAGTTGGAAAGGCGCGGCGGAAAGCCTACCGTAAGCGTCTATGCCGACATGAAACACGGTCAGAGCCAGCCTGCGGCGCAACGGGATATCAAGCAATATATCGAGGCGCAGGGCATCGACAAGGCTGTCGACGTTTCCTTCGGGGGCCTCGCGACAGTCAACAAATACCTCGGCCCGGAAATCATGTGGTCGTTCATCGCCGCCGTGGCGATACTGTTCATGTTCCTGGTTTTCCACTTCAGGAAGGTGTCCATCGCCACCCTGACCATGGTCATGAGCATCCTGTGCTTCTTCGGGGCGTTCTTCGGGCTATGGCTTTTCGGACTGGATTTCGGCATCACCTCGGCGCTCGGCCTCATAAGCCTCGTGGGCATCATCGTCCGCAACGGCATCCTCATGTACGAATATGCCGAAGACCAGCGTTTCAAGCATGGCGCCGACGTGAAGACGGCAGCTATGGAAGCGGGTGCCAGGCGGATGCGTCCCATCTTCCTGACCTCCCTTACGACGGCCCTGGGCGTGCTTCCGATGGTTATCGGCGGCGACCTTCTATGGAAGCCCATGGGCGTAATCATCTGCTTCGGCACGATTTTGTCGATATACCTCATCGTTTTGATCATGCCGGTGTCATACTGGCTGGTGTTCCGCGGAAAGGGAAAATGAAACGGCTGACACTCATATTGTTGCTTATGCTCGGGTCGCTCGCGGCACGGGGGCAGGCGGTAACGCGTCTGTCGCTGGGCGACTGCCTTGAAAGGTCCGGGGAAGACGCTACGTTGCAAAATGCGGCGCTCGACGTGCTCGCGGCAAAGGCCCAGAGGCAGGAAGCGCTGTCGCTGTATTTCCCGACGGTGAGCATGCAGGCCATTGCATTCAAGGCTTTCAATCCTTTGATCGAGCTGGGCATACGCGATATTCTCGGCGAGGACGAGGCCGCCCAGCGCTTCTACGACGTCGCAAACTACGCGGCGACAATTACCGACTACAACGTGCTCGACTGGCGCTACACGGCGCTGTCGTCCGGCTACGGCGCCACGGCCATTGCGATTCAGCCGATATTCGCCGGAGGACGGATAATTGGCGGCAACCGTCTCGCGGTGGTCGGAGTTGAAGCGGCGGAGGCGAAAGCTTCGCTGGCTTCCCGCGAAAAAGAAACACAGATTGAAGAAAAATACTGGCGGGTGGTGGCCCTTTCCGAGAAAATGAGGGCCCTGGACGATGCCCTGACGGCTGTCACGTCGCTTTCCGGCGACGCTTCTTCGGCCGTCGATGCCGGACTGCTGACCTCCACGGAGGCGCTCCAGGCGCAGGTTAAGCTGCGCGAGCTTCGCAGCAAACAGGTCAGGCTGCGCAGCGGCATCCGTCTCGCCAAGATGGACCTTATGGAGAGCATCGGAGTGCCCTACAGCCCCTACGAGACCATGGCGACCGACTCGCTCCCATTTATCGACAGGATAGAGCTGACCGATTCCCTTGGGGCGCTGATGCCGCCGGAGCACTATTTCATACCCGAGGAGCAGCTGGCCGCGTCTCTGGACGAAAGCCGTCTGCTGGACCTTCAGGTCAAGGCCAAAAAGATTGAAAAGCAGATGGTTATCGGCGAGGCGCTGCCGCAGATCGGCGTCGGCGTTTCCTACGGCTACGGCGATTTCGGCATTGGCAAGGCACGATGGAACGGCGGCGTTTTCGCTTCGGTCAAGGTCCCCATCTCCGACTGGGGGCGCACCGCCCGCAAGGCCCAGCGTTACGATTACGAGTTGCAGAAGGCCGAAAATCAGCGCCAGCAGCTTCAGGGTCAGTTACTTCTGCGCACTCGAAAGCTTTGGCTCGACGTCACCGCCGCGTGGGAAGACGTCCTGGTACAAGAGGATGCCGTCGCCTATGCCGAGGCCACGCTCAAGACCGTCAAGGGCAACCAATCCGCCGGCCTCGCCACCCTCTCGGACGTCCTCCAGGGGCAGATGAATCTCAGCCTCGCCCTCTCCGACCTCGCCGACGCCCGCGCCGCCTACCGGACCGCCCTACGCGCCTACCGCGCCATCCCCGTCCGAGGGGAGTAGAGGGTTTTGCCGTAGAATATAAGTGCTTTACCCGCAATATATTATCAAAACGTCTTTCGAAAAGTATTCGAAAGACGTTTTGATAAAAGATTAGTAATTAAGCGTTTGTATTTTACAAACAGTTTAGAAGCAGTAGTATACGCCGACCGTCAGGTCGGTAGCATCTGCTGAAAGCGTGAAGGTATCGTTACGATAACCCAGATAGCCGAGGTGACCTACGACGGAAAGTTTGTCGGTCAGAGGAATGGCGATACCGGGAGCAATGCCGATACCCCAGGACGTGCTGTTTGTCGGGTCGTCCCACTTGTCCGCGAGGATATCGTAATCCTTGTAGCTGCTGAAATCAAGATCCAGACGGGCATCGGCAAAGAGCTTGACAGGGCCGAGATCAAGGAATGTGTAACGGAAATAGGGGATGATGACAATATCAGTCCTCTGAGTGTCCTCCTTCCAGCTGGCCATGTCGACACCGAGAACGGCACCGACGGACATCTTGTCGTTAAGGTTGTATCCGACTTCGGGAAGAACTTTAAGGCCGAAATAACCGCTGGATGCATCCAGACCGACATTACCGCCCACATAGATCTGGGCTTTCGCCGTAAAGGCCATGAGCATGGCAACGGCGACAATCATGATTTTTTTCATTTTCCTTTGTTATTTAGGTTTTACAAAAAATTTCGTTTCTCGTGGCGGCAAAAATAAGACTTTCTGACCGCAAATACAAACCGCGAGGCGGTAAACTGCCCGTCTATTCGCCTTTTTGACCATTTTTACTCGTAAATGGAACGAAAAAACCACCCATCGCCAGCAGCACCAGCAGTATCAAGGCGATGGAGCTCGCACGCGAAATGCGCGATGATAGTTTGTAGGACGGAGGGTCGAAACGCATCACGATATCGTGATCCCCCGCCGGCAGAACCGCCCCCCGTAGCGTCCAGTTCGACCTGAACAGCTCAATGTCGGCTGTCATTCCGGCCTTCCCGTCTGTCATTCTGAGCGCCAGCGAAGAATCTCCCGTCGCACCCTTCGTCTGCCCGTCGGCGATCCACGCCTTCCAGCCGCGAGGATACCACACTTCGCTGAACACCGCAACCCTATCGCTTTCAGCATGATAGTGGTAGCGAAGCTCGTTCGGCGCATAGCTCGTCATCACGATGTAATCGCCGTCTTCCTCCTCTGTCATTCTGAGCGAACGCGAAGAATCTCCCACCGCGTCGGCGAAATCCGGCCCCAACACCGCCACGCGGCTAAGGTCCACCTCGCCGAGCAAGGCGATCTCCTCGTCCGGCGTCGACGCCTTCACCACGGAATCGACGAACCAGCACGGGCCCTGTGCGGACGGATTGCGAAGCGGGACGGCATTACCGTCGAGGATGATATATTTATCGTTAAGCATCGACAGGACAGGCAGTTGCGGCAGCGCGGCCTGAACTTCAGAAACCGTCTTCGCCCCCTTCGATGCACGATAGATCGAGTTGATTTCGCCGCTAAGATAATGGTCGATAAGGTCTTGGTAGCGCTGGAGCTTCACCGGCGAGTAACCGCCGATATTCTTGTGGAAATAGCTCGGGCGCGAATCGTTGAACACATTGACCGTCAGGTCGAGAACGCGATAGCTCGGCGCCGGGTCGGCCAGGATGGCCTTATCGGCCGGCGTCGCGACAAACTGCCCCTTGAACGCCCTCTCCGTAACAAAATGATCCTTATTGAGATAGCGCTTCCCCACGGAGAACATGTTGACCAGCACCAACAGGCAAATGGCAACTCCCGCCGCAAGCGGTCTCGTGAACCGAAGGGCGTCGGTCTGGGTCGCGGACTGCTGGGATGCGCGTTGTTGTGTTGCGCCGGACTGGGTCGCGCTGTGCGAAGCAGCGCGTTGTTGCGAGGCATCGTCGTTGCCGCTATAGGCCCAGAACAACAGGCCGAATGTGAGAACAATCAGGATGAGGGACATCCATGCGTCGTGGCGAAGGAGCATAAGCCTGTCTGCAGCAAGTGCTTCCACCAGCACGTCGGGCTGCCCGGAATCGACGCTTCCGGTAAAGCTGCGACCCATTCCCGTCATCGCCAGGAGGCAGAATCCTCCCGTAACCGCAAGGGCGACAAGACCCCATTTCAGGAACTCCTTCCGCTCGTAGCTGCGCTTCAGGATCCTGTCGAGGACCAGGAAACCGAGCATCGGCAGGGTGAACTGAAGGATTATAAGCGCCATCGACACCGAACGGAACTTGTTGTAGAACGGCACGTGGTAGTACCAGAACTCCGTAAACGGCATGAAATGATTGCCGAGGGCCAGGAAAATGCCAATGATCGTGGGAATCAGCAACCACCATCTTTCGTTGCCGCGGCATAGGCCGAGCCCGAGGATGAACAGGAAAATGGTGATGGCCCCCATGTACATAGGCCCGGCCGTGAATGGTTGCGGACCCCAGTACATCGGCAGCGCCTTCGCGACCTGGCGCGCATTGCTCTGCCCGGCGCGTTTAAGGAGCTTGACGGTTTCGGATTTGTCGGGATTGACGCTCGCGGCCGAGGCTCCGCCGTTGTAGTCGGGAATCATCATGTTGGGCAGTTCCTCCCAACCGTAGGACCAGCTGGTGGCGTAGCTCAGGTCCAGGCCTTTGCTCTCTCCGCCGGACAGATCGGACCCGCCGCGCATCGTTTCCTGAGTGTATAAATACGTGGGTATAAGGCGGTTGGCATTTGTCGCAATGCCGATTACGCCCAGCACGAGCAAAAGTGCCGACGCCACCGCGAACCGCCCGAACATCTTGCGCTTCCTCGCCAGAGTATCTATCAGCAGCACAAGCACATAGCTGAAAATGATGATCGCCAGGTAGTACGTTATCTGCACATGGTTCGCCTTGATCTGGAACCCCAGCGCCAACGCAAACAGCGCCGCCCCCAACACCGTCCTCGGCACCCACTCGCGCCACGCTCCCGCGCCGGAGGTGGTCACGCCGACTTTTTTGAAGCCGGCGAGGGCACTGCGGTACGTGAAGATGACGGCGGCGAGCACCCACGGGACGAAGGCGAGCGCCAGCATTTTGGCGTTGTGCCCCACCTGGATAATCTGCATATTATAGGAACAGAAGGTGACGGCTATGGCTCCACCCACGGCGATAAGCGGATGGATGCCGAGGGCCAACATCAGCAGGAATGCTCCTAACAAACTGATTAGCAGATAACTGGCCGGCCGTTTTCCCGTAAGGAGCAAATTGTAGACGGGTTGCGTCCAGTCGCCGCTGCCGTTGCCGGTGAGCATGGTTGTCGGCATGCCGCCGAACATGGAGTCGGTCCATGCCGTGCGGTCGTCAGGGTGGGCCGAGTTCCACTGCTGCGTCTCCTGCGCCATTCCCATGTAGCCGGATATATCGCTCTGATTCACCACCTTGCCATCCAGCACCTGTGGCACGAAGCCGTAGGCCAGCCCGATGAAAAACAAAACTATGCCCGCATACAGCGCTGCATTCTTCCAAAACTTCTTGTTCATCCGTATCTTAGTATTCTTTACACTTCCGTTTACCTTTTGGCACTCATGTTTGCCACAACGCGCCCTTTAGCCGCTCGTTGCAACACTCCCCCGGCCAGTGTCGCAATGCTCCTTTAGCCGGTGATGGAGTCCAGAAGGGAGGCCATCTGGCGGGCGGTGGAGCGGCGGGAGAAGCGGTCGATGTCGGCATTTGCGATGTCGAGGCGGCCGTTCCCGAATCGCGTCCAGGCGTCGTCAAGCCATGCCGAGAGGCCGGATTCGTCGGTCCAGTCGAAGGTTTGCCCGGCGTCGACGTCGCTAAGTATGGTGGCCATCGCTCCGTCGCTTTGGCCGATTCCGAGCACGGGGCGGCGCGCGCCGAGATACTCGAAGAGCTTGCCTGGCAGGACGTTGCGGTATTCAGGCTCCTGGCGGAGGGGCAGCAGGAGGACAGAAGCGGACTGCTGGCGGACGACCGTCTCGCTATGGTCGCGATAGCCAAGGTCCTGCAGGGCGTCGCCAAGGCCGGCTTCGCGTATGGCGGCAATTACCTGCGCGTCGGTCTTGCCGATCAGGACTATCCGCAGCGCTTTGCGGAATGCCTCATCGGCGAAATACTTGGCCGCCAATACTTTCCATAGCACGAGCGGGTTACCGTCCGCCGCAAACAGGCCGGTATGGACGAGGCTGAAGGTGCCGGGCGCGCCTTGGCATAGTCCTGCTCCGCAGTCCGCCATTAAGGCGCCACCGACGGGAGCATCGGCAGGGGTCAAGGGCGCAGCGACCGGCGCAGCGACCGGAGACAAAGGCGAGGCAACAGTAGCATCGCCCGGGGTCAAAGGCGAAGCGACGGGAGCATCGACCGGCACCACAGCACCTGCCGCCTGAGCATTGGCGCCGCCCATGGCGGGATAGTCGGCGGGGTCGAAGCCGTTGGTGATGAGGACGACGGGGGTGCGGGTCATGGAGCGGAAGTCGTCGGCGACGGGCGGGGAGACTGCGACGATGCGGGTGGCGCCGTCGAGGACGGCCTGCTCGAGCGCCTGGTGACGGCGGGCGGCCCAGGGGGAGAGGTGTAAGTGCTTGAAGTAAAATATTTTGGTCCAAGGATCACGGAAGTCGGCAACCCAGGGGAGGCCGGTCTTGCGGGACAGTTTGAGGCCAATGAGGTGCATCGAATGAGGAGGGCCGGTAGTTACGATGGCGTCGACGGGATGTTCGCGAAGGTAACGCGAGAGGAAACGCACCGACGGGCCGACCCAGCTGCGGCGGGGGTCAGGGATGAAGCAGTTGCCACGAATCCACATCATGAGGCGCTGTCGCAGCGATTTTTTCTGGGCGTTGATCGGATTGACCTCGCGGGACGAAGACGAGCCGCGGAAAAGGGACCCTATCTCCCGGATGGGCCTGCGGACAACCTCGACGCAGGAAGGGATATCGGCCTCCAGCGAAGCGTCGGTGGCCGGAGCGGAAGGGTTGGACGGGGTGTAGACGACGGGCTGCCAGCCTTCAGCCGGCAAATATTTGGAGAACTTGACCCAGCGCTGGACCCCGGAACCTCCGGACGGCGGCCAGTAATATGCGATAACCAACAAGCGCTTCATAGCTTACAAAATTACTAAAACTTTTTCGTAAATTTGCAGAACGCGGCCCAAACAGGGTCCGCATTGATACTTATGGCGAAATTTTCGGAAGACACACCGATGCTCAGACAGTTCTTCGAGGTGAAGGCCCAGTTCCCGGAGGCCATTCTCCTCTACCGCGTCGGTGACTTCTATGAGACATATTCCGACGATGCCATCCTGGCCAGCAAGGTCCTCGGGCTTGTGCTCACAAAGCGGTCAAACGGCGACAAGGAGCCCGTGGCCATGGCCGGATTCCCCCACCATGCCCTCGACGTGTATCTGCCGAAACTCGTCCGCGCCGGCTACAAGGCCGCCGTATGCGACCAGCTGGAAGACCCGAAGCTCGCCGGGAAGAAGCTTGTCAAGCGCGGCGTCACCGAGCTCGTCACCCCCGGCATCGCCTTCAGCGACCAGATGCTCGAGCAGAAGGAACACAATTTCCTGGCCGGCCTTACCTTCGAGAAAAAACAGTGCGGCGCCGCCTTCCTGGACGTATCTACGGGCACTTTCCAGGTCGCCCAGGGCAGCACGGACTATATCGCAACGCTTCTGGCGTCGTTCCATCCGAAGGAGCTGCTGGTAACACGCGGCACGGAAAAGGCCACACGCGCGATTTTCGGCGACGACTGGTACATTTCCACCGTCGACGAATGGGCGTTTGTCTGGGAAGCAGCTGCCGAACGCCTGCGCAAACAACTGAAAGCCACAACGTTGAAAGGCTACGCCGTGGATGCGTATCCGCTGGGCGTTTGTGCCGCCGGGGCACTTCTGGTGTATCTGGAACAGACCCATCACACCGGCCTGGACAATATCTGCTCGATCTCCCGCATCGACGAGGGGCGTTTCGTCTGGATGGACCGTTTCACCCAGCGCAACCTGGAAATATTCACCCCTGCCGGTGGCGACGGAGTGCCTCTGGTTCAGGTACTTGACCATTGTGCCTGCCCGATGGGCGCCCGCGAGCTCCGCACCTGGCTGGCGTTCCCGGTTCTGGACCGCGACGAGCTCGAAAGCCGCTACGACGTGGTGTCGCGCCTTGTCGAAGCCCCGCAGGAGAGGGAGGACATCCGCACGGCCCTCGGAGCGATCGGCGACCTGGAGCGCATCCTTTCGCGTGCGGCCGCGGGCAAGATCCTTCCCCGCGAAGTGTTGCAGCTGGGCCGCGGCCTGAGTCAGGTCGAGCCATTGAAGCACGCCAGCGACGACCAGGCGATAAAAGCCCTCACAGACCGCCTGAAGGGCGGAGGCGACCTCCTCGAACGCATAGAAAAGACCCTCGCGACGGACTGCGCCGCACAGGTCGGAAAGGGCCCGGTCATCGCGGCCGGCGTGGACGAAGAGCTCGACAATCTCCGCGCCATCTCCTCCGGAGGCAAGGACTACCTCCTGCAGATGCAGCAGCGTGAAAGCGAAATTTCCGGCATACCTTCGCTCAAGATAGGCTACAACAACGTGTTCGGTTACTATCTCGAGGTCCGCAACACCTATAAGGACAAGGTCCCCGCGGAGTGGGTGCGCAAGCAGACGCTCGTAAGCGCGGAAAGATATATCACTCAAGAGCTTAAGGAATACGAAGAGAAGATTCTGGGGGCCGAGGAACGCATTCTCTCCATCGAGACCCGCATCTATGCCGACCTCGTCGCGGAAATCCAGCGTCACATTTCGTCCATACAGGCCGACGCACGCATCCTGGCCCGTCTCGACGTCCTGGCGTCATTTGCCGTCCAGGCCTCCGAAAGAAGCTACTGCCGCCCGACGATCACCGATGGTAACATATTGGATATCAAGGCGGGACGCCATCCGGTCATCGAGACGCTGATGCGCCCGGGAGAGGAATACGTTCCCAACGACGTCCATCTCGACGGCGACCGTCAGATCATCATTCTCACCGGCCCCAACATGGCCGGTAAATCCGCCCTCCTGCGCCAGACGGCCCTCATCGTGCTCCTGGCCCAGATCGGGTCCTTCGTTCCCGCCGACGCCGCCACGATAGGCTGGTTCGACAAGATTTTCACCCGCGTCGGCGCGTCCGACAACATCTCGCGGGGCGAATCCACCTTCATGGTGGAAATGCTTGAAACATCGATGATTCTGCACAATCTCAGCCCTCGCAGCCTGGTGCTCCTGGACGAAATTGGACGCGGAACGTCGACCTACGACGGCATGTCCATCGCCCGCGCCATAGTCGAATACATCCACGAATACGGCCAGGGCGCCAAGACGCTCTTCGCGACTCATTATCACGAACTTAACGACCTCGAATCGACCTATCCGAGGGTGGAGAACTTCCACATCGCGGTGAAGGAGGTCGGCAAGCAGGTGATATTCCTGCGCAAGCTGGTCCCTGGCGGTTCGGCCCACAGTTTCGGTATCCATGTGGCCAGGCTGGCCGGTATGCCGAAGGAGGTGCTCGCATCGGCGGAACGGACCCTCGCGGCCCTCGAAGGCAAGGAGCCGAAAGATGCTTACGGCAAGATAACCAAGCCCTACAATATCCCTGAGGGCACGGTGACCGGCGACGGCGCCATCCAGTTGTCGCTCTTCCAGCTGGACGACCCGACGCTGAGCTCCATGCGCGAGACCTTGCGCAAGGCCGACCTCAACAACATGACCCCGTTGCAGGCTTTCGACCTGCTTCGCGATATGAAAAAAGAATTAGGTATTTAATTATGAATCGTTTACTAACCACACTCCTCTGTCTGGCACTGGCCGTATCGGCTTTTGCCGCCCCCGCTAAGAAATATGACCTTCTCTCCCCCGACGGTAAGAATCTCGTCAGCGTGTCGGTAGGGTCCGATATCCGTTACAGCGTGTCCCATGCCGGGCAGGCGATTCTCGTCGACGACCCCGTTTCCATGACGTTTGCCGACGGCACCGTTTTCGGCCGCGACGACAAGGTGCGCAAGGCCCTTCGCAGCAGCGTGAGTTCCGTCAAGACTCCGGTCCTCTATCGTCAGTCACAGATCAAGGAACAGTATAATGAATTGAAACTCAGCTTCAAGGAGTTCGACCTCGTGTTCCGTGCCTATGACCAGGGCGTTGCCTATCGCTTCATTTCGCGTCTCAAGGGCGAGCGCAAGGTAAAGGCCGAGCAGGTGGAGCTGCGTTTTGCCAGTGACTGGGAGGCAGTGTTTTCCTACGCCCGTTTCCCGGAGCAGGAAGACCGTTACATCCAGTCGTTTGAAAACACCTGCGACACCCAACTTCTCAGCGCATGGAAAAAGGATTCCCTGGCCTTCCTGCCGCTGCTGGTCAAGGCGGACGACCTGCGCGTGCTCGTGACCGAGGCCGACCTGTGGAGCTATCCCGGACTCTTCCTTGCCGGCAAGGGCGGAGATGCGGTCCTGCGTGGAGATTTCGCGCCGTATCCCGTTGATGTTCAGGGTAATTTCGGCGGACGCGGCCTCCAGGAAAGGGTCGGCGGCAGGGCTGACTATATCGCCGTGAGCGGCGACAATGCCCAATATCCCTGGCGCATCGTCTCCGTTGCCGAGAAGGATATCGACCTGCTGACCAACAACCTCGTGTGGCTTCTCGCACGTCCCGACGACGGCCGCGACTGGTCATGGGTCAAGCCCGGAAAGGTGGCCTGGGACTGGTGGAACGACTGGAACATCGGCGGAGTCGACTTCAAGGCCGGCATCAACACGGCGACCTATAAATATTACATCGATTTCGCTTCGGCCTATGGCATCGAATACGTCATCATGGACGAAGGCTGGGCTGTGCCCGGAGCGGTAGACCTGCTGCAGATCATTCCCGAAATCGACCTTCCGGAGATCATCCGCTACGCCGGCAGCAAGAACGTCGGCATCATCCTCTGGGCAGGTTTCGGA
>ONKE01000032.1 GCA_900318355.1 uncultured Bacteroidales bacterium
CTACCTGAAGGACAACGGAACGGTCCAGGACCGGAGCTATCGCACCGTGGGATACGTCAAGGATAACGGCACCATCCAGGATTCCTCCTATCGGACTGTCGGATATGTCAAGGATGACGGGACTGTCCAGGACAGCAGCTACCGAACGATCGGCTACGCGAAGGGCATCCCACGCAAATGGGCTGCGTTCTATTTCTTCTTCCAAAAGTAAATTCAATACGATAGACCGAAAATTAGCCGGCGCGACCGCCGCTAACCGTTTCTCTTGCCGGGCCTGAGTATCATAAACACGACGGCGGCTACGCAGATAAAAATTCCGACGGCCATTTTCATGGTCATCGGCTCTCCGAACATCACCGTACCTATCACGATGGCTGTCAGGGGCTCGAATACGCCCAGGACAGAGGTTTTGGTGGGGCCGATGTAGCGGGAAGATATGGCCAGGGTTAGCATGGAAATCATGGTGGGGACCAGCGCCAGGCCGGTCAGGTTGAGCCAATCGGCCCCGGAGTCGACGCCCTCCAGCATGTTGCCGCCCTGTATGGCCCGCAGGGCTGCGAAAAGGAATGTCCCGGTAAGGAGCGCATAGAGGGTCAGCGTATGCTCCGATACCTGCTTGATGCGTTTGCTCCGGTTGACGATAACCAGGTAAAAAGCATAGCTTAGGGCCGAACAAATGGCCAGGACTATGCCGACAGGCTGTATCTGCGCGGCGCCGGAAGGCTGCGAAAGCAAGATGATGCCGCCAAAGGTGGCTGCGATGGACAACCAGGTCTGCCAGCTGGGAAAGAAGCGGAGAAAGACCATGATAAGCGCCACGAAAACCGGGTACAGATATACCAGCGTAGTGGCAAGTCCCGACGGAATAAACTCATAGGACGCGAAAAGAAGCAGGCTGCTGCAGGCAAACAGGAGTCCCAGAATGCCCAGAAGCCCAAGTTCACGCCCTTTCACAAGGAAAGCCTCTTTCCTCAGCATCATCCATCCGGCAAGGAGGAGGGCCGATATCCCGTAGCGGAAAAACAACATTACAAGCACCGGTACGCCGCTTTCCAACAAGGGTTTTGCAAAAAGCGGATTGGTTCCGTATGAGATGCCGGCAATGATGCCTGCACAGTACCCTATAGTTCGCTTACGCGCAATCGAATCCATATTAGCTTGAATTGGGGCACAAAGATAAGCCAATTTGTAGAAAAGTCATCGTTTTTTCATACACCTCGGCGCCACGCACATGAGAACCTTGTGGGCTGAAAGAGACAAAATAGCATATTATTTGTTGAGTTCTATGACCATGAATGCCCAGAATATGGAAAATGCACTTACACCCCGTCGGCAGGGTCTTGCCGTCATAGCCGCGCTGGAAGCCAAAGGCGACCAGGCCGGACTCGAGAATGCAGGGAGCGACGTTCTATTTTCTACGCATCCGGCTGCTGGCCGTCATGCGCCTTCCACATGCATTCGGTGATTTTCATGTCGGAGAACACCGCCGTGAAGGACGACTCCTCCGGAGAACACGCATATATGCCGAAGGAAATCTCGTCGCCGCCGGCGTACATGTGGCAGATGCGCATCTGGCTGAAGTTGACGCCGTCGTTCGAGCATTCGATGCAATAGTCGTCGGCCCGGCGGGAGAACCTGTACCACATGGTCTTGACATCGGCGGGAATGGCGGTGGTGGCCCAGTCGGAATAGCCGTTGTTGGTGGCCACGCTGCCAAGGTGCTGGAACGTCTCGTTTTCGAACTCTACCGAGCCCTTGAGCCAGTTTTCGCTGTCGAGATACATCACGATGCCGCACTGGTCGAAGCGCTGGTGGCTCTGGGTGAAGTCGGTCTTGACCACGAAGCTGAAATATTTCTCCCGGGTCTTCATCTGCAGCACGGGTGCGTTGTCGTTCTGGAAATGATAGTAGGTCCTCTGCCAGAGGTCGGTGTGAGGAGCGGTAGTGATGGAAATGGTGTCGCCGCTTATTTCGAAGGCAGCCGGTTCCCTGGTCCACCGGAGCTGGTCAAGGCTGATTTGCCCGCCGGCGGCAAGGGCTTCGGCCACGCCGTCAACAAGTTCAGTGTCAGATGTTTTCCCAGTAGGATTACCGCAAGAAACTGCCAGGACGGATAATCCGATGCAGAGGCTTTTAATGAGATTTGTCATATAGCTTATTTGTTAATTGGTCATTCTTTGTTTTTCGTGTCGATGCATATTGTCACCGGGCCGTCATTCACAAGTGCCACTTTCATGTCGGCGCCGAATTCTCCGGTAAGCACCAGGCGGCCAACGGCTGACGACAACGCCGCGCAAAAGCGCTCGTACAGCGGGACGGCCAATTCATGCCCGGCAGCGGCGATGTAGGACGGGCGGTTACCTTTTTTGGTGGAGGCCATGAGCGTGAACTGGCTCACGACCAGGATCTCGCCTCCGACATCGACAACGCTGCGATTCATCACCCCGGCGTCATCATTGAAGATGCGCAGGCCAGCGATCTTCCTGACCAGCCATTCAATATCTTCCTGCCCGTCCTCATGGCCAATGCCGACGAGGATCATAAGGCCGGCCCCGATCGATGACTTGACCGCGCCGCCGATCGTTACGGATGCCGAAGAAACTCTCTGGATTACAACACGCATACAATAATATTATTTACTTTTTTTCTCAGTCTTTCTGCTCAACTTGTACCCGCCTACGAGATCGTGTGTCTTACAATCAGGGTCCAATTCTTCACCGCATGAATCATTCAAGTACTGTGATTGCATAGAGTTATAGCCGCTCACACTGCTCAGAGCCGTTTTTACAAGGTCGATATCCAGAATGGACTCTATCTTCCAGATGCTTTCCAAACTCAGATTTTCATTACCTTTCAGGATTTTGGACACATACTGCTGCGAACAACCCATTTTTTCAGCAAGCACAACCTGGGTCATATGCAGTTCATCCATCCTGGACATCATCCGGATAGCAATGTACTGGGAATAGCGCAACCAGCCCCAGTTTGCCTTGCGCCATTCGAAATCTTCCTTCCAACGCGACGGCGTGGAGGACTGATGATCTTTTAGAAATTGTGTTACTTTTTCCATTATTCCGCCTGTAAAAAATCAATAAAACCTTCGGCATCCGCAACGCCTTCTTCAATCAGATAATTACGGACCATTTCCATTTTTTTCAGTTCCTCCAGGGTATGCTCCCTTTCCTGCATGCTGGCCGTCAGTTTGATGGCGCCGCCAGTAACAATATATGTAGACTTGCCCGCCTTCAGTGCATAAATCCGCAACCATGAAGGATGTATGGAAGACTCCCCTTTTGCCTTTTCCCTACCCAGAAGCATATCGGAAAACCGAGACGGCTCCAACGGACGGAACACCCGGTCGAGATCTGACTCAACGGCAAGGTCAAGGATAAGACACTGGAGCATATGCGAATCAGCAATGGTTTCGTATATGGCCTTGTCGACATTGGTCACCTTGAAAAAAGCGCCAAGGTCTTCTTTGTTACGCAAGAAAAAATCCCGCAGCCAGGAAGGGTCTGTCCACTGACTGAACACTTGGGTGAAAGCATTCTCCGAACAGTTGTCGTACCTTACTGACCACAAGTTATCAGGTATGATAGGATCAAATGTCATTTTTACTTTTTTGCAAAGATACCATTTTCCCTACAATAATACAACCTTTGAGTAGTTTTTTATTTGCCGGAGACTCTCCCGGCGGCTCAATGCCTTTATTTACTTCAGGGAATATCTACAGTAATCGCCTGGATTACAACTTCTTCGCAACCATATATCCGACGGCCGCAATGGCAATGGCTTCTGACATGATGATCAGTTCAAGCGCAACCATCCCGGCCGTTTTTTGCATCATGACGGCTCCGGCGTCGACCGCAACGTGAAGGACGATTGCGGCCGGATAGAGCCACAGCCATTTGCCGCCTTTGCGAACGGCCACCCAAACCATCATGGAAAGGCCGAGGTGGAGAATGATGGCGGAAAAACGCTCCCAGAGCCCCATGAGCCAGGTCCCGGCGCCGGTTGTCTGCAACTGATCCAGCTGGGCCTGCAGCTGCGGTGCGGCATCGGCAGTGGTCGCCGCGAAGAGAAGGTCGGTCTGGCCGGAATTGATAAGGATGGAAAGCACGATATTGCCGATCATGGTTATGCCGAAGACGACTATCATCTCCACTCCCCCATGCCCGATGCCGTAAGCCAGGCCCGGAAGAGGCGCCGACGGCTCTTTCTTCATCAGGAACTTCATGGAGATGAAACGTCCGGTTTCCTCGAAGATACCGGCAGCCAGCCCGCCGTACAAGCCGTAGTAGAGCGTGTTGCCCATAATGGCCGGGCCGTGCGGACCTTTCAGCACAAGCTGATGCACGAGGGCCTCAAGGACCAGGGCAAACAGGATGAATGTGCCGGCGCCTATGAGAATCGTAGACAGCCTGGCATGATGCTTTCGGATCAGATATACCGACAGGCAGACCGGAACGGCAAAGCCCATCAGGGCGTTGACGGACATCAGTACGAGCGAACTTACGGGGACCATATTGTTCCAAGGAATTAAGGTTTACGGCATAAAGGTACGTAAATTCGGATACAAAGCCAAAGGAAAGCAAGGTCGCGAAACCGTTTTTTGCTATCTTTGCATCCAGTAAAAACATCACTCATGAAAGCCAGGAAAGTTTTACGTATCGCAGGGTGCACGCTCGTCGCCGCCATTCTTGGCGGATGCCTCTATCTCAACACCCTTATGCCCATAATCACCGGCTACGCCGCCAAGAACCTTGCATCGGCGGTGTTTGTCTCGGGGCGCGACCAAGCCGACGTCGAGGCACTTGACCTCAACTTCTCTTTCATCAAGTTCAACAGGAACAAAGTCGACTTCGACAACAAGACTGTGACAAGCCGCTTCCTCTGGGCCAAATCAACCGCCGTCTACCGTGAAGGATACGGTGTCACCCTCCTCCGCGGGAAAGACAGGAAAGCCTTCCTGGAAGGGACATACCCCCTGCCCAAGGACGGATACGAAGATTATCTGGAAACCGGTGACGACGACATCAAGGCACGCCTCGAGCCCGTCGCGAAAGCTCTTGTTGACGACAGGTCATATAACGGCCATCCCTTTGCATTCGTGGTTCTCCACGATGGTAAAATAGTGGCTGAACGCTACGACAAGGGCATTTCAGCGGGCACTCAGCTCCTCAGCTGGAGCATGGCGAAAAGTTTCACCAACGCTCTTGTCGGCATAATGGCCGGGGACGGCCTCATTGACGTCAACGCTCCCTTCGACATTCCGCAATGGCAGGGAGACGGCCGCAAGGACATTACGCTGAAAGACTTGATGCAGATGCAAAGCGGCCTGAAGTGGAACGAAAACTACGGCAACCGTTCAGACGTCAACCTCATGCTCCACCGGGAGGCCGACATGGGCCTTTACGCCCTTTCGATGCCCCTTGAGTCCGAGCCCGGCACCCACTGGTACTACTCCAGCGGAAGCACGAACCTTGTAATGAGGCATTTACGCGAGAATTTCCCCTCCGACAAAGCGTTCCTCAGCTACATGCGCGAGCGACTGTTCGCCCCTCTGGCCATTTCCAACCCCCATTTCGAGCCCGACATGAGCGGAACGCCCGTCGGTTCGTCCTACCTCTATGTCACCGCACGCGACTACGCAAGGTTCGGCCAGATGTTCCTCGATGACGGTTGCATCGGCGACAGGCGCATTCTCCCCGAGGGGTGGGTCGATTTTACGGTTACGCCGGCATCGGCGAGCGAAGGGAAATACGGCGCATTCTTCTGGCTCAACCGCAGCCACGTCTGCCCCGACGCCCCCGACGACATGTTCTCCTGCCAGGGGCACGACGGTCAGGAAATCTACATCATCCCCTCCAAGGGCCTTGTCGTGGTGGTTCTGGGCTATTCGCCTAAGCCTGAACGGGTAATCGACTTCAACTGCCTGCTTAGGGACATCATCTCCAGCCTGTAGAATATTTCATAATAATCCAAACGTAATACCGATAATTGTTATTGGCAGCCGGTGCAAAAAAGACGGCCTTCAGTCGAAAGCTTTTACAGCTGTCCCTGCGGACCGAGGTGACTGTCTTTGAAGCCGAGGAAATAGAGTATGCCGTCCAGGCCGATGGTGCTGAGTGATTGCCTGGCACTTTCCTTCACCCGCGGTTTGGCATGGAAGGCGATTCCCAAGCCCGCCTCCATCAGCATCGGCAGGTCATTGGCCCCGTCGCCGACGGCGATGGTCTGTGCCAGATTGACCTTCTCGGTCATGGCGATGAGCTTCAGAAGGTCGGCTTTCCGCCTTCCATCCACGATTTCCCCGACATAACGTCCGGTCAGCTTGCCGTCCTCTCCCACTTCCAGTTCGTTGGCATAGACATAGTCGATGCCGTAGCGGCGCTGAAGATACTCGCCGAAGAAGGTGAATCCGCCGCTGAGGATGGCGATTTTGTAGCCGCAGGTCTTCAGGATGGACATCAGCCGGTCCGTTCCCTCCGTGATGGGCAGATTCTCCGCAATCTCCTTCATCACGCTGATATCCAGACCCTTGAGAAGGGCGACGCGCTCGGTGAAGCTCTCGCGGAAGTCAATCTCCCCGCGCATGGCACACTCGGTGATCGCCGCCACCTTGTCTCCGACGCCTCTCCGGCGGGCCAGTTCGTCGATACATTCCGTCTGGATGAGGGTGGAGTCCATGTCGAAGCAGATCAGCCGCCGCATACGCCGGTACATGTCGTCTTTCTGGAAAGAGAAGTCGATGCCTTCTTCCGCGGCGATGTTCATCAGTTCCCGCTGCAGGCCCGCCTTGTCCTCCAGGAAGCCCCGGATGGAAAACTCCACGCAGGCGCGCACGTTCCGCTCGGGATGCATGATGCTCATCCGGCCGGTCAAACGCTTGATGGCGTCGATGTTCAGGTCGTGGCGGGCAATGACCCGGGCCGCCGCCTCGATCTGCCGGGCGCTCAGGCTGCGGCCGATGGCGGTCAGGATGTAACGGTTCTTGCCCTGACGTCCGGCCCATGCCTCGTAGTCTTCGTCCGGGATGGGCTCGAAACCGATGGTCACGCCGAGCTCCGTGGTCTTGAAGAGCAGTTCTTTCATGACTCCGCCGGAGAGGGTCTCGTCGATGCGGATCAGGATGCCCAGCGACAGCGTGCTGTGGATGTCCGCCTGGCCGATGTCCAGAATCTGGGCCTCATAGCGGGAGAGGATGGACATGATCTCGGCCGTAAGTCCGATGCGGTCTTTGCCCGCGATGCGGATCAGTATTTGTTCTTTCTTCGTTTCCATTATCGGGGGCAAAGATACGGCATTTTCTGCATTTGTCGGGAATTATTCTTATTTTTACAAACAAAACTATACGTTATGGAAGCAAGACTGATGACGAATCCCTATTATGCCCGTGCCATCGAGATGATCCGGACCACCGACTTGACCAAGCTGGAGACCGGAAAGCACGTCATCGACGGCGACAACCTCTGGGTCAATATCGTTGAGACCTCGCTCAAGACCCCGCAGGAGGCCCGCCTCGAAGTTCATGACCAATACATTGACATCCAGGTCCCTCTCTCGAAAGCCGAATCCTACGGCATCAAGGCGAGGAAGGACTGCCGCCTCCCGGATGGAGAGATGAACGTTCAGAAGGACATCCTCTTCTACAAGGATCCGGTTGACTTTGTGATTACGGCCCAGCCCGGCGAAGACGTCACTTTCGCCCCGGAGACGGCCCACGCCCCTTGTATCGGCGAAGGCACCCTCCGCAAAGCCATCTTCAAAGTCAGGGTCCTGTAACTCTGTATTCGCACCTTTTTCGGTATGCATCTTATCGGATTTCAGAAGTCCAAAACTTGCATTTTATCGGATTTCAGATATTTTTACTACCTTTGTATCAAGCATTTAGGATTTATGAAGAAATTTTTCTGCCTTTCTCTCGCGGCGCTGACACTGCTTTCCGTTTCCTGCAAGAAGGATGACAAGCCCGGCAAGGGCAAGTACGGCGTGGATGGGGTGACTCCGCTTCCGGAGGCGGTGGACCTCGGTACGGTCGTGAACGGAAAAAACATCAAGTGGGCGTCATTCAACCTCGGCGCGTCCAAGGAATACGAATACGGCGACTACTACGCCTGTGGAGAGATTGCTACGAAGTCCGATTATAGCTGGGCTACGTATACTTACGCCAACGGAGCCTACAATAAACTCACCAAGTACTGCCCGAAAGACAAGACAGATTACTGGGATGTTGCAGACAAGGATCCGGACGGAGAGGTCACTCTCCTTCCTTCCGATGACGTGGCTCACGTGAAACTCGGCGGTAAGTGGAGAATGCCGACGCTGGACGAAATCAATGCGCTTCTCGCGCTCCAGACAAATGATGACTACACTTGGGAAAAGTGGGTCCTTGCTACCGACGAGAACGGCACTGAGATCACGGATGCATGGGGCAACGTCGTCCGCGGCATCCGCATCACCCGCAAGTCCACGGGTGCCACCCTATTCCTTCCTGCCTCAGGCTACTGCAATGGGGCGTCAATCGGCGAGGATGCCGGATCCTGGGGCCGCTATTGGTCCTCCTCCCTCCTTACGGACTCCCCGAGCTACGCCTGCCGCCTGGGCTTCGATTCGAAGGCTTCGGGTTGGGACAGCAGCCGCCGGTGCTGCGGCTTGGCGGTGCGGCCCGTCTCAGAATAATAGCCCGTGCGAAAGAAGGACCTGCCGAAGTAGCGGCCAATTGAATCTCGGGCGCATGATGCGGGGTATCATTACCGTCAAATGAGGATAAGGGTATGCCCGGAGGCGGGGATATACTTTTCGAGAAGGTCTTTCGTCCGAGGTGACATACAGCCAGAACGCCGTCTCCTGCCGGTTGCAGAGGAAAACAGTCTTTACAATGCGCACGCCTATCTTCTCGTCGATGTGCCGGCAGTCCTCCATCGTTAGGCCCGGGTCGGTATCCACCCGCCCGAATGGGATTCCCAATCGGTCAAAAGCCTCATACACCGCCCTCTGAAGCGGAGTAGTAAACACCGCCGGCGGTGTCGTAATAATCTCGCTAACCTTGAACATACGCCCGCAAAGTTAACCTTTTTCCTGAAAGAAAACTCTCTCCGCTCCGTCCTCACCGAGGTCCTTAGACCGGCGCTGCGGGCAGGGCTGGTCTTCTCGTCAGGATGATTGCCGGAAAGATCGCAGCCTAAAAAGCCAGGACGGAGCGGATGTAATAACTCCAACTCTTTTTCGAGTCTCTTGCCTTGCCGGAATTGGCCCAATAGAGCCAGGCGTTTTCGACGGAATGTTCCGTGCTGGACCAATAGGCACCGTTCTGCAAGGGCTGGGCGCCCAGGGCTTCGAGCGTTTTGTTGGCTTCCAGCATGCTCAGATTGGCATTTTCCATGGTGGTGAGTCTCGCCGTGGTGCCGGTCAGGCCG
The DNA here is from genome assembly GCA_900318355.1 of uncultured Bacteroidales bacterium. Classification (GTDB taxonomy): domain Bacteria; phylum Bacteroidota; class Bacteroidia; order Bacteroidales; family UBA932; genus Cryptobacteroides. The sequence goes on from ONKE01000032.1 coordinate 9,420, forward strand.
TTGACGATCTGATTCCACTGGAAGATCGAGGGCATGAACCAGCCACTGGTGTTGGACGGGGCGGTGGTGGTGACCCTGTCGTCACTGCCGGTATTGTTCCAGTAGGAGTGATAGAACGCGGCCCACTTGTAGGAGTCCCCGTTTCTGCTGTTCAGGCGGGAGAGCGAATAGCCGGATTCCTTGGCGTCGAGGGCCTCAGACAGGATGTTATAGTGGTTTGGGTTGTCATAGGAACTGCTGGAGTTGTTCCAGGGGTATCCGTTCCCGTTGAAGTTCTTCATGGCGATGACAAGGCCGTGCCGGTAGTTTTCTTCGCCCGTATCGTTCCCCACATAGGCCACAACGCCGCAGATCTTGAGCCCGGAGGTCTTGTCAAAAGCGGTGGAGGAGTAGATTTTCCGGTCGCTGACCAGGAACTTGCCGATTTCTTTCGGGGTCGCGTTCTCTAACGCCACAGGGGCATCCTCATCCGTCTCTCCGCCCGGCCCGTCGCCAGGGCCGGGTTCGTCGCCGGATCCAGGGTTGTCGCCAGGGCCAGGGCCTACGCTGGGCCCGTCGCCGGGGCCTTCACCAGGGCCGGGTTGGTCGCCTTGCCCGGACTGGTCGCCGGATTGGTTCTGACTCTGATTCTGCTGATCTGCATCTTGCGGGACGCAGGATACCGGGAAAAAAGCCACGAGCATTATGGCCGCGAGCAAAGAAAGGAGTCTGCTAAATATACGCATGGTACTGATAATTAATTCGTTATGCGGGACGGCGCGCCTGGCGGCAATGTCCGCCAAGGGTTCTAATGCGTAAAATTAGCGATTATTCTTCTCTTTTGCAATCTTCCGGGGCTGGAGCGCGGCTTCCCCTCGGTCCTGGAAGATTGTCATTTACGCTCGTTGCCGGCGGCATCGTAGTAGTGGTAGGTGCCGGCGCGCAGGCAGCGGATGGATGTCCTCGGCGGCTGACCCGGACTGCGCCTGGGGGCCATATCTCCGCGACCCGCGCGTCGTCCATGCCCTTTCCCTGCCCCTGCACGCCTACCACGCACAGAAGCATCATCATTAAGAGTATCAATCGTTTCATAGCCGTATCAGTTTTTCTTATGCCTTGTCAATTAATCTGTCTAGTCCTGATATAAGTTTACCTGGTGTTGAACGGCAGATGGTCAGGACACCCCCGCTTTCGCCGTGGAGGGTAAGTAACTGATTGGCAAAATGAACTGTAAAAGCGCTGTCCGAGTATCCAGACCGCGCTTTTTGGTTATCGTAAGTAAGACAGACAAATAGCCTCCACGCTGGTTGCGAGTAATCCGTGCGGTCTGGACGCATTGACAAGGGAGATGCCAGGCTAAGCAAGCGCTCCGGGAGCCCCATAAGGACCTGGCGGTCCGGGAAGGCCTGACCTTCCACAATAAACAATTATTCCACTTGGGGGGGGGGTACAACTTGGTTTTGTGTTTTTGATAATAATTACTACCTTTGCAACGAGATAATAAACCGTGATACGGATGGACAAAGGGTA
>ONKE01000046.1 GCA_900318355.1 uncultured Bacteroidales bacterium
AAGAGATTCTTCGGCAGGCCTTACCTGCCTCAGAATGACATCAGGCTGTCATTCTGAACGTAGTGAAGAATCTTTTTGGCCAGCCTCATTTTGATTTAGGGATGCCTATTTAAACCACTCGGTGATGTGGTCTTTTGCATAGAAGTAATAGACCGCAAGGCCGATCCAGCTTGTGCAGAGCACGAGGGCCGAGCAGATGATCTTGCCCACCAGCGAGATGGGCTTCTTGATGATGTCGATAACGGCGAGTACGCTCAGGACGACACCTACGATGTAGAGAATTGTTGCCATGATTTATTGGGTTTAAATGATTAAAGAGTCTGGCCGCCGATGAACTCGCGCATGATCGATGTCGGGGGGATGGCTGCGATTTCATCGGGACGGAGCGGGAAGATGTAGCTTAGGAACTTCAGCAGGCGCACGGCCTCCGGATAGGCGGGAGATGCCTGTGAGATGCGCCTCAGAAGCGGCTCGGCATAGTATTTCAGCAGCGGAAGCTCAAAGACGAGGGCCGAGTTGAAGATTGCGTCTGCATTTTCCTGGAAGGGGAAGATGCCGCGAATTTCGCCACGGCGGACGCTGCTCCAGCGGAGAATGGTGTCTTCGGGAGAGATGCCGCGGACACGGTTGTCGCGGATCATGCGACGGAGGAGCCGGTTGTCGGAGGTGGAGATGTTGTTGTTTTCATCGATGGAGAGCGATGTCAGCGCCGAGGCATAGACACGGAAAATCCGCGTCTGGTCCACTCCCGGGACCATTTCCGGGTTAAGGGCGTGGATGCCTTCCATGATGAGGATATCCTTTTCTTCGAGGCGGAGCTTCTTGCCTTCGTAGCGGCGGCATCCGGCTTTGAAATCGAATTTCGGAATCTCGACTTCCTTGCCGGCGAGGAGGTCGTTCAGCTGTGTGCCGAGAAGTTCCAGGTCCATGGCGCCGAGGGCCTCGAAGTCGTAGTTGCCGTTTTCGTCTTTCGGGGTGTCTTCCCTGTTGTGGAAATAGTTGTCGAGCTCGAGCACCTTCGGATTGAGGCCAAGGACCTTGCACTGGAGGGCCAGGCGCAGGGAGGTGCTGGTCTTGCCGCTGGAGGAAGGACCGGCGATGAAGACGATTTTCACCTCGCCGCGGCGCTGCCATATCTGGTCGGCGATGGCGGCATATTTGCGCTCGTGGAGCGCTTCGGCCAGGTTGATGAGCTGGACTGCGCGGCCTTCGTCGATGGCCTTGTTGAGGTTGCCGATGCCGCGGACGCCCTCGATGTCGCACCAGTCGGAATATTCCTTCAGCGAGGCGGCTATCTTGCTCTGGCGGCGTATGGGCATAAGGCGGCCGGAATCGGCCATCTGGGGCAGCTGGAGGCACATTCCCTGATTGAATCCGACGAGTCCGAAGGTCTGGAGGAGGCCCGACGACGGGACCAGCGGACCATGGAAGGAGTCGGCCGTCTTGCCAAGATAATAGACGTTGGTGGTAAAGACGCCCGTCGACCGGAGGAGGGCCGCCTTGTGGGGCTGGTTCTGCCCGTCGAAAATGGCCTCGGCCTCTTCGGCGAGCATGCGCTTCTTGGTGAAGGGAATGTCGTCGTCGATGATTTTCTGCATTTTCTGACGGATGGTCTCTATCTCCTCGTCGGTCAGGAACAGCACCGGACGGCGGCCGTCTTCAGCCTTGAAAGGCTCCAGAAGCTCGCAATAGAGGCCGCTCGGCAGCGAATGGTGGATGGCCAGGATCTTGTCGGGATAGAGTTCCCTCACCACGGCCTGAAGGACAAAGCACAGCGAACGGATATAGCAGCGTCGGCCGTCGGCGGCACCGTAGTCCAGGAACTCGACTTCCTGCGAGACTATCACCTGATAGGACAGATCCTTGAGTTCATGGTCCACCAGGGCTGCCAGCACCGGACCTTTGATATGCCATTTCGCAGCCATTTCGCCGAGGGTCGTCCCCAGCTCCACCTGATGGCGCTTGCCATCGTTCTTGCACCAGATATTGATCATAATACTTCTTTGAGAAAAGGACCTGTCACGGAGCGGGGGTCGCGGGCAATGGCTTCGGGAGTGCCTTCAGAGACGATGAAGCCGCCGCCGGCGCCGCCGTCGGGACCGAGGTCGAAAATATAGTCCGTGCTCTTGAGCACGTCGAGGTTGTGTTCGATGATGATGACGGTATTGCCCTGGTCGACAAGGCGCTGCAGCACGCCGAGGAGCACTTTGATGTCTTCGAAATGCAGGCCTGTGGTGGGCTCGTCGAGGATGTAGAGGGTGTTGCCGGTGTCTTTCTTGAAGAGCTCCGCGGCAAGTTTCATGCGCTGGCTCTCTCCGCCGGAAAGGGTTACGGCGCTCTGGCCGAGATGGACATAGCCGAGGCCGACGTCCACCAGGGCGCCGAGCTTCTGGGCTATCTTCGGGACGGGAGCGAAGAACTCATAGGCTTCGCTGATGGACATCTCGAGGACATCATTGATGGACTTGCCCTTGTAGCGGACGGCAAGCGTGTCTTCCTTGTAGCGGCGTCCGCGGCATTCGTCGCAGACCACGTGGACCGACGGCAGGAAGTTCATCTCTATGAGCTTGATACCGGCGCCCTTGCATGCCTCGCAGCGCCCGCCGGGGACGTTGAAGGAGAAACGGCCGGCTTCGAAGCCGCGGACCTTGGCGTCGATGGTGTCGGCGAACAGGTTGCGGATGTCGCTGAAGACGCCGGTGAACGTGGCCGGGTTGCTTCGCGGCGTGCGGCCGATCGGGCTCTGGTCTATCTCTATGAGCTTGTCGATATTCTTCAAGCCCAGTATCCTGTCGTGGGGCAGAGGCTTTTGCTTCGCTCCGTAGAATTTGTTTTTGAGCACCGGCATGAGGGTTTCGCTGATGAGCGAGGATTTGCCGCTGCCGCTCACGCCGCTGATGCCGACCAGGCAGCCCAGCGGGATGTCGATGTCGACGTTTTTGAGGTTGTTGCCGCGGGCGCCGCGCACTCCGAGGGACAGTCCGTTGCCGATACGGCGCTTCGCAGGGACGGGGATTGACTGCTTGCCGCGGAGGTATTCCAGCGTCAGCGACGGGCCGATAACGCTGTGGGGCTTCTCTTCCGCAGGCATGGGCTTTCCCCTCAGAAGAACGTCCGTAGATGCGCTGAGGCACACTTCCCCGCCCTTTTCGCCGGCTCCGGGGCCGATATCCACCAGCCAGTCGGCGGCATACATCGTCTCGGCGTCGTGCTCCACCACCATGATGGAGTTGCCTTCGTCGCGAAGTTCCTTCAGCGAATGGATGAGCTTGCGGTTGTCCCTCTGGTGAAGCCCGATGGAGGGTTCGTCGAGGATATAGAGGACGTTGACCAGCTTTGAGCCTATCTGCGTGGCAAGGCGGATGCGCTGGCTTTCGCCGCCGGAAAGGGTGGCGGTGGGACGGTCGAGGGTAAGGTAGTCCAGACCGACGTCGAGCATGAAGCGCACGCGCTCGCGTAGTTCCTTGAGGATGTCCCTGGCGATGGCGTTTTCGCGGTCCGAAAGCTTTTCGGGCAGGGTACCGAGCCACACGGCCAGGTCGCTTATTTCCATGGAGGATACTTCCGAAATGGTCTTGCCGTCGATGCGAAAGCATTCCGTTTCGCTGCGGAGGCGCGTACCGTGACACACCGGACAGACTATCTTCTCGTCTATGTCGTCGGCCACGCCGTCGAATGCAACCATCTCTGACTGAGGGCCGTCGCCTATGCGGAAAAGCTCGTCCGAGCCGAAGACCAGCAGCGACACCACTTCGTCGGGAATGGCATCGATGGGGTCGTAGAGGGAGAAGTTGTATTTGCGGGCGATGGAACGGATGATGTCGAATTTGCGCGTTTCGCGGATGCGGCCGAGGGGGACGATGCCGCCGTCGGCGATGGAGACGGAGCGGTCGGGGATGATGGTGTCCATGTTGACGTCGACGATCATCCCAAGTCCCTTGCAGTGAGGGCAATAGCCTTCCGGCGAATTGAAGGAGAAGGTGTGGGGCTGGGGCTCCTGGAGGGAGATGCCGGTTTCGGGGTCGACAAGGTGTTTGGAGTAGTGGCTCAGGAGGCCGGTTTCCATGTCCATGACGGCGACGGAGCCCTTGCCGCGGCTTAGCGCGCTCACCACCGATTCGCGGATACGCCCGCGGTCGCCCTCGCCTGGTTTGAGCTTGTCGACTACCAGTTCGATGAAATGGGGCTTGTAGCGGTCGAGGGCTGTAACTTCCGACAGTTCAAGTATTTCTCCATCGATGCGCACTTCGGTATAGCCGCGCTTGCGGAGCTGCTCGAACAACTCTTTGTAGTGGCCCTTGCGGCCGCGGACAAGCGGGGCGAGAAGGAGGCACTTGCGGCCTGCATAGCCCGTTACCAGGAGGTCGACTATCTGTTCGTCGGTGTAACGTACCATTTCCCGGCCGCTGGCCGGGGAGAAGGCGCGGGAGGCCTTGGAGTAGAACAGGCGGAGGAAGTCGTAGATTTCGGTGATGGTGCCGACGGTGGAACGGGGGTTGTTGCCGGTGGTCTTCTGTTCGATGGCGATGATGGGGCTTAGGCCCTTGATTTCCTCGACCTCAGGCTTTTCCAGCACGCCCATGAAGTGTTTGGCGTAGGTGCTGAGGGTGTCCATGTAGCGGCGCTGACCTTCGGCGTAGAGCGTGTCGAAGGCGAGCGAGGACTTGCCGCTGCCCGACAGGCCCGTCACCACCACGAACGCGTCGCGGGGAATGTCTACGTCGATTCCCTTGAGGTTGTGGGCGGCCGCTCCGCGTATTTCTATATACTCCCTGTCCATAGGAATACAAAAATACGAAATCTTTGCAAAACTTTCGTGGAGCAACCCTAAATTTCCTACCTTTGCAGGTATGATTTACATCAAGATATTCCGCTGCAACCATCTTCAGGAAAACAGCATTCTCCTTTGGGACGACACCCTCGAAGGCGTGGTGGTCGACCCGGGGTTCTATTGGGACGAAGAATTCGCCGCGCTGGACCAGACCCTGCGTGGGGAAAACATAAGCCTCAAGGGCATCTGGCTGACCCACGCCCATTTCGACCATTTCTACGGCGTCGGGCCGATAGTGTTTTCGCTGCCCGGCGACACCCTGAGGGGATATATCGGCAAGGACTGGACCGAGGTGCCGCAGCCACCGCGCGGCCCCCAGCGCATCCCAGTCTACCTCCATCCGGCCGACCAGATGCTGCTGGACATGTCGCCGAAGATGACCCAGCCTTTCGGCCTCAAGGCACCCGACACTTCGTTTGAATATCAGCCTCTTAAGGAAGGCGACATGCTCGGCTTCGGCAAGGCCTCCTTCCGCGTCATCGAGACCCCCGGCCATTCCGAAGGCGGCGTCTGCTTCTACGACGAGGCCGACAAGCTGCTCCTGACCGGCGACACCCTGTTCGCCGGCGCCATAGGCCGCAGCGACATGCCCGGCGGCGACTACGACAAGCTGATTGTCAGCATCATGGACAAGCTCATGGGCCTTCCCGGCGACGTCGAGGTCCTTCCCGGCCACGGCGGCCGCTCCGACATCGCCACCGAACGCACATCCAACCCTTTCCTCCAGCCCTTCAATGAACCGGCGGAAGAGCCCGGCGCGTAGCGTAAAGCGCTAGCAGAGAGCCGTTAGCGGGTGAGGATGACGAACTGTCCGGGGGCGAGGAGGAACTGGGCGGAGCCTTCGAAGGTGGAGCCCGAGAAGCAGTCGGTGTAGACGCCGTCAAGCGGCACTGTTACGCTGACAGGGGCTGCGGTCAGGTTGACGAAGGGCTGAGCGGCGACTTCGCCGGCGGGGCGGTTGTCAACTGCTGCAGGAGCTTCAGCGGCCGGGGCGGCGCCAACCTCGCCGACGGGGCACGACATGGCGGGCTTGGAGCCGAAGTTGGCGAGGACGATGACTTTATTGTCGTCGGTGGCGCGGCTGAAGGCGACGACTCCTTCAGGGACATCGTCGAGCCACTGCATGGCGCCGCCACGCTCGCCGGCGGAAAGGGCGCGATTGCCGTGCTTGAGGGCGATGAGCTTCTTGTAGAAGTCGGTCTGGGCGTTGTCGGTCCAGTCGGTGATGGGATCCTTCTCGAAGAAGGCAAGACGGCGGTTCAGGCCTATTTCCTGGCCGGTGTAGATGAGGGGCTGGCTGCCGGGGAGAGTGAAGCACAGCACGGCACAGGCGTTGGCGGCAGCACCTTCACGTTCGAACTCCGTTCCGGCCCAGGAGTTTTCGTCATGGTTGGACGTGAACGTAAGGCGGAAAGCCTCGGCGGGGAAGCGCGCGGCGTCGCGGGCGACATAGTCGCGGAGGTCGGAAACCGTCTTGGAGCCCTGCGCAAGGCCGTTGAGAAGATGGTGGAGCTCCCATGCATAGTTGCAGTCGAAGGTCACCAGGGGGTCGGCGAGATTGTCGCGCTCGGCTTCGGCCAGGAGGTAGGCGTCGGGATAGTCGGCGTTCATTTTCGGCAGGATGCCGTACCAGAATTCGGCGGGAACCTCACCGGCGGCGTCGCAGCGGAAACCGTCCACACCCTTGTCGAGCCAGAAACGCATGGCGTCGTCCTGGGCGGCCCACACTTCCTTGTTGTCGTAGTTGAGGCTGCGGGTATCGGTCCAGTCATACTCCCAGATGGCGTTGCCCAGCGAGTCGCGCTCGTAGAAGTCGGCCGGCTTTTCAGTCATCCAGCGATGGTCCGGAGCGGTCTGGTTGGCCACCCAGTCGAGAATCACCTTGAAACCAGCCTTGTGGGCGGCATCGAGGAGCGACTGGAAATCTTCCATGGTACCGAACTCGGGATTGACCGCCTTGTAGTCGGAAATGGCATAATAGGAACCGAGGGTGCCCTTGCGGCCCTCAACGCCGATCTGGTACATCGGCATAAGCCAGAGCACGTCCACGCCGAGTTCCTTCAGGCGGGGAAGCTGGGCCTCCACTCCCTTGAACGTTCCCTCGGGCGAGAACTGACGGATATTCACTTCGTAAAGCACGGCGTCATATGTCCACTCCGGATGCGGGGCGGAGGTACGGCTGCAGGCGCCCGCAAGGAGCAGAGCCGAGGAAAGGATGAGGATAAACTTTTTCATGTCAGAGTTTGAAAACTACGGATGAGCGGCCCTCAAGCGTAAGGGAGCCATTGGAAACGGAGTATTTCCCGAGCGAGCCGACGGGGTTGGACAGGTCGTCGTCCAGGGGCATCGTCACGGAGGCCGTGGCGACATTGTGGATTACCAGCATCTTCTCCGTGCCGGATGTCATATACCACGCGGCGATGCTGTCGAAAGAAGAATTGGTGTCGTTATAGACGGGGTGAGCCGTCATCGTGCCGCTGCCGAGGGCGGGATAAGCATTGCGCAGACGGGTGAAGGCACGGTAGACATTGAGCAGGGAATTGCCGTCGGCTTTCTGCGCCTCGACGGAGATATCCCCCGTAAGCATTTCATTTACAACATGTCCGTCCAGGCCGCCCTTTGCCGCAGTGCCATTGCGGTCCCAGACGATAGGCTGGCGGACATATTCGTCGCGGCCGCCGTCGTCACCGTCCTTGCCCCAATAGCCAAGCTCCTCGCCCTGATAGATATAGGGCTCGCCGGGGGCGGTCAGCAAAATGGCGGCAGCCTGCTTCATGCGGTCGACGTTGCGGTTAAGCCTCTCGGCAGCACGCGTTTCGTCGTGGTTGGCGAGCTTGGTGGCGGCGATGGCGTCGGAACGGTACTGCGCATAAGCCTTGCGGTAGGAAAGGATGTCCTTGACGAAATAGCGGCCCGTCCCCTGGTTGAGAACCCATATCAGACGGTCCCAGAAGGCGAATTCGAAACATGCCGGAAGGCCCTTGTAGTACGGAGCGACCTGGTCGGCGCCCATCCACACCTCTCCGACCATGTAGAAATCGCTGTCGTGAGTCTTGCGGAAAGTCGCGTTGCAGCGGTCGTACCAGGCCTTGAGGAAGGTCGGATTCTCGTCGGAAGTTTCGTTGTGATAGATATGTTTGACGGCATCAAGGCGCATGCCGTCTATGCCGAGGCCTATCCATTTGTCGGCTGTGGCCGCAAGGGCCTTGAAAGGAGCCGACGAGGATGCGGTGGACAGGGGGCCATAGTTGATATCGGGCATCCACGAGCCGAATGCGCCGTGGAAATAGCCCTGGGAAGGCTTTCCGAACACTATATCCTGCGCATCGGTGCTGCTCAGGGTAAGAGGCTCCCCGAAGGTGATCTGATTGGCGCCAGAGGGTGCTCCCCACTTCGTGCCGGGACCCCAGTTGTCGCCCGTAGCGGTACGCACAAGGCAGCCCCAGTCCGATTTGAAATTGACCGACACCTCGTAGATGCCGTCGCCCTTGTCGTAGAAGCGGGCTGTCTGTTTGTTGCCGAAATACAGGTAACGGTCGACGGAGTTGTCGTTGTTGAACGGATCGGCGGCTTCGGCCTTGGTGACCGTCAGGGTCTTGGCGTTCCAGTCCAGCACGAAGTGCAGCGGACCTTCGTAGCCGAGGTCGCCGAGGGTGACGCTATGCCACTCCCCGCCATTGTATTGCCCGGCGGGAATCATCGGAATCCGCCCTCCGGCAATATCGTTGCCCGGATTGTCCGAGAAAATGTACCAGTCCCGATAGTCTTCGATGCCGCGCTTGGCCTTGTCGAACCAAGGGTTGCCCTTGCCGGTATGGTTGAGCACGTAGTCGAGGTAGATCTTTATGCCGTGGCTGTGGGCATCGTCGACAAGCGCCTTGAAATCGGCCTCCGTGCCGAATTTCGGATTGACTGCGGCGTAGTCGACAACGTCGTAGCCGTGGTAGGAATCGGACGGATGGATCGGCGACAGCCACAGGGCGCTTACTCCGAGGTCCTCAAGGTAGTCCAGATGCTGGCGGATACCGCCGAAATCACCCACCCCGTCGCCGTTGCTGTCGGCAAAGCTGTAGACCAGCAGCTGATAGGAAATATGGCCTTCACGGGCATCCTGCCGCCCTTCCGGGACAACGATGGCCGGGCCTTCATCGCCACTGCCGGGCTGCGGACCTTTCTGGCAGGCGGCAAGGCAGAGAAGAAACGCCGGAAGAAGATATCGGAGAAGTTTCATACTATTCGGGAAAGGAAAAAGAGGGGCCGGAAAACAATTTGTCCCCGACCCCCCGGAAAAGGATCAAAAATTATTTCTTGGTGAAGGCGATCTTCTTGGTGGTCATGTTTTCACCGTCCCAGGTAAGGGTGATCTTGATGTCGTAGGTGGCTTCCTCGGCAATGTTCAGGTTGCCTTCAGAATCGGTAGCGGTCACGCCGCTCACCTCAACTTCGCCATAACCCCACCAGGAGCCTTCGCAACGGACCTTGAATGCTCCGTTGAACTTGGCGTCCTTGATGTCCCAGACATAGGTGCCGGCCTTGTTGGTCGTGTTGGTCACCTTGGATTCGGTTGCATTGTAGGTACCGGCCAGCAGGTAATCAGCCCAGTTCTTGCCGTTGGCGTCCTTGATGTTGGCGCCGGAAAGACCTACTGCGAAAGTAGCGGGATTCTTGACAAGGTCGCCCTTGCGGGTGAAGACCATTTTGACATTGGTGTACTTCTCACCGTCCCAGTCGAAGGAGAGGACAGCGTCGTAAACACCGTTCTGACCGACGACGAAGTTGTCGGTACCGCTAGTGGTAATGCCGGTGACGGTAGCGCCGCTGACACCGACCCAGTCGCCGTTGATACGGATCTTGAACTCGCCGCTCATTTCAACGCCGGTAAGATTGAATACATAGTTGCCGGTCTTCTTGGCATCGTCGTTCACCTTGGACTTGGCAGCGTCGAAAACGCCCTTGCAAGTGCCTGCGGGGTCGCCCCAACCGCACTCGACATCGCTGCCGGAGAGACCGACTACGAATTCGGCGGGATTGAGGATATAATCGGCAGTCTTGGTGGCCGTGTAGGAGAAGGTGTTGCTGACGCGGCCGCCGGCGAGTTTGTAGGTAAGGACGATGTCATAGATACCGGCTTCCTTGACGTAGATGTTGCCGGCGTCGCCGGAGGCAACCTTCTGGCTGATCTTGGTGTTGTCGTCAGCATCGGTACCGAGGGTAGTTTCGGCTTTGACTTTGCCCTGGACATCGAGGGTGATCTTCCAAGCGTCGGAATAGACGAACTTGAACCAGTTGGTCGGAAGGAGGGAGAGGTCCTTGAAGGTATAGACGATTTCCTCGTTGCTCTTCTTGTCGACGGAGGTGGGCACGATATACGGGGGGTTCATCGACGCGGTGATGGCACCACGATAGTACCAGCTCTCGATGGGGACAACGATGATCTGGGCTGCGCTCAGGTCGCCCTTGGTGTTGAGGTCGAGAACGATGTGGTACATGCCGTCCTTCTTCACCTGCATTGCAGGAGCGGAGTCACCGGTCTGGAGTTCGCCGCGCTGGATGGTGAAGGTGGGGTTCTCGGCATAGGCCTCGGTGGAGGGGTCCGGGGTGTAGTCTTCAAGAACTGCGCTGTAACGGGTCCTCTTGCCGGCTTCGTAAAGAAGGAGTTCGAAATCCTTGCCCGCCTGGAGAACGACATATTTCTCGAACATGCCGTCACGGTAGGCCTTCTCTTTTTCGTTGGCGCCCGTACCCATCTGGAGTTTGCCGGGGAGACCGTCAATACCGGTAGCGGCACCGGCCACATAGAAACCGTCTTCGGTCACGGTGTTAAGGTCGACACCGCCGTTGTCCTTGCAGGAAGCAAAGACAAAGGAAGAAAGTGCGATTGCACTCAGAATGTAAGCTAACCTTTTCATAAATAAGTGGTTAAAGTTAAAATTATTAATTGTTCAGATTTTAGTTTACTCTATTTTCCTGCGGGATAACCCGGGTTCTGGGTCCAGATCGAGTTGCCGTTTTCATCCTTGAGGGAAGTCTCCAGGACGAGGGTCGGGATCGGGAACCATTTGCGGTATTCGTCCTTGCCGGTCACATACTGGACATAGCTGTCGTCGTTGTATTTGCCGAAGCGGATGAGGTCGCGGCGGCGGACATTCTCCCAGGCAAATTCCCTGCCACGCTCGTCGAGGATAGCCTGGAGCTTTTCTTCGGTCGTACCGGTGAAGAGCTTGGGATAGGCGGCCTTGTAAGCGGCGGCGGGATCGGCGTCGTAGGCGAAGGAACGGGCCATAAGCTTCTGGAAATCAGCGCTGCTCTCGAGCAGGGAGTTGCCGGACGCACCGCGAAGGATGGCCTCTTCGCGCATCCAGAGGACGTCGGCGTAGCGCAGGAGGACGAAGTCGTTTTCGCAGTAGCGATAGGCGCCATCCTTGTCGACCTCGTATTTGAAGAGGCGCGCACCGTCGTTCCATGTCGCTCCGCCAAGGTCGGTCACTTCGGCCGTGATGATTGCAGGATTGTGGTTCTCATCCATCTGCTGGCTCTTTCCGGCGGCATCGTAGATGGGACCTACGAACCAGCCCCACTGCTTGGTGTTGGCCGTGCCCTTGCCTTCGTTGCCCGGACCGCGGACGTCGGAGGCGGCGTAGCGCTTGAGGAAGGTCGGGCGGGCGCAGAAGCCGTTCCAAGGCTTTTCAATCATGCCGTAGGTGTTCTGGTGGCAGTAGTGGAGGGTGAGCAGGTTGACGCGCAACTTGTTCATCATGCTGCCGTTTTCACGCACGTCCACGGATGAACGGCCGTCCTCGACGATGACGAAGATGTTTTCCTTGCTGCCTTCGTTCTTGATCTTGAAGTTGTTGAAGAAATTGTCTTCGATGCTGTAGGAACCCGCATTAATGATTGCATCGCAGCAGCGGACGGCATTGGTGTAGAAGTCGGTCTCGGAAGAGATGGCCGTGGTGAATTCGTTGGTCAGGCTGATGTTTGAAGGCGTGCAGTCGAATGACGGCGCGTTGAGATAGAGCCTGGCAAGGAGCGCGTAGGCGAAGCCCTGGGTCACGCGGCCGTAGTTGGAGGCGCGGTTGGCGTCATTGACCACGGGCATGTTGGGGGCGTTGCGCTCAAGGCAGTCCACAAGCTTGCTCCAGACCTTGCTGGGCTCCATGAGGGGCTCGGTCTTGGTGACGAACTCCTCGATGTAGGGCACGCGGCCGAAGCAGTCGAAAAGAAGGTAATAGTAATAGCTGCGAAGCACCTCGAGCTCAGCGACATACTGCTTGTACATCGCCTCGTTCATATTGGCCTTGCCATCTTCCAGTGTGCCGAGAAGCTTGTTGCAGAGGACAGCGCCGGAAATGGTGGTGTTCCAGATGTTGCGGAATGCGGTCGAAAGCGGATCCCAGTTGTGGGTGTTGAGGTTGCGCCAGTAGTTGCCGTCGGCCCAGTGGTCGCCCGGGGTACGGATAGGGCAGAGGCACTCGTCCGAGGTCAGGGAAGCGACGCCCCAATAGCCCCAGTGGTCGTGTACCCACTTTACGTCGGCATAGGCCTGGCCCACGAGCAGGATGACGTTTTCTTCATTGGCCATCATCTCCTCGGTGGTGAAGCTGCCGTAGTTCTTCTCCTCGAGCCAGGAGTCGCAGGAAGACAGAAGCAGGATTGCCGCAGCGGCGGCTGCAAATATCTTTTTCATATCCATATCCATTTTAGAAGAGGGTGATGTTCAGGCCGAGCAGCACTGTGGCCACCCTGGGGTAGAAGTCGCAGTAGTCGATGCCGGCGCTCCAGACGTCGGTGGTGTTGACCTCCGGATCCTGGCCGCTGTAGGCGGTAAGGGTGAGAAGGTTCTGGCCGGTCAGGTAGACGCGTGCGCTCTGGATATACTTGTTTTCCTTGATCTTGAAATTGTAGCCGACCGTGAGGTTGTCCACCTTGAGGTAGGAACCGTCTTCAAGATAGAAGGAGGAGAAGTGGGCCTTGTCGGTGTAGTTGACGGCGATGTCCTTCATGAACACGTTGAAGCTCTGGGAACGCTGAGGACCGTAGGCCCAACGGGTGACATTGAGGATCTTGTTGCCGATGACGCCGCGAAGGAAGAGGGTGAAGTCCCAGTTCTTCCACTGTACGGTGTTGTTCCAGCCGAAGGTGAGGATGGGCTGGGCGTTGCCGATGATCTGCTTGGCGTTGTCGGTGGCGTTTTCGCTCGATACGAAGCCGCCGGCCGGAGTCGTGAACATCATGGCGCCGTCGGCCGGACGGAAGCCGTAGAAATTATAGCCGTAGAAGGCACCTACGGGCTGTCCGGCGATGACAATCTGGGTGTTGGTGTTCATGATGCCGTTTTCACCTACGCCGCCGGAGGTGGTCTCCTGGTAGTTGAAGCCCTTGGAAGGGTCGGAGAGGTTGGTGATGTAGTTGCGGTTGAAGGAAACGGTCGGAGTGGTGGTCCAGGTCAGGTCCTTGGTCTTGACCGGAACGCCGCTGATGCTAAGTTCGACACCGTAGCTGGTCATCTTGCCGGCATTGGCGAGGAGCGTATGGAACTGGTATGGAGGCGTAGGGACCTCGTAGTCCCACAGGAGGTGGTCGGTGAAGCGGTAGTAGACATCCAGGCTACCGTAGAGGCGGTTGTCGAGGAAGGCGTAGTCGACACCGAAGTTGACCTCGTGCTTCTTTTCCCACTCAAGGTCGGGGTTGACGTTCTGGGTGACGCCGTAGGTGTTGACCCACTTGCCGTTGTACCAGAACGTACCGCCGAGGTCGAGCATGGCGACGCTGCGGAGGTCGGAGTTGAGGTTGTTGCCGGTGGTACCGTAGCCCAGACGCAGTTTCAGGTCGTTGACCCATGATGCGGAGGCCATGAAGTCCTCACCGCTTACGCGCCATCCGAGGGAAACGGCCGGGAACCATCCCCACTTGTGGTTGGCTCCGAAACGGGAGGAACCCTCGCGGCGGATGGACGCGGATACGAGATACTTCTCGGCAAAATTGTAGTTGACGCGGGCGAAAATGGCGGCCAGGGTGTTGGAAGCGCGACCGGAATTGACCACGAGGTTGTCCTTGGAGATGTCGCCGTACTGCATGCGGTAGTACTTGGCGGTCTCCGTAGGGAAGCCCTTGTTGGTCATGTTCTGGTAGTCGGTCATGAAGTTCTGGTAGCTCAGGCCGGCCACTGCGCTGATGTTGTGGCGCCCGAAGGTCTTGACATAGTCGACGGTGCCTTCGAAGAGCTTGTTGAGCGACATGTCGTAGCCGCGGTAGCCCTTTCCGGAACCATCCTTGTCGGTGTTGATCTTCTTGTTGAACCAGTACTGGCGGTTGTCACCCTCTTCCATGGCGGCGAAGACCGATGCCTTCAGGCCGGGGACGGGCTTGATGTTGACCGTCGCACGGATGCTGCCGCGGAAGTAGTTGCCGTCGGAATAGGACTCCTTCTGGTTCATGCCCTCAACAGGGTTGCTGAGGCCGGTGCCGGTGGGCTCGAAATAGCCAGTCGCGGTGGAAGGGTCATAGACCGGATAGGTCGGGTTGAGGATGGCGGCCTGCTTGAAATCGCCGCAGAAATAGTCGTTGCGGTAGTGCATGTAGCTCAGGTCGTACTGGAGTTCAAGCCAGCCGTCGAGGGCTTTTTGGTTGGCGGCGATCTTGCCGATTATTTCGTTGCGGTTGGTGTTTTTGGCAATACCTTCGGCATTCTTGTAGGTGACGGAAGCGCGGTAGTTGAATTTGCTCGCACTGCCGGTAACTGCAAGGTTGTGGCTGTGGGTCAGGGCGGCTCCGCGGGTGAGTTCCTTCATCCAGTCGGTGTCGTAGGTTTCCCCGCCAGGACCGGTGTAGAGGGTCGGGGTCACGCGGCCGCCGGAGAGGTTGGCCAGGTCGCGGAACTGCGCTGCCGTAGCCATGCCGGTGGAACCGTTGCGGAAGGCGACGCTGCCGTAGCCGGAATATTCCACGCGGGTCTGTGCGACGTCGGAGAAGTTGTCGCCGCGCTTGGTCGTGATGAGGATGACGCCGTTGGTGCCGCGGGTACCGTAGATGGCGGCGGCGCTACCGTCCTTGAGGACGTCCATGGCGGCGATTTCATCCGGGGAGATGTTGTCGATGTTGCTCACGGGGACGCCGTCGACGATGTACAGAGGGGTGGAACCCGTTCCCTTGTCGAGGGTGGAGAAACCGCGGATCTGGACGTTGAAGCTGGTCTGGGTCGGGTCGGAAGTGGTCTTGATGATGTTAAGACCTGCAACCTTGCCCTGGACCAGGCCGAGAGGGTTGGTGGTGGAACCGGCGTTGAAGTCTTCGGCCTTGACAGAAGCGACGCTGCCGGTTACCTCCTTTTTCTTCTGGGAACCGTAGCCGATCACGACGACGTCGTCGAGGAACATGGCATCTTCGGCCAGCTTGATGAGGGCCGGGACCTCGGAGGCCTTGAAGGTCTGGGTCTTGTAGCCGATGCAGGTGACTTCGACCATGGCGTCCTTGGAGGAGACGGTGAGGGTGAAGTCGCCGTCAAGCCCGGTAGAAGCGCCGTTGGTGGTGTTCTGTTCCAAAACTGTGGCACCGATGACGGGGCCCAGCGCATCCTCAACTACACCCTTGACCGTGTAGCCCTGTGCAAAGGCTGCCACGCAAAGGATGGAGAGAATCACTGTGGTTAGGACTTTTTTCATAAGTGTATGTGGTTTTATTTCACTTTGACGAAATTGACGCAGATTGCCCCGACGACGAGGAAAACGCCGGCCGTCAGGAGCATTCCGGCCTGGGAACCGCCTATAAGGCTGAGTACCAGACCGCCCGTTGCAGCCGCTACGATCTGCGGGAGGCAGATGGTGCAGTTGAACAGGCCGAGATAGCTGCCCATGTAGGGGCTGCCCTCCAGGGCTACCGTCAGGATGGAGAACGGCAGGGCGAGCATGGCGGCCCAGGCGAATCCGATGAGGAAGTAGCTGACAAACAGGAGGTATTGGTTGTGGATAAAGAAGATGGACGCGAAGCCGGCCGCCCCGATAAGAAGGCTGACGATGTAGGCCGTGCGGGGGCTGCGGAACCGGGGGATGACAAGCGCCCAGAGGATGGAGCCCACGGCCTGGATGGCGAATACGACACCGACCCAGTTGCCGGCATCCTGATAGGCCTTGGAGGCGGTATCGATGACGCCGTCGTTTACGGGAACGCCGAAGCAGTTGACCGCGATGGCGCCGTTGGAATAGGTCCACATGTAAAGGAAGGCGGCCCAGCAGAAGAACTGCACCAGACCTACTGTCCAGAACTCCCTGGGAGCCTTGAACAGCAGGGACAGAAGCCCTTCGCCCTTTTCCTCGTTCTTTCCTGGCTCGATGCCGTGGAACTCGGCATATTCTGCCGGAGGCATTTCCTTGACCTTGAAGAAGGTGAACAAGACGCAGAGGATGAGGATGGCGGCTCCGCAGTAGAAGGAGTAGATCACCGAGTCGGGAATGACTCCCTCGGGTGCCTCGTTGGCGATTCCGATCCAGGTGAAGAATATCGGGAAAAGGTATCCCGCCAGGCTTCCGGCGTTGCAGAGGAAGCTCTGGATGGAATAGGCCTCGGTCTTCTGGGACTCGCCCACCATGTCGCCGACCATCATCTTGAACGGCTGCATGGCCACGTTGATGGAAGTGTCGAGGAATATAAGGGAGAAGAGGCCGAACCACATGGCCATGTTAAGGCCAAGGAACAGTCGCGACGAGAAGCGGAGGCTGCCGGCATTGGGCAGAAGCAGCATCACCAGCACGGCGACGATGGCACCGACCAGAAGATAGGGCTTGCGGCGGCCCATGCGGGTCCATGTGCGGTCGGAATACTTGCCGATAAGGGGCTGGACTATCATGCCCATAAGGGGCGGAAGAATCCAGAAAAACGACAGCTGGTGGGGGTCTGCGCCGAGCGTGGCGAAGATCCTGGAGATATTGGCGCTCTGGAGGGCATAGGCAATCTGGACTCCGAAAAATCCGAAGCTCAGGTTGAACATCTGCCAGAAGGTCAGATCGCGTTTGGGTTGGCTCATTCTCTTACTTTTTTTACGTTTTCAAGGCGGCATGCCTTTTAAACCGAAACCTTTCGGGGGCTGTTAAGCACGCAAATATAACTTAAACGTTTTGCAAAGCAAAAACACTTTCGACGAACTGAAAGAAACGGCGGACGAACAGCAGGATTTCTTGGATAAATATTTTTTTCGTATCTTTCGGTCCATGAATAAGACGCTGAATTTCTGGCTTATCGGCGGATTCGCCCTCCTGCATGCGCTGGTGACTGTAGTGTGCTACAATGCCGGCGTGGACGATACCCTGCCCCTGACCCTGCTCACGATGTCCCTCACGGTCATTCTCTGCATCAGGGAAAAACTCAGCGTGGAATTTACGGCGGCCAACATCATCCTGGTCAACATCATCGGCTACGTCATGGGCAAAGCCTTCGCATGGCTGCTTGCAATGGCGATTCCCTCCGCTCCGACGGTCCATGCCCTGTCGACGTTCCTGACGACGGAGCTTATCGGCTGGGGCCTGATATGGTTTGTACGGCTTGTGAGGCGCGGACGGGAGACGGCGCCGGACAATCTGCCGTCCACGGCACATCTGGTATGGATAATCGGAGCCGTGGTGTCCGTTTTCCTCGTCCGCATCCTCATCACCGCGGGCGGCAAAATCTTCATCAGAGACGACGCTTCCGCAATCTTCGGGCTGTTCCTGTCCAACTCGATGGTGCTTCTGCTGATGATAAGCGTGACCCTTCTCTTCGTCAGCTGGGGCAAACGGCTGCTCAATTCGGTCGGCACCGGATGGATCATGGCGCTTAACCTGCTTGTGATGCTCCTTATCGCCGTGCTGGCCGCGCTCATGGTCGGTGTCGGCCTGCCGCTCGACGTCCATCCCCTTCCGTCCTGGCATCAGATACTCGAACTGACGCTGGTCTCCTTCGTGATGGAGGCTGGCATTTTCTCCCTGACCTACCTGATCGATTACGCCATCACCACGCGCCGGCGGATGGAGACCGAGCGCGACAAGGCCAACATGGCCAATTCCCAATACCTTAACCTCAAGCAGCAGGTCAACCCTCACTTCCTGTTCAACAGCCTCAACATCCTGGACTGCATGGTGGCCGAGGGGCAGGACGAAGCCGCACGCGACTACATCCACAAACTGAGCGGCGTCTACCGCTATATGCTCAAGGGCGAAAACATCGCCCTGTCCACGCTCGAAGACGAGATGGAATATGTCCGGCTCTATGCCGACCTGCTGCGGGTGCGTTTTCCCGAAGGGCTGGAGTTTTCCGTCGACATCCCGCGGGACGACCTCCGGCGCCTCGTGCTGACCTACAGCGTGCAGATGCTGGTTGAAAACGCCACCAAGCATAACGCCATATCCCCCAAGACTCCGCTGCGCATAAGAATCTACTCCTGCGGCGACAGCATCACGGTGGAAAACAACCTGATACCCAAGCTCACCCCGCCCGAATCGACAGGGCTGGGCCTCAAGTATATCCGCAGGAACTATCTCGACCGCTGCGGCCGGGACATCCTCGTGGAACAGACAAAAGACCACTACAAAGTAACACTGCCACTTTTATGAAAGCATTGATTGTCGAAGATGAGGTGATGGCCCGCCGGCAGCTTGCAAGGACCATCACGGAGGAATTCCCCGACATGGAAATAATCGGTCAGACCGGTTCCGTCGCCGAAACCGTGGCCTGGCTTGCCGACAACTCCCCGGACATTATCTTCATGGACGTGGAACTGTCCGACGGCAAATGTTTCGAGATATTCCGCCTTGCCAAAGTGACGGCCAAGGTGATAATAACCACAGCCTACGATAGTTACGCCGTGAAAGCCTTTGAGGCCGGGTCGGTAGACTACCTGCTCAAGCCCATCGAGAGGGAGGCCTTGCAGAGGGCGGTTTCGCGTTGCAGGGCACGTCAGGAGGCAATCGACACCGACAAGCTGCTCGAGGCCCTGGGCGCAAAGCCGTCACCGTGGCGCGAACGCTTCCTCGTCCAGGTGGGCGGGACCATCGTGCCGGTCCGTACTTCCGAGATAGCCTATTTTTTCGCCGAGGCCAAAAACAACTATGTCGTCACCCTCGACGGCACGGCCTACATACTGGACGCATCCCTGGACGCGATTTCGACCCAGCTGGACCCGGAGGTGTTTTTTAGGGCGTCCAGAAGCCTGATTATCGCCAAGGAACAGGTCCGCAGCATGGTCAAGCTCCTTGGCGGAAGGCTGCAAATCAGGCTTAACGGACAGCTCGAGCACCCCGGCCAGTTCTCGCCCGACCTTACCGTTTCCAGGTCCCGGACCGAGGATTTCCTTGCCTGGCTCGAGAAGTAGACATATTGCAAAAAAAGAGTATATTTGCCGAAATTTCCAAAAACGCTATGACTATTACCATCGAATATCGTACATCTTGGGGCGAAGAACTGAAGATTCGCCACGGCAAGTCTCTTGAGGCAATGGAATATGTCCCGGACGGGATTTGGAGGGCACGGCTGAGCCGCGTTCCAAAGGAAGTCAGTTTCGAATTGTGGCGCGACGGGCGCTGCATCCGCCGCGAATGGCGGGGGCACCTTCTGGGTGCCTCTGCGGCCTTGCCGGCCGGCGAGGTACGGCTGTGGTGGAACGACGCCCCGGCCGATGCCGCCCTGCAAGACTCCAAGCTGGGCCCCGTCGTGGCGCCCAATGGCACTGACGGCCATTGGCGCGGAGCCGGAGTTGCCGTCCCGGTTTTTTCCCTGCGCAGCGAAGAGAGTTTCGGCGTGGGCGAGTTCCACGACCTGATGAAGCTGGTCGACTGGGCCGCGGCCACCGGGCAGAAGCTGATCCAGCTGCTCCCCATCAACGATACTACGATGACCGGCACCTGGCAGGATTCATATCCCTACAATGCCAACACGACCTTCGCGCTTCACCCGCAGTTTGTGCATCTTCCGTCGGCCGGCGTCCGCGTAGACAAGGCCTACAAGGCCCTGCAGGCGGAGCTTAACGCTCTTCCGGCCGAGGACTACGAGAGGGTGAACAACGAAAAGGACAGGCTCCTGCGCAAGGTGTATGCGAAGTTTACTCCGACCCCGGAATTCGAGGCCTTCGTCGCCGCCAACCGCACCTGGCTGCTGCCATATGCCGTTTTCCGCTGCCTGACGGCTTCGTTCGGCACGCCCGACTTCTCCCGCTGGGGCGACATGGCGGTATATTCTCCCGCCAAGGTCCGCAAGTTTGCCGCCGCCCACCCCGCCGAGGTCGGCTACCATGAGTTCGTGCAGTATCATCTCGACCGCCAGCTTCGCGAGGTCGTGGCCTATGCCCATGCCCACGGCGTCGGTTTCAAGGGCGACCTTCCCATAGGCATCAGCCGCACCAGCGTCGATGCGTGGCAATATCCCGAGCTGTTCCATCTTGACAGCCAGGCCGGTGCCCCGCCGGATGCCTTCGCCGCCGACGGTCAGAACTGGGGCTTCCCCACCTACAACTGGGAGCGCATGGCCGAGGACGGTTTCGCCTGGTGGAAGGCCCGCATGCGCAAGATGGGAGAATATTTCGACGCGTTCCGCATCGACCATATCCTCGGATTCTTCCGCATCTGGGAGATTCCCGCCCGCTACAAGAGCGGCCTCATGGGCCATTTCAACCCGGCGTTGCCCTACAGCGGCGACGAGCTTCGCGGCATGGGATTCAGCCCCTGGACCCCGCAGGACGATTCGACCGACGTGCTGTTTGTCGAAGACCCGCGCCGTCCCGACTGGTGGCATCCGCGCATCGGCGGGCAAAACACCGAAGCCTTCCGCGCCCTGCCCGACTGGCTCCAGCGCCGTTACAACGACCTCTACAACGACTTCTTCTACCATCGCCACAACGAGTTCTGGAGGGCGAGCGCCATGTCCAAGCTGCCGGCCCTGCTCGGGACCACCGGCATGCTCACCTGCGGCGAAGACCTCGGCATGATCCCGGCCTGCGTGCCTCCGGTGATGGCCGAGCTCGGCATCCTGTCGCTCGAGATCCAGCGCATGCCGAAGGACCCTTCGGTCGAATTCGCCGACCCGGCAGCATATCCCTACGCCTGCGTCTGCGCAACCGGCACCCACGACACCTCGCCGCTGCGCGCATGGTGGGAGGAAGACCGCGACGCCTCCGCCCGCTTCTACCACGGGATGCTCGGCTGCCAGGGCGAAGTGCCGTATTTCTGCGAACCCTGGGTGTGCGAAAAGATTGTCCGCCAACATCTTGACTCCCCGGCCATGCTCTGCGTGCTTCCGCTCCAGGACTGGCTCAGCATCGACGGCGCAGTCCGCTACGCCGGCAACCCGGCCGACGAACGCATCAACGTCCCGGCCAACCCCCGCCACTACTGGCGCTACCGCATTCACCTCACCCTCGAAGACCTCCTCTCCCGCACCGACTTCACCGCCCACCTCCGCGAACTCATCTCCTCCGCCGGCCGCTAACGCCCCGCGAAGACGGCTTAGCGATTGTCGGAGGCGGAAGATTGGCGCCAGGCGGAGACGGCTTCGCGGACGGAGCCGTAGCGGAGGAGGAGCTCGTGAGCCTGGACGTAGTCGGTGAGGCCAGTTTCCTCGAGAATCATGCGGGTGCCGCGGTCGACGAGCTTGCGGTTGGTGAGCTGCATGTCGACCATATGGTTGCCCTCAACATGGCCGAGGAGTATCATGGAGGCGGTCGAGAGCATATTGAGGATGAGTTTCTGCGCAGTGGCGGCTTTGAGTCGGGTGCTGCCGGTGAGGAACTCCGGGCCGACCACCGTGACGATGGGATATTCCACCGCTTCGGCCAGGGGGCTGTCGGCGTTGCAGACGATGCATCCGGTCAGAAGTCCATGGGAACGTGCGTCGCGGCAGACACCGATGACGTAGGGGGTGGTACCGGAGGCGGCGATGCCTATCACAACGTCGTCCGGCGTCGGAGAGAATGGCGCCATGTCCTTCCAACCCTGCCTGGGGTCGTCTTCGGCATGTTCCACGGCCTTTCGTATGGCAGTGTCGCCGCCGGCTATCAGGCCGATGAACACGTCGCGGACCCCGAAGGTCGGAGGAATTTCCGAAGCATCGACCACTCCGAGACGGCCGCTTGTGCCCGCGCCGAGGTAGAACACCCGCCCGCCACGGCGCAAACGTTCCACCATGGCCTCGAGGAGCTTCTGAATCTGCGGGACCGACATGCGAACGGCATCGGCGACCTTGTGGTCTTCATCGTTCATCGCATGGAGCAGCTCTCCCGGCGACATGTGCGCAAGGTCTTGATATAGAGAGGATTGTTCTGTTGTTTTCATTGATGGTAGGCTATGAGTTCATCCGACGGGGACGCAAGGAAACGGGCAAAGGCGACGCCCTCTTCGGCGCCGACGGATGAAAGGATTTCCCGGTAGGCGCAACCGAAGCCGCCGACGACTCCAACAGGAAGCGCACGGGGTGTGACGGCGGAGGACAGAAGGGGAATGAGGCAGCGGCGGATGAAGGAGCGGAAATTGTCGTCAACGATGGCCTTGGCGTATGGGTCAATGGCGTAGAAGCCAAGTATTTCCGGGGCGAACTTGCCGAGGAAGCCGGCCGGGGAGGCGCCATGGTAGACTTCGTGGACCAGCGCCGGATAAGCCATGTCGAAACGGCTGGCGAAATGGGCGGCCATCGCCTCAGGGACAAGCCCTTTGATGTAGTCGGAAACAAAACGGCGGCCGAGGGCGGAGGCGCTGCCTTCGTCTCCGAGAATGAATCCGCCGGAAGGGACGGTCTTGACGATGCGCGACCCGTCGTAGAGGCAGGCGTTAGAGCCGGTGCCGAGGATGACGGCAACTCCGGCAGAATGGCCGCAGACGGCCCTTGCAGCCGCAAGAAGGTCGCTCTCGAGGCAAACCTCCGCGCCGGGAAATGCCGCCGACATCAGCGTCTCCAGGCGCTCATAGCGCTCCGTTCCGGGGAACAGGCCGGCCGCATAGAAGTTGACCTCGGTTATGCTTGTATCCGTATCGCGCTGCGCGGCGAGGGCGGAGTCGACCCAGCGGAGGCCGTCTTGAAGGGCGGAGAAGAGGTAGTCTTCTTCGCCGGAGGAGAAGTTCATGCCGCCGGTAAAAAAAACCAGCGGCGCAGCCGCGGGCGCGGCGGGGAGGAGCGTCCATTGGGATTTGGTGGCGCCGCATTCAACGATCAGTTTCATTGTTTCGGGGAGTTGGAGGCTGGTTTAATCAGGCAGCAGAGGCCGAGGAAGGTCAGGGCGGCGTTGAGGAGGAGAATTTCGTAGCTGAACTTGTAGCCGCCGAACCACCGTTCGGAATTGAGCTGGAGCACCAGGCAGATGGCCGGGGCGAGCACCGAGACGAGCGGCACCCAGCGGTCGCGGACCTGGGCGCGGGTCAGGATGCCGAAGGCGAACATGCCCAGCAGCGGGCCGTAGGTGTAGCTGGCGAGCTTGTAGACGGCGTCGATGGCGCTCGTAGAGTTCAACGCATTGAAAACCACGATGGTAACCGCCATAGCGACGGCCATGCCGACGTGGACCTTCTTGCGGATGGAACTCACCTGGGCGTCGCTGCGGCCGGCCGTGCCGAGGATATCGACCGTAAAGGACGTCGTGAGCGACGTAAGGGCCGAGCCGCCAGCGCCGTAGGCCGCCGACACCAGGCCGAGCACGAACAGCACGCCGACAATGCCGGGCAGCGAACCTGACGTGGCGACAGCCGGGAAGATTTCATCGCCGGTCTGCGGGATACCGACCTCGCCGGCATAGAGATAAAGCAGCACGCCGAGGCAGAGGAAGAGGAAAATGACCACCGTCTGGAGCACTGTCGACACCATCAGGTTCTTCTGCGCATCGCGCTGGTCCCTGCAACTGAGGGCCCTCTGCATCATATCCTGGTCGAGGCCAGTCATGGCAATGACGGTGAAAAGGCCGCCGAGAAACTGTTTCCAGAAATATTGCGGATGGTTGACGTCGCCCAGCCAGAGGATGCGGGACATGCCGGAATCACGGATTGCGGCCGGAAGGGACGCGGCCGTCAGGCCCAGGTCGCGGGCGATGAAGACGATGGTCAGCACGACCGCCGCCACCATGCACACCGTCTTCAGGACGTCCGTACCGATGACCGACCGCACGCCGCCGCGATAGGTGTAGGCCAGCACGATGGCGACGTTGACGAGGACATTGAGCCAGAACGGCAGACCGAGCGGGCCGAAGACCAGAAGTTGCAGCGACAGGCACACCAGGAACAGCCTCACCGACGCGCCGAGCATCTTCGAAATGAAGAAAAACCATGCACCCGTCTTATAGGCCCCGAGGCCGAAACGCCGTTCGAGATACTGATAGATGGAAACGACCTGCAGACGGTAGTAAAGCGGCATCAGCACGAAGGCGATGACGGCATATCCGGCCATGAATCCAAGGCACATCTGCATATACCCCATGCCGCTTTTCGCAACCATGCCGGGCACCGAAACGAAGGTCACGCCGGACATGCACGCCCCGATCATGGCTATGGCGACGACCCACCACGGCGACTTTTTCCGGGCGCCGAAGAAATCGCCTCCGCCCCGCCGGGAAATGCGGGAAACGACAAGCATGGCGGCGAAATATGCCGCTATCACGACTATTATGGTTACAGGACTCATACTTCTCTAAAAATCAGCTACTTTACGCCTCAGCATAGGCCAGCACAAGGCCGGAAGCAGGAACGACACCAGGCAGGAAACGATCCAGAACCATGCGACCGGAGTGAAGTCGTAGGCCTGCCCTCCCGTCGACGAAGTCTCGATCAGGACGCCCGAAACCGTGCTCTGAAGGGCCGCGGCGGCATAGCTGGAAATGCCGACAACACCCAGCGCAGCCCCCGTCGCCTTGCGTGGAACGATGTCGAGGGCCATGAGGCCGGAGACGATGCAATAGAGCGCCGCGAGGGTCAGGCTCGCCACGGAAAGGAACACGACATTTACGATGAAACCGCCTCCCGTCAGAAGGAAAAGCGCCAGCGTCACGAGGCACACCACCCCGCAGAGAATCACCGGACGCAGTCTGTTGCCACGGAAAACGCGGTCGGACAGCCAACCGGCCACCACGGTACCTACAACGCCGATTCCCTCGGACACGGCGACGATGCCGGCAGCGTCGGTCAGGGCATAACCCTTGGCCTTCTGCAGGAAGAAAATACCCCACGAGGAAATGCCGTACTGGGTAATGTAGACAAAGGCGCTCGACAAGGCGATAACCCATATGCCGGGATGGCGCAGGACGGCCATATGGAGCTCCCGCGTAGGGATGGAGTCGGCCTTGCGCGGTTCCTCGCCGGAAAGCGTCTGAACCGACGGAAGTCCCTTGCTCTCAGGCGTATCCGAGACGAAAAAGTAGATTATCAGCGAGCCAATGAAGCCGCAAAGGGCGGCGACGATGAAACCGTATTGCCAGCCCAGCCACAGGACGACATGGCCGATCAGAATCATCGAAACCGACTTCCCCAGATAGGGCGTGGCGCAGAGGATGCTGTAGAAGGTGCCGCGGCTTTTGAGGGGGAACCAGCGCGAGAGGCTGATAACAGCCGGCGGCGCGCCCATCGACTGGGCCCATCCGTTGATGCCCCAGACTAAGGCGAACAAAAAGAATATCAGCATCGTAGACAGGCCAAGCCAGCCGTGAAGAAGGCCCAGGGCCCCCATCACCAGATTGACCAGCGAACTGACCACGAGGCCAACCGCCATGAAGCGGCGCACGTTGCAATAGTCGGCGATGAAGCCGTTGCAGAATTTGCCGATGGCATAGACCAGCAGCAGCGCGGAATCCACCAGGCCGATCTGCGCAGGCGACATTACGCCGCCGTCGACCACTGGCTGCTTCACCACGCTTATGGCCATGCGGCAGACGTAGTAGAGGCAATAGGCCGCGGTCACGCCCCAGAACGTCCGGTTCCGCAGGCGCTTGTATTCGGCATCCACATGCTCCTGCGGCACCTCTGCGGAAGAAGGCTTGCTGATTCGGAAATAACTGTAAAGGCTCAATCTACGAAACGGTACCATTGTCCGGCATCGATGTACCGGAGACGATCGCCCTCCTGGTGGAGGATAAAGCACGTTACACTTTCAGGAGAATCCTTGGTCAGGAAAAGGTTGACGCCGCCTTCGGGGTCGATGGCGATGCTGACCAGGTTGGGAATGCCGTAGAACCCCTCGTCGTCGACGTTCCAGACGCTGTAAGTGCCGTCGCCTTCGAACTCCCTCTCGAGGCTTCCAACGGCAACCGGAACGCCGTTTTCCTGCCACACGAATACGACTTCGGCCTTGTTGCCGACATGCTCGAGCTCGAAGATATCCAGCTCGCCGGGACGGCCGCGCAGCCAGCCGACGCGGCGGCTGCTGATGATTTCGCGCCCGCCGTTGCCACGGGAGACGTTCCATGCCAGGTCTTCCGAGGCCTCGAGCTCCTGCTCGGGGTATTTCCAGCGGCTGAAAGACGGCCACTGGTGGCGTCCGGCAAAGTCGGAATCAGCGATAAGCACCTGAACCTCATATGGTTCGTAGCCACGGAACATGCCCGGCTTCGGGCCCATGGACATGTAGTATTGGCCCTGGATGTTTTCAAAATGAAGCTGGTCGAGGCCGAGCTGGCGGTCGGTATCCTTGCGGGCGTCTTCCCCGGCGACGACAAGCGAGGAATTCTGCTTGAAGACGGCCCAGGCGAAGTTGGGCTGCGGGCTGTTGTCGACCGCGGCTTCCATAGGAATGACGTAGTTGTCAAAAGCCTCGTCGGGATAGGCGAACTTCGGAAGCCGGAGCTTAGACCAGTCGTAGGGCATGTTGGTGTACCAGAGGGCGCCGGGCTCGATTCGCTGGTTCTTGTCGGAAAGGACAACCTCCATCACCTCTATGCTCTCGGTGAGAGCGTCGGCAAGTATGCCGGTCACGCGGTATTCCTCGCCAGAGAAGCCTTTTACCTTCTCCGGCAGGGTTATCTTGCCAAAATAGTGACCGCCGTAGCGGAGCATGCAATCGTTGCCGAGTTCGTCGGCCTGGTAGAGATAGCCGTTTTTGTCGAGGATGACCGTCTCGTCGCGGGCGTAAATGCCGCTGTAGACCGCCCTGGGGCCATCTCCCGAACTGCGGTCGACGAGGCGGATGAAACCGCCGCGGACGCCATATTCGGCCGGGTCGAGGCTGGGTTTGAGGTCGACCTCGATGCTGCACTCAAGCTCCTCGTCGGGATAGTAGTAATTGATCTTGTTTTTCTTGACGGGGATGCCCTGGAAGTCGGTGTCGTAACGGGACGTGGTACCGTCTTCAAAATGCATCTGAAGGTTGAACGAAGCCTCGTTCTTGCCCATGGGGATAAGGTAGAGCTCCACTTTGCATGACGGTGCGGAGCCGTCGTCGGTCTCCACCATGATGTAGCGGCCGCCCCATTCCTGGGCCGCGAGCGCCAGGGCGGACAGCATCATGACGCTGATGGCGAGTAACTTTTTCATTTTCCGGGCGAGTTTGATGGTTTACTGCGTGCGACCGACGAGCCGGTCGGCAAAACGGCGAAGCGTCTCCAGACGGATGCCGGAAAGCGAGGAGGCTGCCGCGTCCATGGCCTTGCCGGTCAGACGGAGAATTTCGTATTTGGCGTCTTCCTGAACGTTCAGGGCTACGTAGATATCCTTGACGCGCTGGATCTTCTCCAAACGGGTTTCGGGCGAGGTGACTTCCAACTGCATGGCCGCGAGCAGGCTCTGGCGCTGCCCTTCGTCGGCCTTGGCCATGGCGCGGGTCGTAAGCCAGCTCTTCTTGTTTTCGACTATGTCGCCGCCGATGGGCTTGCCGAAGACCTTTTCGTCGCCGAAGGCGTCGAGGTAGTCGTCGGCCACCTGGAAGGCGAGACCGAGCTGGTAGCCGTATTGGTAGATGTTGTCGCAATCTTCCTGCGGCGCGCCGCCGATGAGAGCGCCCATTTTGGCCGCACAGGCTATCAGGACGCCGGTTTTCAGCCCTATCATCTGCATGTATTCACTCATCGCGACCTCCTCGCGGCTTTCGAATTCCATGTCGAGCTGCTGCCCGTCGCAAATCTGGGCGGCCGTGGAGGAGAAGAGGTCCAGCACGTCGGAGAGGACCGCGGCGGGAGCCTTTGCGATGCGGCGGAAACTGTCGATGCACATGACGTCGCCGCTGAGGAGGGCCTGGTCGGTATTCCATTTTTTCCACACCGTCGGAACGCCGCGCCGGAGCGGGGAACGGTCCATCATGTCGTCGTGGATGAGGGTGAAGTTGTGAAAGACTTCCAGGGCGGCTGCCGGGTCGAGAATCCCTTCGTTCAGCTCGTCTTTGTAAAGGCCGTAGGCGGTCAGGCAGAGCTTGGGGCGGAGCCGTTTGCCGCCGATGGCGATCATGTAGCGAAGCGGGTCATAGAGGGTTGCGGGTTCCCCGGAAAAGGTCAGGCCTTCGAAAAGCGATTCCAGCGCCTGGTCGATGTGACTTTCTGTAATCATGTTGCACGGCTAGTATTTCCACAAATATAACAACTTTTTTTTACCTTTGCAGCATGATTGCGACGGTTGTCAAGAATGCAGGAAGCCATTTCCTGCTGTCGGCCCTGCCCGAGTGGGCGCCGTTTCCCGCGGTGCTCGGCGGGAAAGTGCGTCTGGGCGGGAGCAAGGCCACAAATCCCGTGGCCGTGGGCGACCATGTGGAATACGAGGCCGCCGGCACCGTCGACCTGGAACATCCGGCCGTAATCCGGCAGGTGCTGGACCGCAGCAACCACATCATCCGCCGCAGCACCAACCTTTCCCGGCAGAGCCACGTCATCGCGGCCAACGTGGACCGGGCTTTCCTCGTGGTCTCGCTCTATTTTCCCGAAATCAAACTCCCCTTCCTCGACAGGATCCTGGTCATGTGCGGGGTGTTCGGCGTGCCTGTCAGCATAGTCCTGGCCAAGACCGACCTCTACCGGCAGGAAGCCCCGGAGGCAATCGCGCGTTTCCGGGCCATCTACGAAGGAGCCGGGTATGAGGTGCTTGAGACTTCAGTCAAGGACGGCACCGGCATCGAAAGACTGCGCGAGGCATGCCGCGGCCGCATCTGCCTGTTTTCGGGCGAATCCGGAGTAGGGAAATCTTCCCTTATCAAGGCCATGGACCCGTCCCTCAACCCGAAAATCGGCGCCATTTCCCTGGCCCATCTGCAGGGAAAGCACACGACCTCCCTCTATGAGATGTATCCCCTCGCCTCGGGCGGATTCATCATCGACTCCCCCGGCCTTCGCGGCTTCGGACTGGTGCATCTGGAAAAGGAGGAAATCGCCCTCTACTTCCCGGAGATGCTGCGCAAGGCTTCCGGGTGCCGTTTCACGCCGTGCACCCACACCCACGAGCCCGGATGCGCCGTCAAGGCCGCCGTCGATGCCGGGACGATCAGCACCGAACGCTACAACTCCTATCTGGGGATGTTGGAGGACGAAAGCAAATTCCGGTAGCGGACCGGAAATACAATCAGAAACTATAGCTCAGGGTAGCCTGAAGGGTGTTGCCGAGCGGTCCCATGAGAAGGTAGGCCGCATCGAGCGAGACCCCGGCGAAGCGTCCGCCCAAGCCAAGTGAGGCGAACGTCGGCAGGCCCACGTTGCCGCTTCCATAGTGGAATCCGGCCCGCACGAAGAGCATGTCACGCATCGACCAAGTCAAGCCAGCCGCGGCGCCGAAAGACCCTGCAAAGAGGTATGACAGTTCGGCCTGAGCGGTCAGGCAGTCGAGGAAAGTGTAGGCCGCGCCCGCCCTCGCCTGGGTGGGCTGGGCATAGGACGACTCGCCGTATTTCACCTTGCCGCCAAGATTGGCCACCACAAGGGCGGCCCTGAGGGACTCCCCGGCATACATCACGGAAATATCGGCCCCGAAAACGGTGGCTTTCGCATCTTTTGCCATGGAGGACGATGTCAGACGCGCCGCCACACCGACGGAAAGCCAGTCGGCGACCGCGAATGAACCGCCGAGGGCGACGCTCAGGTCGGCCGGCTTAAACACGCCGTCGACCTGGCTCACTACGCCGTTGGTGCTCGTAACCTCATAGGAGGGCATGGCAAACCTCTTGACCGATGCGCCGAGGCTGAGCTTGCCGCCATGCCAGTAGCCGCCGACGCCAAGGAGATGGTCTTTGGCGGCAGAGGGCTGCCAGAGGCTGTAAGACACGCCTACGGAGGCCTTGGAGGGCGACAGGGACATAGCCGCGGCGTTGTTGTCGACCGCAAAGGCACCGGTCGGACCGGCAACTGCCGCACCGCCGACGCCAAGCACGGATGCCTCGGAAGGAATCAGCAGCGACGGAAGCGCCTGGGCGAATCCCGGCAAACAGACGGCGACGGCCGCCAGCGTAATCAAAATCTTTCTTCTCATAACTTTACCACTGATGCTTTGACGGTCTTGCCGGAAAATCCGACCATGACGGTGTATGACCCCGGGAATGCGCCGCGCATGTCGACGACGGCGGGGCTGAACGGCGTAACCTCCTGGGAACCGGAATAGAACACGGCGCCGGAAGCGGATATGACTCGGATGTCGAGGGACGTTTCGTCTCCCGTGCGGAGGAAAAGGTCGTCCCGGACCGGGTTGGGATAGACGTCAAGTTCGCGGGAACCGTCGCGCACGAGGATGCTGAAGGTCTGAGTCACCTGCTCGCCTCGGACGTCGGTCCCGGTCACCGTGATGTCGGAATAGCCGTAGTTCATCGGCGTGAGCAGGAACTTGCCGCCGCTGGCGGTCATATTGACCACCGTCTCGTTGGAGATTGCGATGGTGTATGCCAGGTCTTCACCGTCGTCGTCCTTGAAATATTCCTTGCAATCAAGCTCCAGGGTACCGGCCGTGCGGGAAGTGAATATCCTGTCTTCCATGTCTTTACCCTTGTAGGGAATGCTGTTGGGAAGGATTTCGAAGGCTACATCCTTCACGGCCGAGGCGCCGAAATAGTCGGTCACGGTCATCCTGGCGGTGTATTTGCCGGAGGCGAGGACGCGGCCCGCGGCGACGATCTTCGGCTTGTTGCGGACGGTGGTGTCGAGCAGGACCGCCGGCTGGATTTCAACGCCCTTGTCGTCCAGTTCCGGATGCTCAAAGTGGGATTCAAGCTCGATGGCGTAGTAGTGGCCGTCGGGGTCAACCACTTCAGTATCAAAGGAAATGGTCTCGTGGGGGCTGACGCTGGTCCGGGGCGAATTGAGGTCGGTGATGACCGGGGCCGAGTTGGGACCGGTGTGGACCTGGATGCGGGAGGTCAGGCCCGACTGGTTGCCGAGGCCGTCGACCGCAACAGCCGCGACATAGTAGTCGGCGCCGAAATCCATTCCGGAAAATACGCCCGTAAGGGTTTCGCCCGGGTTGAGGTCGCCGACATAGAGCGCGCCGTACATCAGGTTGTCGGACACGCGGGTGAAATCGGACTTGCTGTAGTAGAAGCGGATGGCCACCGGGGCGCCGTCGTCCTCGTCGACAGGCACGGTCACCGACACCGATACATTGTTGGCTTTCACCTCGTTAACGGCAAAGTCGGTCGGCGTTTTAGGAGCCTTGCCGCCGGAAGAACCGGCAACGGAACGGTAGGCGTTGACAAGGCCGCGGCCAAGCGAGTAGTTGGGGTTGAACGAACTGATGGACGTGGTGTAGTTCAGCAGCTTTTTCGTCAGGGCGTCGGCAGTGTAGCCGCTCGGGGTCCGGGAATACATGTAGCTCAGCACCAGCGCAGCGACGCCGGAAACGTGGGGACAGGCCATCGAGGTACCCTGCATGTTGCCGTATTTGTTGCCGGGCAGCGTGGAGAAGACCTGGTTGCCGCTGCGGACGTTGCCTCCCGGGGCGGCGATATCCACCCAGGAACCGTAATTCGAATAGTATGCGCGGCGATAATCCGCTCCGACGGAGGCCACGTTGATGATGGGTCCGTAGTCGTTGCCGCTCACTGCCGCGTCTTCGTTGCCGGCCGCGAAAATCACCACGCCGCCCTTCATGGGACCGGTCTGGTTGCCGTTTTCATCGACTCCGGCGTATTTGATGAAGTAGTCGACGGCGTTAGAGAGGGAGGTCGGGGTGGTCGTGGCGTTGGTGTAGCCCCAGCTGTTCTGTGAAATAACGGCCCCGTGGTCGGCGCTCCATTTGATGGCGGCGGCGCCCGAGCCCGTCTCGTTGCCCTGGAAAATCTGGCAGGACATGATCTTGACGCCCTTCTGGCTGGCCGATGCGTCACCTCCGGCTATGCCGCAGACGCCTTTCCCGTTGTTGTTGACGGCCGCGATGGTGCCTGCGACGTGAGTTCCGTGGCTCTCGGCCGTGACAACGAAAGAGTTGTTGACGAAGTTGAAGCCATAGCGGTAGTTGCCGCTTTTCTCGGGGTTGTTCCACATGTTGGCGGATAGGTCTTCGTGGGAGTAATCGACGCCTCCGTCAACAACGGCGACTATGACGTCTTTATCTCCCGTGCTGTAGCCCCTCCATACGGGGAATACGTTGATGTCGCAGCCGCTGACTCCACCGCTGACAGAGCCGTCGTTGTAGTAGTGCCACTGCGTGGGAAGGTAGGGGTCGTTGAACGGGTAGCGCGCCTTGCCGCCGGCCTTGGTCGCCGGGGCGTTGCCGTCGTAGACATCAACTACTTCGGGGTCGCCGACTATGTGGATTTTCGGCTGGAGTTCGACCAGCTCTACGCCGGGGATGAGGGCCATGCCGCCGGCCGATTTCGTTATCGCGGGCTGTTCCGGCCCCATTTCCAGGACGTACCACAGGTGGAGTCCCTCCTCACGCGTCCTGGCCTCAAAACGCCCGGCATAGGGGAAGAGACGGCGCATGCGCACGACGCCGCGGTCGGCGAAAGCCTTGACCTCGGGCATGCGTACATAGCCGTCCTCGCCGGTGTGGGCCTCGAGCATGTCGGCCACGTCGGCGCTGACCCGGACGTTCATCTCGTCGGCGACAAGCGCGTCTTCCGGCATATCGGAGCCGAAAACCGTCACGGTCTCGGGCACTTCGGGCGCAACATCGGGGGCAAGTTCAATCGACTGCGCACAAGAGAGGGGCAGCGTCACCGCCGCCAGCAAAATTGCTATTCTTCTCATAAAAAACTACTTGCAAAGAAATTCCACCACGGCGGCAAGGCTCTCGGGCTTGTTCCACTTCACTTTGTTGGCCTTCAGCCAAGCTTTCCATTCGGCCTGACGCCCCTCCGGAAGGATGGACTCGACTTCCCGGCGGGAGGCCTGAACCTGGAAGTCCGGGCCGGAAAGGAAGTATTTCGAGACTGTGGGGAGCATCTTTCCGCCGCTGCGGTTTTGGAGCAGAAGCATGTGATTCTGATTGATTTGCGCATCAGTGTCAAGGGACGACAGGCGTCTGGTGGCGGAGGTGGTGGAGGACGTCCCATACGCGCCGCCGGTCTCCTGGAGCGAAGCGAAATCGCCAAGGGTTTCGACGACCACGAAGCCATGCTCCGTAGCCAGTACCACCTTCATCATCTCGCCCTTGACCTGGGCAAAGGTGTCTTCGCCGATCTTGACCAGCTTGACATCCGGGACAACCGCCTCACGGACAATATCTTTCTTGTCGATGAAATGGAGCCGGCCCTTTCTGAGGTGGACGTTAAGCTGCTCGACCAGGGTGGTGCCGTCGTTCATGTAGATGGTCCCCTGACGGAACTCGGGATAGAGGTACGGCCAGGTCGTCGTGGGCTCCTGGGCAAATCCCGCAGCTGCAATAAGCAGCATGACCGCAACAAATAATATCTTCTTCATGGTTCAGTTCGTTTATTGTCAACTACAAAGATATTAAAAAAAAGGCACCGACCGCTATGGTCGATGCCTTTTTTGAGGAAAAACCGTCTACCGGGCGAACTTGGTCCTGCCGGACGGTACAGTCTCGCGGGAAGTCCGGGCTGCTTTCTTACGCACGGGAGCGGCGCTTCCGCCATCGCCTGACGTAGGAACGCTATACTCGGAACTGATCTTCGTGAGATCTCCCTCTTCGTAAGCGATGTACCCGGCGGCGCCAAGGATATAATAGAACTCCACGGGCGTGGTAATATCGCCATTTGGCAGACGCTGCAGATACCAGCTCGTCTCGCCATATTCAACCGTGATGATTCCGGCATAACCGTAACCTGCCAAAATATCACTTTCAGCCTTGACAATCGGAGAATTCGCCAGGCTAATGGATCCATCATGGATATTGACCTCGCCGGGGATTGGAGCGGTCAGAACATCCCAATTTTTAGTGAAATACCTGTTACTCAATGGCTCCAAGCTCTTGAACAAGTCATAAATAAGGATACCTGTTTCGCTCTCCGGATCCGGTGCAATAACAACAGCGGCTTCCTCATGCACATTTCCATTGCTGGCTTCACCCGCATAGGAGTAAGTCCCGAGGAAATCCTCACGGGTGTAGCCGTAGCTGTAGAAGTAATTGCCGGGGAAATACTCGCCGTCTTCGTCAACATAGGCCGTACTGAATGCCTTGCAAGGGTTGCCCCAGAGGTCTTCAACGGCACTGGCGGGAATATCGACGGACACTGTGGCTCCATATTCCGGCTCTTCGCCAAGGGTGATGACAACCGTGGAATCGCTGACATCGGAAAGAACAATGTCTTCGCTGTCATAGATAATCTTCCGGTTGCTGCCATCGGTGTAACGAATCTGGATTGCCTCGGCGGGAACAAGGTAATTAAACTCGGCATCCTGATGGATAGGTTCAACGAGATTCTGTCCGGTAAGGGAAATCTCCAAAGCCTCGTAATCATTGAAGAAAATGATGGTATCAGAGGGCATTTTGACCTCCTTGCCTTCTTCGTTCTCAATCATCGGAAGCTCAAACTTCCAGTCCTTGGTCTCGAAACGGGCGGCAAGTCCTGCCGTAACAAGCTTTCCGCTGGCATTCCAATAGGCACCGCTTTCGTCGGCGGGCAGAGCCGTGTTCTTCAGATCTACTCCGTTAACGACGACTCCTGCATCATACGAGATGGCTACAACGGCACCGGGGATGCGCTCGGGGACCTGGATGGAAACCTCTGAGCCCGATACGGAGAGACTGTCGACAGGGATTTCAGCCGAGAATACAGGTAAGAGGATGCCTTGCTTGTCATAGGCATTGGCTCCATAATAGGTAGCGTAGAACTTGGCCTCGCCGTTTTGGAGTTCTTCGGTAAACTCGACTTCGTCACCGAAATCAACCACGAAAGTACCGTCCTCGAGGTCTTTGGCGGAGAAGTTGTATTTCTTCCCGTCGAACGGGCCTGGCAGAGTACTGTCGGTGGTGATGATCGTATGGGCGGTCACCGCCGAAAGCGCACCGTTTTCTCCGGCGCCGACAGCATAGACAGTGTAGGCGGTATTCGGCTTCAGGTTGAAAGCCGTCACAACGGTGTCAGCCTGCTTGGCTGCGGCAAAACTTCCGCTGAGCGGAACTTCCGTCTCAACTTCTTCGATGATCAGCTTGACCTTGACGGCGTTGCCGGCATACTTGTTGGAAATGAGCGCAGAAGCATCTTTGGCTTCGGTGCCGGGAATAATCGCAAACGCGTAGTAAATATTCCCTGCACCGGGAGTTACCTTGACGGTGAACTCGGAGTCTGGGTCGAGCTCGTCGTCATCGATTTGCTCGACGGTAGGGGCGGCGACGTAATTGGGAAATTCCGGTGCCGTCTCTTTCACAAACTGGGTGCAAGCCGACAGGAAAAGGACTGTGCCAAGTGCAATAAATATCTTTTTCATAAGGCTTTACATTTAGAGCTTTTCAGCTGTGATTTGCGGGTAAATGGCGCTGAGGCCACCAACACCTTCTGCCAGGAAGTAAAAACCGTATTCCTTGCCGAAATCAAGACCGATGATCTTGTTGTTTTCATCCTTGACGATTGCAACGTCAACGGAACCGGTCTTGCCGATGGAATCGTCGTCCTTGAGCCAGTAGAGCGTAAACGGCGTTTCGCCGCCATACTTGTATTCCGAGGCCTGACCGAAAGGAATGTTGATCTTGGTCAGTTCCTCATCAACGTTTCCGTAATACATCATATCGAAGTCAGCCCAGCTGGGAACGGCAAAGAAGTTGAAGAACCACACCATATGGTCGTCCTTCTCATCCTTGTAAAGGCTCATCGTCCAGGACTCGCCGTCACCGTCCGTGGCCTTGTAGTCGCCCAGCAGTTCGGTAAGCGGGTGGTTGACATCGCCGATCGTGACGGTGCAGGTTGAGTTGTTGCCGAGATTGACGGACTCGGGTTTCGAGAGCTTGATGTCGAACTTGAGGTCGCCCGTATATTCAGGGTTGTAGATGAGTTCGAACTCGATGTACTGGGTACGGTGGTCGGCGTCGAAGGAAAGGGTTCCGGAAGCGGTAAGCAGACGGAAATTGACATCGCGGTGGGCAGTGACATCCTTCCAGTTGGCCTGATCGTCGGGATCGCCTTTCTTGTCCCACAGATCGTGATACAGGACCACTTCATTTCCCTTGTCGTCCTTTGTCGTTTCGACAATCTCGAACTTGACGGTCTCGGAAATACCCTTCAGGGAAGCAAGGGTCACAGGGACCTTGAGCGTGTGTTTTTCGTCCCATTCGTAGATTTCTCCGCTGGGTTTGACTCCGGCTTCGTCCTGGGAAACGGAGGGACGCTCGAACGCTACGAACGCGTTGGCATCATCAAACACGGGCGGTTCGTTCTTGCTGCAGGAAGCAACCAGCAACAGCCCGGCTGAGAGCAGTGTTATGTATGTAAAAACTTTTTTCATAATACTCGAACCTTTCGTTATTCTTTGTAACCGTCGTTCTGTTTGAGATTGGCATTAACTTCGAGTTCGCGCTTGGGAATGGGGAGTGCCCAGCGGTAGTCGGGGAAGTTGATGTTCTGATAGCGGGGATCCATGCCGTAGCAGAGGTCGCGGACAACGCTTTCGCCCCAGCGGGCCTTGTCAAAGAAGTAGTGGCCTTCCCAGGCAAGTTCCTTGCGACGTTCGCTCTTGATGGCGTCCATACCGACCGAGTTCAGACCGGCGAGACCACGGTTGGTGATAACCTCGTTGAGGTCCTTCACTGCGGTTGTTCCGGGGATGCTGGCGCCATTGACAATAGCCTCGGCACGGTTGAGGTACATTTCGCTCAGGCGAAGGATGACGGTGTTGTTGGCGTCAGGATTTCCAAGTCCCTTGCCCTTGTATTTAAGGGTCCACCAAAGACCGTCGGTCTCGTTCTTGTCCTGGCAGTAGAGCTTCTTGCGGATGTCGCCGTCGGCATAGCTGTTATAGAGCTCGGCGCTGCAGATGCAGTCGCCATAGGCGCCGTCGGGATAGCACATGTACATCGGGTTCTCGTTGGAATAGTTGCCCAGGTCGATGTAGTTCTCAAAAATAACTTCGCTGCCGCCTGTATTCTGATTCCAGACCTTTTCGTAGTTTTCGACAGTATAGAGCTCGAACTTCCCGCTGTCGATAACCTTGGTCGCGTAATCAGCGGCTTTCTGCCATTCACCCATGTAGAGGTAGACACGGCTCAGGAGAGCCTGAATGGCCTCGAGGGTGACGACAGCCTTCTTATCAGCAACGCCGGAACGGGCGTAGGAAGGGTCGATCGCTTCTTCAGCCGCAAGCAAATCCTCGACGACCTTGGGATAGACTTCCAGGACGGGATCGCGGGCGGGAGTGCCGGCAGGGTCGGTGTGGATGACATAGGGAATGCCAAGTTTCTGCTTTTCGTTCAGGGTCTTTTCGTTGGCCTTGACATAGGTGTAAGGCAGGGCGAAAAGGGTCACCATGTCGAAGTGGCAGAATGCGCGGATGAACAGGCACTCGGCCTTGAGGTTGTTCAGGTCTTGGACGGTCACGTCGCCGACATCCTTGCCTTCAAGGTTGTCGATGACGTTGTTGCAGGCAGCGATAGCCTCATAACCGAGGGCCCACATCGAGGAGGTGGACTCCGGGAGGTAGTTCCAGTTCATCTCTGTGTTGTAGCGGTTGGAAGTATGGTCAGCATTCTTCATGCCGTTGCCGGAACGCATCTCGGATTCGAGGACGCGCTCGCCGCCATACCAGCCCAGGCTGCCGAAATAGGCATAGACGCCTTGGGTAACCTTGTCCAGTCCGCTGTAGGTTGACAGGGTCAACTCAGAGCTCTGGGAAAGCTTCGGGCCTTTCTCGAGAAAATCCTTGCAACCGCTCAGGCTGAGGGCTGCGAGCCCGATGAAAATATAGGTAATAACTCTTTTCATAATCTTCATTCCTTTTAAACGGTTAGAAGGAAATCTCGACACCGCCGATCAGGCTCTTGACCATGGAGTGGTTGCCGCCGTAGGAGTAACCGAGGGGACCAAGTTCAGGGTCAAGCGCGTTGACATGGTGGAAGGTGTAGGGATTCAGGGCACTGATGTAGAACTTCAAGCCGCTGAGCTTGATGGATTTGACCACCTTCTCAGGCAGAGCGTAAGCCAGAGTGATGTCGCGGATACGCAGGTAGCTGCCATCTTCGAGGAAGCGGGTGCTGTAGCCGGTGTACCAGACATTGGAACCGCCTGCGATGGGCTTCGGGGTGACTCCGGTGTCGCCGGGCTTCTTCCAGTAGTTCAGCGAATTGGCGGTGCTGTTGCCCACCAGCGTGTCTTCACCATCGGAGAAATACCAGTTGTTGGAGAGGACCTTGTTGCCGTAGACATATTCGAAGTATGCGCTGAGGCTCAGGCCTTTCCACGCCACCTGGGTGTTGAAACCGCCGGTGCAGAGAGGTTCGGGGGAACCTGCATAAATGTAACGGCCCTTGGTACGGTCGCTGGTCAGGGTGCCGTCCTCTGCGACGAAGAGACCTTCACCGTTGGACGGGTTGACACCGGCATATTCGCGGAGGTAGAAGTTGTAGAGGCTCATGCCTTCGACGATACGGACAGGAGTGGAACGTTCGGCGCTGCCACGGGTACGGGAGTCAACCGTGGTCAGATAGCCTGAACCTGCCAGGTCGAGGACCTTGGAACGGTTCCAGGCAATGTTGAAGCCGGCAGTCCAAATCCAGTCGCTCTTGCGGAGGATGGTAGCGTCAAGCGAAAACTCCACACCGCGGTTGCGGAGGGAACCCACGTTCATGAAGTTGGACCCGAAACCGGTGGTGTAGGGAACGGACTTGCTAAGGAGCATGTCGGTGGTGAGACGGTTGTAGAAGTCGATGCTACCGGAGATGCGGTCGTCAAGGAAACCAAAATCGAGACCTACGTTCCAGGTCTTGTTCTTTTCCCAGGAGAGTTTCGGATTATCCGGACGGGAAGGGAGCATACCGTTGACGTTGTTGTACTGGACGGTACTGTAAACGCCGTATGCGCGATAGGGAGAGATGTTGTTGTTACCGTTGACACCGTAAGAGGCGCGGAGCTTGAGCTGGCTGAGCCAGCTGCTTGTCGCGGCCATGAACTTTTCCTTCTCGATGTTCCAGCTTCCGGATACCGACCAGAACACACCCCATCTGTTGGATGCACCGAACAGGGAGCTGCCGTCGGCACGGACAGAAGCGGACAGGAAATACTTGTTGTCAAAGTTGTAGTCCGCAACGCCGAAGAAGGAGAGGAGGCTGTATTCGGAGAAACCGTAGCCGACCTGGTCTTCAGCCTGGGTCGAAGTCGTAGGATACGGGATTGCCGGATCCACATGGGGGGAATCACCGCCGACATAGTCGTAGGTGTCGACCATGGCTTCCTGGCCGATGAGCAGACGTACATTATGGTTGCCGAACTGATCGAGGTAGTTGGCCGTATTGGAGGTGGTCAGTCGACGTTCCTTGGATGTGTAGGTATCCAGCCCGGACTCTCCGGTCTGGTCGGCGAGCGGGTTACTGTATGACCTGGAATCAACAACGCTCATTTCAGCACTGTTGGTAGTCTTGAGGGTTAGCTTGGGGATGGGCTTCCACTCAAGGAACATGGTGCCGTTGAAGCGGTATTCCTTATCGGTATTCTCGTCATACAGAGCATGGGCGAGCGGGTTCTCACCACCATTTTCAGTCGGGAAAGTGAAGTTGCCGTCAGCATCCTTTATGGGAGTCCAGGGGAGGAGGGCGAACATCGCCTGCGCCGGGTTCAGGTAGTAGGAGTTACCCATGATGGTGGAAGAAGACTCGTTGTAGGAGACGTTGACGCGTGCTCCGGAGGTGAGTTTCTTCGTCAGTTTGTAGTCGGCGTTGACGCGGGCGGAGAAACGGCTGTAACTGTTGGCGTTGTACACACCGTCATTTTTGTGGTAAGACAATGACGAGTAGTAAGAGCCGCGGTCGTTGCCGCCGGTGGCATTGATTTCATATTCCTGCAGGGTGCCGATCTTGGTCAAATCCTGATACCAGTTGTGGCTTCCGTTCTGAAGCAGGGAATAAGGAACATAGTATGCGGAAGTCGGATCGTCGGGATTTGCACCGGCGTTGCGAGCGGAATCGCGCCAATAGTTGATCAGTTCCTCACCGGTAAGGGGACGGAAATGGTTGTCATTGGCCAGTTGCTGGGCACCGAACTTGGCCTGGGCCGTGAACTTGGCCTGGCCGGCCTTTCCGCTCTTGGTGGTCACGAGGATGACGCCGTTGGCGGCACGGGAACCATAGACGGAAGCGGCCGCAGCATCCTTCAGCACGGTGATGGACTCGATGTCGTTCGGGTTGAGGAAAGCCGTGTTGGTACCGCCACCGACACCATAGTTGGAGTAGCTACGGTTATCGTCGGCGATGATGGGAATTCCGTCGACTACCCACAGAGGCTCGTTGCCGGCGTTGATTGAAGAGGTACCGCGCACGCGAATGGTGGTGGTGGAACCCGGCTGTCCGGAGTAGGAAGACATCTGGACACCCGCAATCTTACCGGAGAGCATCTTGTCGATGGATGTCGCCGGGGACTCGACCAGCTGGTCGGCCTTCATCGAGGTCACGCTGCCGGTCGCAGCCTCGCGCCGTACCGTACCATAGGCGACGACGATGACGTCACCGAGCTTCTGGGACTCCGGCTTGAGCTGGATGTTGATGAGAGAACGGCCGCCGATAGAGACCTCGAGCGCTTCATAGCCAAGGCAGCTCACGATCAAGACTCCGTCGGACGTAGCGTTGATCCGGTAGTTGCCGGACACGCTGGATAGCGCATAGGCACTGGCATTTTCTTTCACCTGGATGGTTGCACCGGGGATCGGTTCACCATTGGAGGCGTCGGAAACGTTGCCCGTCACAGTGAAAGACTGAGCGGACAGGACACCTGCCGAAAGCACCAGTACGAGCGCCGTGAAAAAGAGCTTAATTTTTTTCATAAGCCATACTTTAATTAATATTGAATAAGTACACTCGTTCGTTTCGTTTTCCTGCCGGGCGCGAAAAAACACTCCTCCAAGCAAGGAAATTTCCAGCAAAGTAAAAAAATCTTCTTTTTAATTCCAAATCCTAAAAATGATGCAACAAATATCTAAATCAGCGTTTTAACGGTTTATAAAATAATCTTTCGGAGAGTTGAAAATAATTTTCCATTACAAATTGAAACAAAATCGGCCAAATTTGTTTCAAAAATAAATAATTCATTTTTTCAGACTTTTTTGCGAAAAATGTTGCATTTTTTGCGAAAGTTTTTATTAAAACCTTTTATAAGATACCCACAGGACCGATTGCAATCCGACAAGCGCCGTGGCGCGGTCGGAATTCCGCGAAATCCGGTCCCCTCCTGAATCTTTGAAGGACGGATTTTTTTTCGTAACTTTCGGCCGATATGGCGACGAAAGATAAAACAGTCTGGTTCTGCACTTCGTGCGGCAACGAGAGCCCCAAGTGGATGGGAAAATGCCCCGCTTGCGGGGAGTGGAACACCTTGGTCGAACAGACCGTAGCGACCGGAAAGGCGCCCA
Source organism: uncultured Bacteroidales bacterium (assembly GCA_900318355.1). GTDB lineage: Bacteria > Bacteroidota > Bacteroidia > Bacteroidales > UBA932 > Cryptobacteroides. The sequence goes on from ONKE01000046.1 coordinate 41,658, forward strand.
AGAGCGCCGCGGCAGCATCACGCAGCGGAAGCCACCGTCCGCAACCGTTGCGCGAAGTCGGTTCCGCACAGGACCGGCGGGTTTCCCTCGGCATCGGCGAAGTGGACAGACTCCTCGGCGGCGGACTGGTGGAAGGCTCCCTGGTGCTCCTGGGCGGCGAACCCGGCATAGGCAAGTCGACCCTGTCGCTGCAGATTCCCCTCTCCTGCCCCGGCCTCAAGACCCTCTACGTTTCCGGAGAGGAAAGCCCGCGCCAGGTCAAAATGAGGGCCGACCGCCTCGGCGGCGATATCTCCAACTGCCTCATTTTCAGTGAAACCCTCATCGAAGACATCATTGCCGAAGCCCGCGACATACGCCCGGGGCTCATGGTGGTGGATTCGGTCCAGACCATGTATTCCCAGGGCATCGACTCGTCGGCGGGGTCGGTGAGCCAGATCAAGGAAGTGACGTCGCTGCTGCTCCATTTTGCCAAATCCACCGGCATCCCCGTCATCCTCATCGGCCACATCACAAAGGACGGAACCATCGCCGGGCCGAAGATTCTCGAGCATATCGTGGACGTGGTCCTGCAGTTCGAAGGCGACGACAAGGGCTCCTACCGCCTTCTGCGCAGCATCAAGAACCGTTTCGGCTCGACCAGCGAACTGGCCGTCTTCGAGATGACCGGCACCGGCCTGCGCGAAGTGACCAACCCTTCGGAAATGCTTATGCCCCAGCACGAACAGGGGCTGAGCGGCACTGCGGTGTCGGTGATGCTCGACGGGCTGAGGCCTTTCCTCTTCGAGGTTCAAGCCCTGGTGTCGACGGCGGCATACGGCACGGCCCAGCGTTCGGCCACGGGCTTCGACGTGAGGCGCCTCAACATGCTTCTGGCGGTGCTTGAGAAGCGTGCGGGGTTCAAACTTGCGGCCAAGGACGTGTTCCTCAACATGGCCGGAGGCCTGAGGGTTGCCGACCCCGCGTGCGACCTTGCAGTGGTGTGCGCGGTGCTGTCGTCCGCATTCGATTTCGCTATTCCGGCAGACGTCTGTTTCGCCGGCGAAGTGGGCCTGAGCGGGGAAATCCGCCCCGTGGCGCAGACAGAGCGCCGCATCACCGAGGCCGCCCGGCTCGGTATGAAGAAGATTTACGTTTCGAAGTTTTCGTCGCTCGACGCTGCCGTGAAAGACGGGATTTCCGTCGTCAGGGTCGCCGACATTCCGGCGCTCGTGCGCAGCGTTTTCAAGCAGTAGCTTCCCAGAGAAAGACTTTGTCGCCCCTGCGGAGCTTGCCGTCGGGGCATTTTGCGAGCACTTCCGGCGGCACGGCCACGGAGCAGTGTTCGCCCTTCTGCGCCACGTCGACTTTCTTGAAATCAACGCGGATGTCGCCGGCGGTGAAGGTCACGCAGCCTGTGGTGGCGCCGATGACCATGATTTCGCTGCCGGAGGGCAGAGGGGCCGCCTCAACGGCGATTTCCGCCACTCCTATGCGGTCGAACCAGTTGGTCACCTTGCCGAAATAAGTTTTCCGGCGGGTGGCCTGGCTGCCATAGACTTCGCTCCATTCGCCAAGGCGGGCGCCCAGGTAGTAGCCGTCCCAGAATCCGCGGTTGAAAACCTCGGCCAGCGAGGCCCTGAGGCCCTTTTTCAGCTCTTCGGTATAGGTGCCGCTGCACACGGCGTCGGCCGCTTTGCGGTAACATTCGGCGGTGCGGCGGACGTATTCGGCCGAACGGGCGCGGCCCTCTATCTTGAAAACCCTCACGCCGGCCTCGATGAATTTGTCCATGAACTCTATGGTACAGAGGTCTTTGGGCGACATGATATATTCATTGTCGATCTCCAGCTGATTGCCGGTTTCGGCGTCGGTGACGATGTAGCCGCGACGGCAGACCTGCATGCACGCGCCGCGGTTGGCGGAGGCTCCGTAGGTGTGGAGGCTGAGGTAGCATTTGCCGGAAGTGGCCATGCAGAAGGCCCCGTGGGCGAACATTTCGATGCGCACCAGGCGGCCGGACGGACCGCGAAGGTCGTCGGAGACGATGCGGTCGTGGATGGCCTTGACCTGGCCGAGGTTTAGCTCGCGGGCCAGCACGACGACATCGGCCCACTGGGCATAGAACTTCAGCGCTTCGTAGTTGGAGATGGAAAGCTGCGTGGAGATGTGGACCTCCATGCCGATGGCGCGGGCGTGGAGAATGACGGCCATGTCGGAGGCTATCACCGCGTCGACGCCGGCATCTTTTGCGGCCTGGAGCGCCTTCCGCGCGTCGTCGATATCTTCTCCGAAAAGGGTGATGTTCAGCGTCAGATAGGTCTTTACGCCGGCTTCGCGGCAGATGCGGACGATCTCCGGAAGGTCTTCCGGCGCGAAATTGTTGGCGCTGCGCGAGCGCATGTTCAGACGTCCTATCCCGAAATAGACGGCATTGGCGCCACCCTGGATGGCGGCCTGCAGGCATTCGAAGCTGCCCGCCGGGGACATTATTTCAAGTTCCTCAGGTTTCACTGTTGTCCTATTGTTTCCGGCGGCAAATTTACGCTTTTTCCCACAAAAAAAGGAAGGACCCTTCGAGGATCCTCCCTTTAAGCTTGTTCGGCGAAAAATTATTTGCCGAGGCTCTTGACGGCATCTGCAGCGTCCTTGGCGGCGGCAGCGGCCTCTTTGACTTCTTTGACATCGGCCTTGACCTCTTCGGAAGTCTCCTTGACGGTGGTAGCAGCGTCCTTGACTTCCTTGGTGGCCTTGTCTTCAGCCTCTTCGCAGCACTCCTTGGCGCCTTCGACGCACTCGGTAGCGGCCTTCTCGGCCTCTTCTGCCTTCTTGTTCTTGTTGCCGCAAGCGGTGGCGCCGGCGAGCATGGCCAGGATGGCCACAGACATCATAACTTTCTTCATAAGTCCGTAAATTATAATTAGTTAAACAATATTATATTACGTCTTTTTCTTGCTTTGGGTGCAAAAATAATATAGTTTTCTTGAAATTGAAAGGATTATTTTGATTTTCTGCTATCTCGGCAGCCGGAACACTTCCATATCATGGATTTGACCGGTGTCAATGTGAAAGCGGAGCGCCGTCCGTTCGACCTGCCAGCCTTGCAGTCCGGCCGCCCCGGGGTTGATTGCCAGGAGGTTGTATTTGGGGTCGTGCATGACCTTGAGAATGTGGGAATGGCCGCAAACGAAGATGTCGGGGCGATGGCGGTCTATCATGGCGGCGACGTTCAGGGGGTAGCGGCCCGGGTATCCGCCGATGTGGGTCATGAGGATTTTCAGCCCCTCGCAGCGCCACAGCTGAACCGGAGGGCATTCAAAGCGGATTTCCTGCGCGTCGCAATTGCCGCAGACGCCGACCAGGGGCTTGAAGGCCGAGATGGTGTGGACGAAGTCGATGCCGCCGCCGAAGTCGCCCGCGTGCCAGATTTCGTCGACCGGAGCGAAGAATTCGCGGAATTCGTCGCTGAAAACGCCGTGAGTATCTGATATTACGCCGATAAACATGCGGCAAAGATACTGCTTTTTTCTATCTTTGCATTCTGAAATGGAACTGTTCTACGGAAATAGCGACGGGGACGTCGTCCGGCTCTCTCCGGAAGAAAGCGGGCATTGCATACGCGTGCTGCGCCACCGCCTCGGTGACGAAATCTTCGTCATCGACGGGGCCGGGACGCTGCTGCGCTGTACCCTGACCCTGGACGATCCCCGCGGGGCTTCGGCCGCTGTCGTCGAACGTTTCCCAGAATGGGGCGGCCATCCCTATCGGCTGACCGTCGGCTGTTGCCCTACCAAGAACCTCGACCGCTTTGAATGGTTCATCGAAAAGGCCACGGAACTGGGTATCGATGAGATCGTTCCGCTCATCGGCGACCGCTCCGAGCGCCGCATCTTCAAGTCCGACCGCGCCCGCCGCCTCGCTCTCTCCGCCACCAAGCAGTCCCTCAAGGCCCGCATCCCCACCATCGCCGACCCGCAAAGCGTCCGCGCGTTTTTGCTCAGCGCCGGGTCGCGTTGCGCTGGCGAGCTACGCCTGATAGCGTACTGCTTCGAGGACGATGCGCATCCGCGCATCTCGATAAAGGACGCGTTGGCCACATACGATGGCCGCGATATTACCATCCTGATAGGCCCGGAGGGCGATTTCTCCCCGGAGGAGGCCAACCTCGCACTTAACGCGGGCTTCATCCCTGTCCACCTTGGCCCGTCGCGCCTCCGCACCGAAACTGCCGCAGTCACCGCCACGGCCGCAGTCTACATGCGCTACCTCTGACGCGTCACCCTGGACCATCGCGCCTCCGCACCGAAACCGCCGCAGTCACCGCAAGACCCTATTCTACACGCGCCATCTCATAAACATGCACGCAAGCAAACAGACTGACACCAGCACGCGGAATCGCCCCGAGATGTTGCTATTCGGTTGGGGCTGCTGAACGGGAGCGATAGCTGTCGAAGTATCTGCACCTGCCGCTCAAGAAGGCCTGACCGGGCCTCCTCTTCGGAGTGCCTGAAATGTTAATAGCTGTCAGTCAACGATTTATCAAATAGTCTACCCCACCGTGGATTCAAGCGTGAAATGCAACTGAATCGTCAATCTGAGTTAAAGATTTAAATATTTCATTTGGTGTTGAATAGCCTAGCCTT
>ONKE01000035.1 GCA_900318355.1 uncultured Bacteroidales bacterium
CTTCAACCCCTGAGCAAAGCGGCTCAGATGCCGTTACCGGCGTCAGATTGTTCCCGGAAGCCGTTGAACTCAGTATAGGCAAGACAGTCCAGCTTGAAGCTGTCGTGGAGCCTGAAACTGCGGCTAACAAGTCCGTCATCTGGTCGACTTCGAACGACAAGGTGGCGACCGTCAAAGACGGAGTCGTAACCGCCACCGGCGATGGTGAGGCGACGATCAAGGTTACGACGGTCGACGGCTACATGACCGCGACCTGCAAGGTGTCGGTCAGTACGATTTACGTAAGCGAAATCAGCGTGCCTGAGACAAGCGTATCTCTGGTCATCGGGAGCGACTATCAGATCAAGCCGACAATCAAGCCCGACAATGCGGAAAATGCCGCCATAAGTTTCAAGGTGGTATCGGGTGATGCGGTATCTGTCTCCTCTGAAGGACTTGTTTCGGCAGTCAAGGTAGGCTCCGCGACGGTCAGGGTTGAGGCCATGGACGGCAAGGGCGCCAAGGCCGATGTGAAGTTTACCGTACAGAGCGAGCCCATCTATGCTACCGGTTTCATTATAGCCTGCGACGTGGATACGCAGATCGGCAAAACCGTTAACGGTCGACTCAACTGGGAGCCATCGGGAACCAACCAGAAAGGCTTCGAGATTACCTCGTCCGACCCGTCCGTGGCCAAGTTGACGGTCACCTCGGACGAGTCGTTCACCCTTGAGGGGCTGAAGGAGGGAAGTACGAACATCCACGTTTCCTACAAGCATAAACCTGGTATTTTCAAAAACTTCAAGTTCACCGTCCATAAAGATGCCCCGAGCATCCAGTGGACCTGCGACTGGAAGACCTCCTATGGCAGTCTTACGACGGATCCGATGATTCCCGGTGAGACCTACCAGTTGAAGGCGGCCGTGAATAATATCGGAAGCACGGGCGTTACCTATGCCATTACCTCCGGCAGTGACTATGCGACGGTGAGTTCCTCGGGAGTCCTTACGGCCAAAAAGCGCGGTACCGTCAAGGTGATTGCCAAATCGGCCACCAATCCTAACGTGAAGACTCCCGAGCAGACGATACAGATCACATATCCGGCCGACAAGATTGTCCATGCTTATGCATCCGGCGGCGACACTTACTGGAATGATGGCGACAACCTGACGTATTATGTCAAACGGGGAAGTGATCTTAACGTCACTCTCGGCGTCCAGTCCAGCGACGGCTACAGTTCCCGTCCGACCCTGGAATTAGAATCGCTGTCATCGTCAATCAGTTCCATCGTGACAGTTACCAGGACGGGCTATAATAACTCGGGCGTCCAGTTCAAAATCAGCGCCAAAACCGGGAGCTATGCCGTCAAGGGTACCGCTACCTTCCGCGTCACAGGAACTACAAAGACCCGTACTGTCAATGTTTATGTCTGTGAATATGAATATTTCGACGTAAAACCCGGTGATGCCTTGTGGTTCAGGCAATCCGATGGCGCGCTTACCATTACCGACGGCCACTACCGCGGAAAGACCTCCAACAATGAACTGATTTGGTATAAGCATTTGATAGGAAGTTCCAGCGGCTCTGTCCATGCAGTGGTTACATGGGTCGGTCTGCCCGGCGAATCTGATTCCCAAATCCGTGACTGGGCTACATACGGCGGCAGCTTCAGTTGCACCCGGTCAGTAAAGAATGAAGTTCATGGATATGCCATCGCGGTGAAGAATACGTCCTCTTCGACTACGACATGGGCGAAAGAGACGCAGAATCTGTTTGGAAGCGAAGCCTTCATTGAAGGCAAAGATAATTACCGTGGTTGCCCCATTTCGCAGGCAAACGCTCTGGACCTGACCAAGAAATATGGTTATGACCTTACCCTTGGAGGAATCGCTTATAATTACAACCGCGGCGACTCCCACCATATTTCCGTGATCCATCATCTGTATCGATGTGACCGTGGCTCCTCCGAAGGCAACAGCGGTTTCGAGGCCTTCAACGACACGTATACCGCGCTTCCTATGGACAAATCGCCGAAGAATGCTGCAACCGCATGGTACAATGCGCATTCATCCGGATGGTTCCTGCCTTCTGAAGCAGAGTGGAAGGAGTGTATCCTCGGAACCTTTGGAATGAATGTCCTGAACAGTCTTCTCGATAAATATTCCGGTGTTCAACTGAGTTCCGTCCAGCCCTACTGGACCATGCAGCAGGATCCGAACAATGACAAGCAGGTCCGTATCGTTTTGGGTGATAAGGGTATGTCCGGCTCTTATGTCAGCAAGACGAGCGCCCATGCGATGGTCCGTCCCATTATCGTATTCTAGCCCTGTAGGTCATGAAAAAACTCTACGCATCGCTTACCGCTCTGCTGCTCATCGCCTGCGGAGGCGTCGAGCAGCCCGCCCAACCCTCCGTCCCGGAGGATGGGGACGGCTCGGTGACAGGCGTCACCCTCTCCGACGAATTCGTTCCGCTGAGCATCGGGAAGTCCTATCTCGTCACGGCGACGGTCCTTCCGGAGAATGCCATCAATAAGAAAGTGCTCTGGAGCACGTCCAATAATCAGGTAGCCACGGTCAAGGACGGCCTCATCACGGCTGTCGGCGACGGCAAGGCCACGATTACCGCGACCACGGTGGATGGCATGCTCACGGCGACCTGCCGGGTGGAGGTCAATACCATCTATGTGGACCGCATCGACATCGGCGAGAACGAAATCCTCATGGTGATCGGGACCGACTATCAGATCGAGCCTGTTATCAGCCCGTCCAATGCTGAAAATGCCGCCATCGGATATGAGGTGACCTCAGGGAAGGATGTCGTGACCGTGAGCCAGGACGGCCTGGTCCATGCCGAAAAGGTAGGGCAGGCCGTTGTCCGCGTATTCGCCAAGGACGGCCACGGTGCCCAGGCTCAGCTGCGCATAGGCGTGCAGGCCGAGCCCATCTATCCCACCGCGATGGTGGCCTTTTTCGACCAGGAAATCGTCGTCGGGAAGACGGTCGAGGGCAAGATGAGCTGGACGCCGGCCACGACCAACCAGACCGGCTACACCATCACCTCGTCCCTGCCGGAGGTCGTTACGGCCGAGAGGATTTCCGGGCTGGCCTTCCGGGTCCGGGCCCTGAAAGCGAGCGACCAGCAGGTGAAGCTGACCTTTACCTCCGAGTCGGATCCTTCCGTCAAGTCGGTCCATATCGTCTATGTCCACACCGGAGAAGCATCCATCGCCTGGGACTGCGACTGGAAGACCTCCTACGGCACGCTGGACGAGGGTATGGTCCCGGGCGAGAGCTATTCGGCCTCGGCTTCGGTGACCAACCTCCACGACCAGGAAATCATCTACAGGACCGACAATCCGTCCGTTGCCAGCGTCAATTCTTCGACGGGAAAACTGACGGCGGTCGGGGAAGGGGAGACCACGCTGACGGCCGTCTCCGCCGCCAACCCGACGCTCAAGGTCACGCGGACCGTCAAGGTGTGGTCGGCACCGCAGGAAGTCTATTTCCCCGGCGGGGAACACGTCTTCGTCAAGCCCGGCGCGACGGTCAAGGTCAAGGCCTATGTCCGTGACAGCCGGCACGCCAATACCCGTCAGGTGCTGATTGTCGAGGATAACGCGGGCGACCTGAAGGTGACGACGGCCAGCCTCTCCGACGACGGCTCCGGCAAGAAGTGCGTGTTCATCACCCTGGAAAGCCGGTTGTCTTCCCGGACCAGTACCATCCAGTACCCGGTGAAGTTCCGCATTCCGCTGGTCTCCGGCTACCTTTCGACTCAGGCCTGGTTCTATTCCTGCCAGTGGGACGGGGATGATGTCAAGCCCTATGACGCGATCGTCGTTTCTTCCACCGGCAGTCTGGCGGTATATGACAGCGGTTTCCGCGGCTACTCTTCGGACAAGAAGACGGCCTATTGGGCCAATGGCAGCGGTCCTTACACCAGCAGCAACCAGCGGAATGCGGCGGCTTTCGTCTATTGGGTGGGAACGCCCGGCGACAGCAAGTCCGCCCTGCGCAAGCTGAATCTTCCGGGCATCGCCAAGGGGAACGGCGCGAAGGTGCACGGTTATGCCGTCGCCGCCGCGGACGCATTCTCCAATATCAGTGATACGGAGCGCGCCCGTTTCCAGAACACGGCCAACAACATTTCGGACAGGCAGTCCTTCAAGAATGCCTGCCCGGCCTGCACCGCCGGTGCCACGGGCCGTTTCGGCTACGATATCACCCAGGGCATCGTGGCCTACAACACCGACCGCGGCCCGGGCTATACGGTCCATCCTGTCCAGCACATCTACCGTGCCGGCAATGCTGACAGCCACAATGCGGGCGGTTACGGCTACTATGACGAGTCCCATCCGCTCAAACCAGAAAACAAGTATTCGTCTGGCTGGTTCCTGCCTGCCCAGGCGGAGTTGCTGCTCATGATGGGGAAGGACGGTGACGCCCAGACCTCAACGGCCTGGCTGACGCATTTCAACGCGCTCTTCGATGCCGCGAGCGGTACCCGGATGCAGACCCATCTGTCCTACTGGACCTGCAACCAGGGGACGACGGAGTCGACGGCCCTCGCCGTGACCGGTGCTGGAACGGTGAACTCCCTGACAAAGACTTCCGGCGTGGCCTGTACCCGTGCGGTCCTGGCCTTCTAGATTCCGTCTCCGCCGGTAAAGTGCGGTGCGTACACCGCCTTTCCCTGGAGGATCCTGCTGTTCGGCGGCACGTCGTGGGTAAGCCACACGTTGCCGCCGATAACCGTATCATGCCCGATGCGGACCCTGCCGAGGATGGATGTGTTGGAATAGACCGTGACGTTGTCTTCCAGGATCGGGTGGCGCGGCTGGTCGATGGGCCGGCCGGACTCGTCGTAACGGAAGTTCTTTGCGCCGAGGGTGACTCCCTGATAGAGCATTACATGATCTCCGATGATGGCGGTGGCACCGATAACGACGCCCGTGCCGTGGTCGATGGCGAAATGGCTGCCGATGGTGGCTCCCGGGTGGATGTCGATGCCGGTCATGCCGTGGGCCCATTCGGTGAGCATCCTCGGAAGGACGCGGACTCCGCGGAGCAGCAGCGCATGGGCGGTACGGTAGTGGAGCATGGCGGTTACGGCCGGGTAGCAGTAGACGATTTCCTTGCGGTCGTCGGCTGCCGGGTCGTTTTGGGCGATGGCTTCAACGTCGGTGCAGATAAGGTGGCAGATATCCTTTAAATCTTCATCCAGAAACGCCTGTGCGACATCTGCGCCGGTCAGTTCCGTCAGACTGCTGCGGATGGATGCACGGGCGGCTTCCTCCTTGCGGTCGCTGTAGAGGGGGAAGACGACATCCTTGACGGCGTCCATGAGGTCGCTCAGGCGCGAACGTGTCTGCTGTATGCTCAGACTCATAGGGGATAGGTTTCGAATGCGTAGAGAATGGTCGACAGGTAGCGCTCGCCGGTGTCGGGGAGGAGGGCTACGATGGTCTTGCCGGCGTTTTCTTCACGGCGCGACAGGGTCAGGGCTGCGGAGAATGCGGCGCCCGAGGAGATGCCGACGAGGAGGCCCTTCTTTGCCGCCAGGCTGCGCGAGGCGCGTATGGCGTCGTCGTCTGCGACGGGAAGGATTTCGTCCACGACGTCGGGATTGTAGGTCTTGGGGACGAAGCCTGCGCCTATGCCCTGGATCTTGTGCTTGCCGGGAACTCCTGTCGAGAGGACAGCGGAGGATGCCGGCTCGACGGCAACGACCTTTACCGAGGGCTTGAAGGCTTTCAGGGCCTTCCCGGTGCCGCTCACGGTGCCGCCCGTGCCGACTCCGGCGACAAAGATGTCCACCTGTCCGTCGGTGGCTTTCCATATTTCGGGGCCGGTGGTCTTTTCGTGTATTGCGGGGTTGGCCGGGTTGACGAACTGTCCGAGGATGATCGAGCCGGGGATTTCGTCGCGTAACTGCTCTGCGCGGGCGATTGCGCCATTCATGCCTTCGGCGCCGGGAGTAAGTTCCAGACGGGCTCCCAGGGCCTTCAGAAGGCTGCGGCGCTCCTGGCTCATGGTGTCGGGCATGGTCAGGATGGCCTTGTAGCCTTTGGACGCGGCGACCCAGGCTATGCCTACGCCGGTGTTGCCGCTGGTGGGCTCGATGATGGTCGCTCCGGGCTTGAGGAGGCCCTTGGCCTCGGCATCTTCAACCATTGCCAGGGCGATGCGATCTTTCACGCTTCCGCCGGGGTTGAAATATTCGAGTTTGAGGATAATGCGGGCCTTCTGGCCGTCGAATCCGGTGACCTCAAGGAGCGGGGTGTTTCCTATAAGGTCTGTTAAGTTATTGTGTATCATGCGTTTATTAATTTTTGAAACGCGAGAGGACGTTCTCGGCGTATGTTTTTGTTATGGTGATGGGGGGAATGGCGTCGTTGTCGAGGTCGAGCTCGTAGCCGTCCTTTTCCTTGCGCAGGACCTTCACCCGGTCCATGTTGACGATGTATTTGCGGTGACATCGCACGAGCGGACTGTCGCGGAAGCTCTCCTCTATGGTCTTGAGGCGACATCGGATCATGTATTTCTTCATGGCGCCGGAGTTGTCGGAGTACCAGACGATTACGTAGTTGTCGTCGGACTCGATGTAGAAGAGGTTGGACAGGCTCACCGACAGGCGCATGACGCCGCTGTTGTCGAACAGGGTAACCTTCTGGAGGTCGTTCGAAGTGTCGACGGGCTCGTCGGAAACGATGTCGCGGGCGTTCATCAGGCGTATGGTCTTGTCTTTGTCGACGATGGCGAGGAACATCCCGGAGATGACGTAGGGAACTACCAGAGCGACGAAGGCGAAGACCAGGGAGTTGAGGAAAATGTCGATGGGGGTGTCGTCGGCGAGGGTCACCACTCCCATGGCGTCGGCCTTGACGGAGAGGAAGGTGTACAGAAGGCATATGAGGATGACTTCCAGAAGGTTCCAGCCTATGTATTGGAACCAGTTCATCTGCCACAGACGCCGCGTCACGTACATGATGCGCTTGCTGATGATGACAAGGAGCAGGGACAGCAGGTAGAAGGTCAGCGTGAAGCCGAAGGCCCGGGACGTACCGAGGGCGAACCAAGCATTATGGGAAAAAGGCACGCTGACCAGCATGAAGAACATGGAAAAGAAGGCCGTGAAGGTCACGGTCGCTATGAGTCCGTATTTTTCCCGTAGATATTCGGGTATGGCATAGCGCTTCATTTTCCAAAGCATTTATGCAAATATAAAACTTTTTCGCCAAATGCTGAATGATGTTGTCGCCGGGAGTTTTCATTTTTCGGAATAAGTTAGGTATATTTGCAGGACAATACTTTTTGCATGAGATTTTTAGGCACCGGAAGCGCACTCCCGGAAAGGGTGGTCACCAACGATGAACTGGCGACTATACTCGACACTTCCGATAAATGGATAACGCAGCGCACAGGCATTCGCAGCCGTCACGTGCTGACCGATGAACATCTTGAAGACCTTGCGGCCCTTGCGGCAGGCAGGGCCTTGGAAGACGCCGGCCTCGACCCCGGCGAAATAGACTATTTCATCTGCTCCAATGTGGTGGACGACTATCCCACGCCGAGCCTTTGCAGCCTCGTGTCGGAGCGTCTGGGCTTGACTTGCCCCTGCATCGACATCAACTGCGCCTGCGCGGGCTTTGTCTACGCCCTGGATATAGCCGAGTGCCGCTACGAGGCGGGGAAGGCCCGCAACATCCTCATCGTCTGCGCCGACGCCCCCACGCGTATGTGCGACTGGCGCGACCGCTCCACAAGCGTCCTCTTCGGCGACGGTGCCGGCGCGGTGGTCCTCGGCCCCGGCGACAACATCCGCGCGATCAAGCTCACCAGCAAGCCCGACATGCAGAAATTATGGCAGCGTTCCCGCCAGATGCCGACCCCGTTCTACAAGGGCGAAGATGTCGACACCGGGCTCCAGATGGCCGGAGGCGAGGTTTTCCGCTATGCCGTCGACACATGTTCCGCCGATGTTCAGGCCCTTCTGGCCGAGACCGGTCTGGGGAAAGAGGATATCTCCTACTACTTGATCCATCAAGCCAACCAGCGAATAACCGACGCCATCCGCCGCTTCCTTGACGAGCCCGAGTGGAAGTTCCCGTCAAACATTTCCGACCACGGCAATTCCTCCTCGGCTTCATGCACCATCCTTCTGGACGAATGTAGGCGCAGCGGCCTTTTCGAAAGGGGAGACATCATCGTCCTGAGCGCTTTCGGAGCCGGACTTCTTTCAGGAACGGCCGTTGTCCAGTGGTAAAAAAAGTGTATATTTGTCCTGATTATGATTAAAAGTCCTATATGTGACCTGCTCGGTATCCGCTACCCCCTGTTCCAGGGTGGTATGGCTTGGATTTCCGATGCCCGTCTGGCTGCCGCCGTGTCAAATGCCGGCGGTCTGGGCCTGATTTCCGCAATTCAGGGAGGCGTCGAGGCAGTCCGTCGTGAGATCCGCCTGTGCCGCAGCCTGACCGACAAGCCTTTCGGCGTCAACATCATGCTCAAGGCTCCTGACGCCGCCGACATCGCCTCGCTCGTGGTTGAGGAAGGCGTCCGCGTGGTGACGACCGGCGCCGGCAGCCCCGCAGCGTTCATGCCCGCATGGAAAGAGGCCGGCATCATAGTGGTCCCGGTGATTCCTTCGGTTGCGTATGCGCTTAAGATGCAAGCAGTTGGTGCCGACGCCGTAGTCGCCGAGGGTGCCGAGTCCGGCGGTCATATAGGCGAGCTACATACGATGGCGCTTGTCCCCCAGGTGGTCGACGCGCTCGACATTCCCGTCCTCGCCGCAGGCGGCATATTCGACGGCCGCGCCGCTGCCGCCGCCTTCATGCTGGGTGCCGTCGGAGTCCAGGTCGGGACGCGCTTCCTCGTCGCGGACGAGTGCCGTGTCCACGAAGTCTACAAGGATAAACTTATAGCTGCCAGCGATATAGGCACTATGGTCACGGGCCGTTCGCTCGGCGACTCGGTCCGCTGCCTCAAAAATCCCTTCGCCAAGAAGTTCTTCAAGATGGAATACGACCCGTCGGTGTCGGCCGAGGAAGTCCGCGCCTTCGGTACCGGCTCTCTCCACAAGGCTGTCTTCGACGGCGATTTTGCCGGAGGCAGTTTCCTTGCCGGCGAAGTGGCCGGGCTTGTCAAGGAGCGTCAGAGCGCGGCCGCGATAGTGGAGGACATCATGGGCGGAGCCGAGAAGATATTAACTGAAAAAGTAAAACAGATATTGCTATGAGCAAAGACCATAGAGTCGTCGTAACCGGCATGGGGGTCATCTCCTCCGTCGGGAATGACGTCAAGACGTTTTGGGAAAGCCTGGTCGCGGGCAAGTGCGGCATCGATTTCATCGAGGAGTTCAACACCGACAATCTGCCCGTGCGCTTTGCCGGGAAGGTGAAGGATTTCCATCCGGAAGAATACGGCATGGACAAGCCTTTCATCCGCAAGCAGGATTTGTTTACGCTCTACGGCATGGCCGCGGCCTATCAGGCGATGTCCGACTGCGGCCTGGTTGCCGAAGGCGAAGATGCCAACATCGATCCGTTCCGTCTTGGAGTATATGTCGGCAGCGGCATCGGCGGTTTCGAGGTTCAGTACCGCGAGACGGCCAAGATGATAGAAGATCCTTCAGGCCGATGGATTTCCCCGCTGTTCATTCCGACGATGATTTCCAACGTGGCCACCGGACAGATTGCCATAAAATACCATGCCCAGGGACCGTGCCTCGACCCTGTGACCGCCTGTGCGACTTCGACCAACGCCATCGGAGAGGCCTATCGCGCCATCAAGCACGGCTATGCCGACGCCATCATCGCCGGCGGCTGCGAAAACGCCACCATACCCCTCGGCATCGCAGGATTCGCCAACGCCAAGGCCCTCAGCCAGGCTTCCGATCCGAAATATGCCTCACTGCCTTTCAACGCCAACCGTGCCGGTTTCGTCATGGGCGACGGCGCCGCGGTGATCATTCTCGAGGAATATGAACATGCAAAGGCCCGCGGCGCCAACATCTACGCCGAAATGGTCGGCTACGGCAACACCTGCGATGCCTACCACGTGACGGCTCCCCGTCCCGACGGCACCACCCAGGCCCGTTGCATCCAGATCGCCCTCGAGGAGGGTTCGTTCGATCCCGCCACCGACCGCCTCTACATCAACGCCCACGGCACGGGCACCAAGCTGAACGACGTCACCGAGACCAAGGCCTACAAAGTCGCCCTCGGCGATTATGCCTACAAGGCCCGCATCTCGTCCACTAAGTCCATGACCGGCCACATGTTCGGCGCTGCGGGCGCGGCAGAGGCCATTGTGACCATCCAGACGCTGCGCTGCGGCATTGTCCCTCCCACGATCAACCTCGACACCCCCGACCCGGAGTGCGACCTCGACTACACGCCCAACAAGGCAGTCCGCGACGATATCACAATCGGCATTTCGGACTCCTTCGGTTTCGGCGGCCACGACGCATGCGTAGCCTTCCGCAGAGCTTGACGCCATGAACAGAGAGGAAATCAAAAAGCACCTTCCGCATCGTGAGCCCATGCTGCTCATCGATGAGGTGTCGCTTGATGCCGAGGGAGTCGCCCACGGCATCTACCGTATCCCCGAAGACGCGTTCTACGTCCAGGGCCATTTCCCGGGCAATCCCATAGTTCCGGGCGTTATCCTCTGCGAAATCATGGCCCAGTGCAGCGCCTTCCTCATGGTCGACCGGCTCCCCGGCCGCAACACCCTCTACCGCGGGATCGACAAGGTCAAGTTCAAAGGGATGGTCCGTCCCGGAGATGTCTGCGAAATCACCTGCCGCCTCCTCGACGTGGTCGAAACCCCGGCCGGCATCGTCTTCAACGTCGACGGCCGCCTGAGCGTCTCCTCCCGCCTCTGCTGCCGAGGCCAGCTCGAATTCGTCCTCACTCCCCAGCAGTAGCCTCCCTCCTTACCTCCGGCGTTCGCGGCGGGATTTTCGGAAATTGAGCCGCAGGCGAGGGTAAGTCCCTTCCCCGAGGGGAGGGATTTAGGGAGAGGGTAACGTTGTCGAATAATTTGTGCGTGGGCGAATCTTTGCCTACAAGGCTCAGTCGTAGATGTTTATCTACCTCCGTCTTTCTCTGCGGGATTTTCGGAGATGGTAAGCCGATTCTACCAGAAGCTGGTCGGCGAGGATGCCGCGGGCGGCCATGACGTCGAGGATGACGGCGACGACGGGGAAGAGGGCCGGAAGGCGGAAGATGACTTCGCCGCGGGTGGTGATGAAATCGACCACCAGCCATATCTGGAGGGCAAGGAGGATGATTGCGGCAAGGACGGTCGTGCGCATCTGGAAGATGCGGTGGCGGAAGGTCGTCAGCGCGAGAAGCTGCAGGGCGGAAGCGATGATGAGCAGGATCAGATAGGGAATGTAGGAGATGAAACTTATCGTCAGGGCCCCGTCAGCGGAGACGGCCTTCGTGCAGAAAAACATGGCGGCAACCAGCGCGGTTGCGATTGCCAGATATAGGGTTTGGACTCTTTGCCACATGGATTGATTAAGTTTGGTGTGCAAAAATAGGAAATCCCGCCGAAAAATCCTATATTTGTCTTTCACTGATTTAAACGCTAAAGCCATGAGAATACCTGAATCTGAACTTATCATCAACGAAGACGGATCTGCTTTCCATATTCATCTTAAGCCTGAAGAACTTGCCGACAACGTCATCCTCGTAGGCGACCCCGGCAGAGTCGACATGGTGGCTGAACACCTGACCGACATCGAGTTCCGCCATGAGTCCCGTGAGTTTGTGTCTGTGACCGGCAAGTGTGACGGCAAGCGCATCACGGCCGTTTCCCACGGCATCGGCCCCGACAATATCGACATCGTCATGACCGAGATCGACGCCCTGGCCAATGTCGACTTCACCACCCGCGAGGTAAAGCCCGTCCACCGCAGCCTCAACATCATCCGCATCGGCACTTCCGGCGCCCTGCATGCCGACATTCCCCTGGGCTCGTACATTCTCTCGCATATCAGTGTCGGCTTCGACGGCGTCATGAACTGGTATGCCGACAGGGAAAAAGTGACCATCCCCGAGGTGGAGGAAGCCTTCAAGAAGCATATGAACTGGCCTGCTACGCTCCAGTCTCCTTATTTCGTGCGCGGCGGACAAAAGATGATAGACCTTTTAAAGGACGTCACCATCAAGGGTGTAACCATCTCTGCTCCCGGTTTTTACGGTCCTCAGGGCAGGGTGGTGCGCATGCCTCTTGCAATGCCCGACATGCTCGAAAAGATCGAGAGTTTCCGCTTCGGTGAATACCGCATCACCAACTTCGAGATGGAGGGTGCGCCGCTGGCGGGATTCGCCGCACATCTGGGGCACAACGCCTGCACGGTGTGCTGCGCCATCGCCAACCGCTACCTTAAGAGCAGCAACCCCGACTATAAGCCTCAGGTCCACGCACTTGTGGAAATGGTAGTCAAACGTCTGGCGACTTTGTAGCCCCGGGGCTGCGCAAGGCGAGATATGAAATTCAAGTCCTACGCCATTTTCTTCGTCCTCTTCGGAGTCATCCCAGACATTTATATCTCGTGGGCTCTGGGAGGCGGAGTGGCCCTTGCCTTGCTGTGGCTTCCGACCCTGATTGCGGCGGTCTACCTTGTCCGCATCAAGAGGGGAGTCGACTACACCGAGTCGCTGAAAGTATTTTCATACCTGATTTTCATCTGCGAGTTCCCCAAGCTCATCCTGACCCTCTTCCATGTCCTCGGGGCGGGGAAGGCGGTGTCGCTGGCGGCAGGCATTGCCGTAGGGCTGTTTTTCGCCGTAATGATATTCATCGTTACGCCGATGCTCAAGACGACCCGTCGCGAAATCGACATAGAGGGCCTTCCAGAGCAGTTTGACGGCCTTCGCATCTGCCACCTGTCGGATTTTCATCTCGGCTCGTTCGGCAAAGGCAATCCTTACATCAAGCGCATCGTCGACGCCGCCATGGCCGAGAAGCCGGATGTTATCCTCTTCACCGGCGACCTGGTCAACTTCGACTCCGCCGAGGCCGACCCATACATGCCGGAGCTGTCGCGTCTGGCCGCGCCCATGGGCATATTCGCCGTCCGCGGCAACCATGACTACCTGCTGCACGGCCATTTTACCGAGGAAGAACGCCTGAAAGACACGGAGCGCCTCCTGGACATGGAGCGTTCCATGGGATGGAAGATTCTGCTCAACGCCAACGACCGGATCCGCAAGGACGGCGCGGAAATCGCCATCGCCGGAGTCGAAAACATCTCGACCAACCCGTATTTCCCCGGCGTCGGCGGAGATCTGGGAAAGGCCCTCGAAGGCATTCCTGACGGCGTTTTCACCATCCTGCTCTCCCACGATCCTACCCATTGGAAGAAAGAAGTGGCCGGGAAAGCGCTGGTAGGTCTTACCCTATCCGGCCACACCCACGGCCTCAAATACAAACTTGCCGGCCTTCATATCCCCAGTTGGACTTTCCACCAGAATGCCGGCGTTTATGAAGACGGCCCCCAGGTGCTTCACGTCAGCGTCGGTCTTGGCAGCGCATTCGCCTTCCGCCTTGCCGGCCGTCCCAGCGTAGACATCCTGACCCTTAGAAAGAAACTGTAACTTAAACCTTTACTGAAATGGAAAAATGGTTGATGATTGTAAACCCGTCGTCCGCTACTGAATCCACCGGACGTACCTGGGAGTCCTTCAAGACTATGCTGACAGATGCCGGCCTTGAGGTTGAGGCCGTATGCACCCAGCGGAAGGCCCATGCCATCGAAATCGCGCAGAAAGCTGCCGCAGACGGCTGGAGGCGTTTTATCGCCGTAGGTGGCGACGGCACCATCCACGAAGTGATGACCGGCCTCCTGCGCTATGTCGAGGCAACCAAAGGAGCCGACCTTGGCGACTTTACCCTTGCGGTCATACCCTCCGGCACCGGCAACGACTGGATCCGCACCGCCGGCATCCCCGCCGACCTCTCCGAAGCGGTCAAATGCATCATCGCCGGGAAGACGGCAAAGGAAGATATCGCCAAACTCACTTTCGAAAACGGCGTCTTCTGCATGGCCAATATCGGTGGGATTGGCCTGGACGCCAATATCTGCTACAACACCAACGCCCTGAAGGAAAAGGGCTACAAGGGTTCGTTCCTCTATAGCCTGGTGGCGCCTTATTCCATTTTCTCGAAGAAACTTCGCCCTGTCGAGATAGTCTGCGACGGGGAAACCGTCTATAAAGGCAAGCTTTTCTCGGCTGTCCTTGCCAACGGTATCTACCGCGGCGGCGGACTCAAGCAAAACGCCGAGGGCGTCGACTGGGCCGACGGTCAGCTGGAGGTCTCCATCATGCCGGGAGTCAACCATTTCAAGGGGC
Organism: uncultured Bacteroidales bacterium; assembly: GCA_900318355.1. Lineage (GTDB taxonomy): Bacteria > Bacteroidota > Bacteroidia > Bacteroidales > UBA932 > Cryptobacteroides. Next base: position 14,354 of record ONKE01000035.1, read on the forward strand.
TTTCGCAGATGATGCATATCTTCAAAGGCGACTTCGCAACGCTCCCCGGTATCATCTCCAAACGTTTCCGCAAAATGACCGTAACTCCGTTGGGCAAAGCTCCTTACGATAGGGTAGAGAGCGACGGCGAAATCCCCGGCACGCTACCTCTGACAGTGGAAGTTACCGGCCAGCAGATTAATATCATCGTTCCGTAAAATGGGCGGGGGAACTGTCAGGGAGGCCGGTCTGAGCATCGCGGACCGTTGCCTGCGCGGCTTTTCGTGGCTCATGGTAAAAGCCGTCCACCGGCCGAAAGTCCATGGCACGAAGCCTGTCATTGACAAGCCGACCATCTTCGTGTGCCGACACGTCGGACTTATGGATCCGGTGATATTGATGGTGGAATACTATCATCAACTTCTGCATCCTACCGTAGCCCTTGACTACTACGACAAGAATGCGTTCACGCGTTCATTCTACACCCATGCGCAGTGCATAACCATAGACCGGAAGGGCCATTCGCAAGACTGGCTGGACAACTGCCTTGCCGCGCTTGGAAGGGGTGAGTCAATCATCATATTCCCGGAAGGGAAGCGTAACAAATCCGGCGAAGGCTTGCTTCCTTTCCACACCGGAGCCGTCAGGCTTGCCGCGGCGAGCGGAGCACAGGTCGTCCCGGTATGGAACGCCGTCTGGAACTTTCCTCATCGCTACAATCTGTCTGTTGGCGAGCCGTTTACGATCGATCCGGTCCCCGAGGGCGGAATCACCGCGGAGTGGCTTCACGACCAGGCTGACAAGATGAGGCAGAAGGTTGCCGCTCAGGAGTTCTGATTCTATCTTGCAGGCTTAGGCCGTGTGGATGTCGAGAATTTCAAGGCCGAGGTCGCCGATCATGTCCATAAGGGTCTGGAGTGAAGACTCGGAAGAGATCACGCTGGTGAGGTTGTCGAGGTTGTAGTTCGTGTTTCTCATGGCTTCTTTGTTTTGTTTCTGGTGCAAAGATAGCCCCCGCTTGCGCCAAACCATTGCGCAAGCAAAAAATTTTTGAATTTTTTTTGAGAAAAACGGCTACGCCTCCACGGGCTGGGGCTCGCGGAGGGTGACGACGGTGCTTTCCTTGTCCGGGGCGAGGGCGACACGGAGCTGTTTGAGGAGCGGCTGGCCCTTTTTGCCGGAGGAGAGAAGGCGGTCGGAGATAATAAACTCAGACACAGGGTCTTCGATATATTTTGTCACCGCGCGCTTGAGCGGACGGGCGCCATAGGCGGGGTCGTAGCCGGCGTCGGCCACGAACTTTTTGGCCGTGGGCGTGACGGTGATCTTGTAGCCGGCCTCTTCGGCACGGCGGCGCAGCGAGCGCAGCTCGATGTCGATGATCTTTTCGATGTCGTCGCGGGTCAGCGAGTTGAAGAAGACCTTTTCGTCGACGCGGCCGACGAATTCCGGCGGGAAAGCCTTCTTGACAGCCTTTTCGAGCACGGACTGGCGGTCGCGGTCCACGTTGCGGGCCGATGTCGAGAATCCGAGGCCCTTGCCATATTCCGACATTTCGCGGCTGCCGACGTTGGACGTCATGATGACTATGGTGTTGCGGAAGCTCACCGTGCGTCCTTCGCTGTCGGTCAGGCGGCCGTCGTCAAGCACCTGCAGGAGCAGGTTGAAGATGTCTGGATGGGCCTTTTCAATCTCGTCGAGCAAAACAACGCAATAAGGCTTGCGGCGGACACGCTCGCTGAGCTGGCCTCCCTCTTCGTAGCCGACGTATCCCGGAGGCGCGCCGATAAGCCTTGATACGGAGAATTTCTCCATGTATTCGCTCATGTCGATGCGGACCATGTTTTCTTCCGAATCGAAGAGATATTCGGCCAGGCACTTGGCCAGCTGCGTCTTTCCGACGCCGGTGGGGCCGAAGAAGAGGAAGGTTCCGATGGGACGGTTGGGGTCTTTCAGCCCGGCGCGGCCGCGCTGTATGGCTCCCACGACGGTGTCGATGGCGGCGTCCTGGCCGATGATGCGCCCGGCGAGCCTTTCGCGCATTTTCAGGATGCGGGCGGCTTCGGATTCGGCAACCTTCGATACGGGGATGCCCGTCATCTTCGACACCACCGCGGCGATGTCGTCGGCCGTAACGGTCTTGGAGGCACCCTTGATGCGGACCATGGAACCGGCTTCGTCCATGGCGTCGATGGCCTTGTCGGGAAGGGAACGGTCGGTTATGTACCTGTCGGTCAGGCGGACGCAGGCCTCGATGGCCCCGTCGGCATAGGAAACCTTGTGGAACTCTTCATAGTTGGGCTTCAGGCGCTCGAGAATCTCGATGGATTCGTCCACTCCCGTCGCCTCTACCACTATTTTCTGGAACCTGCGGTCGAGCGCGCCGTCCTTTTCCACGATTTTGGTGAATTCATCCATGGTCGTGGCTCCGATGCACTGGATTTCTCCGCGGGCAAGGGCGGGCTTGAGCATATTTGCGGCATCGAGGCTGCCTCCGGCGCCACCGGCTCCGACGATAGTGTGGAACTCGTCGATGAACAGGATGAGGTCGGGGTCGGCAGTGGCCGTTGCGATGATGGTCTTGATGCGTTTTTCGAAGTCGCCGCGGTATTTGGTGCCGGCCACCACCGAAGCGATGTCCAGCGAGATGATGCGCTTTTTGGCCAGGACGGGGGAAATGTCGCCGGAGGCTATGCGAAGGGCGATGCCTTCGACAATGGCCGATTTGCCCACGCCGGGCTCGCCGATGAGCATGGGATTGTTTTTCTTGCGGCGTCCGAGGATTTCGATGACGCGGCTAATCTCCGTGTCGCGGCCCACTACCGGGTCCAGACGGCCTTCTGCGGCGGCTTTCGTGAGGTCGTAGCCGAATTCTTCCAGGGAATCTTTCTTGTCTTCCGCCTTGGCTTCCTGCTGCTGCGAACCGTTGTCGTATTCGATTTCGTCGCCGTCGTCGTCCTGCTGTGGCTCGTTGCCGCGGGCGGGGGAACCGAAGATGCCGTTTTTCTCCATCCACGTGAGGATGCGGCCGTAGTCGATGCCTATCGAACGGAGGAATGCCTGTCCGTAGCTGCCGGTGGTGCGGCAGAGGGCAAGCAGGAGATGTTCGGCCCCGGCTTCGGAACTTTTCATTCTGGTAGCCTCCATGATGGTGAGGCTCAGGACGTTCTGCGCGCCCCGGGAGAATGTGATGTTTTCCAGCTCGGAGTAGGGGATGTGTTCGTTGGTGAATATGCGCGAGTCGATAAACCTTTTCAGTTGGTCGGTGTCGGCCTCCAGGCCCTTGAGGGCGAGCAGGGCGTTGTTGTCCCCGTGGCGGATGATGCCGAGGAACAGATGGTCCGGACCGATTCCGTAGCTGCCGGTCCTCATTGCTTCTTCGCGGGCGTAGTTGATGATGCCGCCCAGCTGGTCTGATACCTTGATGTCCATAACGGGGTTCGCTCTTGCAAAAATCGGACAAAGATAAGAAAACTTGACAATATGTCAGTATTGGATATTACCGAAAAAATGAGTATTTTTGCATGATTAACGATATTCGTGACGGGGAAGCCCCGTCCAAGGAAAAAAGATAGAAATGGAAGATAAAATCGAAGAGAAGAAAACAGGGATTATCGAGCAGGTAGAGATCGATCAGGAGATGCGCAGCGCCTACATCGACTACTCCATGTCGGTCATCGTTTCCCGCGCACTGCCTGACGCCCGCGACGGTCTCAAGCCCGTACAGAGGCGCGTGCTGTTCGGCATGGACGGCCTGGGCCTGAGCTATGGCGGCCAGACCAAGAAGTCGGCCCGTATCGTCGGCGAGGTGCTCGGTAAGTTCCACCCCCACGGCGACTCAAGCGTCTACGACGCAATGGCGCGTCTGGCCCAGGGCTGGAACCAGCGCTACCCGCTGGTCTACGGCCAGGGCAACTTCGGTTCGCCCGACGGCGACCCCGTTGCTGCAATGCGTTACACCGAGGCCAAGCTGATGAAAATCACCGAAGACATCCTCGGCGACCTCGACAAGGATACGGTCAATTTCCAGAACAATTTCGACGACTCCCTCCAGGAGCCGACGGTTCTGCCCACCAAGGCCCCGCTGCTCCTGCTCAACGGCTCGAGCGGCATCGCCGTCGGTATGGCCACCAACATGGCTCCCCACAACCTCGGCGAGGTTGCCGACGCCATCTGCGCCTATATCGACGACCCGGAGATAACCACCGAGGGCCTCATGAAATATGTAAAGGGTCCGGATTTCCCTACCGGCGGCATCATCCGCGGCGTCCAGGGCATCAAGGACGCTTATGAGACCGGCCGCGGCAGGGTGGTCATCCGTGCCAAGACCGAAATCGAAGTGGCCGACAACGGCCGCGAGACCATCGTCGTCACCGAAATCCCCTACATGGTCAACAAGCGGATCATGATAGAGAAGATCGGCCAGATGGTCGAAGAAAAGAAGATAGAGGGCATCACCTACATCAACGACGAAACCTCCCGCGAAGGTACGCGCATCATCATCCGCGTAAAGCAGGGAGCCAACGCCAATGTAGTGCTCAATACTCTGTTCAAATACACCGAACTCCAGAGCAGCTTCGCCATCAACAACGTCGCCCTCGTCAAGGGCCGTCCCCGCACGATGGGCCTCAAGGAGATGATCCAGGTGTTCGTCGACTTCCGTCACGAGGTCGTCGTCCGCCGCACCCGCTTCGAGCTCGACAAGGCCCAGAAGCGCGCCCATATCCTCGAGGGGCTTCTCAAGGCTATCGACGTTATCGACGAGATCATCCGCATCATCCGTGCGTCGAAGGGCGTCGACGAGGCCAAGGAGGAACTCATCGCCACCTTCGGCTTCTCCGATGCGCAGGCTTCCGCAATCGTGGAAATGCGTCTGCGTCAGCTCACCGGACTCGAGCGCGAAAAGCTCCAGGCCGAATACGACGATCTCGCCAAATTCATCGCCTACTGCAACGACGTCCTCTCCAGCGAGGAACTGCAGCTCGGCGTCATCAAGAAGGAAACCCAGGAACTCAAGGCCCGCTACGCCGACAAGCGCCGCACTGAAATCACCCTCAGCGACGACGAGTTCAACCCCGAAGACTTCTACGCCGACGAAGACGTCGTCATCACCCTGTCCCACCTGGGCTACATCAAGCGCACCCCTCTGACGGAGTTCCGCACCCAGGCCCGCGGCGGCGTGGGAATGAAGGCCAGCGCCAAGCGCGACGAAGACTTCATCGACCATATTTATGTGGCCAACATGCACTCGACCATGCTCTTCTTCACCCAGAGCGGCCGCTGCTTCTGGCTCAAGGTCTATGAAGTTCCCGAAGGCTCCCGCACATCCAAGGGACGCGCCATCCAGAACGTGCTCAACATCCCGGACGACAAGATCAAGGCCATCATCAACGTGCGCAACCTCTCCGACACCGAGTTCGTCAGCAACAACTTCGTGGTCCTGACCACAAAGCGCGGCATCATCAAGAAGACGACCCTCGAGGCCTACTCCCGCCCGCGTGCCAACGGTATCAACGCCATCACCATCCGCGAGGGAGACGAACTGCTCAACGCCGTCCTGACCAACGGTTCGGAAGAGTTGCTTCTCGGCGCCCGCAACGGCCGCTGCTGCCGCTTCGACGAGACCGACGCCCGTCCTCTGGGCCGCACGGCTTCCGGTGTCCGCGGTATCAATATCGAAGATGACGACGAGGTTGTCGACGCCATCTCCTACAACCCTGCCGCCGAAGATGCCGCCGCCCATACTGTGCTGGTAGTCAGCGAGCACGGATATGGCAAGCGCACAGATTTCGACGAATATCGCAAGACCAGCCGCGGCGCCAAGGGCGTGCGCACGCTAAACATCACCGACAAGACTGGCAAGCTTGTTGCAATGAAGAACGTCACGGACGAAGATGACCTGATGATTATCAACCGTTCCGGGCTCACAATCCGCATGGCCGTGTCGGACATCCGCGTGGCCGGACGTGCAACCCAGGGGGTCAAGCTCATCAACATCAAGGAAGGCGATTCGATCGCAGCCGTGTCCGTGGTAAGCAAGAGCGACGAGGAGGAAGTCCCGCAGGAGGGTCAGGCCCCCGAGGCGCCCGCAGCAGAAGAATAGTAATAACATTAAACTGAATAAGCTATGAAAAGAATTCTAGCCGTTCTGGCAACCGCCGCCGTAGTGCTCAGCACCTCGGCCGCATGGGCTCAGACTAAGACGCCCGCCGAAGCCCGCAAGGCTCTTGACGCAGCCGTTGCCGCTTCACAGAATGATAAGAAAGCTACGAAGGCCGCCACATGGCAGAAGCTTGGACAGGCCTATATGGCTGCATACGAAGCTCCCGCCGGAAGCGTATGGCGCGGCGCCTCGAAGCAGGAACTTATGTACGTGATGGGCAGCGAAAAGCCCGTCGCCACCGAGGACGTCGTGATTTCCGGCCAGCCCATGACCAAGGAAGTCTACGCCGACAAGAATCTCTATTTCAATGCCTACGGCCAGGTCGACATCATCGAGGTGACCCGCCCCGTCGAGAAAGACGCCCTCGACAAGGCTCTCGAAGCCTATGAGAAGTGCCTCGCCCTCGACCCTAAAAAGGCCAAGGACATCGGCAAGGAATACGAGAAGATTTCCTCGAGATACATGAACGACGCGTTCAACGCCTATCAGCTTGGCGACGTCAAGCTGGCCAGCACCCTCTTCGAGAAGGCCGGTTTCGCCTGCGACCGTGAGCCCGTCAACAAGATCGACACCAGCGCCGTCTACAATGCCGGTTTCACGGCTATCGTCCTCGGCGAGAAAGAGCGTGCCCAGAAACTCCTCGAGAAGTGCTACGAGATGGGTTACTACTCCGACGGCGAAGTCTATGCCAAACTCGCGGAGGTCGACACCCTCAACACCCGCAAATACCTCGAAGAAGGTTTTGCCGCATTCCCCCAGAGCCAGAGCATCCTCATCGGCCTTATCAACTACTACCTCACCCACAACGAGAGCCCCGACCGTCTGTTCGAGCTCCTCGACATGGCTAAGGTCAACGAGCCCAACAATGCTTCCCTCTACTATGTCGAGGGCAACATCCACGGCCAGCTCGGCCAGATTGACGAGGCTGTCGCTTCCTATCGCGAGTGCGCCGAAATCAATCCTCAGTACGAATACGGCTACATAGGCGAGGGCGTTCTCTTCTACAACAAGGCCATCGAGGTACAGACCAAGGCCCAGGAAGAGATGGACGACAACAAGTACATGGCCCTCGTGGCCGAGTTCGAGAAAGACCTCAAGGCCTGCATCGAGCCTTTCGAGAAAGCCTACAGCGTCTCCAAGGACAACGCCATCCGCGTCAACATCGCCGAATACCTCAAAAACGCCTTCTACCGTTTCCGCGACCAGGATCCTTCCTACCAGGCCGGTTACGACAAATACAACGAGGTGGTCAAATCCGGCGAAGCCAAATAAGCCGTGACCCACGTATGCATCATGCCCGGCTTCCTTGAGGCCGGCGACAAGGTGGCACTCATTTCCCCGTCCTACTTTCTGGACGGGGAAAGTGTGTTTAAGGCGGCCGCTGTCCTCCGCGGATGGGGCCTTGAGCCCGTTGTGGGGCCGAATGTCGGCAAGAAATTCGCCGGGCAGTATGCAGGTACGGCAGGGGAGCGCGTGAGCGACCTGCGATGGGCCCTGGAAGCGGACGACATAAAGGCGATAGTCTTCAACAGAGGCGGTTACGGGAGCATCCATCTTATCGATTTGCTTCCTCTGTCCGAGTTTTCGTCCCACCCCAAGTGGCTGGTCGGTTTCAGTGACATTTCCACGTTCCACGGGATGGCGACCCGCGCCGGAGTCATGAGCGTCCACGGCACGATGGGCTCGTTCCTGGCCGCCGGAGGGACCGACGTTTCGAGCGTGCTGCTGCGCGACCTGCTTTTCGGCAAGGTGCCGTCCTACAGCCTTCCGGCCCATCCCGACAACGTCGTTGGCAAGGCTTCCGGGCTTCTTGTCGGCGGCAACCTATGCACTTTCGTCCCCAATCTCGGCTCGCAGGCCGACGCGACCGCGTGCGACGACATTATCCTGTTCATAGAGGAAGTGGAAGAGTCCATGCACAATATCGACCGGCAGCTTAACATACTCTCCAGAAACGGGGTGCTCAGCCGCTGCAAGGGTGTCGTCCTTGGCGAATTTACCGGCTGCGGGGATGAATTCGACTATGGCAGCGTCGAGAAGATGCTCCTTGCCAGCCTCAGGGATTATCATATACCCGTCCTGTGCGGCTTCCCGGCCGGTCACGGCGAGAAGAATTTCCCGCTCATAATGGGCTCGCAGGTCACTTTGGATGTGCGCGACGACGGCGCTTCGCTCGATTTTGATGTCGCAGGGGACAGAGTCCCCATAGCTGTTTCATGGTAATACAACGGCCGGATGGCCGTTTTTTTTAGCCATTATGGTCGGCATGGCGCCCGTTACATGGTGTCGGACCAGTGTACTACAGGGCGTGTCGGCATTTCTCCGCTGGAGGTCTTTACTCCGGACGAACTTTACGCCCTTTGGGAGAGCCACTTTTCAAAGTTATTCTGAACGGCGAGGAGGTTGTCCTTGACTGTCTGAAGCCCGTTTCGGGCCCCTATTACCGCTGGTCGGATCTCTGTTTCCTTTTCGGGAAATAGCCGCTACTGAGCGCTGTCGAAGGCTTTCACTATCTTGGTGACGAGATGGTGGCGGACGATGTCTTCCGAAGCGAAGCGGATGGCAGCTATGCCTTTTATGCCTTCAAGCAGGGATATGCCCTTGAGCAGGCCGGAGTCTTCGCGTCGCGGGAGGTCGATTTGCGAGGCGTCGCCGGTTACGATGAATTTGGCGTTGGGTCCCATGCGCGTCAAGAACATCTTGAGCTGGCCCAGATTGGTGTTTTGGGCCTCGTCGAGAATGACGCAGGCCTTGTCGAGCGTGCGGCCGCGCATGTAGGCGAGAGGGGCTATCTGGATGGTGCCGTCGGCCATGAATTCGCCGAGCTTGCGGGAAGGGATCATGTCGCCCAGGGCGTCGTAGAGGGGCTGGAGATAGGGGTCGAGTTTGTCTTTGAGGTCGCCGGGCAGGAAGCCCAGCCTTTCTCCGGCCTCGACGGCGGGACGCGTAAGGATTATCCGCTTGATTTCCCTGTTTTTAAGCGCACGTACCGCAAGGGCTATGGCAACGTAGGTCTTGCCGGTCCCGGCCGGGCCTATGGCAAAGATGAGGTCGTTTTCGAAATAGGCCTTGACGAGTTCCTGCTGGGTCTTTCCGCGTGCGCGGATGGGCTTTCCGTCGGTGGCATGTACGATTATCGCGTCGCCGCTTGTGCGGAACTTGTCGGGGGAGGTTTCGCCGTCAAAGATGTCTTCAACGTCGTAGGCGGTGAGGTTCATTCTCTGGTGGCGGCGTTCGATGAGCTGCCCGAGCCTCATGCCGAATTCTTCGATTTGCGTGGGCTTGCCTTCCAGCATCAGCTGGTTGCCGCGCGCTACGACCTTAAGGCCGGGAAAATATGTACAGAATTCTTCGAGGATACGGTTGCCCGCCCCGTAAATCTCTATGGGGTCGATGGCTTCGAGGGTTATCGTTTTTTTCATAAGCAGAGGCAAAGATACGTCATTTCTCCGGAATTCCGGCTCCGCTTCGCACCCTTTCGAGGGTGGAAATCATCTTGTCGTAGTCGGAGGCCTGGAGCCACTCTGCGCGATGCCCTGTGAAGTCGGCTACGGGCAGGGTCATGTAGTTGTCGGAGAACCTGCCGGGGAGGGAGCACCAGAGAAATTCGGCCGCCGGAGGCAGCAGGGTGACGTTGCCCAATCCGTCTTTTGCAAACGACAGGGTGACAAGCAGTTCGAGCTGGGTGTTGGCTGCGCTCATGTTGGATACGGCGTTGCCGACGGAGTAGAAAACCGGCACGATACGGCCGTCAGGGAGGGTTATGGCTTCATAGTCCTGGACCACGTGGGGATGTGCTCCGACGATGGCGTCGACCCCGGAGGCGGCAAGCCAGCGGGCGAGCGAGGCCTGGGAAGCGTTGTGGCGGAGCTGGTATTCCTCGCCCCAGTGCGGCAGCGCCACGATGAAATCGGCTCCGCGGCTGCGCGCCCGGCGTATGGCTGCGGCGATGTCCGCCTTGTCCATGCGGTTGACTTTAGGCCACCGGAAGCCCTGGGAGGCGTTGGTGCCGTAGGTGAAGTTGAGCAGGGCTATGCGGATGCCGTTGACCGGGACTATGAGCGGGTATGAGGCACTGTCGGCCGGTGCCGTTGCCGCGCAGCCGGTGTGGCGTATGCCGGAAAGGGTGTCGTAGACGGCCAGGGTGCGCTCCAGTCCGCTTTTGCCCTTGTCGAGGATATGGTTGTTGGCGGTCAGGAAAACGTCTACGCCGCAGTCGCGGACGTAGGAAGCGTAACTGTCCGGGGCGGAGAAAGCGGGATAGCCGCTGTAGGGCGGTCCGGCGAGAGTAAACTCCATGTTGGCGACGGCAAGGTCGGCCTCCGCGAGTCGGCTGCTGATTGCCGCCAGAAAGGGCTTGCAATCGTAGCTCAGCTGCCGGGTGTGCATCATCACGTCGCCGATAATGGCCACCCTTGCGGTGTCGGCAAGTTCATACGGACGGGGCTTTTCGAAGGGATGGTTCCACGGCAGGGCGAGCCTCCAGTCGGGCTGCGCATGGACCGACATGAGGGAGAAGAGCAGCCCGAACGCCGCCAGCAGATGTTTTTTCATCCTCATTTCCTGCAAAAATAAGGATAATTTCGTTATTTTTGCACATTGTACATTAATCTTGGAAACATGAGACGTTATATCCTTCTCCCGCTCCTTGTTGCATCCGTGCTCGCTACGGGCTGTGATGCCTTCCGCAAGCTTGCAGGCCGTCCCACGGCTTCTGAAATAGAAGCCAGGCGAGTAGCCATGCTCCAGGAGCAGCAGCTTCTGGAACAGGCCAGGATTGACTCTCTCGAAAGGGTGCGCAAGGCCCTCGCCGACTCGCTCGCCGTCCTCGACTCGCTCAAGCAGCTCAGCGGCACAATCCTCAACCCCTCCGCCATGGGCGGGCTCTACACCACCAAGCTCGATTCGCGCTACTACATCATAGTCGGAGCCTTCACCTACCGGCCCAATGCTGAAAAGCTTCTGTCAAGGGTCCAGAAATCCGGATATGATGCCACCCTCATCTGCTTCAGGAACGGCTACCATGCCGTAGGCCTGTGTCAGACAGACAATCTCAACGCCGCTCTCCGTTCGCTGAAAAAGGTGAAGGGCGAACCGTTCTGCCCCGTTGACGTGTGGATTCTGGTCAACGAATGAAAAGGCTGCTGACCATCCTCGCCTTCCTTGCCGTCCTGCCGGCGGCCGCCCAATACAGGAGCGGCTATGCCGACCTTGACGACAGCCCGACCGTGCGCCAGCTAAGGGAACATGTGTCTTTCCTGGCATCGGCCGCCCTCGAAGGACGCCGGGCCGGCTCTCCCGGAGAGGCCGAGGCCGCCGACTATCTGCGCCAGGCCCTGGAGTCGGCCGGAGTGGAGATGCTCTCGGGGTCGAAGGGCGACGTTTTCGGCATCTCACGTGCCTCAGACACGCTTTCTTCCCGCAATGTCTTCGGCGTGGTCCAAGGCTACGACCCCGTCCTGCGCGACCGCTACATCGTGGTCGGCGCGCGTCTCGACAACCTCGGCACCAACGTTCTTACCGTCGACGGCGAGCCCGTTACCCAGACATATTATGGCGCCAACGGCAACGCATCCGGCCTGGCCATGCTCGTCGAACTGGCCCGCAAGGTTGCCGGACGTTCCGTCCTGTTCCGCCGCAGCGTGGTGTTTGTCGGTTTCGGGGCCTCATGCGAAGGCTTTGCCGGCGCGTGGTATTTTCTCAACCGTTCCTTCGCCGGACGTGACGCCGTCGACGCCATGATCAACCTCGACATGCTCGGGGCGGGGGATGGCTTCTACGCCTACACCGGCTCCAACAAAGACCTCAACCTGCTTCTGGCCTCGATGGAGCGTCAGCTGACTCCAATAGTCCCGCAAGTGACTGCGGCCGAGCCATATCCTTCCGACCACAGGGCCTTTTACAGCGGCGAAGTGCCGTCCGTGTTCTTCACCACCGGGCATTATGCCGAGCACGACACCCCACGCGACACCCCCTCCATCCTGGACTACGACAAGATGGAACTCGAGTTGGAATACATCTTCCTCTTCCTCGAAGAGCTTGCTTCGCGGGACGACGCCCCTTCCTTCAGGCAGGACATCCAGGCGGAAGTGCCGGCCAAGACCGTGTCCTACTACGACTGCGATGTGCCGCCGGTGTTCCTTAAGCGCCTGGGCCTCAGAGGCTTCATGGAAAGATGGGTCTATGCCTACCTGCGCTATCCCCAGGCCGCCGTGGAGCAGGGCATACAGGGCCGCGTCCATGTCCAGCTGCGTATCGACAGCAAGGGCAAGGTGTGCGACGTGCATGTCGTGAAGGGGGTGGACCCGCTTCTGGACGAAGAGGCCGAGCGCGTCATAAAGGCATCCCCCGACTGGAAGCCGGGGCGTGTGGGCGGCAAGCCCGTCGACTGCGTGATCACCTTGCCGGTCGACTTCATCCTCGAGAAAAAAAGCAAAACGAAAATAGGAATCAAAAGATAAGTCATGGACTATAATTTCAGGGAAATTGAACGCAAGTGGCAGGCCCGTTGGGCCGCCGAACATACCTACAAGGCGGTGGAAGACCCTTCCCGCCCGAAATACTACGTGTTGGACATGTTCCCGTATCCTTCCGGAGCGGGCCTTCACGTAGGACACCCGCTGGGTTACATAGCCAGCGACATTTTCTCGCGCTACAAGCGCCTGAAGGGCTTCAACGTTCTCCATCCCATGGGCTACGACGCCTTCGGGCTTCCGGCGGAGCAATATGCCATCCAGACCGGCCAGCATCCCGAGAAGACGACCACCCAAAACGTCGCCCGCTATCGCAGCCAGCTCGACAGGATAGGCTTCTCATATGACTGGGACAGGGAAGTGCGCACCTGCGACCCTGCCTATTACAAATGGACCCAGTGGGCGTTCCTGAAGATGTTCGGCAGCTACTATGACCTCGATGCCGACAAGGCCATGCCTATAGAAAGCCTGGTCGCCAAGTTCGAAGCCGGCGGCACGGAAGGCGTGCATGCCGCGTGCGGAAAGGAAATGAGTTTCTCCGCCGAGGAATGGCGTGCGATGAGCCCGGCCCAGCAGAGCAAGACCCTGATGAACTGGCGCATAGCCTATCAGGGCGAGACGGCAGTCAACTGGTGCCCGGCCCTCGGGACCGTTCTCGCCAACGACGAGGTCAAGGACGGGCTTTCCGTCCGCGGCGGCCATCCGGTCGAGCAGAAGATGATGACCCAGTGGCAGCTTCGCGTCTCAGCCTATGCCGAGCGCCTTCTGGATTCGCTGGATCGCCTCGACTGGACCGACTCCCTCAAGGAAATGCAGCGCAACTGGATAGGCAAGTCCGAAGGAACGGAGGTCACTTTCAATGTCGAAACTGACGGCAAGACCACTCCAGTGGTCATTTTCACCACCCGCGTCGACACCATTTTCGGCGTGACCTTCATGGTCCTTGCCCCCGAAAGCCCCCTCACTCCTCTTCTGACCGCCCAAAGCCGCAAGGCCGAGGTCGAAGAGTATCTTTCCGAAGTCAAGAAGAAGACCGAGCGCGAAAGGATATCCGAGACCAAGTCGGTTACTGGCGTATTCTCCGGTTCTTACGGAATCAATCCGCTGACCGGCGAGAAGGTTCCTGTGTGGATTTCCGAATATGTCCTCGCTGGCTACGGTACCGGCGCCATCATGGCCGTTCCGGCCCACGACAGCCGCGACTATGCATTCGCCCGCAAATTCGGCTTGGAGGTCCGTCCCATCATCGAAGGCTGCGACGTTTCCGAGTCCTCCTTCGATGCCAAGGAAGGCAAGATGTGCAACTCCGGTTTCCTCGACGGCATGGATGTAAAAGTGGCGATAGAGGCTGCCAAGGACTATGTCGAGGCCAAGGGCCTGGGACGCCGCAAGGTCAATTTCCGTCTTCGCGACGCCATCTTCTCGCGCCAGCGCTACTGGGGCGAGCCCTTCCCTATATATTATAAGGACGGCATTCCCACTCCGCTTCCCGAGAGCGCACTCCCGCTCACCCTTCCGGAAGTGAGCGAATTCAAGCCCACCGAGGCAGGGGAGCCGCCGCTTGCGCGCGCAAAGGATTGGACCTACGACGGCTGGCCGCTTGAGACGAGCACCATGCCCGGTTTTGCCGGCTCGAGCGCCTACTATCTCCGCTACATGGACCCTCACAACGACAGCGCCCTGGTAAGCCGCGAGGCAAATGACTATTGGCGCAGCGTCGACCTCTACATCGGCGGCACCGAACATGCCACCGGCCACCTGATCTACAGCCGTTTCTGGAACAAGTTCCTCTACGACCTCGGCTGCGTGTGCGAAGACGAGCCTTTCCGCAAGCTGGTCAACCAGGGCATGATCCAGGGACGTTCCAACTTCGTCTACCGTGTCGTTGGCACCAACCGCTTCGTCTCCCTAGGCCTCAAGGACGGCTACAAGACCCAGGAAATCCACGTCGACGTCAATATAGTCCATAACGACAGGCTCGACCTGGAAGCCTTCCGTGCATGGCGTCCCGAATTCGCCGACGCCGAGTTCATCCTCGAAGACGGCCAGTACATCTGCGGCTGGGCCATAGAGAAGATGAGCAAGTCGATGTTCAACGTCGTCAATCCCGACGAGGTCTGCGACAACTACGGCGCCGACACTCTCCGTCTCTACGAGATGTTCCTCGGCCCCATCGAGCAGAGCAAGCCCTGGGACACCAAGGGAATCGACGGCGTGAGCCGCTTCCTCCGCAAGTTCTGGCGCCTTTTCTACGACGGTGACAAGTTCCTCGTCACCGATGAAGAGCCCACAGCAGCCGAACTCAAAACCCTCCACCGCCTTATCGGCAAGGAGCAGGAAGACATCGAAGCGTTCTCCTACAACACCACCATCAGCGCATTCATGATCGCCGTCAGCGACCTGACCGACCGCAAATGCAGCAAGCGTTCGGTCCTCGAGCCGCTGGTAGTGCTTCTTTCCCCGTTCGCTCCCCATATGGCGGAGGAACTCTGGCATGCCCTGGGCAACGAAGGAAGCGTGGCCGATGCCACTTTCCCCGAATATAATGCAGCCTACACCGTCGAGGACAACGTGACCTATCCGGTGTCATTCAACGGCAAGATGCGCTTTACCGTGGAACTACCCAAGTCCATGTCTCCGGCCGATGTCGAGGCACATGTCCGCTCGCTGGACCAGACCGCCCGCTACGTCGGCGACCAGAATATCGTCAAGATGATCGTCGTTCCCGGAAGGATTGTTAACGTTGTTGTGAAATGACACTGAAAAAGGTACTGGCCACTGTCGGCGACTACGCGCTCCTGTCGATCGGAACCCTGCTGTACTGCCTTGCCTGGGATTCGTTCCTGATTCCTAACGGCATCGCGAGCGGCGGACTGACCGGCGCCTGCACCATCCTGCAGTTCGCTACCGGAATCCCGGTGTCCATATCCTTTGTCATCGCCAACGCCGTCTTGCTCGGCATCGGATTCCTGGTTATGGGCAATGCGTTCGGCATGCGCACGATATGGTGTATAGCCCTGTCTACCATTTTGTTTCGCGTGTTGCCGGAGTTTCCTGTCCTGGCCGCAGTCGAAGGACAGCCGCTCTATATAAGCGAAAAGGTGCTCGTGCCGATTATCGGCGGCCTTCTGGAGGCGGCCGGCATAGCGCTGATCTTCTTCCGCGGCGGCAGCACCGGCGGTACCGATATCGTGGCCCTGATTCTCAACAAGTTCTGGCCCGTGTCGCCCGGAAAGGTGTTCATGTACACCGACCTGTTCATCATCGCGACCGTCCTTCTGATTCCGGGCTATTCGCTCCAGGACATGATCTACGGCTACTTGGCAATGATCACCTTCTCCCTGGCGATAGATGGTATCCTCATGGGCAGCAAGACCTCCGTACAGGTGCTCATTTTTTCGAGCCGCTACAATGAGATTGCCGACTACATCATCCACGAGATGGACCGCGGCGTAACAGCCCTCAAATCGGTAGGCTGGTACACCCAGCAGGATACCAAGGTCCTTCTTATCGTAGTCCGCAAGACCCAGCTCCCCGAACTTACGCGTGCCGTAAAGGAAATCGACAAGCGCGCGTTCGTGAGCGTCTCGCAGGCCAGCAGCGTCTACGGGGAAGGATTCGAAGAGATAAAGACCGGTCCGTCGGCGCGCCGCCGCCGCTACGGTTCAATTAACCAATAGTATTATCCAATTACATGGCAGAGATTAAAAAGTCGGTCTGGACACATGTCAAAGAGTATTTCCTGGTCACGCTCGGAATCCTTCTCTACGTGACCGGATGGTCCATTTTCCTGGTTCCCAACAACCTTGTCGGAGGCGGAGTATCTGGTGTCTGCTCCATCATCCAGTATGCGACCGGATTCAAGATGGGTTATTCCTATTTCCTGATCAACGCAGTGCTCCTTCTTGCGGCCCTGGCCATTCTTGGGTCCAGTTTCGGGGCCAAGACCGTATATGCCATCGTTATCGCCTCCATCGGGCTGAACGTCCTGCAGGGCGCAATCCCCCAGCCGATAATCGAGGCCCTGGCGCTCCAGAACGGAAAATTGATGTCCACCATCATGGGCGGCATCATGGTCGGAGTCGGAATTGGAATTACCATGTCGGTAGGCGGCAGCACGGGCGGAACGGATATCATCGCCCTGATCGTGGGCAAATACCGCAATGTCTCTCCGGGGCGTATGATTCTCGCGATGGATGTGGTGATCATCCTGTCTTCGCTTCTGGTTCCTTCCTACACGTCCGACGGCCAGCTGGTCGGATGGGCCGACAAGATCACAACCGTAGTCTACGGTCTTCTCCTTGTGACGGTCAACAGCTACGTTCTCGACCTCTATCTCTCCGGTTCCCGCCAGAGCGTCCAGCTTTTCGTCCTTTCGCGCAAGCATGCCGAGATCGCCGACGCCATCACCCACGACCTCCACAGGGGAGTGACGGTGCTTTCGGGAAAGGGCTGGTACACCAAGCATGAAGCGAGCGTCCTGATGGTGATTACCCGCAAGACGGACCTCAATCTGATGCTCCGTTACATTAAAATGATAGACCCCGACGCCTTCCTTTCGGTGTCCCTGGTGACCGGAGTTTACGGCAAAGGTTTTGACACGATTAAAACCGGAGGATTTCAGCCTATTCCCAAGAAAGTTGAAGAAAATGCCGAATAATCGCGTTATTTTTCAAGAATTAATAAAAAAAATCATAGGGTAAATTAAAATTCGTTTGGGGTTAACCGCTGGTTAACCCCTTAATTAACCCCCTTTATTTTACTTTGTAAAACGAATTAAGTCCCCAAGACTGCAAAATCTCTAATCGAACGTTTATGAGAAAGTCTGTTCTGGCCGTTTTGGCCGTCGCGATGATCCTTGCCTCCTGCGTTTCCGGCGGGGAGAAGGATATTGCCGTCAGAAAGATTTCCATCGAGCCTTCCGAGCTCAAGGTTTCCATCGGATTTACCAAGCCGCTTACGGCTGTGGTCGAGCCTGAAAACGCCGACTATCTCTATGTGGAGTGGAAGTCCTCCGACCCTTCGATCGCCCAGGTTTCCAAACGCGGCACCGTCAAGGGTATTGCCGTGGGTACGGCTACGGTGACAGCCTCGGTCGGCGGCGTATCCGCAACCTGCACCGTTACGGTATCCGAGCGTTCCGCTCCGGTGAGCGGCGTCGTCGTTTCGCCCGAGACCCTCTCGGTCGGCCTTAACGGCACCGGCGAGGTCTCCGCCAAGGTCGAGCCTGAAGACGCCGCCAATGAAAACGTCACCTGGTCCTCGAGCAACACTCAGATTGCCACGGTCGACGAGAACGGCGTCGTGACCGGCGTCGCGATCGGCGAATGCGACATCATCGCCACGTCCGAAGACGGCGGTTTCACCGACAAGTGCCATGTCACCGTCAGCGTGATTCCTATTGAAAAGATTTACTTCTTCAACGGCGGCGACAACACCATCGTGGCCGAGCAGGGCTCCAACCAGACCCTCCTGGTGGCCTTCGAGCCGGAGAATGCATCCTTGACGAATCTTACCTGGACCACCGACGACGCCTCCCTCGCAACCGTCGAGTCGGAAGGCAAGGCTCAGGGCAAGGTGACCTTCGCCAGCGGCAAGTTCGGCCCGGTCGTCATTACCGCCAAGGCCGAAGACGGTTCCGCCGTCAGCCAGACCTTCTTCGTAAAGGGTGCTCAAGAACTCTACAACGCCCCTTCGGGCAATGCCTACGCCGGCCGCAGAGTCAAATACTCATTCAACAGCGCCTACTACACCCAGGCTTCCGGAATTTCCTGGAAGATCGGCGACAAGACCATCCAGGGCTCCGAGGCTGAATTCGCCTTCGAATCCGGCGGCGACGCTTCCGTAGTCCTTTCTGCCACCTATGGCGGAAAGCCCATCAACGTCACGTTCCCTGTCAAGGTTGAGGAATGGTACATCAACGTAACCCTCGAAGACAAATACATTAACCCCCGCAACACCTATCCGGTGTTCAACAAGGAGCAGACCAAGGCCTACTTCATCACCCGCGGCGACAAGGACAACGGCGCCCGCAGGCTCTACGAGATCGACCTCGAAGGCCGCAAGCTCGGCTGGTACTACGACATCAACGACCCCAAGCACGACAACGGCGGCGACATCTGCGTCAACCCCAACACCGGCGACGTGATATGCTCCAACCAGACCAAGGTCTTCTGCATAAAGCCCGACGGTACGGCCAAGTGGACGCTCGACGTTGCCAACGACGTTTCCGGCGCCACTTCCGGAACGAGCGGCTCCGCCACCTCGTCCTTCTACGGCTGCGGCCCTGCGATGAGCAACGACTGCTCGGTAATCTTCGCTCCTATTGTCAACAAGTTCTTTGCCCTCGATGCCGCTACCGGCCAGATCCTCGACACCTTCACCAACGGCGGACAGGGCCATATCCAGTATGCCGTCTACGGCAACGACAACCTGGTAATCCACTACGACAGGGTGAGCGGCGAAAACGCCATCCGCTTCTGCCACTTCTCCGGCGGCAAGTTCGTCCAGGACGGCGACATCAATTCCCCGCTTACCAGCGAAAAGGGCAGCCAGCTTACTGATATTTGCGCTCCTGCGATCAACAAAGACCAGAGCGTGGCCTACTTCTCCGGCAGCCACGGACGTATTCTCGCCCTGGATCTGCGCAACCGTTCCGTCATCGGAATCGCCACCCCTGCAAATGGCAGCGGCGACGCCTATATCATGCAGCCCACCCTTACCGATGACGGCCGCATGCTGATTCCTACCCAGGTCGGCGCTTCTATCATGGGAGGCGACCTGTCGAAGAACTTCACCTCGACCTCTATCTGGACGAAGGCCTACAACGCCGGCGTCGCGGGTATCTTCAACTTCATGGTAATCGGCTGCGACACTGAAGGCAACGGCTACTTCTTCGTCAACGGTGGTTCCGGTGGCCTGACGGGCTTCTGCGAGGTTACCAAGGACTATGAGATGAGGGTAATCGCGCCTCTGGCCGCCAAGATCAACGAATATCAGGCCGTATTCAACTTCTGCGACGGCTATCTTGTCACCGGCGGCGGTCCCAACAGCGGCAATGCGGTCATCCTCGTCCGCTGCATCGACGCCAAGCGCGGCAACGGCTGGTCAGGCGCCGGCGGCGATGTCTGCGCGACCAAGAACGCCAACATAGTTTATGCACAATAATGATTTACTAATCTAATAATCACAAAAATGAAAAAGTTATTATGGATCTTTGTGCCGGTTCTTATGCTGGCAGCGTGCCAGAAGTACGATGACACGACCCTCAAGCAGGAAATCCGCAAGCTTGATGAACGCGTCACTGCTCTGGAAACCATCAAAACTGACATTTCCGGTCTCCAGACCGCCGTGCAAAACCTTCAGAAGGGTTTCACCGTCTCTTCCGTCAAGGAAGTCTCCGGCGGATGGGACATCGTTTTCTCCGACGGCAACAAAATCACCGTCAAGAACGGCAATGATGGTGCTTCTCCCGTCATAGCCGTCCGCAAGGACACCGACGGCAAATACTACTGGACCGTCAATGGTGAGTGGCTGCTTGACGGCGGCGCCAAGGTTCCCGTGACCGGCGCAGACGGTGCCCAGGGTCCTGAAGGCCCTGCAGGGAAGACCCCTCAGATCGACATCCAGGAAGGATGGTGGGTCGTCCGTTTCGCCGACAATGAGGAGTGGAAGAAGATTGCCGAGGCCACTTCCGTTTCCGGCTCCGGCAGCAACATTACCGTTACCAAGGACGAGCAGTTCTGCTACATCACCGTAGCCGGTGAGGAGCCGATCGCCATTCCCCTGACGGTAGCCGCCGTCAAGATCCAGCTCGTATTCGATGAGTCCGCAATCGCTTACATGAGCGCCGGCGAGACCGTCAAGATTCCCTACACCATCGTTGCTCCGGAAGGCGTCAAGACTTCCCTCGAGACCTTCGAAACTCCCGGCTGGATTGTCGAGATCGAAGATGGCAGCTTCTCCATCACCGCTCCTGACAAGATCGCCGGCGGCAAGATTCTATTTGCCCTGACCAGCGAAGACGGCGGCAGCTTCGTAAAGATTGTCCGCATCCTTGACGGCGAAGGCATCGCCACATCCTACAGCTCCGATGCTACCGGCGGTACCATTTCCATCCCCGGCGTAACCAGCATCACCATCCCCGAGTCGGTGACCTGGATCACCCAGTCCACCGGTGAAAGCGGCCCCGTGCTCAATGTCGCCGCCAACACAGGCGAAGACCGCAGCGCTGAAATCACCATTGTTACCGCTGCTGGCGTGACTCGTACAATCGTCATCAATCAGCTTGCTGCAGCTGCCATTATCATCGCAGCCCCGGACGAGGTCGCATGGCAGGGCGGCGTCCTCGAGCTTCCTGTCCGCGCCAGCGTCGAATTCACGGCATCCGTTACCGCTGGCTCCGACTGGCTCACCGGCCTTAAGACCAAGGCAATGACCGAGACCGTCTACACCGTCAACGTGGCCCAGAACATCTCCGTAGCCCGCCAGGGTGAAATCACCGTCACCAGCTCCGACGGCACCATCGTCCAGAAAGTCGCCATCCCTCAGGAGAGCCGTTTCTGGATGGACTGCCCGCTTGATCCTGAGAAACAGGCCAGCCCGCGCAATACTTTGCCTGTGTTCAATAAGGAATGCACCCGTGCTTATTTCATTACCCGTGGCGGTAAGGACAATATGGGCGCCCGTAGGCTGTATGAGATCAACCTGGAAGAGAGGAAGGTCGGTTGGATGTTTGATATGGGTAAGGCTGATGGCGCCGCGGTAAAATCCGACAATGGCGGTCATATCTGTGTCAACCCGTTCAACGGGGATATCATCTGCAACAATCAGTACTACGTATATGCTGTCAAGGCGGATGGTACCCAGCGTTGGGCCTTGAAGATTGAGAATACAGCCAACAATTGTATGATTATCCCTGGTTGTGGCCCTGGTATCAGCAACGACGGAAAGACCGTGTTCTTCCCTTCCCGGACCAAGAAATTCTATGCTGTTGATGCGGAGAACGGTTCCGTGCTGGATACCTATGATCTCCCGACGACGGATAATTTTGAATACGTGATTTACGGCGAGAACGAGATTGCGTTCTTCCTGAACAGTGTCAAGGATGGAATCGGCGGTCTTCGTTATCTGCAGTTCACAGGCGGTAAACTCGTTGAAAAAGCGGTTAAGAATGCGGGTGTCGGCATGCTTGATATTCTAGCTCCTGCTGTCAGCAAGGATCAGAAGTGGGCGTATTTCGGATCCGGAAACAATATTCTTGCGCTGAGTCTCACAACCCGTGACAATCCCAATGATGCCGGTATCCTTGGTTGGGCGCACAACATGGGTGGCGCTGGTTGTGGTTCTATCGCCATTACCCCCGATAACCATCTCATTGAGAGCGTGGCGGGCGTGCAGGGAGCAAATGCAAAACCGGCTACTGTCTATTTTGCGAACTTGAATACCCCTTATACGAATGATTCCTGGTTTGTTTCCTCCAATCTTAAAGTGGGTGCCAACCAGTTGAATTTCTCCGGTGTGACCTGTGATGAGTCCAGCAATGCATACATCTTCCATTCGGCGACCAAGGGTCTCTACAAGATCAGCCCGAACGGAAATTATGTTCAGCTTGCCGATATCGCTACGGCCTACTCTGAGTATCAGGCGGCTTCTGGCTTTGGTGGTAACTATTATATCATCGGCGGCGGCAAACTCAATCAGGAGAATCGTATCATTGTTCTCAAGATGGAAGCCCCGCGTGCCAAGGGTTGGTCCGGTCCGGGCGGCGACGTCTGTATGACCAAGAATGCCAACCTCGTATGGGGCAACTAGCATTTGTTCTTTCCCGCGGAATTGTTATCTTTGTGTAACTTTGTTTACGGGATGAAAATCAAAAGATTATTTATAGCTGCTGTCGCTTCCGTCCTTTTTGGGGCGGAAGCGATTGCTGCTCAGAGGTGGGTGGCAACGGGTAATGAGCAGCTCTACCAGGCCATGCTCACGTGCCTCCGCAACTTTCAGGGCGAACTGTTCGGCGAACCGGTCTATTATCAGGCCCAAAACCTCGAGATGGCCATCACGGCTGCTCACAAGGGCGACGAATATGCCTGGATGAGCCAGGTCCACAATTTCTGCAACTATCTGGAAGACATCTATCCTCCGGTGATGGGCCATCCGCGCGAGAGCCTTGACGACAAGTACGAGACCATCCGTCGCAACCTTGTCCTCCTGCGCGATTTCCCCATGCATCAGGTGTGGCAGACCAACGACTCACCTTCGCCCACGCAGATTCAGATCGACGCCTTCAATGCCGCCAACAAGCAGTGGCTGCATTACAAGCGTGCCCAGTTCTTCGAGTTCCTTCGCGGTCCGCGTCCTGCGGGTAACGAAATCCAGGTCGTCAAGCTCTACAGCAGCGGCGTGGTGTTCCGCACCAAGTCGGCCTGCATCGGCATGGACATTACCTACGAGTCGCGCCTCTACGACGACGAGGGCATAGAAGAACTTGCCGACATCCTGGACGTCATCTACGTGACACATGCCCACACCGACCATTTCGACCAGAAACTCCTTCAGGCAATGCTTCGCAAGGGAAAGTGCGTCGTCGGGCCGCATACGATGGAAAAATACATTTCCGGCTCCGACTGGGCCGGTAAGAAATATCTCTGGTCCGACACGCAGGAAGAGGCGGTCCTTGTCGGCGGCGTAGCCTCGACCCAGGCATTCATGTCTGAACAGAAGCCCGAGCCGTGCCTCCTCTATCTGGTCGACCTCGGCGGATGGAGGATGATCCACGTAGGCGACAACTCCGAACACGTCAACGAGCAGAACTACCTCAGATACCCCATGGCCGACTTCGTGATGTCTCCCGTGTTCCAGGGTCTCGTCACGTTGTTCAAGTCGACCTACGGCGGACTGAACCCCGACGGGATCGAGCAGTACTACATCAATATCCACGAGAACGAATATCTCCACACCGTCGATGGCCGCATAGCCTTCGACTACATGTATAAGGATGCAAACTCCCTGGGCAACACCGTCAACCGTTACCCCAACTGCCTCATACTCGACTGCGGGGAACATATTGTCATGAGCAAATGATACGAGCGATACATTTTTTCTGCGCCATTGCCGCGTTCTTCCTGACGGCATGCGGCAACAAGCCGTCCTCGGAAGGGACGGCGGAAAAATCCGCATGGCTGATGAGCAACTATCCCGTAGCCCGCGTTGATGTCAGCACGCCCACCGGCACACTTCTGGAGTCTTTCGAATACACCTATGACGACCTTGGCCGTATGGCTTCGCTCACGCGTAAGGACTGTCAACGCAACCGCGTGCTCCTGAAGCTCGACTACACCTACCCGTCGGCCACGGAAATGCGCATAAGGGGCACATATGCCCCGGTTTCCGGCGATCGGACGCTCATTGCGACGGCCGACCCTGCAAAGGGCACCATAAGTTATTCGGGTTCATGGAAGGATGCGTGGCGCTATGATGTCACCCGCGACCCCGAGGGCGTCCTTACCGGTGTGACAATGCAAAGGGATTTCAAGAGCAAGGAAGGTTACTACAGTTCTGAAACCAGCTACCGCGAGACGTGCTCCGTCCGTGGCGGCTGCATAGAAACCTGGACCAGCGCTACCGAAGTCTCGTCCAAATCCCGCAAAACGTCTTCCAGCAAGTCCTCGTCGGCGGTAAACCGCACCTACACCTATCTGGACCACGAAGACACCATGAACTTCGGCCTCTATCTTACCGACGGGGTATTTCCCGTGTGGGCCGCCGCGCAGCTCCCGGGCTGCAGCAAGCTCATTTCCGGCATGACGATGAAGACAGGGTCTGTCAGCGGACCGGTGTCGTTCAAGGTCGATTACACGTTCAATATCGACGGCGACGTTGAAACCGCCACTCGCACTGACTACAACGGCACCTCGCCAGTCCTGGTGCGTGTCTACACGGTCACTTATCTTTAATCCTAAGCAAAGGAGTGACTTTTTTCAGAGGCGACCTGATTAATCCGGTCGCCTCGATTCGTACACAATTGGGCCAGTAGCGCGTTTGGGTCAGTCGTCGGGACGCCTTTCTGTATATTTTTGCATTGCGGGGTATAAAGTCCCGCCAGAATTGTATGCAGAAACAAAAATCGTCTTCTACTAATCGCATACGCCTGCTGCGTCTGGATTCAGTCTTGACTTTTTTGGCTTGTTTTCTGGTCCGCATCTTCGTATGCGGAGATACGTTTCCATGTGGCGTGGCGTATGACATTTCCTGTGCCTGCTCGGTGCTGCTCATGCAGTCGCCGGGGCTGGACTTCTGGAAAAAGACCTGGTCCGTGTGGCTGACAGCGGCCACGATGCTGATTTCAGTATCCTTTCCTCTGCTGTCGAAGTGCTTTGGCGGCATGCCTGCCGCAGTAGTCATTCTCGTCAATGTCTTTCCGCTGATGATGCGTTATCACATTCTCAGTCGCGCGATTATCAGCGACAGGGATTTCCTGGCCGTAGGAGTCTCGGGCTGGGACATCGCCAAGGAGCAGGTGAGGCAGACCATGATGATGCTCCTTCTCCTCCTGTCGGCGCTGGCCTATGGCCTGTTCGGCGTCGCTCCGGGACTGCGATGGCTTTTTGTCACGCTTCTTTCGGCATTTTACATCTTTCTAATGGTGCGAAGCTATACGGATCGTCCGCTTGTCGACGGCCTCGAGGCCGAAATGTCCGAAGCGGTAATGCAGCCGGCCGGCACCGTCCCCGGAGATCCTCCTTATCAGGTTCTTTTCAATCGCATGTGCAAATACATGAGGGACAGGTTGCCCTTTTTGAATCCAAAGCTGTCGCTGGACGATGTCGCGCACGAACTCTATACGAACAGGGGCTATATCTCGCGCATGATCAATTCCTGTTCGGGGCTTAACTTCCCGAAGTTCATCAACAGTTACCGCATCCGATATGCGATGGATTTGTTGAAGAAAGACCCTACCATCAAAGTGACAGACATATATCCGATGTGCGGGTTTGGCAGCAAAAGCGCTTTCAGAGCCGCCTTCCAGCTGTTCACCGGGCAGTCTCCCAGCGACTGGTGCCAGGAATTGCGCGATGCGGCGGAAGGCGGCTCTGAAGTGAAATCCGATAAAAAAGTTGGCTCTGACTCAGGATAAGTCAGGCCAGCTTTCCGGCAGGGGACAGGTGATTTCCACGGGCTCTTTCCTGATCGGGTGGACGAAGGATATGTGCCTGGCGAGCAGACTGATGCCTCCGTCCGGGTTGGATCGCGGCGCGCCGTATTTGAGGTCGCCCTTGATAGGGCAGCCGATTCCGGCGAGCTGGCAGCGGATCTGGTGGTGACGGCCGGTCAGGAGCTCGACTTCCACCAGGAAGTAGTTGCGGGTCTGCTGCAGGAGCCTGTAGCGGAGCCTGGCCAGCTTGGCCTGGCCCTTGGGCTCGCTGAGAATATACGCTTTATTCTGCTTCTCATTGCGCCCCAGCCAGTTTTCAAGCAGGGCTTCATGAGGCTGCGGCTCGGCGCAGACGAGGGCCCAGTAGGTCTTGTGGACGCCGCCTTCGCGCAGAAGGGCCGACATCCTTTCCAGCGCCTTGGACGTCTTGGCAAGCACGGTGATGCCGGCCACGGGACGGTCCAGACGGTGGGGGATGCCCAGGAAAACCTGCCCGGGCTTGGCATCGCGGCTGGCGATAAAAGCCTTGTACTTGTCGGCAAGGGTCTCGTCGCCGGTCTTGTCGCCCTGGACGATCTCTCCTGTCCTTTTTGCGACGATCAGGAGGTGGTTGTCTTCATAGAGAATCCGCCGGCGCAGGTCGGCGGATTCTGTTTCTGAAAGCTGGCGGTAAACTGCCATCGGACTTGGATTTACTGCTCGTCGGGACCGTTGTCAGGCTGAGGGTTCTGAGGACCGCCCTGGCCTCCGAAAGGATTCTGGGGACCACCCTGGGGGCCGCCCTGAGCCTGCTGAGCCTGCTGGTACATGGCCTCGAAGGCCTTGTTGAGCTCGGCGCTGTAGCGGTCGATGTCGGCGATGTTCCGGGCCTTGACGGCTTCCTTGAGCAGGTTGAGATTGCTCTCGACATTGGCTTTGACGTCGGCGGGAACCTTGTCGCCATTGTCGCGGAGGAACTTCTCGGCCTGGAAGCAGAGAGCGTCTGCGCCGTTGATCTTGTCGATACGTTCCTTTTCGGCCTTGTCGGCTGCCTCGTTGGCCTTGGCCTCGTCGCGCATCCTCTTGATTTCCTCCTCGGAGAGTCCGGAGGAAGCCTCGATGCGGATGTTCTGCTCCTTGCCTGTGGCCTTGTCCTTTGCGGAGACGTTGAGGATACCGTTGGCGTCGATGTCGAACGTTACCTCGATCTGAGGGATGCCACGCGGGGCCGGAGCGATGCCGTCGAGGTGGAACACGCCGATCTGCTTGTTGTCCTTGGCCATCGGACGCTCGCCCTGGAGGACGCGGATCTCGACGGAAGGCTGGTTGTCAGCGGCCGTTGAGAACACCTCGCTGCGGCGGGTCGGGATGGTGGTGTTGGACTCGATGAGGCGGGTCATTACGCCGCCCAGGGTCTCGATACCGAGCGAAAGGGGAGTGACGTCGAGCAGGAGGACATCCTTTACGTCGCCTGCCAGGACACCGCCCTGGATGGAGGCGCCGATAGCGACCACCTCGTCGGGATTGACGCTCTTGTTGGGCTCTTTGCCGAAGAACTCCTTGACGATTTCCTGGACCTTCGGGATACGGGTGCTGCCGCCGACGAGGAGGACCTCGTCAATCTGGGAAGCGCTCAGGTGGGCGTCTGCGAGGGCCTTGCGGCAAGGCTCGATGCTGCGGGCGAAGAGATCGTCGCAGAGCTGCTCGAACTTGGCGCGGGTGAGGCTCTTTACCAGGTGTTTGGGCACGCCGTCGACCGGCATGATGTAAGGCAGGTTGATTTCGGTGGAAGTCTGGTTGGAAAGCTCGATCTTTGCCTTCTCGGCGGCTTCCTTGAGGCGCTGCAGGGCCATAGGATCCTTCTTGAGGTCGGCTCCGCCGTTTTCGGAAGCGAACTCGGCGGCCAGCCAGTCGATGATCTTCTGGTCGAAATCGTCGCCGCCCAGGTGGGTGTCGCCATTGGTGGACTTGACTTCGAACACGCCGTCGCCAAGTTCCATGATGGAAATATCGAAGGTGCCGCCGCCGAGGTCGTAGACAGCGACTTTCATGTTCTTGTTCTTCTTGTCGAGGCCGTAGGCGAGGGCCGCTGCGGTAGGCTCGTTGATGATACGCTTGACGTCGAGACCGGCGATCTTGCCGGCTTCCTTGGTGGCCTGACGCTGGGAGTCGCTGAAGTAGGCCGGGACTGTGATGACAGCCTCGGTAACTTCCTGACGCAGATCGTCTTCAGCCGTCTTCTTCATCTTCTGGAGAATCATTGCGCTGATCTCCTGCGGAGAATACATGCGGCCGTCGATTTCCACGCGGGGAGTGTTGTTGTCGCCGCGGACGACGTTGTAAGGCACACGGGCTACCTCACGACCCACCTGGTCGTAGGTCTCGCCCATGAAACGCTTGATGGAGAAGACCGTGTTCTTAGGATTGGTGATTGCCTGACGCTTGGCCGGGTTGCCGATCTTGCGCTCGCCGCCTTCGGTGAACGCAACCACGGACGGGGTGGTGCGCTGGCCTTCGTTGTTGATGATGACCGTAGGCTGGTTGCCTTCCATCACTGCTACGCAGCTGTTGGTCGTGCCGAGGTCGATTCCGATGATTTTACCCATAATATTACTCCTTTTTATATTTGTTTTCCTTTTTGTCATGCCCGGGGGTACAGTCCGCCGGGCCGACAGAGTTCTATCCAATGCCGTGCCACCGCCCTCGTCCTGCCAAATTGTCATATCCGGAATCATTGTCCAAGTCGGGAAACTTCCGTATCTTTGCGGCATGGCAAAGACAGTAAGAAAGAATTTCCCCGTCGAGGGAATGGGCTGCGCGGCATGCGTCGCCCGTGTCGAAAATACGCTCAAAGGCTGCCCCGGAGTCGAAAACGCCTCGGTGAGCCTTGCTTCCAACAGCGCTCAGGTCGACTATGACCCGGGAGTGACATCCGGAAAAAAACTGCGCGAGGCCGTCCAGGCCGCCGGTTACGACCTTCTGGTCGGCGAGGATGAAGACGAGCCTGCCCCGGAAGACGAGGCTGACCGAAGACGGGAAGATGTATATTCCTCGTTGAAACGCGATGCGATCGCGGCGGCCGTTCTCGCGGCGCTCGTGATGCTGCTCGCCATGGGCTTCAAGCCCTTCCATGGCCGTGGGATCGCCATGGCAGTCCTTGCAGGGACGGCCGTTTTCTGGTGCGGACGCCGTTTTATCGTCACGGCTTGGAACCAGGCCCGCCACGTCAGCGCCAACATGGACACCCTGGTCGCGCTTTCGACCTGTATCTCCTTCTTTTTCAGTTTGTTCAATCTGGCTTTCCCCGGAGTATGGACCAGCCGCGGCCTGGAGGCTCATCTGTATTTCGAGTCTTCGGCCATGATAGTGGCGTTCATCCTTCTGGGCCGGCTCCTCGAAGAAAAGGCCAAGCATGGCACCACGGCTGCAATCCGCGCCCTGAAAGGCCTTCAGCCCAAAGAGGTGAATGTCAGGCCGGGAGATATCGTCGACATCGCCCCGGGCTCGCGCATCCCTGCAGACGGCACGGTGGTCGAAGGCAGCTCCACGGTGGACGAAAGCATGATGACAGGGGAACCGGTTCCTGCTGAAAAGGGGCCCGGCTCGGTCGTGTACGCCGGCACCATCAACCAGGCGGGCTCTTTCCGCATGCGCGCCGACAAGACCGGCTCCGAGACCATGCTCGCCGCGATTATCCGCATGGTGCAGGACGCCCAGGGCAGCAAAGCCCGCATCCAGAGGACGGTGGACAAAGTCGCCGCTGTTTTCGTTCCCGTCATTATCGGCATTTCCCTGCTCACGCTTGTGGCCTGGATAGTCCTGATGCCGGGAGAAGGCCTTGCAATGGGGCTTCTGTCCATGGTCACGGTGCTCGTCATCGCCTGTCCGTGCTCCCTGGGCCTCGCCACGCCGACCGCAATTATCGCCGGTATCGGCAATGCCGCATCCAAAGGAATTCTCGTAAAGGACGCCGACAGCCTCCAGACCGCCCGGCGCGTCGATACGGTGGTGCTTGACAAGACCGGCACGCTCACCGTAGGCCGCATCGACGACCTGGGCGAAGACCGTCTCAAGCCGACTTCAGTGGCTGCGGTTGCCGAGCTTCGCCGCCGCGGACTTGCCGTCCACATGATGTCGGGCGACGAACCGGGCCGCGCCGCGGCAATAGCCGCAGAGGCCGGAGTCGACGATTTCCGCTCGCGCTGCCTCCCTGCCGACAAGGCCGACTACATATCAGCCCTTAAGGCCGAGGGCCATACCGTTGCCATGGTGGGCGACGGCATCAACGACAGTGCCGCCCTGGCCCGTGCCGACCTCAGCGTCGCAATGGGCAGCGGAACCGACATCGCCATGGACGCCGCCATGGTGACCCTTGTGACATCCGACCTGCAAAAGATTCCGCAGCTGATAGACCTCTCGCGCAGGACCGACCGCATAATCAAGGAAAACCTGTTCTGGGCCTTTTTCTACAACGTCCTGGCCGTCCCCCTTGCCGCCGGAGTGCTTTATCCGGTATGCGGGTTTATGGTCAGCCCCATGGTCGGAGCGGCCTGCATGGCGCTGAGTTCGGTCTGCGTCGTCTGCAACAGCCTTCGCCTGCGTCGGGGTTAGAGTTACGGCAAGTCGGCCCTGTGGAGGAACGGGGCCCGCAGGAAGCGCGTCGACCCGTCGGCAAATTGGACCTGGAAAGATGAGAAATCGTCGTTCGCGGCAAGGATGACCCCCTCTCCGAAAATATCGTGGACCACGGTCTCGCCTATGCTGAACGGGCTGTTGTAGGCGTTCCTGTCGGCCGCGAATCCGTCTGCGACCTCGAATGAGCCGCCCTTTGCGGGCCTGATGTCAGGAACATACGATTCTTCGTCCAGGACGTGGACCATGTTGCGGGTCCCGCGCCATAGCGACTCCGGGATAGTCCCTTCGAGCACGACCATGTCGCGCCGTATTTCGTCGAGGAAACGCGATGGGTACTTGCTCATCTTCGTGGCCACGTTGTAGCCCTCGGACTCCGAGAGGAACAGCGCGTTTTCCGCACGCGTCACTGCCACGTACATCAGGCGCCTTTCCTCTTCCTCGCCGTTTTTCTTCCATTCCCGGATCGTGCGCATGTTTGGGAAAATGCCCTCGCTCAGACCCGTGATGAAGACGTAGGGGAACTCCAGCCCCTTGGCCTGGTGGATGGTCATCATTTTGAGCGAGCCCGTGTCCTGGCGATAGTCGGCGTTGGTGTAGAGGGCGATGTCCTGAAGATATTCCACCAGCGTAGGCTCTTCCTCCGCGTGGCTTTGCTCGTAGAAGCGCATGCTGGCGAGCAGTTCGTCGAGGTTTTCCAGACGTTCTTCGTCCTGGTCTTCGCGCAGCGCCTTCTTGTAGAGGCTCCCTTCCAGGATGCGGTTGGCAAGGTCGGATATCGTCGAAGTCTCCACGTGGGCGCGGCCGTCTTCAATGAGCCGGACAAACTCCGAAGCCGAGGCTTTCCCCATTTCGCCGTGGTGGGCGAGAAGGGCTCGATATAGCGACGTGTCTTCGCTCAGCGCATAGGACCGGAGCGAGTCGAGGAAAGACCTCCCGAGTTTGCGTGACGGCGTGTTGATTATCCGAAGCAGCGACACGTCGTCATCCGGCTGGACGAGCAGCCTCAGATATGCCAGGGTGTCTTTAATCTCCTTGCGCTCGAAAAAGCGCGTTCCGCCCCATATGGAATAGCTTATCCCCGCATTGAGCAGGGCCTGCTCCAGGGCGCGTGACTGCCACGAACTGCGGTAGAGAATGGCGATTTCGCGGCTTGAGGCGCCGCTTTCAACGAGGGCGCGTATGCGGCCGACGATCCATTCCATCTCTTCTGATTCGGTCTTGCCGTGGAAATGGATCACCGGGACTCCGTCGGCGCGGCGGGTGAAGAGGTCTTTGGGGATGCGGTTGCGGTTGTTGGCAATTACGCAGTTGGCTATATCCAGGATCCCGGGCGTGCTGCGGTAGTTTTCGTCCAGGATTATGTCGCGGTCGGAGGCGAACTCCACGAACCTGGCCGGCTTGGCGCCCCGCCATTCGTAGATGCATTGGTCAGGGTCTCCGACCACGAAGAGGTTGCGGTGGCGTGCCGCAAGCTTTTCGATGAGGTTCCAGTCGTCCAGGTTGCAGTCCTGCGCCTCGTCCACCATGATGTAGTTGAGGGCCTCCTGCCAGGCCGTGCGGGCGTCTTCGAAGCGGTCGAGGATAAACAGCGTGAAGTTCATCAGGTCGTCGAAGTCCAGCGCCCAGTTCTTCATCTGGCGGGAAACGTAGCATGCCAGGTTTCCGCCGCGCATGTGGTCCGTGATTACGGAGCCCGGGAGCATGTAGGCCTCGATATAGCCATTGAGCGCTTTTTCCGCCCCGATGCCCTCGAGAAACAGTTTTACGGTCTTTTCGGTGCGCTTAAGTCCGAGTTCGTCCATGCATTCCTTGGCCAGGGCCTTGGAGTCTTCCTCGTCGAGGATGGTGAAGGATTTCGGGAATCCCAGACGGTAAATCTCCTTGCGCAGGAACTTGACGCAGAATCCGTGAAGGGTGCAGACGAAATCGTTGTAGTCGCCGCTTTTGACCATTGCGGCGATGCGCTGCCGCATTTCGGACGCGGCCTTGTTGGTGAAGGTCAGGCAGAGGATATTGGCCGGGTCGATGCCCAGGACATTGACCAGATATGCGTAGCGGTGGGTAAGGGCTTTTGTTTTGCCCGTCCCGGCGCCGGCGATTACGCGAATGCGGCCTTCGGTGGTCTGGACGGCCTCCCGCTGGCGTATGTTAAGGTCTGAGAGAAGGTCTTTCATGCAAGGCGGATGCCTTCGGCCTCCATGGCGGCGAGAGCCCCCTCGTGTCCCTTGGGATCCACCCAGCCTATTGCATCGCGAAGGACGATGACCTCGTAGCCGGCGGCCTTGAGGTCTTCAGAGGTCTGGCGGACGCAGAATTCAGTGGCGATGCCGCACACATAAACGCGGCGGATTTCCATCGTGTCGAGTACGTCGCCAAGGCTCTGCCCGGCTTCGTTGATGCCCTCGAAACCGGAGTATTGCTCCTTGTCGGCCTTGTAGCCCTTGTAGAAGGTGAATTCTTCGCTTACGTAGGGTTTGAGGCTGTCGTGGACTTCGTCACCGCGGGTGCCTTGAACGCAGTGCGGCGGCCAGGGACCGCCCTGGGCCTTGAAGGAACAATGGTCGGCGGGATGATGGTCGCACACGAAAAGTATCGGGAAACGGGATTGTATGACTTCCGGGCCTTCAAGTTTTTCGGAAGTCATCCTGTCTATGAAACGGAGGCTTTCGGCCACGGCCTCTTCGGCATGGCCGCATGCCATGGTTCCGTCAATAAAGTCGTAGAGCATGTCCACGACAACCAGCGCAGTGTCTTTCATTCCAGTAAGCATATATTTTGCGCAAGTTACAAAAAAAGCCCGTTTCCTGCAATCAATAGTTCGTTAATTTTATAGATTTTACGCCACGGCGCGAACGCCGTAGAATAAGAGTTCTTTGAAATCAGTGTTATTTAATCGCAAGTTCGCGTGTTTC
>ONKE01000063.1 GCA_900318355.1 uncultured Bacteroidales bacterium
ACCAGCTCCCTCTGAATTCCCCCAGGGCCGGAAGGCAGCAAGGGTAGGAGGTCGTAGCGGTGCGATGTGCTAAGCTTTCCCTTTTTTTGTGATGAAAATCTGCGTAGGACTTTCAGGAGGAGTTGACTCCAGCGTAGCCGCCTTGCTGCTGAAGCAGCAGGGCTACGATGTCTTTGCCATGTTCATGCAGAACTGGCATGATGCCGATGCGACGCTCCATGGAGACTGCCAGTGGGAAGAAGACCGTTTCCTTGCGGAGATGGTGGCGCGGAAAATAGGTATTCCTTTTTATTTCATCGACCTCTCCGGTCCATACCGTCAGCGCGTGGTGGACTACATGTTCGATGAATATGCCCGCGGACGCACACCCAATCCCGATGTCCTGTGCAATCGTGAAATAAAGTTCGATGCCTTCCTGGAGGCAGCGAACCGCCTTGGTGCCGACTATGTCGCGACGGGGCATTATGTCCGTAAGGAACCGGCTCCGGACGGCTCGTGGAAGTTGCTCGCCGGCGTCGACCCTGACAAAGACCAGAGCTATTTCCTCTGCCAGCTGAATCAGGACCAGCTCTCCCATGCGCTTTTCCCTATAGGCGGCCTGACTAAACCCGAAGTCCGGAAACTTGCCGCGGATGCGGATCTGCCCTCGGCAACGAAAAAGGACTCTCAGGGCATTTGCTTTGTCGGTAAAGTCGATCTTCCCACCTTCCTCAAGCAGAAGCTTACCAGCGTGGAAGGTGACGTCGTTGAAGTCTTTGATGCGTATTACGCCGGAAATGAGCAGTACGATTTCATTGGGAAGACGCTGGCGTCGATTCGGAAAGATGGCGCCGTCCCTTCGCTCGTGAGCGGATATGTATCTGAAGACCAGGCGTTAAGGAGGGAAGACCTGCGTGCCCGTTGGATTATGGGAACTCCCGGGAACGAGGGTGGTTGTTCCGGCGTTTCTCCATATGGCCGGGATGCCATTGCCGCTTTGACTGACGAGGAACTGATGCGTCTTTCCCTTCCGATGGAATACGACCTCAGTTTCGAGACTGAAACTTACAAGAGCGGCCGTCACCACGTGAAGAAGACCCGCTACAAGCCCAATCCGTTCGGCGCCGTGGTTGGACGGCACGAGGGTGCACAGTTCTATACCGTCGGGCAGCGGAAGGGTCTCAATATCGGCGGCCATAAGGATCCGCTGTTTGTCATAGCGACTGACGTGGAGCGCAATATAGTTTACGTCGGCGAAGGTCACAGGCACCCCGGCCTGTCGAGGATCTGCCTGAGGGTCGCTTCCGACGAAATTCACTGGATCAGGCCTTCCGAGGCGATGCTGCCAGGGGAGATGCGGCGTTACAGGGTACGCATCCGCTACCGTCAGCCTCTTCAGGACGCGACTCTGATCTGCCGTCCGAACGGCCTGTTCATACTCTTTGACGAGCCCCAGCGTGGTATTACCCAGGGGCAGTTCGCGACCTGGTATGATTGCGACGAACTTGCGGGAAGCGGCGTTATTTCGAAATAGCCTTTGCTGCGCTCTGCCCGGCGAGAAGGCCGGTCGAAAAAGCGAGATGAAGGTTGTATCCTCCCGTATCTGCGTCTATATCAAGTATTTCTCCGCAGAAATAGAGCCCTTTTACGAGCCGTGACTCAAGGGTCTTCGGCAGTATTTCGGAGGTGTCGACCCCGCCTGCCGTTACGACGCAGCGTTCATATCCGACAAAACCGGCTATGTCCATGCGCCATTCTTTGAGGGCTTCGGCAAGTGCCGGCAGCGATATTTTATTGTTGCCGAATATGCCGGGGTTGCCCTGGATGAAGCCATCGACGGCCTCCCACGGCAGCAATTTGCCGAGCAGGATTTT
This sequence comes from uncultured Bacteroidales bacterium, assembly GCA_900318355.1. Taxonomy (GTDB): domain Bacteria; phylum Bacteroidota; class Bacteroidia; order Bacteroidales; family UBA932; genus Cryptobacteroides. Next base: position 1,854 of record ONKE01000063.1, read on the forward strand.
CGAAAGCTGACGGATGTTCTGGCCTCTGCTGCGCGGATCACCTTGAATTTCATCCCATAGCCTCTTGATGCGTCCAAGGAGCGCTTCGGCCTCGATTCCGGGTTTGAGGTCGATCTTGACCCAGGGCTTTCCGCCGTTCAGTATGCATTTGACGCAGTTGCGGCTTACGGCAAAGCCAAGCGGTCCTTCGAGACCTCCGTCGGTGAAGCTGATGTCGCCGGTCTCCTGCTGGAGGATGTCTTTTCCCTGCCCGAGGGTCAGGGTTATGTTGTCCAGCGAGAGGCCGCAGAGTTTCATGCCCCATTCCGACAATGGCGTCTCGCGTGGAATATGGCCGGTCGGGGAAGGGTAGCCCGGCGGAAGGGCACTCTCCTGGCGAATCTCCGTCTCATCCATACCTCCGAGCACTTTGGCCGCGATGCGTCCTACGCTGGGACCTGCTTCAAGGTCTTTATAGCCGCGGGGAACGATGGCTGTCAGGGACGGGAATCTCGGCCGGAGATGGTGGCCGAGTCGTTCGGCCCAGGCGTATCCGTCGCCGCTGCTGCCGGTGCGGGGATAGGAAAGACCGCCGGTAGCGATAATAAGCTTTTGCGCTTCGTAACGTTTGCCGCCGCCACAGATGACGACGAAGCCCTCCGGAGAAGTTTCTATGCGTTTGACACCGGAATCGGCCATGAGCATGACTCCCAGGCTGATGGCACGTCGCGAGAGCGCATCTACTATGTCTGAGGCTTTATATGAGGCCGGAAACACCCTGTCGCCGCGTTCTACGACCGTTTCTACGCCCTCGGACTCGAAAAATGCGATCGCATCCTCCGGCGTGAAATTATAGAAGGCGGGGCGCAGGAAGCGGCTGTCGGTGCGGATGTGCCCGGAAAAAGCATTCCAGTCCTTGAGATTGGTGAAATTGCACCGGCCCTTGCCGGTAATCATGATTTTCCTGCCGGGACGTGGCATTTTTTCGAGCAAGGTGACAAGCGGGTGGTTGTCGGCAGATGCCGCGCCGCAAGCTGCCATGAGCCCCGCCGCCCCGCCGCCTACGACCAGAATATCACTTTGTATCGAAAGTCCCATTGGATTTACTGAAAAATTTTATATCTTTGCAGTCCAAATTTGTCGTCATAAGGCAAAAGGCCGCTTTAGCTCAGTTGGTAGAGCGACGCATTCGTAATGCGTAGGTCGCGGGTTCGAGTCCCGTTTGCGGCTCTTTCAGGCTCGAAGGCTCAGGTCTTCGAGCTTTTTTATTATTGTCCCGGCGAGGTTGACAGCCTTTCTGCTTGGGGCAATCCACCTGTAAACTACCAGAAGCAGCGCAATCAGTCCCAAAATCCCGCTCCATGGCTTCCACAGCCCGGAAAACATGAAGCAGACGGCAAGTGTGGCGGCGAGCGAGAAACAGGCAGTGCGCAGCCAGCCGCTGCTGTGGCCCTCCTTCAGGGAAACGGCATAGTGGCAGATGGACTGGCCGTCAGATGAAGTGTCGCTGCCGGCGGACCTTACCTGGGCGGCGTAGTAGCGGTTTGTCCATGGCGTTGATGCGTCAAGGAACAAGTCGCATGGGCCGGTGGTGGCCGGAGCCTTGCCGGGGGAGAGCTCGTCGCCGGGCGTGACTTTCCCGAAGGCCGCAAGTTCGGCCTTTACCTGTCCCATCGTGGTTCCGAAGGTCTCGTTACGGGAAAAGCGGGCTGTCCCGCAGCACATCATCTGGTTTTTCACTGCGCGCAGGGGTTATGCCGAACCGAATTTCTGTTTCAGCGCCGCGAGGTCGTCTTCGGTTACGGGGCGGTTTTTCTTTTCTTCGTCGAATTCGCGGGCAAGGCGGCGGAACTGGCTCTTGGTGTCGAGCGTGAATTCGCCGTCTTCTATCCAGCGGAAATAGCCGCGGTCCTTTTCGTAGACTTCGCGGACCGGCCTGTCTTTGTATTTGCCGAAGTTGATTACAGGCACTCCGTCGCGCATTATGATGCGTGCCGCGAAGTCGACGCCCTTGGAACGTCCGCCGATGCCGCTCAGGTATTCGACGTCGTTTTTAAGCGGCTGTTCGTGGTAGCTGTCTGCGGTGCTGTACATGTCCAGCTGGCCTTTCAGGACCTCGTATGTCGCGAGTGTGTCGGCCTCGGCGGTATGGGCGTTTTCGAAATCATTGCCGCCGCAGTAGAAGCGGTATGCCGCCCTGAGGTTGCGCGGCTCCATATAGTGGTAGATGTTCTGGACGTCGACCATGCGGGCGCCGTGGAGGTCTATGTCTATCAGGGCGAGCGTTTCCTGAGCCTTGGCCTTGCGGTCTGGATCGGTCTTGGGGTCGTCGATGCGGCTGCGGCAATACTGTGCGGCGCGCTCGAACTCTTCCGCGAGCATCGGAAGGTCGAATTTGGCCGAGTTGAAGCCGGCCAGGTCGCTGTCGCGCAGCCAGGAGGCTATCTCCGGGGCGACTTCGATGAAACGGGGGCAGTCTACCAGGTCTTCGTCCTTTACTCCGTTGACCTCGGATGCGCCCGGGGTGATGGGGATCTGAACGCGGCGCTGATAGTCCCAGGGACGGATTTTCCAGGTCTTGATCTGCTTTTCGGCATCGGGGAAGACCTTTACGAAACTAAGCTCGATTATCGCATCGGCAGCGATATTGAGGCCGGTGCTCTCGATATCGAAGAAAAGCAGCGGCCGCTGAAGTTGCAGTTCCATCTCGCAGGTAGCCTATCGAACCATAATCGGCATTACGATGCCGAATACCTTCTGTGCGGAAGCGTCATCGCCGTCGGGAAGGATAAGCGCGGAACGGCGCTTGTCCGCGAACTTCATGATGATGCTTTCGGATGTGAGGTTGCTCAGGATTTCGCTGATGTGGGTTGACTTGAAACCGATGGTGAGGTCGTCTCCGTCGTACTGGCAGGAAATCTTGTCGTGGGCGGCGATTTCGAATCCTACGTCCTGTGCCGACACTTCCAGGCTTCCCGGCTTGAGGTCGAACTTGATGTGGTTCGAGGCCTTGGGCGAGCAGACCGCGATGCGGCGGACCGTGTTGAGAAGCTGGTTGCGGTTGATATTGAGGATGTTGGAGTTGTTTTTCGGGATGATGGTCCGGTAGTCCGGATATTTGCCGATGACAAGGCAGCTGATGACCGTCGTCGCGCCGAAGCGGAAGATGGCGATCTTGTCGTCGAAGGTGATGGTTACGTTGCCGTCTTCCTTGCCGAGGATGGCCTTGATCATGGCGGCGTGGCGCTTGTTGAGGATGAACGAAGCGTCGCCGGGGGTCTTGACGTCGGTGGCGGAGTAGCAGATAAGCTTCTGAAGGTCGGATGCGACCATTGTGGTGCTGTCGGCCTTGATGTCGAAGAAAATACTGTTCATTATGGGACGGCTTTCCTCGTCGGAGGAGGCGTAGACTGTGCTTGCGATGCCGTCAAGGAGCGTTGCCGCAGGGATCTCGATGGTGACTGCGCCCTCGCCGACGGACTTGATCTGGGGATAGTCGTCGGGGTTGAAGTAGGGGAGCTGGGATGCACCGCTCGCCCATGCGCATTCGAAGGAGCTGTCGCTCAGGGTGCTGATTGTCAGGGGCTGGTCGGGAAGTTCCTTCAGCAGGTCGGTCATCTGGCGCGCCGGGACAGCGATGCGGCCTTCGTCGGTGGTGTTGTCGACGGTGATGGTCGTGCGGAGGGTGATCTCCATGTCGGAGGCCGTGATTTCAAGGGTGGTGTCCTTGAGGTCGAAAAGGTAGTTGTCCAGGATGGCTTCGGCGGCTTTTGAAGGGATGGCCTTCTGGACTGTCAGGATGGCCCTGAGAAGTTCTGAGCTTGATACGGCAAATTTCATATGCGGTTGTTTTAAATATCACAAATCTATTAGTAAGCAAAGATAGCAAATAATTTCCGAATATCCTTTGCAGGGAACTAAAAAATGGGCCTTCGCCGCATCCTTTTTGGCATGGAGTTTGACCTTGCTGCACGTGGCTTTGAAAGATAGAATAGTTAATGACAAATATATGGACAAGAAAATGATTACAGTTACCGTTTTGCTGTCAGCGGCCGTTGCAGGTCTGACAGCCCTTGGCGTGGTTAAATACAATCAGCCGGAGACTTCGCCGGAAGTGGCGCAGGTCGCAGCCGACGGTTCGTCCTACCGGACTGTCAATCTGTCACAGACCGATTATCCCGACCTGACTTTTGCGGCTGAATCCGCCGTTGACGCGGTGGTCTATGTCGAGGTCACCGTCCGCAGCCAGCAGCAATACCTCGACCCGTTCTTCCAATACTTCTTCGGACAGCCGCAGCAGCGCGACCAGAAGGGGAGCGGCTCCGGCGTCATCATCCGTCCCGACGGCTACATCGTGACCAACAACCATGTCGTCTCGGGCGCGACCAAAGTCAGCGTTACCCTTAACAACAACAAGACCTACGACGCAACGATAGTCGGAACCGACCCGGCAACGGACGTCGCCCTCATCAAGATTGACGCTCAGGGACTTCCTACCGTCGAGCTCGGCGACTCCGACAAGCTTCGTCTCGGCGAATGGGTCCTTGCCATCGGCAGCCCGCTTGGCGCGGAGCTCCGCGGCACGATCACTGCCGGTATTGTCAGCGCCAAGGGCCGCTCGATGCCCTCAAACAGCCGTGAGTTCAAGATCGAGTCCTTCATCCAGACCGATGCGGCAGTCAACCCCGGCAACTCCGGCGGCGCCCTGGTCAACAAAGCCGGCCAGCTCGTCGGCATCAACACCGCCATCGTTTCGCAGACAGGCGCATATTCAGGATATTCCTTCGCCGTGCCTGTCAATATCGTCAAGAAGATCGTAGGCGACCTTATCGATTTCGGTACCGTCCGCCGCGCCAAACTCGGCGTTACCATGGGCACCGTTACGGACAAAATTGCCCAGGAATTGAAACTTTCGACAACTTCGGGCGTATATATAGACGAAGTTGTGAAAGGAAGTGCCGCCGACAAGGCCGGAATCAAGCATGGCGACGTTGTCATTGCCATCGATTCCACCAAGATTGCAACCGCTCCCGCTCTTCAGGAGAAGGTCAACAGCTTCCACCCCGGTGACGAAACGACGATAACCGTCATACGCGACGGTAAGCAGAAAGTCCTTACTGTCGTCTTCAGCGGCGACGCCGAAAAAACCGGAACCGTGGATGCCGACGGATCGATTGCATTCTACGGATCGAAAATCCGCACGGCCGAATCCGAAACCCTCGAACGCCTCGGGCTCAAGAAGGGAGTCGAGATTGTGAGCGTCGGTCCCGGCAAGCTGCTGGATGCAGGTGCAAGCGAAGGCTTTATCATCCAGTATGTCAACGATCAGGCGGTCTCGAAGGCCGAAGATGTGATTGACATCGCCAAGAAGAGCCGCCGTACAATCTACATCGAAGGTATATCGGCCACGGGCAAGGCTTCCTACATAACATTCGGAAAAGACGAATAAAACGCTTCCGGGTCCCTTCCACAGGTTTTCCGGAAGGGACCCAAATTTTTTATATGAGACAACTTAAGATTACAAAGTCCATCACCAACCGCGAAAGTGCATCGCTGGACAAGTATTTACAGGAAATCGGCCGTGAGGAGCTGGTTTCTCCCGAAGAAGAAGTCGAGCTGGCCCAGCGCATCCGCAAAGGTGACAAGGAAGCCCTTGAAAAACTTACCCGGGCAAATCTGCGCTTCGTAGTTTCCGTTGCAAAACAGTATCAGAATCAAGGTCTCAGCCTTCCCGACCTTATCAACGAAGGCAACCTCGGCCTGATCAAAGCCGCCGAAAAATTCGACGAGACCCGCGGATTCAAGTTCATTTCCTATGCGGTCTGGTGGATCCGCCAGTCCATCCTTCAGGCCCTTGCCGAGCAGTCGCGTATCGTGCGCCTGCCTCTGAACCAGGTAGGTTCCCTCAACAAGATCAACAAGGCCCTGTCGAAATTCGAGCAGGAAAACGAGCGCCAGCCTTCCAGCGAGGAACTTTCCGAGATGATCGACGTCCCGAAAGACAAGATTTCCGATACGCTGAGGGTCTCCGGACGCCATGTTTCGGTGGACGCCCCCTTTGTCGAAGGCGAAGACAACAGCCTTCTCGACGTTCTCCCCAACGACGACTCTCCGAGCGCCGACCGCGGTCTCGTCAACGAGTCCCTTACTACGGAAATCGAGCGTGCGCTTTCGACCCTGTCCAGCCGCGAAAGGGAGATTATCAAATCCTTCTTCGGAATCGGCTGCCAGGAAATGACCCTCGAGGAAATCGGCGAGCGATTCGGCCTCACGCGCGAGAGAGTGCGCCAGATCAAGGAAAAGGCCATCCGTAGGCTAAAGAGTCCGAGCCGCAGCAAATTGCTCAAAGGTTATCTCGGTTAAGATTCAAGGGGCTGACTAAAAAAGAGATTCTTCGGCAGGCCTTACCTGCCTCAGAATGACATCAGGCTGTCATTCTGAACGTAGTGAAGAATCTTTTTGGCCAGCC
>ONKE01000036.1 GCA_900318355.1 uncultured Bacteroidales bacterium
CAGGAAGGGGATGAGGGTGCCTTCGTTCTGGATGGTGGCCTTGGTCATGGGGTAGAAGTAGGTCTTGTTGGCGCTGCCGCCGCCCTTTGCCACCATGACGAAGCGGTATTCGTCGCCCTGGGTGGCCTCGATGTCGATCTGGGCAGGGAGGTTGCACTTTGTGTTGACCTCGTTGTACATATCCAGCGGGGCGTTTTGGCTGTAGCGGAGATTTTCCTGCGTGTAGGTGTTGAAAACGCCGCGGCTCAGGGCCTCTTCGTCCTCGAAGTCCGTCCATACCCTCTGGCCTTTCTCGCCGTGGATGATGGCCGTGCCGGTGTCCTGGCAGAAGGGGAGGATGCCCTTGACGGACGTCTCCGCGTTGCGAAGGAACTGCAGGGCGACGTATTTGTCGTTGTCCGAGGCCTCCGGGTCATTGAGAATGGCAGCCACCTGCTCGTTGTGGGCGCGGCGCAGCATGAACTGGCAGTCATGGAAAGACTGCTGAGCAACCAGCGTCAGCGCCTCCGGAGATACCTCCAGGATGGTCTTTCCTCCGCAGCCGCAGTGGCCTCCGAACTTGGATGTTTTTACAAGTTTCTCCGATCCGGGGATCTTGTAGTACTCTGTTGTGTCCTGGCCGAGCTGAAACATCGGCGCATACTTGAAATCAGGCATCTTTGATACGGTTTGTTTTGGAGCCACAAATTTAATGAATCGGTCAGACCTTCGCAAATCTTTTGCTTTAATACACCCCCGATACGAAAACAAGTCATCTCGTAGATGGGTATGAAACCCAAAAACACTGACAGGCGTTGTTACGGGGTGTCAAAGTATGGAGACCGTCTGGAGGGAGTTGTAGAGGCGGTAGATGGCGTTGGCGAAGGACTTGTCGGAGAATGAGAAGGTGGCGGGGCCGTCGGTGGTCTGGACAGAGACGGAGGCGACGCCGCGGATCATGGACTTTAGCTCGTCGGCGGTGGGGTAGCAGATGACGCGGCCTGCGACGAGGTCCTTTTCCTGCTGAAGTTCGATTGCTTCACCTCCGGAAGTCACTATGGTTATCGCCGAGCCAAGGGGAATGGTCTTGCCGGGGAGATAGAGGTTGAGGTCGTAGGAGTCGCTGTTGCTGGCTGCATAATAGAGGTAGACCAGCGAAGCCGAAAGGGAGGATGTTATCTGCAGGGTCTGGGTTTCGGCGAGGCGGCTGCCTTTCTGGTCCTGCAGGGATTTGAGGTGGCTGCCCAGCTCGAAGGCGGGGGCGGGGGCGTCGGTGATGGCCCTGTGGGCCTTGCGGAGGGCTTCGCCGAACTGGTCGGCGGCATAATTTACCTTGATGTAGCCGTCGGAGGACCAGCGCTTCTGGACGTCTATGGCCGAGACGCCGGCAAGGAGTTTCCTTAGGTCAGGGTCTTCCAGATAGTATTCGCCGTAGTTCCAATACACTTTCCTGCCGCCGGAGGTCAGACCTTCGGGAGCCACGAGATTGGGCGAATCGGCCGAATTTTTCAGCACTACGACCTTCCCTGCGGTGGTGTTGATGGTCATCGGTGCGTTCTTGGGCATTTTCCAGGGGGTGGGCTCTTCGAATTCAGCGCGAAGTTTCCAGACTATGCCGCCGTCGGGGAAGATGATGCGGGTCAGCTTCAGCTCCACAGCGTCGTCCTTGGAAGTAGGAGCCTCGACGCGGATGCGCTCCGTGCCCGTGTAGATTTTACCGTTCTTGTTGTAGTTGAAGCGCACGAGGTCCTGGGCGGAAACGCTCAGGCTTACGATGACGGCGATCGCCGCGAGAAAATATCTTTTCATATCGATAGAATCGCTTTTTTCAGTTTACCGGCCTCTTCACTTCCAAAAGCCTTGCCATACTCGAAGGCAAGCCACACGAGGGCGGCGGCGGATGCGGCAAGGCCGAAGTAGAAACCGACGGCCGGCGCAGGGCGGAAAACCTTGCCCAGACACCACGCAGCGGCCAGTGCGGCGAGACCGGCGAGGATGTCCCAAAGGTAGGAAGGCGTCGTTCCGGCGCTGATGCGGACATGGTAGCCTTCGTCCGGGGCGGCGGGCGTAATCTCTACGAGGATATGGCGGGTCTGGAACCTGGTGGAATAGTCCAGCCAGTACGATGCTCCGCTGAAAGCGCCCTCGGAACTGTCAAAACCGCCTCCCTCGCCGACGTGGCCGGATTGGGAGGATGCCGCTTCCCAGACCGACCTGCAGAATTCGTCGGGCGACATGCCGGATGCGACGTCGAAAGATTCCATAGTCCGGAGGCGGACTGAAGTGTCGAATTCCATGATTTTTTGCTTAAGCGATACAAAGATAATCAGTTTTTTCGTATCTTCGTCTCCCGTAGGACCATAATGCCTGCGCCACAAACACTGAAACAATACTAAGCCAATGTTCCTGATGATTCTCGAGCTGCTTATCGTTCTGGCAGCGCTCTATGTTGGTTCCCGCTACGGCAGCCTCGCCCTCGGGGCCATTTCCGGCATCGGCCTGGCCATCCTCGTATTCGGATTCGGCCTCAAGCCGGGCACCCCTCCGACCGACGTCATCTACATCATCATCGCCGCCGTCACCTGCGCGGGCATCCTGCAGGCTTCCGGCGGCATGGACTGGATGATACAGGTGGCCGAGAAGATGCTCCGCAAGCATCCTGACCATATCACCTTCCTCGCTCCGCTGACCACCTTCTTCCTTACGGTGCTCGTCGGCACGGGCCATGTCGTCTACACCCTCATGCCCATCATCTGCGACATTTCACTCAAGAAAGGCATCCGACCCGAGCGTCCTTGCGGCGTCGCCTCCGTGGCTTCGCAGGTTGGCATTACCTGTTCGCCCATCGCGGCGGCCGTCGTGGCCTTCATGACCATTTCCAACGCCAACGGCTACAATATCGCCATCCCGCAAATCCTGATGGTGACCATCCCGTCGTGCCTGTGCGGCCTCATGGCTGCCGCCGCGGCTTCCTACAAGCGCGGTCTCGACCTGGACAAGGACCCCGAGTTCCAGAAGCGCCTCGCCGACCCCGAGACCTACCGCTACATGTACGGCAACACCGCGACCACCCTCGACAAAGCAATTACCAAGGAGGCTAAAGGCTCGGTGTATGTGTTCCTTACGGCGCTTGCGGTGATTGTCTGTTTCGCGTCGATCCAGTTCTTTGTCGATTCCGACACGCTCAAAACCATCACCTGCATCCCGAAGATGAACATCGTCATCCAGATAATCATGATTTCCGCGGCGGCTCTGATGATCATCTTCTTCAAGGCCAGTCCCAAGAAGGCGGTTGCCGGGCCGGTGTGGCAGAGCGGCATGGTGGCCGTCGTCGCGATTTACGGTATCGCCTGGCTCGCCGACACATATTTCAGCAACTACATGGAGACGATGCAGACGGCCCTGCAGGGCATTGTTGCCAAATATCCATGGAGCATCGCCTTCGTGTTCTTCCTCGTCAGCGTGCTCATCAACTCCCAGGGCGCGGTGGTGGTCGCCATGCTGCCGCTGGCCTATAATCTCGGCATAGCCGGACCGGTGCTTCTCGGCGTCCTGCCCAGCGTCTATGGCTATTTCTTCATCCCCAACTACCCTTCGGACATCGCGACGGTCAACTTCGACCGTTCCGGTACGACGATAATTGGGAAATACCTGCTCAACCACAGCTTCATGATGCCGGGCCTGATAAGCGTCGGCGTATCCACCGTGGTGGGCTATCTTATTACAAATGTGATATTTGCTGACTATTTCGCCAGCTTCGCAGGGTAGCGCTTCAGCGTGCCTTTGCGGCTGAAGTCCTTAAGCCTGTCGGTATAAAGACCCTGGTCGTCGGTTTCGTACCACGGCCAGGTTATTTTTATGGGCATTTCGTCGGTGCCTTCCGGCAGGAAGACGTTGGACGGCACGCAGAACCATGCGGTCCCGGTAACGTAGTCGGCGGCGTTTGAGCCCTTGGGGTCGGTGGGGTAGAAGACGTCGCCGTAGCCGTTGTGGTGGAGCCTGAAGCGAAGGGTGTCGGGCTCTTCGGGATTTTTAGGGGAAACGTCGTCCAGCACGAGGTTGATAAAATGGGTGACCTTGGTGTTTTTCGAGGCCGTGAAGCGAAGTTCCATATTGATATATCCACCTGCGAACCAGCCGTTTACAAGTGTGATAGGGTCGCTTCCTATGTCGTCGGGGTCGGCTGCCGACTTGAGGAGTCCGGGCTTGGTGAGAGGCTTGACCCAGCCGGTGAGGCGGAGGTCGAAACTGCCCCCGGCATTGGGCCGGAGCATGTCGAAATGAAGCAGTATCCTTTCGTAGTCTTCCGTCGGCGCATCCACGACGGCTTCGGTGATGCGCCCCGTCCATCCGGCGTCGGCCGCGAAAACCCCGTTTTTGAAAGTGCCTATTTCGGTGGCACCCGTCCAAAGCGGAGCCTCATTCTTTTCGCAGGCCCATAGCAGGGGGATCAGGCAGATGAGTAGGAATCGTTTCATTGTTTCTTGACGCGTTTGTGAGTCGGATGGCAGATAAGCTGGATATCGATGCTGTCGACCTTGTAGCCACGGAAGCGGCGCTTGCCGAGGTGGGCCTGCACGAGTCCCATCAGCTCGTCGTCGAGCACCTCGCGGAAAGTGTCGGCGGAAGTGTCGTAGAGGTGGATGCGGCTATGGGGATCGACGTCGAAATACATCTTGCTGGTAGTGCTGGTGCGGCGGCAGTAAATTCCGAGCGAGGCCATCTGGGAGAGGATGTTGTAGATTGACGCGGTGCTTATTTTCACCTTGCCGTCGCGGGCGAGCACCTCCGACACCATGTCGGCCGAAGCGTGTCCGAGCTCGAGCATGGCGTCGTGTACGGCCAGCCGCTGGGGCGTGGCCTTGAGGTTGTGCCTGCGCAGCATTGCGCGAAACTGGTCCGGGGACGGACCTTTGTACATCACTTCCGCCATACAGCCCTAGATTTCGAAATAGTCCCTGTAGCGGTTGTAGAGGTGACCGGCCTGGAGGTAGGCCGACTGAGGGCTCATGAAATGGGAAAACTCGAAGGTTATGGCCTTGTCGTAACCGCAGCGGCGTGCGGCTTCAAGTTTCATGCGGAGTTTGTCGAACTTGATGGGCAGGAACTTGATGGGCATGTCCCTGTCGAATGTCTCGGCGTTCGTCCAGCATTTCATGCCGTATTTGTCAGCCAGCTTTTTGTTGACGGAGAAGAAGATGTCAAGGTCGTTGTAGTCGATGTGGCCGTCCTGGAACGCGACTGCGTCGACATAGTCGTGGATGCCGTCGAAAATCTCGTTCCATTCCCTTTCGTGGACTTCCACCGATACGGCCTCTTCTTTCGTCAGGGCGCCGCTGGCGGAATCAACGGCCTTGCTGCCGTCGATAAACGGGGAAATGAAGGTCGGAAGGCCGCCGGAGACTTCCTTGCACTGGCGCCCCATGGCGCGGAAGGAATCGATGGCGCTGCGGTTTGCACGGCTGATTTCGCCGCTGAGATACCATCCGCCGAAACTCTTGTAGCGCTGTCCGTAGCGCTCCCAGACCTCGTCTATGACGAAGCGGTTGTCTTCGACGTCCTGCGACATGTCGCGGGTGTCCCAGAAATGGCCGGAATCATACAGACCCAGCATGAATTTCATGTCGTATTTCTCGGCCAGGCGGCAGAAAAGGTCGACAAGGTCCATCGAGGGCATGTAGCAGCCTTTTTTCAGCAGGTAAGGGGACGGATAGGTGAGGAATTTCCTGTAGCCCGTGCGGATTTCGATGACCGTATCGATGCCGATGGCCTTCATGTAGCGGAAGTCGCGGTCCCACTCCTTTTCGCCCCAGTTCTGGTGGGGGATATCGTGGGAAATCTCATCGAGGAAGGTGCCGGTGATGGGCAGGCCCGCCCCGCGCGGGACGATGAGACTGTCGTGGGAAGGGGCCTCCTGCTTTCCGCAGGATTCGAGAAGGGGGGTGCCGGCGACAGCCGCGGCGGCCATGGCGGTTTTCTTGAGGAAGGATCTTCTGTTTTCCATGTTATGCGGTTTAGTTCTACAAAGATATTGAAATATTTTTTAACTTTGTAAGCTAAAAACTTCAAGTTTGCAATGGAAAAGACCAGAGTTCTCATCATAGGTTCCGGACCCGCCGGCTACACCGCCGCCATCTACGCTTCCCGCGCAGCCCTTTCCCCCGTCCTCTACGAAGGTATGGAGCCGGGCGGGCAGCTCACGACCACCACGGTGGTGGAAAATTTCCCCGGATTCTCCGACGGCGTCGATGCCAACATCTTGATGGACCAGATGAAGAGGCAGGCAGCCCGTTTCGGCGCCGAAATCCGTCCCGGCCGCATCAAGGAGATCGAGCTGGGCAAAAGGCCTTTCCGCGTCGTCGACGACAAAGGCCGCGAGCTTGAAGCCGAGACCGTGATTATCGCCACCGGCGCCACCGCCAAATACCTTGGCCTCCCGTCGGAACAGAAATTCCGCGGCATGGGCGTCTCGGCCTGCGCCACCTGCGACGGCTTCTTCTACCGCAAGAAAGTCGTTGCCGTGGTGGGAGGCGGCGACTCCGCATGCGAGGAGGCAACCTACCTTGCCGGCCTTTGCAGCAAAGTCTACATGATAGTGCGCCGCGACGTGTTCCGCGCCTCCAAGGCCATGCAGGAGCGTGTTTTCTCCACCCCAAACATCGAAGTCCTCTGGAACTGCAACACCCAGGAAGTCCTCGGCGACGAGTTCGGAGTTACGGGCGTAAGGCTTCTGCGCAAGGATGGCGAGGTTTTTGATATCAAGGTGGACGGCTTCTTCCTCGGCATCGGCCATCATCCCAACAGCGACCTTTTCCGGCCCCTGGTTTCGACCGATGAAAACGGCTACATCATAACCGACGGCAAGACGACGGCAACCTCCGTCGAAGGTGTATTTGCCGCAGGCGACGTGGCCGACCCGCGCTACCGTCAGGCCGTGACCGCCGCCGCTTCCGGCTGCCAGGCCGCCCTGGACGTGGAGAAGTTCCTGATAGACCATAAAGCATAGCCTCCGTCATGACCAGAAAACTGTCTGTCCTTCTACTCGCGCTGCTGGCCCTTGTCTCCTGCAAGTCCCAGTATGATGCGCTCCTTGCCAGCAACGACGTCGATGCCAAATACAAAGCCGCTTTCGACTACTTCAACCAGGGCAAATACCAGAAGTCCGCAGCCATGTTCGAGTCCCTTTCGATGCTGACCAGCGGCACCGAAAAGGATGACACTGTCCAGTATTACCGCGGCCTTTCCAACTACCGCTACAAAGACTTCGAAACGGCCGAGGGCAATTTCGCCAGTTTCGTGGAGACCTATCCCCACAGCACCTTCACCCCGGAAGCCCTCTTCCTGCGTCTGGACTGCCTCTACAGGGCCACATACCGTTACGAGCTCGACCAGGCGCCCACCCGCACGGCCATGCAGGCCATTAACGAATACCTCCGCGCCTACCCCTCCAGCGACCACGCCGAAGATTGCCGCGGAATGCTCAAGGAGCTCGGCGACAGGCTCGACACCAAGGCCTTCGAGTCCGCGAAGCTCTATTTCAAGATGGAAGACTACATGGCGGCCCGCGTCGCCCTGAAAAACGTCCTTCGCGACGATGCGGAAAACATCTACCGTGAAGAAATCCTCTACTACATCGCCAAATCGTCCTACAAATATGCCCAGCTCAGTGTCCACGCCAAGCAGCGCGAGCGCTATCTGACCTTCATCGACGACTACCTCAATTTCGTCGGCGAAGCTCCCGAGTCGCCCTACCGCCGCGAGATGGACGCCCTCTACGCCAGGGCACAGCGGGCCCTCGGACGCCATGTCGATGCCGACGAACTCCTTTCCGAGCGCGACAAGGACTTCGAGCGTGAGCGCAAGGCCTCCGCGAAGACGAAATAAATTTTTTGAAACTTTCCGCCAGGCCCCTGCGTAGCTATATATGGAAGGCAGGGATTGCCTCCCGAAGACAAAGACAAGATATGGATAAGAAGAAAGTTCCCAACAACACCATCACCAGGGACATCAAGTACCTGGCCGAGCCCACCGGCAACATCTACAAAACGGTAGTCATCCTCTACAAGAGGGCCAACCAGATCGCCCTTGCCGAAAAGAAGGAGCTCAACAAGAAACTCGAAGATTTCAAGAACGAGCGCGACTCCATGGAGGAGGTTTTCGAAAACCGCGAGCAGATTGAAATCTCCAAATACTACGAAAGGCAGCCCAAACCGGCTCTGGTCGCGATTGAGGAGTTCCTCGAAGGCGAATTGAACTACCGTAGCGCATCCGAAGAAGACGAGCGCAAGGAGGCTTGATCCGGCCCAATGCTCCGCTCCCTTTCCGTCCGTAATTACGTGCTTATAGACTCGTTGGAAATTGATTTTCCGGCGGGTCTGGTCATTATTACCGGGCAGACGGGAGCGGGCAAGTCCATCCTTCTCGGTGCCCTTTCCCTCGTTCTCGGATCGAAGGCCGACGCCGGGATGGTCGGGGAAAATGGCGACAACTGCGTGGTTGAAGCCGAATTCTCAGTCGCCGGAGACGCTGCCGCCCGCGAAATAGTCGAAGATGCCGGTCTGGAATGGAACGGCGGGTCGCTGACTATCCGCAGGGTCCTTGGCCGCTCCGGCCGTTCCCGTTCCTTTGTAAATGACGAGCCTGTGCAGGTCGGGGTGCTTTCGGCCCTTTCCGGCAGGCTTCTCGACATCCATTCCCAGCATCAGACGATGATGCTGTCCGACCATGCTTTCCAGCTTTCCCTGCTGGACCATTATGCCGGTCTGACCGAAACCGTCTCACGCAGCCGTGCGCTCTGGAAGAATCTCACTTCCCTTCGGAGCGAGCTTTCCGACACGGACTCCAAGCTGAGGGAACTCGCCCTTCAGCGCGACTATATCCAGGCTCAATACGGGCAGCTCGAAGACGCGAAGCTGCAGGACGGAGAACTGGAGGAACTTGAAGCCGAGCAAAAGCAGCTCGCCCATGCCGAGGAGATCAAACTTAATTTGATGCAGGCCCTTCAGCGCCTCTCTCCCGAAGACGGCGAAAGCATTGATTCGGCCCTGAAAGAGGCCGTGCGCCTGCTTGACAAGGTCGGGCAGTTCATTCCCGCGGCTTCTTCTCTCTCCGAGAGGATGGAATCTTCCCGTCTGGAACTGGACGATATCCTCTCGGAAGTAAGCGACCT
This sequence comes from uncultured Bacteroidales bacterium, assembly GCA_900318355.1. GTDB lineage: Bacteria > Bacteroidota > Bacteroidia > Bacteroidales > UBA932 > Cryptobacteroides. Next base: position 9,149 of record ONKE01000036.1, read on the forward strand.
GGAATCGCGTACCGACGTTTCCGAAGACCGTCTTCAAATCGTCGACGACAGGCTTTCGCTCCTCTATGAACTGCTGCGCAAGCATTCCTGCCGCACGGTCGGGGAGTTGATTGCCGAAAGGGACAGGCTCTCGGGGATGTTGTTTGATTCGACTTCCCTTCAGGAGCGCTGTGAGGCCCTTGAAAAGGAGATTTCCTCCCTGTCGGCCCAGCTCGGCGATATCGCGGCAGTGCTTCATGAAGGCCGTATCGCTTCCGCCGCCACTTTCAGCCAGGCTGTGCAGTCGCTTGTCCGCTCGCTGGAGCTTGACCAGGCGGTGTTCTCAGCCTCGGTCGAGGACGACCAGCCCGGACCCGCCGGCCGCGACTCGGTACGCTTCCTCTTTTCCGCTTCCGGACGTAATCCGGTAGATGTCTCCCGCTGCGCTTCCGGCGGCGAACTCTCGCGAATAATGCTGGCCCTCAAGGCCATGCTTGCCCGTTATGCCCAGATGCCGGCCATGGTCTTCGACGAAATAGATACGGGCGTTTCCGGCAGTGCGGCCGACGCCATGGGCTCGCTCATCTGCCGCATGGGCGAAGATATGCAGGTCTTTGCGATAACCCATCTCCCTCAGGTCGCGGCCAAGGGACAGGCCCACTACTTGGTATCCAAGCAGATAACTTCCGACGGGAAGGCGGTTTCCACCATTTCGCGCCTCGACGGCGAGCAGCGTGTCCAGGAACTGGCCCGCATGCTCAGCGGCGCCACCGTCACACCCGAAGCCGTCGCCAATGCCCGCGCTCTTCTCGGGTGATTATCAATTGATTATTTCAGCAGGCGGAGCGAGTAGTCGCTCTGGTAGATGACGCGGCGGACGCCCTGGTTGACGAGGCCGCCGTGGTCGCCTTCTTCGGTGAATTTGAAGTCGGACTGGAGGAGACGTTCAGCGTCGCGGCTAGCGAGGCTGCGGGTCCAGCGGTTGCCGAATTCATAGACCGAGCGGATGAAGAAGGACGCAATGTCGTAGCCCTGGAAGGCAAATTGCGAAGGCTCGGTGTTATAGAGGGCGCGGAAGGCCATGAGGAAACGCCTTACGCGCGGGTCGTCGTAGTCGATGTGGTAGGAGAGTGCGGCGTGCATGGACAGATTGTGGAGATTTTCCACCTCTATCGTACCGAAAGAACGGATGCGGGCGGCACTGTAGAGGACGACGGCTTGTTTGCGGTAGAGAAGCAGGCCGAGATTGCGGACTACGTCGTGGACGAAGGCCTCGCTGTCGGAGGTGATGATTACCCTGTTGCAGCCGCTTCCGACCAGCGGGAGAAGGGAACCCAGGACATTGCGGCCCTCAAGGATGCTATAGCTGAAAGAAGAGTGGGGGATGCCGGAAGCCCGCATCAGCGAGTCGGTCAGAGTGGTGATTTCGGTGTTCTTGGCTCCTTTTTCGGAGATGAGAATGACCTTGTCACCGGGCTGGAGGTCTTCCTTGATCCAGCTTACAAGTTCCTCATATTGAGCGTCGTACGGGGACGGCGCATGGATAAGTGAGGTGTGGTCGCGCACCAGCGCCACTGCCCGAGGGTCGAGCGGGGAAATGATCGGGGTGCCGGGCGCGTTAATTTCCAAGACCTTACGCAGGTCCGGGACGGACACGGGACCGACTACGAAATCACTCTCGCGGAGACGGTCGGTCGACAGCGGCAGCACTCCGCCGGACATGTCGTAGACGCTCAGGTCGGTGGTGATGCCCTCTTCGGCCAGGTCGCGGACGGCAAGGAGGAAGCCGGCGTAGAAGTCCATGTAGTTGTCGCTCGGATTGCCGGACGAGGCGGCCAGAGGCAGCACAAGCGACGCCTTGACCTCTTTCTTGCGCGTGAAAATGGACAGGAAATCGTCCAGCGGCTCTTTCGATGCGGTGTCGGCCGGGGCGGGAGCCACTGCTGCTGTGTCGGGAGCGGCGGGCTTTTCGTCCGAGAGCATGGCATCGGCATCGGCGGCGCTGCGCGGAATCTTGAGCTCCATGCGGGCCTTGAGCTTTTTGGAGGAAAGCCCGTTGACCTTCATGATGACCTCGGGGGAGGTGTCGTATTTGCGCGCGATATCGCCAATGTTTTCGTACCAGCGGACGACGTGGATGATGTAGGGAGGTATGTCGTCCTTTTCATCGGAGGAGACGACGTCTTTCCCTTCGGCGAGCGGGGTCTGGCCCTGGGCGCTGCCCGTTGCCGGGATGAGGATTATGTCGTTGAGCTTGAGGCCTTCGGTGCGGAGGTCCTTTTCCGGGTTGGCGTCATAGATGTCGTTGACGCTCACGCCGTAGGCCTTGGCAATGGAAAACAGCGTCTGACGCTCCCTGACCACATGGGACAGATACACCTTCCCGTCGCGTCCGCGGACTTTGTCCTTGGATACGGTGACGGGCGTCTGGGTGTATTCCTGGGCAAATGCCGTCCCGCAGGGCAGCGCCAGGATCCCGGTCAGCAGGAGCGTCAGCAGCCGCGTTTTCATCTTACTTGTTTTCCTTGGCCTTGGTCTTGACGTATTCTTCGTTAAGGCCGGTTATGACGGTGTCGGTGATATCGAGGGCCGGATCGCCGGCGACTACCGGAGCGGGAAGAACGTCACCCTGGGTGGTAAGGATGAGGGCGTATTCCCAAGTCTCGTTCATCTTGTCGATGTATTTCTTGATGGCGTCGCCGATCTGGTTCATCATCACGGACTGCTCTTCGGCGATTTCCTGCTCCTTCTTTGCGGCGTAGTTCTGGAAATCGACTTGCTGCTGCTGGAGCTTCTGGGCCTGAACCTCGGCGGAGGAACGGGTGATGAGTCCCTTGCTCATTTTCTCCTGGAGGTCGTTGCCTTCCTTCTGGAGTTTGTTGCCGCGGCGGTTGACTTCCTGCTGGATGCCCTGTACCTTGGATTCGACGGCGGAACGGAGTTCGTTGGCCATATCGTATTCGCTCAGGACGCGGTCGAGGCTGAAATAGACGATGGATCCTTTCTGGGCGACTGCCTCAACTCCCTCTTCGGCCGGGGTCTCGGCCTTTTTGTCTGACTGGGGAACGAGCTGGGCGATGCAGAGCGCTACGACGCCCGCAAGGGCGATGATGCTGAGTACAAGCGGAGTGTTTTTCATATTGTGTTTGAATGTTGATTATCTTCAGTAAAATGCAAATTTACGAGCAAAGCGAGAAAAAAGCAAATTTTTAGGGCTTCACCTTGGAAAGATAGGCCCGGATTGTGGCCTCAAGTCCCATGTAGAGGGCGTCGCAGATGATTGCGTGTCCGATGGAAACTTCGTCCGTCCAGGGGATTGTGCGGATGAAGTATTCCAGGTTTTCGAGGTTGAGGTCGTGGCCGGCGTTGAGCCCCAGACCGCAGTCGCGGGCCATGGCGGCGGTAAGGTAATATGGCGATATGGCCCGGGAAGGGTCGTCGCCGTAACGGGCGGCGTAGTCGGCGGTGTAGAGTTCAACTCTGTCGGCTCCGCAGTCGGCTGCACCTTCGGCCATGCGGGGATCCGGGTCGATGAAGATGGAAGTGCGGATGCCGAGAGCCTTGAAGCGGGCGCAGATGTCGGTAAGGAAGCTCTTGTGTTCCAGGGTGTTCCATCCGCAGTTGGAGGTTATCGCGTCGTGGGCGTCGGGGACGAGCGTGACCTGCTCGGGGATGACTTCCTCGACGAGGCTGCAGAACGAGGGAATGGGGTTGCCCTCGATGTTGAACTCGGTCTTGACGATGGGACGCAGGGTGCGGACGTCGTCGTAACGGATGTGGCGCTGGTCGGGACGCGGGTGGACGGTGATGCCTTCCGCGCCGAACTGCTGGCAACGCACGGCAGCTTCCTCCACTGAGGGCATGTTGCCCCCGCGTGAGTTGCGCAGAGTGGCTATCTTATTTATATTTACGCTGAGTCTTGTCATGTTCGGAACGCTTTTGCGCAACAAAATTAAGCATATTTGTGCAATAATTGCGAATTTAGTCTTAAATTTGGACACTGCAAAAATCTGCCCATGAAGATTGGTTTGTTTGTGAAAAAAGCCGCGCTGCGCGGCGACGTCCGCCTGGGAGCGCTTCTGCTCAGGCTGAAAAAGGGTGGACACGAGATATATCCCATAGCCGAACGCTCCGATCTGCAGGATGGAACCGACATCGTCCTCTCGGTAGGCGGCGACGGCACCTTCCTGTCGGCCTCAAGGCGTGTCGAAGGCACTTCCGTGCCCATTTTGGGAGTCAATCTCGGCCGTCTCGGCTTTCTCTCCGAATACAGCCCCGAAGAAGTCGTCGAAGCCATGGAAAACGGCTCATGGTCGGTGGAAAACCGCACTCTCCTCCAGGCCTTCCTGCCTGACGGAAACATCTGGCCCTATGCCCTTAACGAAGTGACGGTCCACCGCCGCGGCGCCGCCATGCTCGGCATCCGCGTCAGCATCGACGGCAACATGCTTCCGACCTACTGGGCCGACGGACTGGTCGTCGCCACGAGTTCCGGCTCCACGGCCTATTCCCTCAGCGTAGGAGGACCTATCTGCATGCCTGACGCCAAGGTACTTATCATTGCACCTATCGCCCCACACAACCTCAACGTCCGCCCCCTGGTCGTGCCCGACACCAGCCGCATCACCATCGGCGTGATAAGCCGCGACCCCATGGTCACCGTCACCCTCGACAACCGCACCGCGGAAGTCCCCTCCGACGTTACTTTCGACGTTCGCATGGCACAGTTTTCGCTTGGAAGGGTCCGGCTGTCCACCTCCAATTTCGTGAGCGCCCTCACGGGCAAGCTCTTCTGGGGCGAAGACATACGCAACAACACTGTATAACAGCTCTTTATGGATAAACCCAAGCACGTGTCCATCATAATGGACGGCAACGGCCGCTGGGCCAGGGAACGGGGCCGCGAGCGCGTCTACGGCCACCGCAACGGCGCCGAAAGCGTTCGCGCCGTGATAGAGGAGTGTGCCCGCGAGGAAATTCCCTATCTGTCGCTGTTCGCCTTTTCGGAGGAAAACTGGGCCCGTCCCGCCGAGGAAGTCTCCTTCCTTATGTCGATGATGCTGGAAATGATACGGCGCGAAACCTCGACGTTTATCAAAAACGGCATCAGGTGCCTGGTCAAGGGCAATCGCGAAAGGCTCTCTGCCGAGCTGCGCGCCGCCGTTGAGGACGTGGAGAAGAAGACGGAGCAGGGGACAAGGCTCACGGTCATCATATTCCTCAGCTACAGCGGCAAGTGGGACATCTTCCAGGCCGCCCAAAAGATGGCGGCAGACCTTGCCGCCAATCCCGGCAAGAAATTGTCCCAGAACGACTTCGACAGCTATCTCGTGACCGCCGGCATCCCCGACCCGGACCTTATAATCCGCACTTCCGGCGAGCTGCGAATCAGCAACTATCTTCTCTGGCAGGGAGCATATTCAGAGTTCTATTTTACCGACATCTGCTGGCCGGATTTCCGCGCCGAAGCGTTCCGGCAGGCCATAGAGGATTACTGCACTCGCGACAGGCGCTACGGTAAAGTGAAATAAATTTATTATATTTGCGGGATATTACGTGACAGGAATGAAATTTGGACGGATAATCATAGCGGGTATCATGCTGCTTGCCTCCCTCGCCTCCAGGGCGCAGGTGGCGGTGGACTATGCCCGTCCGCAAAAATACAAGGTCGGCGGAGTGAAGGTCGAAGGCAACACCTATCTCTCTGACGAGCAGATTATTCAGCTGTCCGGCCTGCAGAAGGGCCTCGAAGTCACCGTACCAGGCGACCAGGTCTCGGCCATCGTGAACCGCCTGTGGATGCAGCGGTATTTCCAGGACGTTGCCATCAGCATCGATTCCCTGTCCGCCGCCCGCGACAGCGCATATTTCCGTATCAGCATCAAGGAGCGCCCCCGCGTATCGGCATGGACATTCTCCGGAGTCAAGAGCGGTGAGAAGAAAGACCTCGAGGAGCGCCTCAAGCTCGGTCGCAGCGACGGTCTGCGCCGTGGCGGCGAATATTCCGAATACGTGGCCAAGACATCCTCGGGCATCATTTCCCGCTACTACAAGGAAAAAGGCTTCCTCGACGTGAAGGTCACTCCGCAGGTCCGCAAGGACACGGTGGTCAAAAACGCCATCAGGGTCAATTTCAACATCGACCGCGGCGAGAAGGTCCGCATCAAGGACATCCATTTCATCGGCCGCACCGACGACCTGAGCGAGTTCAAGCTTGCACGGTCGATGAAGAAGACCAAGTCCAACAAGATCTACAACTTCTTCTCCAGCAAGAAGTTCAATGAAAAGGAATACCCCAACGACAAAAAGAACCTCATCAGCGCCTACAACGAGGCCGGCTACCGCGACGCCCGCCTTGTCAAGGACTCCATCTATTTCGTCGAGCCCGGCAAGCTGGGCATCGACCTGAAGGTGGATCCGGGCAAGAAATACTATTTCCGCAACATCACCTGGACCGGCAACTCCGTCTACTCCGCAGACCAGCTCAACCGTGTCCTCCAGATCAAGAAGGGCGACGTCTACGACATGGTGACCATGCAGAAGCGACTGGTCGGCGGCGGCAAGCAGAACGAGGAAGACGTCTCCAAGGCCTATCGCGACAACGGCTACCTCTTCTTCAACGTCCAGCCTGTCGAGGTCAACATCCAGGGCGACTCCGTCGACGTGGAAATGCGCATCGTCGAAGGCAAGCAGGCCACCCTCAACAACATCATCATCAACGGCAACACCCTGACCAACGAGAGGGTCGTCCGCCGCCAGCTCTTCACCCGTCCGGGCTACCTTTTCCGCCAGACCGAATTCGAGCGCTCCATTCGTGAAATCGCCTCCCTCGGTCAGTTCGACCCTGAATCCATCATGAATCCTGCCACGGGCTGGAGCATCATCCCCGACCAGAATTCCAACACGGTCGACATCGTCTACAACGTCACCGAAAAGCCTTCCAGCCAGCTGGAACTCTCCGGAGGCTGGGGCGGCCGCACCTTCGTCGCCACCGCCGGCGTGAGCTTCAACAACTTCTCCACCAGGCGTTTCTTCGAAAAGGGCGCATGGCGTCCGGTTCCTCTTGGCGATGCGCAGAACCTTGCCTTCCGCTTCCAGACCAGCGGCACATACTACACGGCACTCTCGGCGAGTTTCTCCGAGCCGTGGCTCTTCGGCAAGAAGCCGACTTCGCTCAGCCTGTCGGCCTACTACACCCGCCAGACCAACTCCTACCTTGCCTGGAACATCCTCAGCAACGACAAGCAGATGGAGGTCTACGGCTTCTCGGCCGGACTGGGCAACCGTCTGAAGTGGCCTGACAACTATTTCGTCCTCTACAACCAGCTCAGCTGGCAGACCTACAAGCTTACCAACTGGTACTCCAACTACTTCATATTCGACGACGGTATCGCCCACAACCTCAGCTACACGATCAGCCTGAGCCGCAACTCCACCGACCAGCAGATCTATCCGCGCGTGGGTGAAGACATATCGGTGTCGCTGTCCCTTACCCCTCCGTATTCCCTCTTCAGAAAATACACTATGGCCGGTTCGGAATCCGACCGCCACAAGGAGGCCGTCTCCAGCTGGCGCGACGTCGACTATGACAAGTGGACCGCCCGCGAGCGTTATAAATGGATAGAATACCACAAGTGGTCCTTCAAGGCCAATTTCTACCAGAAACTCATCGGCGACCTCGTCCTCCGCACCCGCATTCAGTTCGGATATTTGGGCTACTACAACAAGAAATGGGGCTATTCTCCTTTCGAAGGGTTCTGGGTCGGCGGCGACGGCATGTCGGGCTACAACACCTACGGTACGGAAGTCATCTCCCTTCGCGGCTACGAAAACTACTCCCTCACTCCGACGGCCGACTCGCGTTACAACACCAACGGCTACGCCTATGCCGGCAACGTCTACGACAAGTTCACCCTCGAGCTGCGCTATCCTATCGTGCTGCAGCCCCAGTCCACGATCTTCGCGCTGGTGTTCCTCGAAGGCGGTAACTGCTGGAGCGACATAAAGGATTTCAATCCTTTCCAGATAAAGCGTTCCGCCGGCGTCGGCGTGCGCGTCTTCCTCCCGATGATCGGCCTTCTCGGTATCGACTGGGGATATGGCTTCGACGACAACATCCATGGCGGAAGTCAGTTCCACTTCCTCATCGGTCAGGAGTTTTAGGCACGCAGTTTGATATAGTCTCTATCCGGAACAATGATTTAGAAACAAAAATTACACTTGATATGAAAAAATTAGTTCTCCTGGCCGCAGCGGCCGCAATGACCATCTCCGCTTCAGCGCAGACCCTCAAATTTGCCCATGTCAACTTCACCGAGCTCGTTTCCCTCGCCCCCGAGGCCGACGAAGCCCGCAAAGTGATCAGCGCCTCCCAGAAAGACGCCGAAGAGACCTTCCAGAGCATGTATGAGGAATATCAGACCAAGGTCTCCCAGTATCAGCAGAAGGCCGAGACCTGGAACCAGTCGGTACGTCAGACCAAGGAAAAGGAACTCAGCGACCTCCAGAGCCGCATCCAGGAGTTCCAGCAGAGCGTCCAGCAGGAGCTTCAGCAGCAGCAGTCCAAGCTGATGAACCCTATCCAGGAAAAAGCCATGAAGGCCGTCGAGCAGCTCGCCAAGGAAGGCGGCTACATCTACGTCTTCGACCGCAGCCAGGTCCTCTATTTCGACCCGGCCCAGAGCACGGACCTCACTCCGGCAGCCCGCAAGGCCATGAACATTCCTGAGGGTAGGACAATGGAAAGCCTCCAGGCCGAACTTGCAGCTCAAGCACAGGGACAACAGCAGTAAATACTTCGCATAATGCAACATAACATCATCGACACTCAAGATGTCGTGATTAGGTTCGCAGGAGATTCGGGAGATGGCATGCAGCTCACCGGGTCTCTTTTTGCGAATATGTCGGCCGTTCTGGGGAACGGCCTTTCGACATTTCCGGACTATCCCGCCGAAATCCGCGCCCCGAAAGGCACCGTTTCCGGCGTTTCCGGCTACCAGGTGCATATAGGCAGCCACAAGGTCTCCACTCCCGGCGACTACTGCGACATGCTCGTGGCCATGAACCCCGCGGCCCTCAAGGCCAACGCCCGCTGGCTCGGACGCACCGCCATGGTGCTTGTCAACGAAGACGCTTTCGACGCCCAGGGCATGGAAAAGGCCGGCTTCACGACGGACGACCCCTTCGTGGAGCTTGGAATCGAAGACCGCACCATCATCGCGGCCCCGATCACGCGCCTGACACAGGAGAGCCTCTCCGACAGCGGACTGGACATGCCGGCCATCCTCAAGTGCAAGAACATGTTCACCCTCGGCATGGCCTGCTATATCTACAGCCGCCCTCTGGACTATGTCTACGACTATATCGAAAGCAAGTTCGGCAAGAAGCATCCCGAGATGGTGGCCCCCAACAAGAAGGTCGTCACCGACGGCTTCAACTATGCCGCCGCCATCCAGGCCATACCCAACACCTACCGCGTAGAACCGGCCGACCTGGAAAAAGGCCGCTACCGCAACATAACCGGCAACCAGGCCATTGCATGGGGCTTTATAGCCGCTGCCGAAAAGGCCGGCATCCCGCTTTTCTGCGGATCGTACCCCATCACTCCGGCTACGTCCATCCTCGAGGAACTTGCGCTCCATAAGAACCTGGGCGTCAAGACCATGCAGACCGAAGACGAGATCGCTGGCATTTGCACAGCCATCGGCGCCTCCTTCGCCGGCAATCTCGCCGTGACCACCACTTCCGGTCCCGGCCTCTCCCTCAAGAGCGAGGCTCTCGGCCTGGCCGTTATGACGGAGCTGCCGCTTGTCGTCGTCGACGTCCAGCGCGGCGGCCCCTGCACGGGTCTTCCTACCAAGACGGAGCAGTCCGACCTCTCCGAGGCCCTCTACGGCCGCAATGGCGAAAGCCCTCTGGTGGTCATGGCGTCATCTTCGCCTGCCGACTGCTTCGACAAGGCCTTCCTTGCCGCGAAGATCGCCCTGGAACACATGACGCCCGTCGTCCTTCTTTCCGAAGGCTTCCTGGGCAATGGCTCCGAGCCGTGGAAGATCCCGTCCATGGCCGGCTATCCTCAGATCAAGCCGCGTTTCGCAGCCTCCGGGCAGTCCTCGTTCCATCCTTTCGAGCGCGATTCGCAGACCTTTGCCCGTGAATGGGCCTTCCCCGGCCAGAAGGGCTATGAACACCGAGTCGGCGGTCTTGAAAAGACTCCGCGCGGCGTCCTCTCCACCGATCCTGACAACCACGCCCTCATGGTGCGCGAGCGTGCCGAAAAGGTTGCCAGGGTTGCCGCCGACCTGCCCGCCCTCGAAGTCGAAGGCCCGCAGCAGGGCGACCTCCTGGTGGTCGGTTGGGGCGGCACCGCCGGTCACATCCGCACAGCCGCCGGAATGCTCCGCAAGGAGGGGATAGCCGTGAGCACGGCTCATTTCTCCTTCATCAACCCGCTTCCTCCTCAGACCGAAGAGGTGTTCTCGCGCTTCAGCCGCATCATGGTCTGCGAGCTCAACAGCGGCCAGTTCGCCGCATGGCTTCGCAGCTGCCTGCCCGGTCATGAATATATCCAGTACAACAAAGTCCAGGGCCAGACGTTCCTGTCGGCAGAGCTCGCGGACGCAATCCGGAAAGCCTTATGAGCAAGTACACCCTGAAAGATTTCAAGAGCGACCAGCAGGTACGCTGGTGCCCTGGCTGCGGCGACTATTCAGTGCTTGCTGCGCTGCAGCGTGCTCTCCCGAAAGTGTGCGAGGAGCAGGGACTTGAGAAGGAACAGGTCGTTGTCATTTCCGGCATCGGCTGCTCGTCGCGCCTTCCTTACTACATGGATACATTCGGTTTCCACAGCATCCACGGACGTGCAACGGCGGTCGCAACCGGCGTAAAGGTCGCAAATCCTGCGCTGAGCGTATGGCAGGCCAGCGGCGACGGCGACGCCCTTGCCATCGGCGGCAACCATTTCATCCACGCCATCAGACGCAATATCGACCTGAACATCATGTTGTTCAACAACCGCATCTACGGCATGACCAAGGGTCAGTATTCTCCGACATCCCGTCTTGGCACCATCACCAAGACTTCGCCATACGGTACCGTCGAGGAACCGTTCAACCCCGGCAGCCTCGTTCTCGGCGCCAAAGGTACTTTCTTTGCCCGCAGCATCGACGCCGACGTCATGCTGTGCGAAGATATAATGCTCGCCGCAGCCCGCCACAAAGGCACTTCGGTGATGGAATTCCTCACCAACTGCGTGATATTCAATAACGGAACCCATGCCGACATCACGGCCAAGGAGACCCGCGCCGACCGCACCATCCTGCTTCGCAAGGGCGAAAAGATGATTTTCGGCCAGAACCGCGACAAGGGCCTGGTCCTCGACGGCTGGAAGCTCAAGGTGGTGGAGATAGGAAAGGACGGCGTCACCGAGGACGACATCCTGACCCACGACCCCACCAGCGACAATCTCGGCCTGCAGATGATGCTTGCCGACATGCGCTGGCCGGAGTTCCCCGTGGCCCTGGGTGTCATACGCGACGTGGCCGCTCCGACATACGAGACCGAGGTCTCGCGCCAGTGCGAAGAAGTTTCCGCCAAGGCCCGTGTCCACAGCGTTGACGAGCTTCTTTGCAGCGGCTCCGTCTGGGAAGTGAAATAACCTCTGATAACCAATATAAAAACTATGCGTACAGAAGAAATCATGGCCCGCTTGCAGGCCAAATATCCCGCCGAGAAGGAATACCTTCAGGCGGTGCGCGAAGTTCTCGAATCCATCGAGGATGTCTACAATGAGCATCCCGAATTTGAGGCGGCCCGTATCGTGGAAAGGCTGGTTGAGCCCGACCGCATGCTCACCTTCCGTGTAACCTGGGTCGACGACGAAGGTCAGGTCCAGACCAACACCGGCTACCGTGTCCAGTTCAACAATGCCATAGGCCCCTACAAGGGAGGCCTGCGTTTCCACCCGTCCGTCAATCCCTCCATCCTGAAGTTCCTCGGCTTCGAGCAGACCTTCAAAAACGCCCTCACAACCCTCCCTATGGGCGGAGGCAAAGGCGGTTCCGATTTCAACCCCAAGGGCAAGTCGGACGCCGAGATCATGCGTTTCTGCCAGGCATTCATGCTTGAACTCTGGCGCAACATCGGTCCCGACATGGACGTTCCCGCCGGCGATATCGGCGTGGGAGGCCGTGAAATCGGCTACCTTAACGGCATGTACAAAAAGCTCACGCGTGAGCATCACGGCGTCCTGACCGGCAAGGGCCTTTCCTTCGGCGGCAGCCTGGTCCGTCCCGAGGCCACCGGCTTCGGTGCCGTCTATTTCGTCCAGCACATGCTCGCCGACAAGCAGGAAGGCCTTACCCTCAAGGGCAAGAAGGTCGCCATTTCCGGCTTCGGCAACGTGGCATGGGGCGCAGCGACCAAGGCGACCGAGCTCGGCGCCACCGTAGTCGCCATCTCCGGTCCCGACGGCGTGATTGAAAATCCTTCCGGCATGACCAAGGAAAAGCTCGACTACATGCTCGAACTCCGCGCGTCCAACAACGATGTCGTGGCACCGTTCGCACAAAAGTTCCCCGATTCCCGCTTCATCCCCGGCAAGAAGGCCTGGAGCGTCAAATGCGACATCGCCATGCCTTGCGCATTCCAGAACGAAATGAGCGCTGAAGACGCCAGGATGCTTATCGACAACGGATGCTGGCTCTGCGCCGAGGTCTCCAACATGGGCTGCCAGCCCGGTGCCATCGAGACCTTCCAGAAGGCCGGAATCCTCTTTGCCCCGGGCAAGGCGGTCAATGCCGGCGGCGTGGCCACTTCCGGTCTGGAAATGACCCAGAACGCCATGCACATCAGCTGGACGGCCCCCGAGGTGGACGAGAAACTCCACGGCATCATGTCCGCCATCCACGCCGCCTGCGTGAAATATGGCCGTCAGGCCGACGGAACTGTCAATTATGTCAAGGGTGCCAACGTAGCCGGCTTCATGAAGGTGGCCGACGCCATGCTTGCACAGGGAATAGTCTAAATATATGAGTCAGCAGAAATATCGTATCGAAAGCGACCTCATCGGCGAACTTAAGGTTCCCGCCGAGGCCTATTACGGCGTCCAGACCCAGCGTGCCCTGGACAACTACAGGATTTCCAACACGCGGATGTGCGACTATCCGGAATATGTGATAGCCATTGCCTACGTCAAGATGGCGGCGGCCAGCGCAAATGCCGAACTGGGTGTCCTCGACCGCAAGATCGCCGACGCCATCATCGCAGCCTGCCGGGAAATCGTGGACGGCAAGTTCCACGACCAGTTCCCCGTGGACATGATGCAGGGCGGAGCCGGCACTTCGGTCAACATGAACGCCAACGAGGTCATTGCCAACCGCGCGCTCGAGCTGATGGGTCACAAGAAGGGCGAATACCAATACTGCTCGCCCAACGACCATGTCAACTGCGCCCAGTCCACCAACGATGCCTATCCCACGGCCTTCCGCTACACATTCGTGAGGATGAACCGTCTGCTTGAAGCTTCGCTCCGCAACCTGATCGCGGCTTTCCGCGCCAAGGGAGAGGAGTTTAAGGAAGTTATCAAGATGGGGCGTACACAGCTCCAGGATGCCGTTCCAATGACTTCCGGTCAGGAATTCAACGCCTTTGCCAACAATCTCGAAGAGGAGATTGCGAACCTTCAGCGCAACGCGGTACTTCTGACTGAAATCAATATGGGCGGCACGGCCATCGGAACCGGACTCAACGCAGTCCCCGGCTTCGCCGAGCTCTGCACCAGCAAGCTTTGCGAATTTACCGGCGACTCCTTCAAGAAAGCTCCCGACCTCGTGGAAGCAACGCCCGACACTGGCGCCTACGTAAGCTATTCAGCTGCGCTTAAACGCCTCGCAGTCAAGCTTTCCAAGATCTGCAACGACCTTCGCCTCATGGCTTCCGGCCCCCGCTGCGGATTGAACGAGATTAACCTTCCTCCCATGGCTCCGGGTTCTTCCATCATGCCGGGCAAGGTCAATCCCGTCATTCCGGAGGTCACCAACCAGGTGTGCTTCAAGGTCATAGGCAACGACACCACCGTGGCGTTCGCGGCCGAGGCGGGCCAGCTCCAGCTCAACGTCATGGAACCTGTCATCGCCGAGTCCATCCTCGAGAGCGTTACCTGGCTGCGCAATGCCATCGACACCCTCCGCACCCGTTGCATCGAGGGCATCACGGTCAACGCCGACCATTGCTACGAGATGGTAAAGCACTCCATCGGCATCGTCACGGCCCTTAATCCCTACATCGGCTACAAGACCTCCACGAAGGTGGCCAAGGAAGCCCTTGCCACGGGGCGCAGCGTCTACGACCTTGTCCTCGAGCATGGCTACATGTCGAAGGAAAAACTCGACGAGGCCCTCGATCCCAAACAGATGACGGCCTCGCACGCGTTGATTAAGTAGTCTCTTTTCAGACGATATTTATCGCCGCTCCTTCTTGCCGAGAATTTCACGGCAGAGGAGCGGCTCGTCTGTTGTGATGCAGTCTACGCCGGCCTCGATCATTTCCTGCATGATTGCCGCGTCGTTGACCGTCCACACGTTGACGCTCATGCCAAGGGCGTGGGCCTCTTCGATCCATCCGGGGTTTTTCTGCAGGACGGAGAAGTGGTAGTCCAGACCGTTGATGCTGTCCTCATGGAGCTGGGAGGGCGATTTGTCGCCGCCCAGGTATTGGTTGGTGAACTTGGGGGCGTTGGCCGCTATCCATTTGCAGGCGTCGTAGCTGAAGGAAATGAAAATGACGCGTTCAGGGTCGAACAGCCCGTGGGCTTTCAGGGCCTCGACGCAGGCCTTGGTCACTTCCACCGAACGCTCCGCCGTCTGGTGGGCCTTGATTTCAAAAACGAGCACGCATTTCGACTTCGCACCCAGGCTCAGGTAGGAGTCCAGGGTCGGGACTGGTTCTCCGTTTTCCAGGACCAGGGTGTCCAGGGCGGCCGCCGGGCTGGCCTGGGCGTTGACGGTCTGGATCATCGGGCCGTGGAGGACGACGAGCCGTCCGTCGGCGGTCATGTTGACATCGAATTCCGAGCCCCAGAATCCGTTGGCCTGGGCTTCGCCGAGGGAGGCGAGGGAGTTCGGTGCGTTGGCGACGGCCTCGCTCTTCCAGAATCCGCGGTGGGCGGTTATGGCGACTTTGTGGGACCGGCATCCTGTAAGGGAAATGGCGGCAGCGAGGATGAGGGCTGCAAGTAGGATGGTTCTCTTCATATCAGTAAAGACTTATCCCTGCAAAGATATGCAGAATTCCGTAAAAAGCAGTAAATTTGCGCGCACTTTCCCTCGCGCGGGGGAACAATTAAGGAATATGTCAATATAAGATAATAATATGGTTACAGTACATGTAGGAGGGTGCAGCTCCTTTGTCAAAGATGCACAGTACAAGCAGTATGTGGATAAGGCGCTCGAGGCTTTCGACGAGCTGAAAGGCGAGGAAGGCGCCGGCAACGATTTCCTCGGATGGAAGCATCTGCCGTCGTCCGTCCTTTGCCCGGCTGCCGCCGGCGTCGGTCGTGGATTCCCCGTCCCCGCCATTCCCGAGGGCACGCTGGAGGCTTGCGAGGCCGTTCGTGACGATTGGAAAGCCAAAGGTGTCGACCTTGTCGTCGTTATCGGTATCGGCGGTTCCTACCTCGGAGCCCGTTGCGCCGTCGAGGCCCTAAGCCGCAATTTCGCCGGTCTGCGCAAGGATAAGTCCGCCCCGGACGTGGTCTTCGCCGGCAACAACCTTTCCGAGGAATACGTCGCCGACCTGCTGGACCTTTGCGCCGAAAGGAATACCGCCTGCGTAGTCATCTCCAAGTCCGGTACGACCACGGAACCGGCAGTTGCCTTCCGTCTGGTCAAGGAATTCATCGAGAAGAACTACAAGGACGCCGCCGAGCGTATCATCGCCATCACCGACGCCAAGAAGGGCGCACTCAAGACCCTCGCCACCCAGGAGGGCTACAAGACCTTCGTCGTTCCCGACAATGTCGGCGGACGTTTCTCGGTGCTCACTCCCGTCGGCCTGCTGCCCATCGTGCTTGCAGGTATCGACGCCCGCGCCATGCTCGAGGGTGCCCTTGAGATGGAAAAGGCGCTTTCCGAGCGCAGCGAGTCCAATCCGGCCGTGCAATATGCCGCCATGCGCAATCTCCTCTACGCCGAGCTCGGCAAGAAGGTCGAGGTCATGGTGACCTACAACCCCAAACTCCAGTATCTCGGCGAATGGTGGAAGCAGCTCTACGGCGAGTCCGAGGGCAAGGACGGTAAGGGTATCTTCCCCGCTTCGGTAAACAACACCGCCGACCTCCACTCCATGGGTCAGTTCATCCAGGAAGGCGAGCGCATCCTGTTCGAGACCGTAATCAACGTGAAAAATGCCACCAGAAGCGTTGTTATCGGCTCCGACGCCCAGAATCTCGACCAGCTCAACTATCTCGCCGGCCAGCACGTAGAGCACTGCGACGCCATGGCCCAGCTCGGCACCAAGCTCGCCCATATCGACGGCGGCGTGCCCCAGCTCGAGGTTACCGTCGACAAGGTGGACGCCTTCAACCTCGGCGGCCTGTTCTATTTCTTCGAGTTCGCCTGCGGCGTGAGCGCATATCTTCTCGGAGTCAATCCTTTCAATCAGCCCGGAGTCGAGGCCTACAAGAAAAACATGTTCGCCTTACTAGGAAAACCGGGCTACGAGGAACTCGCAGCCCGGCTCAAAACCCGTATTTAGGCGGTTTATCTGGAAACAGTCCATCGGACCCGGCTCTCTGCATGAGCCCTTGAAGGTCCTTCGGCAGATGCCTTGGTCTGAGGTCTGATGGTTTTCACAGCTTCACGGCGCTTTGCCCGGTTAGTTCCCGGCAAGGCGCTTTCTTCTTGCTGCGCCTTGGTCTGTACGGAAGAGCGTCCGGCGGTGCTGCGCCTTTGCGGAGCCTTGAATTGTGCGCGGGGGGCGGGATTTTCGCCGGATCCCTGCACCTTTTCAAGCGTCAGGGGAGTGGATGTCTTGATGTTGCCGCGATTGTCGATTTCGTTGTAGACAAAGAGCGGGATGCTCAGCTCGAGCGGGCCCATGATGAGCGCTCCGTTTTCATCGACTACATAGTCGCCGGTGGACGGATCGATACGCATGTCGTAGTATTGCATCGACACCAGTTCGGTCGTTATGACGTTGTTGTCTCCGACGTTGATTTCGAGGGGGAGACCGGCGATCGTGCCGTGAGAGTCGTCCCGGAGGGTGGCCTTGGCGATGTCGTAGACTCCGTAGGCGGCATCCATCTTATTGTCGTAGACGTAGTTGCCGAGGAGCGTGGTGACGTAGGTGTTGCCGTCCCGGTTGCTGTCGTAGGTCTCCATCTCGTAGGTGGTGAAAATCATGGAGCCGTCGGAAGGGTTGAACGGTGCGCCGAGCCAGTAGTTATAGGTGTAGCGGACAATCTCCGGGTCGGCGTCAGGGCCTGTTTCCCAGCCCTTTATGGCATAGAAGAGGTTGTTTTCCGCGCTTTCTACCGTCAGGTCGTATGTGATGGTCTTCTTGCCGGTCACATAGCCTTCGTTGTCGTAGATGTTGCCGATGCCGGAGGCCTTCCAATTGCCGAGCCAGCGGGCGAATTCGGGGGTGGCGGCTTCTTCTTCGATGCTGAAGCGGTATTCGGAATATTCCCCGGTGAGATAGCCGTAGAGGTCGACTCCGTAGGTGAAGAAGATGTAGTTGCCGGACCACAGGCGGTTGGGGAGGGCGGTGTCGGTGCCGGTCATCAGAACGGAGGCGAAGGTCTCTTCGCTTTCGGGAAGGGTCTTGCTGATGGCGTCGAGTTCGGCGTTGAAAAAGTCCATGACCTTGCCTGCATAGAGACGCTGGAATTCCGCCGCGTCGATGATGCTGAAGCAGTAGCTGCTCGGGGACGAGGTTATGATGTTGAACTGCTCGACTTCAATCTGCTGGCGGTTTTCGGTGATGAAGGTCCTGGAGCCGCGCTCCACCTGCCACTGGTCCGTCTTTTGGGCCGAAACCTCTTCCGTCGTGAAGAAAAGCCTTGCGTATGAACCGTTGAAAACGCCCTGGTCGTCGCATCCGAAAGCGACGATGTACCAGTCGGTGTCGCCGCCGTCAAGGCGGTAGGTGGAATAGTCGCGTTCACCCTGGAGGATGACTTTGGAGAGCTGGGCCTTGCCTTCGTCCAGTTCCTTGGTCAGGCGGTCCTGGCTGTATTTTGCGAAGCGGCTCATCTGGCCTCCGTAGGCTGTCCTCAGTTCAGTGGCGGGGACGGCGTCGAGGAAATAGCTGCCCTGGGTGCCGGTGCGGATGTGGAAGTTGTCCGTGACAAGGGTGCCGGAGTTTCCTGTGGAGTAGCCGCGCCCGGTGTAGGAGATGGTGACGTCGAGATTTTCCGTGAGTTCGAGTTCGGCGTATGAAGGGTCGCTCCCGCCTCCGCGGCGTCCCCTGCCTTCTTTCGAACAGGCGGCCAGAACGAGCATTGCCGCCAGGATATAGCAGAGTCTGTTTTTCATGATAGCTGAAGTTTTCTGGTCATATTGCAATTTACAGGCCGAAGCGGTAGTAGTGGGGACCGAAACGCTCGAAAGCGGCCCGTTCCAGCATTTCGCGGTCGTCGGGATGGGCGATGGATGTCAGGAGCTTCGCCCTTTCCTGCAGCGATTTTCCGGTCAGGTCCACGGCGCCGTATTCTGTGACGATCCAGTGTGCATCCGCCCTGGGCGTAACGACTCCGGCACCGGGGTTGAGGGTAGGTACAATCTTGTTTTTGCCCTTGTTGGTGCGTGAGGCGAAGGCCGTGATGGAGATTCCGCCTTCGGACATGGTGGCGCCCTTGACGAAGTCCAGCTGGCCGCCGGTGCCCGAGAAGATGCGCGTGCCGATGGAGTCGGCGCAGATCTGGCCGGTCAGGTCGACCTCCGTGGCGGAGTTGATGGCCATCATCCTTGGGTTCTGCGCTATGATCCAGGGGTCGTTGGTGTATTTGATGTCCTTCATCAGCACGTCGGGGTTGTGGTCGATGAAGCTGTAGACGTCCTGGCTTCCGAGCAGGAAGGACGCTACGACCTTGCCCCGGTCGATTTTCTTGCATGCTCCGTTGATGACGCCCTTGCGGATGAGGCGCAGCACGCCGTCGGCGAACATTTCGGTGTGGACGCCGAGGTTCATGTGGTCGGTCAGCTGGGCCGCCAGCGCGTTTGGAAGGGCGCCTATGCCCATCTGGATGCACGCTCCGTCTGGAACGAGGGCCGCGCAGTTCTTGCCGATGAGCACCTCGGTGGGAGTCGGCTCGGCGAATGCGGCGGTCACAAGGGGAGTGTCGTCGCGGACGAAGGAATCCACCAGGTTCAAGTCGACCAGGTCGCCATAGGCATAGGGCACGTTGGGGTTGATGACGCCGATCACGTGGTCGGCGCTTTCTATCGCGGCGAGGCTGCAGTCGACGGATGTGCCGAGGGATGCCATCCCGTTTTCGTCCGGCTCGGAGAGCTGCACCATGGCCACGTTGCACTTGAGTGCGCCGCTGCGGTAAAGCTTCTGGCTGTCACCAAGATGCACCGGCAGATAGTCGGCCCATCCTCCATTAACGTTGGGACGGACGTTCGGCCCCAGGAAAAAGCCCTGGTCGAAGAAGATGCCGGCATATTTCTCCTCGGAGTAGGGGGCCGGTCCCTCGGTATGGAAATGGTGGAACCGGACGTCTTCCAGTTCGCCTGCATCGGCCCTCCGCACAAGTGCCTGGATAAGGATATGCGGCACGCTGGCCACGCTGCTAAGGTGGATGTGGTCGCCCGACTTGACAACCCGCACGGCCTCATCGGCGCTGATGTACTTGATTTCTTTCTTCATTTTATCTCTATAATTCCGTAGGGAATAGTTTTCAAAGATAGGAATTTTTGCCGAAGAAATAGCTAAATTTGCGGCAAAGACCAAAGAAATGCATTCAAGGGAAGAAAAACTGGAACGATTCGGGCGCCTGCTCGACATAATGGACCGCCTGAGGGCGGAATGCCCGTGGAACCATGCACAGACCATCCGCACCCTGCGTCCGCTGACGGTGGAGGAGGTCTACGAGCTGAGCGACGCCGTCCTCAAGGACAATGAAGCTGAATTGCGCAAGGAACTTGGCGACGTGATGCTCCACCTTGTTTTCTACAGCAAGATTGCCGAGGAAGAGGGGCGTTACGATATTGGCGACGTCCTGGACGGAATCTGCGAGAAGATGATCTTCCGCCACCCCCACGTGTTCTCCGACAAGAAGGCCTCCGACGCCACCGAGGTTTCGGAAAACTGGGAGATGATGAAGACCAGGGAGAAGGGTGGCAACCGCCGCGTCCTCTCCGGCGTCCCCGACAGCATGCCCTCGATGCTGAAAGCTTTCGCCATGCAGGACAAAGCCCGCGGCGTCGGTTTCGACTGGGAAGAAAAGTCCCAGGTATGGGACAAGGTCCAGGAGGAGATGGCCGAGGTGCGCACCGAACTCGATGCGATGGAAGCCGCTCCCGGCGAGGCCCCCGCATCGGTCTGGGGCCCGACGGAAGATTCCTCCGAAGAGTTCAAGGCGGCCTACGACCGCGCCGAAGCGGAGATGGGCGACCTTATTTTCGCAACCGTCAACGCCGCCCGTCTCTACGGCATCAATCCCGACACGGCCCTGGCCCGCGCCTGCGAGAAATTCCGCCGCCGCTTCACCTACCTCGAAGAACAGACCATCCGCAAAGGCCGCTCCCTCCGCGACCTCACCCTCTCCGAGATGGACGCCATCTGGGACGAGGCTAAGGGCCTCGGCCTTTGATGGCGTCCTGGCGCCTTCAGGCGCCGCGTCGGAGCGTCAGCGAGATGCCGTAGGCATCGAAGCAGCGAAGACGCCGACCGGAGCGCTAGCGCAGGTCGTGCCCCCCTGGAAGGGGGTGTCCGAAAGGACGGGGGTTAAGATGTCATGCCGGTCTTGACCGGCCATCTGGGACGAGGCCAAGGCGAAGGGCCTGTAGCGGGGCCCGGGCAACAAAAAAACTGGCACCCTCGAGTGCCAGTTTTTTTGTCGCATTCGCGGACGCTTATTTCGCAGGGGCGAGGGTGACGGTGACGGTGGAGTCTTCGCCGTTGACCTTGCCGGAGACGGTGAGGATGAGCTTTCCGCCGAGGATGTCGTAGCGGGCGTTGCCGTTGAGGACTTCGACTTCGAGTTCGGAGATTTCATCGATCTTGAAGGAGGCGTCGCTGCTGTTGGGCAGTTCGTATTCGGCGCAGTAGTATTCGCCGTTAGCGAAGACGATGCCGATGTAGCTGTCGGAGATGGCGACCTTGGTGGAAACCATGTTGGCCTTGAAGGTCTTCGAGAAGGTGATGCCGTTTTCCTTGGCGAAAGTCTCGATCTCATTGAGGTTAAGCCCGGAGAAGGTCTTGTTGACACCCTTGATGCTGAATTTGACGCTCTCGACGTTCCAGTCGCGGTTGAAGATGACGGCGTCTTCGGCGGCATTTACGGTCTGGGCGTCGACGATGATGGCGTCGCTTGCGGAACCGCCTTCAGGAATGAATTTGTAGGTGTTGCCGTCCTTGGTGATGGTGCCGAGGTTGGAGAAGACATAGTTGCCGTTGGCGTCGACGGTGTAGGTGCCGATGTAGGCCTCCCAGTTTTCTTCGACAGCCTTTGTGAGCAGGCTGCTCACCTTGCCAATGGCGGTGCCGTCGGCGTTGGCGTTGATGTCGAAACCTACGCCCTTGAAGTTCTTGGTCTGGGCGGCGTTCTTTGTGGCGGGGAAGGTACCCTTGCCGATATTATCCTGACCTGCGTTGTTGCAGGAAATTGCCATCAGGGCGATGGCCAGCATTGCGAGAATTTTTTTCATGGTCTATAAAGTTTGATTGTTGATTGTTTCGTTAGAAGAGGCGGAAGAAAACGCTCAGCCGCAGGACCGGGAGAATGGGCAGGGACGCAAGGGTGTTGATCGCTCCGTCCTTGAAGATGCCGAAGTTGTCGTAAAGTTCGGTGCCGTTTTCTCCTTTCATTTCGTTGACGACTGCGCGGAGACCTTCGCTGGTGATCTGGACGGGGACGTCGGGCTGGCCCGACAGGTGGCCGTTGGCGAAAAGCTTGATACCGCCGGTGTATTCCAGTCCGAGGTCGAAGGAAACGCTCACGCGCTTGTTGGGGACGGTGCGGCCGAAGCCGATGCCGACGAAGGGACGGACGGCGCCAGTCTTGGCGTTGAGGGCGAGGTGGCTGTCATTGTCGGTGCTGATGGTGTAGACGTTGGCCGCGCTCTTGTTGGTGTTGTCACCGTCGGCGAAGTAGTCGATACCGGCATTCTGGTAGGTCGGGTCGCCGAAATAGCCGTGGGCGGTGACAAGGGTGGCGCCTCCGATGAAAACGCCGGCCGTTACGTGGAATGAACTCTTCTTGAATGGGAAGTAGTCCACCAGAACGTTGCCGTTAAGCCAGCTGAAGTCGCCCTTGATGTCGGCCTGGCCTTCGGGGTGGGTGCCCCATGCGGGAATCTTGACCGTCTGGAGATGGACGCCCTTGACGGGAAGGAAGGACAGACCGCCGCGGACCTGGATCTGCGGAATTATGGGGGCGGCAATCTCAATGCCTGCGGCATCCATGACCCCTACGGATACGCCGAGGGACAGGTGGTTGAAGAGGCCATATTCTATGGCCTGGGACTTCTTGGGAAGGTCTTTGGACGATCTGCCGGCGGCAAATGCCGGACATGCCAGAAGGCCGAGTGCCAGAATGGCGATTGCGAATCGTTTCATTTACAGTCGTTTTAGGGCCCGCGCGGGGCATTATCATTCAAGTTGCAAATATAGCTTAAAAAAATCAGAACGGCCTAAGTATTTTTGGTGAAAATGCGTTATTTGCTGAAATAGCGGAAAATACCTATCTTTGCATATATTTCCGGCGAGGTCCGGAAAGCGTGTACAAGTACCTGAAACTGCAATGGATTCAATAAAAGAAGTATCGTCCAGGCGCGACCTGCACCGTTTCATTTCCTTCCCGGACCGACTGTACCGGGACTGCCCCCAATATGTCCCGCCCCTTCACGGCGACCAGCGCAAGTCGCTCACCAGCGTCTCCACCCTGTCATACTGCACCCGCAAGATGTGGCTCGCTGAGCGTGACGGCGAAGTTGTCGGGCGTATCTGCGCCATGGTAAATCCCCGTTACAACGAGCTCTACGGCCTGAAGCGCGCCCGTTTCGGCTGGTTCGACACCATCAACGACCCTTCGGTTGCGGCCCTTCTCCTGGGCACGGCTGAAAAATGGGCCATGGAGCAGGGCATGGATGAAATCCACGGCCCGCTCTACTACAACACCCTCGGCAAGCAGGGCATGCTGGTGGAAGGTTTCGACAACCTGCCGGTGTTCAACACCTACTACAATTTCCCTTACTACAACGACCTTGTGACCGCACTCGGCTACGAAAAGGAGTGCGACTGGCTTGAATACCGCATGCAGGCCGATCAGGACATCCCCGAGCGCATGACCCGCATGGCCGGCGCCCTGATGGAGCGTTACAACCTCCACGAGGGCAATCTGGACGTCCTCAAAAAGGACCCCGAGCAGGTGAAGGGCTTCTTCCGCGCCTACAACGAGAGTTTCATGGGCAACGTCCAGAATTTCGTGCCGTTTACGGAAGGGGAGATCGAAGAGGAGGCCAAAAGTTTCCTTCCCTACCTGAGCAACAAGACGAGCGTCATCATCCTCGACGAAAACGAGGAACTCGCCGCCTTCGGCATAACCATCCCCGACATATCCAAAGCCCTCCAGAAGGCCCGCGGACATCTTTTCCCGACGGGATGGTTCCACCTTCTGCGCGCCATGCGCAACTACGAAACGATGGACCTGATGATAAACGGCGCAGTGCCCAAGTGGCAAAATACCGGCATCTCGGCCATCCTCCACGCCAAGATGAGCGAGCGCTACAAGGCCATCGGCGCCAAATGGGGCCTCGCCAATCCCCAGATCGAGACCAACAGCGCCGTCAACGTCTGGGCCAAATACGGCGACAACACCCTCTACATGAGGCGTCGTTGCTATCTGAAGAAACTTCCTCTACCTGATGAATAAATGAGGCTGGCCAAAAAGATTCTTCACTACGTTCAGAATGACAGCCTTCTAAGGCAGGACGTTCAGAATGACAGCCTGATGTCTTCTGAGGCAGATAAGGCCTGATGTCATTCTGAGGCAGGTAAGGCCTGCCGAAGAATCTCTTTTTAGTCAGCATCATTTATTCACCTAAGTTGAAAAGTTGAGTTTATTATGGCAGAGAATACTATATTGGAAAAAGTACTGAGCCTGCAGGACAAATACAAGAGCCTGCAGGAGCAGCTGTCCGACCCGGAAGTGATGTCGGACATGAAGAGATACGTCCAGCTGAACAAGGACTATAAGGAGCTTCAGCCCATTATCACGAAAGGGCTGGAATACAAGAAGTTGCTCGATGAACTGGCCACGGCCAAGGACATCCTGGTCAACGAAAAGGACGACGACCTCAAGGAGATGGCACGGGCCGAAATGGCCGAGATTGAGCCGAAGATCCCCGGCATGGAGCAGGAAATCAAGCTCCTGCTGATTCCGGCCGATCCTGACGACGGCAAGAATGCCATGGTGGAAATCCGCGGCGGAACGGGCGGCGACGAAGCTGCCATTTTCGCGGGCGACCTTTTCCGCATGTACTCCAAATATGCCGAGCGCAGGGGATGGAAGGTCGAGATTACCGAGCAGTCGCCCGGCACGTCCGGAGGCTTCAAGCAGGTCGTATTCAAACTTTCCAGCAACACGGAAGGGGTCTACGGCATCATGAAGTATGAGTCCGGCGTCCACCGCGTCCAGCGCGTGCCCCAGACCGAGACCCAGGGCCGCATCCAGACTTCCGCAGCCAGTGTGGCCGTATTCCCGGAGGCCGGCGAATTCGATATCGAACTCAATCCCGCCGACATCCGCAAAGACCTCTTCTGCGCTTCGGGCCCGGGAGGCCAGGGCGTCAACACGACATATTCCGCCGTGCGGCTGACCCATATCCCGTCGGGCATCGTGGTCCAGTGCCAGGAAGAGCGTTCCCAGCTGAAGAACCTCGACCGAGCCATGGAGGAACTCCGCACGCGACTCTACAACATGGAGCATCAGAAATACCTCGACGGCATCGCCGCCAAGCGCAAGACGATGGTCTCCACCGGCGACCGCAGCGCGAAGATCCGCACCTACAACTACCCCCAGGGCCGCGTCACCGACCACCGCATCGGCTGGAGCATGTACAACCTTCCGGTTTTCATGGACGGCGATATCCAGGAGTGCATCGACCAGCTGACCATAGCCGAAAACGCCGAACGTCTAAAAGAAGCAGGAGAATGATGGAAAGAAAAGAAGAAAACCTCAAGGCCCTTGGCGGAGCTACCCGCTACAGTCAGGACTATGACCCCTCGGTGCTGGAAACATTTGAAAACCAGCATCCGGGCAATGATTACTGGGTAAGGTTCAATTGCCCGGAATTCACTACTCTCTGCCCGATCACCGGGCAGCCGGACTTCGCCGAAATCCGCATCAGCTACATTCCCGACCGCCGCATGGTCGAAAGCAAGAGCCTGAAACTCTACCTTTTCAGCTTCCGCAGCCACGGCGATTTCCACGAAGACGTGGTCAACACGATAATGAAGGACCTCATCGCCCTGATGGACCCGAAATACATCGAGGTGACCGGATTCTTTACTCCTCGTGGCGGGATAAGTATCTATCCTTATGCCAATTACGGAAGGCCCGGCACCCGTTGGGAAGGCCTCGCGAGGGAGAGGATGGACCGTCATGAATAAGTATTAGTCCTTAGGCGATTAAGGAAAAATACTTATTGCGACGGGGCGAACTTATTTTTACCTTTGCAAAGCTAAACGTTAATTCTAATTGTCAAGCATATGAAAAAAGTTATCAAACTGTTCTTTGCAGCCGTTCTGGGAGTAACCCTTCTGGGAGCCTGCAAGCCGACGCTCTCTCCCAGCGAGATCGCCGAAAGCGATTATTATGCAAAAATCACCCTGACGATCAATGTCACTTGTGTCGTTCCCGATATGGGTGAAGACCCGATTCCCGTTTCCCAGTGCCCCATTTCCGTGACCCGCGGCGACGGCAACACCTATGAGTTCAAGTGCGACCGCAGCGGCAAGCTCGTCCATACTTTCCCTGTCAACAAGCCGGCCGACAAGGATGCCACTCTCGGAGACGTCTACACCATCAAGATCGACTACGACACCGAAAATGATTCGATCGGGCATCTGGTCGCCACCAAGTCGGAGTCTGTCACCATCAAAAAAGGTGAAAAGCATGCCGAGAAGACAATCGACATCAAATGCACGAGGAAATAATCCCGGTTTTTAAATAAATAAGAGCATTATGAAAAAGACAGTTATCATTCTGTTTGCCGCACTGGCCCTCGTGGCCCTTCCGGCAGTTGCGCAGGAAAAATACAGCCCGAAACCGGGTACTTTCTCCTTCGGTCTGACGTTCAATCCCATGGCAGGCGGCGTAAACTACCAGCCCGGGGTCGGCGACTTCGCCAAGGACTATATCACCTCTCTCGGCGGCGACGCCCATTCGATGTTCTTCCTTGCCAAGGAACCTCTTGCATCCCTGATGCTCAAATATCGCATGGCCCCCGCCACCTCCCTTCGTTTCAACGTCGGATTCAACGGCAGCAACACTCACTATAAGGAGTATGTCGACGACCAGGTGGCCCTCAAGGCCAATCCTACCGGCGGCGCCAAGACCTACGACCAGATCAACGCCAAACTCAACAGCTTCACCCTCGGCGTGGCCCTGGAGTTCTCCAAGTCCGTCAAGGCCTTCCAGTTCAATGCCGGCGTCGGCCTGCTCTATGCAATCGGCGGTGGTTCCATGTCCTTCGACTATGGCAATGAGTTGCTTGAGGATTTCGGCTGGGCACGTCCCACCATCCCCATGCTCGCCGGCAATGCCGATCCGTCCAAGTCCCTCAACCAGTTCCCCAACGTCGCCACCGTGGCCGGCAAGAATGTCGGTATCGACAACGGCTATGCCAAGGAGCGCTACAACATCGGTTACAACCATGGTATCGGCCTGAGCTTCGACATGGGCGTCGAGTGGTTCGTTTTCGACCACGTATCCCTGGCAGCCGCAATGACGGTTACCCCTGTCATGTATGTCTTCCAGCCCCAGACCTGGACGGTCTACGAAGGTTACTCCAAGTTTACCGGTACCATCCAGACCTACAACGACCTCGTGAGCCCCGGTTCCAACGCCATCCTCTACGGTCTGGAGTCGCTCGGTTTCCGTCTTTCCTTGAACTATTATCTATAGTTTGATACCTTTCCGACAGCCGGTACCGGGTATTTGCCCGGTACCGGTGTGTCCATTAAAAGAGTTAAGTTTTTTGGGAAACGAAATTTTGGCAATGAACCGTTTAATCAGTATTCTTGCAGTATTCGCCATGCTTGTCGTTTCATGCGGAAAAGGCGAGCAGCCGGACGACCCTTCAACCCCTGAGCAAAGCGGCTCAGATGCCGTTACCGGCGTCAGATTGTTCCCGGAAGCCGTTGAACTCAGTATAGGCAAG
>ONKE01000037.1 GCA_900318355.1 uncultured Bacteroidales bacterium
AGAGCGAGATTCGAACTCGCGATACCCTTTTGGGGTACACACGCTTTCCAGGCGTGCCTCTTCAGCCACTCGAGCATCTCTCCAAAAATAGCGGCCGGAAGAACCGGACTGCAAATGTACGAAAAACTTTCGGAAAGTTGCAAAAAATGTGGAAAAAATCTTTCCGATGGCTTCGAAAAAAAATTTCGGATTGCGCCTTTTGATAATCTGAAAGGATATGGGCCGGAAATGTTACAATCCGAAAGCCAAACCGCCGAATAGCTTTAGAGTTGTCATCTCTTAAAACGATAAAAACCTGAATTATACCATTCTGGAGGGTGGAGTGCCGGTTTGGAAAAAACACAAATTATTTGTTAATTTGCGGAAATTGTCTGTACTGTACGCACCGGGTGGTGAATGTTTATGCGGGCAAGGCCCCCTGAAAGGGGGAGCGATTTATGGTTTGAACTTATTCAAATTTTTGTGTATTAAAGGAATAGCTTATGAAAAGAATCAAGGTTCTATTCGTAATGTTGTCGTTGCTCGCGGGTTCTGCGGCGTTTGCCCAGCAGAACATCTCGGTCTCCGGCGTCGTGACTGACGCGTCGACCGGCGAGCCCGTCCCCTTTGCGGCTATACAGATTGCAGGGACTGCTACGGGCGGAGCGACGGACGCAGATGGTAAATACACCATCACGGTCCGTTCTGACGGCACACTGATCTTCTCATCCGTAGGCTACAAGAATTCAGAGATTCCGGTTGCGGGACAGAGCAAGCATGACGTTCAGCTCTTCCCCGACAGCGAAACGCTTGCAGAGACCATCGTCGTTGCTTTCGGTACCTCAACGAAGGAAGCCTTCACCGGTTCTGCGGCCGTTGTGAAATCATCGGATATTTCCAAGGTGCAGAGCTCCGACGTGACGCGTTCCCTGGAAGGCCTCGTCGCAGGCGTGCAGATGACAACGTCCTCGGGTTCGCTCGGTTCTTCCCCGTCCATCATCATCCGCGGTATCGGCTCCATCAATGCCAGCTCGACCCCTCTCTACGTGGTTGACGGCATCCCCTACGGCGGTGACATGAACAACATCAACCCGGCCGACATCGAGTCGATGACCGTCCTCAAGGACGCCGCCTCGAATGCCCTCTACGGTGCCCGTGGCGCCAACGGCGTCATCATGATCACCACCAAGAAAGCCAAGGCGGGCGATGCCACGGTCAACGTCGACGCCAAGTGGGGTCTCAACACCAAGGCTCTCCAGTTCTACGACTACATCACGGATCCGGGTCAGTATTACGAGATGCACTACCGCACCCTCTACGACTACTACCGCCTCTCGGCCACCGGCAATTATTCCAACAACGAGGCCCACGTCGCCGCAGCCCGCGCCCTTGTGCAGTCGTCCAATGAAGGCGGCCTGGGCTACAACATCTTCACCGTGCCCGACGGCCAATACCTGATTGGTTCCAACGGCAGGCTGAACCCCAACGCCACCCTTGGACGTCGCATGGCTTACAACGGACAGGAATACTACCTGACCTCCGACAACTGGATGGACGCCGTCTACCAGACCGGTTTCCGCCAGGAATACAACGTCAGCGTCTCCGGTTCCAACGAGAAGGCGTCGGTCCACGCTTCGTTCGGCTATCTTAACAACAAGGGTATCGTCTACGGCAACGACATGTTCCGTTACACCGGACGTCTCCGCGCCGAATACCAGGCCAAGGAATGGCTGAAGGTGGGTGCCAACGTCGGCTACACCAACTTCAACTGGAACAACTCCAACGGCGACGAAGGCAACTCAGGCTCCACCGGCAACATCTTCGGCTTTGCCGCCACGATGGCCCCTATCTATCCGGTCTACATCCGCGACGGACAGGGCAACATCATGGTCGACTCCCACGGCTACACGGTCTACGATTTCGGTAACGGAATGAACGCCGGTCTCACCCGACCCAACAACCCTAACGCCAACGCCCTCAGCCTTGCCCGCCTCGACGTGAGCAACTCCGAAGGCAACGCCGTCACGACCCAGGCCTTCGCCGAGGTCCGCTTCCTGAAGGATTTCAAATTCACCTTCAACGCCGGTTTCAACCTCGACGAGACCCGTTCCACGGACATGAGCAACATGTACTACGGCCAGTTCGCCACCAACGGCGGTTCCATCAGCAAGAGCCACAGCCGCTACTTCGCGCTCAACCTCCAGGAATACCTCGACTACAACAAGACCATCGCCCAGGTCCACCACATCGGAGCGATGATCGGTCACGAGAACTACAACGTCACTTCGTCCAGCCTGGGTGCCAGCAAGACCAAGATGTTCTCCATCGACAACCTCGAACTCAACGGGGCGGTCGTCGACGCACAGGGCGCATCTTCTTCCCGTAGCCGCTACAACACCGAAGGTTACTTCACCCGTGTCCAGTACGACTACGACAACAAGCTCTTCCTCAGCGCCTCCTACCGTCTGGACGCATCTTCGCGTTTCGCGGTCAACTACCGATGGGCCAACTTCTGGTCGGCCGGCGTGGGCTGGCTGATCGACCGTGAGCCCTGGTTCAAGGCACAGTGGGTCGACATGCTCAAGCTCAAGGCTTCCGTAGGTTCGCAGGGTAACGACAACATCGGCAGCTACCTCTACACCGACACCTACAACATCTCCAACAACGAGGGCGAGATCGCAATCTCCTTCGCCGGCAAGGGTAACCCCCAGATCACCTGGGAAACCAACACCAACATCAACGCCGGTGTGGACTTCGAACTGCTCGGCGGGCGTTTCCGCGGAGGTATCGAATACTTCTACCGCCTGACCTCCGACATGCTCTTCTGGTTCACCGTTCCGCGTTCCCTCGGTTATTCCGGTTACTACGACAACATCGGCGACATGCGCAACAGCGGTGTCGAGTTCAACATCGCCGCCACCGCCATCAACCGCAGCAACTTCCGTTGGGACATCAACTTAAACGCAACCCACTACACCAACAAGGTGCTGATGCTCCCGGAGGAAAACAAGACCCTGACCGTCGAAGGTCACGGCGGTTTCGCCTCCAACAACAAGTTCATCGGTGAAGGCCTGCCTCTGAACACCTTCTACATCCGCAAATACGCCGGCATCGACCACGAAGACGGCAAGTCCCTCTGGTGGAAGGACATCAAGGACGCCGACGGCACCCTGGTCCGCCGCGAAAAGACCAAGGAATATTCCGAGGCCACCCAGTACCTCTGCGACGACACGACCCCGAAGGTCTACGGCGGTTTCGGCACCAGCATCGAGACCTACGGATTCGACTTCGCCGTCCAGTTTACCTACTCCCTCGGCGGCAAGACCTACGACTCCGGTTATGCGGCCCTGATGGGTTCCCCGTCCACAAGCACCGGCAGCAACTTCCACAAGGATGCGCTCGGCGCCTGGACTCCTGAAAACAAGACCTCGGACATCCCCCGCATCGTCTATCAGGACCAGAACACCGCAGGCGAGTCCGACCGTTTCCTCGTTCCGGCAAGCTACCTGAACATCCAGAACGCCCAGCTCGGCTACACCTTCCCCAAGAAGTGGACCGACAAGGTCAAACTCTCGCGCCTGCGCGTATATCTTATGTGTGACAATATCTGGTACTGGTCCTACAGGCAGGGTCTCGACCCCCGCTACAGCTTCAGCGGTTCGACCAACTTCGCCAGCAACTCCCCGATCCGTACTTTCTCGGGTGGTATCAACATTACATTCTAAAAGGAGGATAAGCGTATGAAAAACAATATTCTGAAATATTCCGTTATTCTCCTGTCGGTTGCCCTTGCATCCGCATGTATCAAGGAGACTTTCCCCGAGAGCAGCACACAGACAGCCGAGCAGGTTGCCAAGAGTGAAGACGCCCTCAAGGCACAGGCCAACGCCCTTCCAGTCCAGATGATGCGCTCCGGCGGCATCCTCGGCTCCGGCAGCCGCCACTGGGACTTCGGTATTCCCGCCCTCCATGTCGCAACGGACTTCATGCTCGAAGACATCGCGACCCAGGGCGAGCCCGGCTACAACCACTTCGGTTACTGGGCCACCAACGAATACATGGGTTCCGAATACGTTTTCGCCCAGGGATTCTGGGTAGGCTACTACAAGTGGATCAAGTCCTGCAACGACATCATTTCCGTCGTCAATCCGGAAACGGCCACCGCAGAGATGCTGCAATACCTCGGACTGGCCTACGCCTACCGCGCCTACTTCTACCTCGACCTCGCCCGTCTGTATGAGCCCGTTTCCAACGGCGGAGTCTACACCGACGTAAGCCGCGTGGCCAACCTGACCGTTCCGATCGTCGACGAGACCATCGACTTCGAAAAGGCCAAGAACAACCCCCGCGCCACCCACGAGGAGATGTACACGTTCATCTTCAGCGACCTCGAGAAGGCTGCCGAATACCTCAAGGACGTCAAGAGCGGCTACACCACTCCGACCATCTGGGGCGTCTACGGCCTTTTCGCCCGCGCCTACATGGCCGACGGCAACTACAAGGAGGCGGCCCGTTACGCCAAGATGGTCATCGACCAGAGCGGCAAGTCCCCTCTGACCCAGGACCAGTGGGAAGACCCCGTGAACGGCTTCAACAACGGTGCGGCCAACAACTCCTGGATCTGGGGCCTTACGGTGTCGAGCGAAAACTTCAACAACCTGTTAGCCTTCTCCGCCCACCTCTCCGGCGAGGCGCAGTGGGGCTACATGACGCTGACCAAGCTCGGCATCAACAAGGAGCTCTACAACTTCATCAACGACAAGGACTTCCGCAAGCACTCCTGGCTCGATCCGGACTTCATGTCCTACTATAAGTACAAGCTGGCAGGTTCGGCCGCCGACCAGGATGCATTCCTCAACGGTTCCGACGCCAAGAGCCTTACCCCTGCCGTGGCTTATCAGGCCATCAAGTTCCGTCCCGCCAAGGGCGAGTGCAACGACTACAACGTCGGCAACGCCGCTGACCACTGCCTGATGCGTATCGAAGAGATGCACTTCATCTACGCCGAGGCCCTTGCCCGCGACAACGACCTCCCCGGCGCGATCAAGGCCCTGAACACCATCATGAAGACCCGCTACACCGACGGCAGCTACGACTGCACCGGCCGCGCCTCCTCGCAGAAGGGCTTCCTCGACGAACTCTTCCTCCAGAAGAGGGTTGAGTTCTGGGGCGAAGGCATCATGATCTACGACTACAAGCGCTATGGCAACAAGGGTATCCACCGCGGCTACGAAGGCACCAACCACGCACAGGTGGAGCGCCTCAACACGGCCGAACGTTTCAACTCCGACGGTACTCCTTCCCCGCAATGGAACCTGGTCGTCACCCGTTCCGAGTTCCAGAACAACCTCGGAATCACCGACGTCACCAACAACCCGGACCCGTCCGGTACCATTAAACTCTGGAAATAAAATACGACCGAGATATGAAAGCATCAAAATATATAGCATCGCTGCTGGCCCTGGGGCTTCTGGCCGTCTCCTGCTCCAAGAAGGAAGACATCCAGCCCGGACCGCAGGACTGGTCTGACAGTCAGCTGTTCTATTTCCCGACCCAGGCCCATCTCGGTTCAAACGAGCTGGAACCTGCCGATGACACGTATTTCACCTTCAAGGCGATGCGCAAGGACAACTCCGCGCGCAAGGTCATCGTCCCCACGGTGAAGGACACGTCGGAAGCCAAGGTGTTCTCCGTCGAGCCCATCGTCTTCGAGAAAGGCCAGACCGAGACCGAGTTCAAGGTCAGCTTCGACAAGGCGCAGATCGGCATAAACTACGGAGTCACCATTTCCGTGGAAGGTCCGCAGAACGTTTCCTACTACTCCACGCAGCCTACGACGCTCAGTTTCGAGGTAATCCGCGTGCAGTGGAACTATCTCGGCAAGGCCAAATACCGCGACGACTTCATCTCCACCATATGGGTTATTCCCAACAAGTATGCTGAAGCCGACGTCGACATCTACGAGCGCGAAGACATGCCGGGCTACTACCGTTTCCCCGACCTCTACACCAAGAAGCTTCTCGCAGATTTGTTCGGCCGCGATGAAAACAACGTCGACGGCTATTACACGGACGAAAGCACCGTCGACATCGATGCCACCGACCCCACCAAGGTCAAGATCAAGCCTCAGCCTCTTGGCGTCCTCGTCAACAACTTCGAGCAGGTGGGATCTTCATACAGTCCCGAATACTGGGTAAACGGCAACTCCTACGGCACCATGGAAGACGGTGTACTGACCTTCCCATCGCGTGGACTAACCATTGAATACCAAAGCGGAAGCATCACCAATGCAAATGCCAACGGCATGTTCAGGCTTGTTCTTCCGGGCTACACGGCCACCGACTACATCCTCGACATAGAGGCCGGCCACTCCGACAAAAACGGCGTCATCCGCCTTTCCTTTGACAAGAGCGCCGATGTCAAGACCATCGTCTACCAGATTTTCGAAGGCCGCCTGAACGACACGCAGGTTTCCGAGTTCGCAATGAGGATTGCCGACGGTTCCCTGGCCGGTTCGAAGACCCTTGCCGAATCGAAGTCCGTCAGCATGACCTTCGACAAGACCGGAATCTACACGGCAGTCGCCGTCGGTCTCGACAAGAACGGCGAAGCCCAGGTTACCGCCTCGCGCATATTCGGCTATGTCGCTCCCGGCGAGGAAGCTTCGGTCATCCTCAATGCCGGCCTTGACGTCAACGACCGCTACGCCCCGCAGGGCAACACCAGCGAAAACTCCATGCAGTACTACATCAACGGCCAGGATATCCTCGAGCTCTACTACGGCCTTTACGACCGTGCCGACGTTGATGCAGGCCTGGATGACATCGTAGCCGTCCTTACCGATCCCGAGAATGAAAATGCCGTCCCTGACACCACCCTTGCCAAGATCAATGCCGAGGGTATTTCCGGTATCTTCACCGGCCTTGCTCCCGGTACGGAATATGTCCTCGTGGTCGTTGCCGACAACGGCTATGTGGAGCAGACCCTGACATTCTCCAACACCACCGGCGGCGAATACAACGAGGTCTATCGCAAATATTCCGACTACAATCTTCGCTCAACAAGCGACATTTCCGCCTATGACGGGGTCTACAACTACTACGCGAAAGACCGTCTGGCCATTACCGAGGCCAATCCCAAGGGCGACCCGCAGCGTAAATACATCGGTCAGGTTACCGTCACGTCCGACAAGACCACCGGCCGTGTCTGGTTCAAGGGGCTGTTCCCCCGCGCAAACGAGGCTCTCGGCATGAAGGCCGATACAGTCTATTTCAGCTCGTCCAACAACGGCACCCTGCTGCACTACGACCAGACACTCAGGGAAGTAACTGATCCTTCAGGATTCATACTCTACCCTTGGCTTGGAGTCTACGGCGACTACTATGAGCAATACTACGACAGGTATGGTTCATTGGTCTACTTGATGTACTACTCCTATTCACGGCACGCGAGCCAGTTGATGGAGGGCGGCTTCGTAGGCGACGGGCGCATCTCCTTCGTCACCCGTTTTTCCGAAGTGGACTTCTGCGGACTCGGTATCATGGCCTACTTCGATCCTAGGGGCAACAGCCTCGACGGCGTCTATGCCATCTACAACAACATCCTGCTCGTCAAGCCCGAAGTCGACAATTCCGGTCTAGCACCTGAAACCGACGAAACGACAGAGCCGGCCGGCGCCCCCCGCAGGGTCCGCACCAACATGGTCGAGCTTCCCGAGCCCGTGCTCAAGCCCGGACGTGTCGGCTACACCGACATTCCCGTTGCCGGCATCGAGCGCAGCGTCAAGGTCGCTTCCTACAAGGCCGCTGCCGAAACCGATGGTGCTTACGGTCCGGTCGGAACCATGCTTCTGGTCCGCGACGATGTACGTCCGGCCGATATCCAGCCCGTCCAATAATCTTTAGCAGCTATGAAAATGAAACAATACAGAATTTTAGGTGTTTTGGCGGCCGCGTCCCTGATGCTGGCCTCCTGTGCAGACCGCGTCGCCCCTGAAAAGGGTACCGTCGTCCGGGATGCCCATTCTTTTGTCTCTGCAAAGATTGTCAACACTTCCGTGAATGCTTCCGCGAGCGAACTCATGGTTCAGGTCGGAGCCAACACGCGTGAGAATATCATGAGCCTTGAGGCAGTCCCCGGCGTCGCGTCGGTAGAGCCGCTCTTCTTCCACACCCCCGGCAAGGAGGAGATGGAAGCCCGTTTCGGTCTCGACCGCTGGATGCTCGTTTCCGTGGCGGGCGGCAAGTCCGTCGAGGCGGTTGCAGAGTCCATCGCCGGTCTGGACAAGGTCGAGAAGGTCGAGTTCAGCCACCTCATCAGCAGGGGAGGCGAGCTCCATGTCGCTTCCTGCGACGTGCCCGGCCCTGTGACGAAAGCCGTCGACTATCCGTTTGACGACCCTTACCTCGTCGACCAGTGGCACTACATCAACAACGGTGACGTCCGTGCCGGCGCCGGTGCCCGCATAGGTGCCGACATCAACGTCAAGGACGCATGGTCCCTCTGCGCAGGCGATCCCGACATCATCGTCGGCGTCATCGATGAAGGCATCAAGTGGAACCACCCCGACCTGGCCGACAACATGTGGGTCAACGAAGCCGAGTTCAACGGCACGGAAGGCGTCGACGACGACGGCAACGGCCTTGTGGACGATATCTACGGCTACAACTTCGCTCTCCGCGACACGACCATCACCTACACTTCCGGCATCCACGGCACCCACTGCGCCGGCACCATCGCGGCCGTCAACAACAACGGCATCGGCGTGTGCGGCGTGGCCGGCGGTACCGGCAAGGGCGACGGCTGCCGCCTCATGTCGGCCCAGGCCGCATATAAGGGCAGTTTCCCGATGGCCGGCACCCTGCGCGCCGTAAAATATGCCGCCGACAACGGTGCGGCGGTCATCAACTGTTCCTACGGCTACAGCGGCGATGACATCACTTCCGACAGTCAGTATGCGACAAATTACCCTGCCGAGCTGGCTATCTACGAATACTTCGAAAACACTCCGAACGACGTGACCGACGGCGGTATCTGCGTGTTCTCGGCCGGCAACGACGGTCTGGACCACTGCGAATACCCTGCAGGATACTACAAGTTCATCAGCGTCGGCGCACTCGCTTCCGACTATCTCCCGGCCTACTACTCCAGCTACGGCCCCGGCACCAGCATTTTCGCCCCCGGCGGAGAGGTCCAGAGCGGCAACGCCTATGGTGAAGTCCTTTCCACCGTCGTCCCCGAAATCAGCAACGGTGATGAATACGCCTTTGCCCAGGGTACTTCCATGTCGGCACCCCATATGACCGGCGTCGTGGCGCTGGGTCTTTCCTACGCCAAGAAACTCGGCAAGAAATACACCCGCGACGAGTTCAAGTCCCTCCTGCTCACCTCCACCAACAGTATTGACGACCTGCTCGTCGGCACCCGTACCTCCTACGGCGGCACCAAGCAGCTCTACAAATACCGTGGCGGCACCGGTGCAGGCGCGATCGACGTCTGGAAGCTCTTCATGAACATCGAAGGCACCCCCTGCCTGGAAGCGATCCAGGGCGAAACCAACTTTGTCGACCTCGAGGAATACTTCGGCGGCAACGCTTCGTCCCTGACCTATCTCGGCGTCGAAATCTCCGACCGCGACAAGGCTTCCCTCGGTCTCGAGGAAGATCCCGTGATCCAGTACGGACGCCTTAAGATCACCCCCACCAAGTACGGAAGCGCCAAGTTCGTCATCCGCGCCGTCAACGGCGGCACCGAAATCGGCGGTGTCAAGGAAGGCGGCATGGAGATTTCCCGTACCGTGTCGGTCATCTGCCGTCCGGTTGTTTCCAAGAACGGCGGCTGGCTGTAATAACCCTTAAACGATACGTGCATTATGAAAAAGTTTTTCGCTTTTGCCATTGTGGTGCTGACCGTCCTCGGTACGGCATCATGCCGCAAGAACAACCTCTCCGGTGAGAAGGAAGTGCTCGACATCGTCGGGGTTTGGGAGCTGTCCGCCATCGACATCACCAAGGCGGCGACTCTCGGCGACGAGACCGTCAACGTCTATGTCGATTTCGCGCCGGACAACAGCTTCACCCTCTACCAGCTTCTGGGCGAAGGCCGCTACTCGGTCTACACGGGCAGCTGGACCCTTTCGGGCGACTACCTGTTCGGAAACTACAGCGACGGCAGCAACTGGGCTTCCAGCTACACCATCACGGTAAGCAAAGTGGCGCTCGTCCTCACGACCTCCGACGGAAGCCAGATTACGACATACCGTCGCATAGACGAGGTCCCCGCATCTGTCTTCGAGAACATCAAATACTAAACTTGCAGCCATATGAAAAGAAATATTTCCTTAATGAAACTCGTGCTGACGGTCCTGGCCGGAATCCTCCTTGCGGGCGCTTGCCAGAAGGAGACCTCCGGTGAGAAGACCATCTTCAAGGCGGAGTACAAGGAATCCGATTTCCCGGACCTGATTCCGGCCGAAGGCGGCAAGTACTCCCTCACCTTCGTCTACAAGGAGACGAAGTCCATGGAGCTCAACACCAAGGTTCTCCCCTGGAAATGCCGTCTTAACATAGGCGAGGCCTATACCGACCCTGTCGACGGCACATGGACCGACGGTATCGTCACCGTCGAGGTCCCGGCCAACCTTACCGCCGAAGAACTCCCCGTGAAAGTCGAACTCTCCATCGATTTCGGCCCTTGGGAAACGGTCTATACCGGCAAGCAGGCCGCCTCGCAGTTCGACTACAGCCAGTCCGTCCCCAACTTCGCCGACATCATCCCCGAGCGCATTTCCTGCAACGGCGCGGTCTACACCGTGCCCGTGAAGCGTTCCGTCGTCACCAAGGCCGATGGCGAGGCCATCTTCCTGCCCTGGCGCTACCGCCTCTCCGGCGAAACTACCGGCTCGGCAGTCGGCCCCTTCCTCGAGGAAGATACCGAGGTGGAGATTGAGTTCGCCCCCAACTACACCGACAAGGACCTGGAGCTTACCCTTGAGGTCAGCTACTCCGATGTCGCATCCCTTTGGATCCCCGTTGCCAAGTTTACCCAGAACGCCGGATTTATTAATGAGGCCGGTATGCAGTGGGCACGCGGCAACCTGACCCTGTCCGGGGACAAGACCCGGTTCGTGATTGCCGACAATCTCGAAGACGCCGGCCTTCTCTTCGCTCCGGGCAGCATCTACGGCATCCCTGCCGGTGAAAACTATGCCGGCAAGGCCTACAAGCCCGAAGAGACTGCGATCGCCATCGGCGAAATCCCTTCCGGCGATTTCTCCCAAGACCCTTGCTCCCTCGTGTCCGGCGACTTCCGTCTCCCGACCTATGCCGAGCTCGTGGCCCTTGCTGAAAACGCCTACAGGAAGATCGAGCGCAACGATGTCGCCGGATGGGCCTACAACACATCCGCGTTGTTCTTCCCGCTCGCCGGCACTGTCGACGCCGAGACCGGCGCATTCACCGGAGGCGGCATGTCCTATGCCGGCAACGGTTCCGACCTGGACGGCTGGGTGCTGAAATATGTCTATACGACCATCGACATGGGCTCCGGTCCGCAGGAATACATGGCGGTCAGCGAGTTCGATTCCTACAACTTCAGCTCCGTCCGCTGCGTTCGCAACACCGAGCTCCCGACCTATGTGTCCCACACGCCCGAAGAGGCTGTCAGCGCCTCCTTCGACCTTTCCGTGACCACCAATCCCGGCGACTTCGACTCCTATGAGGTCTGCATCATGACCGAAGGTTCCGGCCCCGTCGGCACCACCGTTGTCACTGCCGCCGACCCGGTCGCCACCATCGAGGTTCCTGCCAACGAAGGCCGCGCCGGTCTCGAGGACGTCAAGTGGACCATCTTCGTCAACCATGTCAACACCGGCGTCTCCTTCACTCAGCCGGCCATTTCCGACTACGTGTTCTTCGACGGCCTTGGCGTGGCTCCCGAATCGGCGATCACCGGTGACACCTCGGTCTCCTACGAGTCCTTCATCCTGACTGTCAAGTGCACCAGCGACAAGGTTTCGTTCCCGGTTGAGGTCGCATTCAGCGACGGCACGGCCTCCCTGACCGGAGCCGGCAGCGCTGAAAGCCCCAACGTGACCTTCGAGGTCCCTGCCAACGAGGGTCAGGAAGCCCGCACGCTGACCATCTCTGTCGATGGCGAGAAAGTCGCTGAAATCACCCAGGAAGGAGCTCCGGCTCCCGCCACTCACTTCTCCGTGACATGGGCCCCCGGCAACCTGACTGTCAAGGACGGCGCCTTCGTCAACGCCGAGCCCAAACAGCACGGCCTGTTCTTCAAGTGGAAGAGCACCTATGGCGTCAAGCTCAGCGATCCGATCACCTCATCCAGCGCATTCGCCGGAGTCGCTTACGGACCGGAAGAGAAGTCTTTCGACGCCTATGCCGACATCCCTGCGGAAGGTGTCGACCCTTGCGGAAAGGTGGCCCCCGAGGGCACCTGGCGCATGCCGACCCTCAGCGAAATCCGCGAGCTCATCGTGGCCGATATCGCTGAAAAAGGCAAGGACGGCGACGTCAACTGGCTCAAGTTCACTGACGGCGAGCAGGAAGTCTACATTCCCGACGGCGGCCAGCTCAAAGCTGCCGGAAACGGTGTCGCCCTGCCGACAACGTTCCTCTTCTGGACGTCCGACGAAGATCCTGATGCTGCCGAAAAAGCCGTCTACTTCATGATCAGCTCGACTAAGACCACGACGGTCGACGCTTCCACCGAAACCGGCTATATCAAGGGTTACGCCAGTATGCTTCAGCCCTCGAACGCAGCCTATCAGGTAAGGTGCGTAAAGAGCAAATAATATCGCTCCTTTTGGTTCTTGCGGCCTGCTCCAAGCAGGCCGCAACGGTTTCTGTGCCCTATGTCGAGCCATTCCAGACCGATGTGCTTCTGGTACAGGTCGACGACCCGGCCAACGTTCCGGACTGGTCCGGGATGCCCGGGGTAGTGTCGGCCAGGAGGCTGTTTGTGGACGAGCCCCGTTTCGAAGGCGCCATGCACGATTTCGGCCTCGACCGCTGGTACAAGCTGTCGGTCGACCCTTCCGTCCCGGTGACCAAATCTTTCGGCGGCGTGGAAGGCATTTCGCTCGTTGAACGCCGCATGAAGCCCTCGGCCGCAGTGCTCCCGGACGACCCGGATCTGAAACTTCAGACCAGCCTCATTTCATCGACGTCCAGCCCGGACATCCACCTTCTGCCTCTTTGGGAAAACGGCTTCACCGGCAGCAGCGACATCGCCGTTGCAATCGTAGACGGCGGCATCGACCAGGCCCATCCCGACCTCGCAGCGAACTGCGGCCTGGCGGAAGATTTCACGGGCAAAGGCATTCAGACCCACGCCCACGGCACGCATGTCGCCGGCATCGTATCGGCCGTTCGTGACAACGGAATCGGCATCAGCGGCATCGCCGGCGGCAGCGGAAAGGGCGACGGCACGAAGCTGCTCTCGGCACAGATCTTCTATAACGAGGACGGCAGCGACATCCTGGGCGACTACGAGGCCGCGATCGTCTGGGCGGCCAACCACGGCGCCGTCATAGCCCAAAACAGCTGGGCGTTCAAAGCCGACACCAATGGCGACGGAGAATTGTCTGAAACGGAAGAGTCGGCATATCGCAGCAGCCACATAACCATCGCCTTCAAATACGCGCTGGAATACTTCACCACGATGGCCGGCTGCGACCCGCAGACAAGGGAGCAACTGCCCGATTCGCCGATGAAAGGCGGTCTGCTGGTGTTTGCGGCGGGCAATGAGGGGCTCGACACCAATCCCGT
This sequence comes from uncultured Bacteroidales bacterium, assembly GCA_900318355.1. Lineage (GTDB taxonomy): Bacteria > Bacteroidota > Bacteroidia > Bacteroidales > UBA932 > Cryptobacteroides. The sequence continues at coordinate 13,767 of ONKE01000037.1, forward strand.
CGCGGCTGAGTTCCCCGATGCCATATTCGTCGGTGCGACCGACTCCGAAGGCAAGCCGGCGAAGTTTTCCAACCACGGCGACTGGGTCGACATCTGGGCTCCCGGGACGGGAATCTACAGCACGCTGCCCGACGGCACATACGGCCGGCTCAATGGTACATCAATGGCGTGCCCCCATGTGGCAGGTGCCGCGGCGCTGATCCTCCAGGCATGCGGCGGCCCGGGATTTACGCCTTCCCAGCTGGCCGAGCGCCTGAAAGGAGGCGCCTCCGGCGATGCTTCCGTTCCCTTCCTCGATGCGATGGGCGCTTTGCGATATGGTGCGGAAGACAACAAGCCCCCGATCCTTCAGGCCGGGCTCTCCGAGGCCGAAATCCACGCCCACGAGCGCTTTGTGACCAAGTTCACCGTGTCGGACCCGGACGGTGACGCTGTGAGCATTTCCGTTGATAACGAAGTGTTTACCGTCTCGAAGAAGGGCCCCGATACGTATGAAGTAGCCCTCGACGGAAAGACCTCCGGCGCGGGGACTTTCACCGCCACCGTTACCGCCACCGACCGCCTCGGAGCCACGGACGTCCGCCCGTTGTCCGTGACCGTCCTTCCCAACCATGCTCCGGTCCTTACCGGCCGTATAGTCCCCGTTCTCCTCAGAAAGACCGGCGACCGCTTCAGCATGAATCTGCGGGACTATTTTTCCGACCCTGACGGGGAAACGCTATCGTTCAGCGCATCCTCCAGCAATCCGGACGTGGTGTTCGTGAGCCGAACTTCCGACAACCTGTCGCTGATAATGCTTGCCGAGGGAAGGGCCGAGGTCTCAATCCGCGCCACGGATGCCCTGGGCGCTTATGAAAATGTGTCATTCCCAGTATTCGCCTCTCCCGACGGCGTCACCCTCGTGACTGTCCCCGAGCAGAAAGTGGAATCGTGGCTGACCATTATCGCCGGCTCAGACCCCGTGCCTGCCCATGTGACGCTCCAGACCGCGACAGGTGCCGTCCTGTATGATGGTAACGTGTCCCTCGGGGTGTCGTCTCCTCTGATGCTCGACCTTTCGCTGATTGCGCCCGTCCGTCTCCTGCTGTCGGTAAGCTACGGGGGGCAGACCTACACCAAAACCCTTGTGAAACTGTGAAAAGGATATTTACGATACTCTGCCTGGCGCTCGCTTGCGCCAATATGGGCGCCCAGGATATCTCCGGAGGCATAGAGGCGATGGGTTTCAGCCGCATAGTGCGCAGCGCCACCCGGGCCGGCATGGCGCATTCCGGCGCCGCATCGGTGAGCCAGCGGGGGGCTTTTGCGCCGTTTTCCATGGTCCCGTTCCAGGGAGGCGTAATGGATGCTTCCTTCTCTTTCAGCCGCTGGAATCCGCAGGGTATGCCGGCCAGCCATTTCGCCCTTGGCGCGGCCGGTCTCCTGAAAGGGCGCTATGGCATTTCCGGCAGCGCCGTCTATCAGACAGGGGCCCCTGAGGGCGGTTTCGCTCCGTCGGACCTCCATATCAGCCTCGGAGTCGCCAGAGGGCTTTCCGAGCATTTTTCCTTCGGCTTCGGCGGGCATTTTGTCTCTTCCAAGCTCACTGCCTCCGACCGGCTTTCGGGCTTTGCCCTTGATGCCTCGGTGGCCTTTCGTACCGGCGGTTTTTCGGCCCTTGTCGGCCTTACACAGCTGGGTTCGGCCTCTCTTGGCGACGACGTCTATCCTATGGCATCGTCTGTGACCCTGGCCGTTTCGTATGGCCACAATTTCGGCGACCATCGCGTCGAGGGCAACGTTGACGCCGATTTTTATCTTGCGCGCGGGGTTATCGTCGCAGGCGGCCTCCAATATTCCTGGCGGGAAACGGCGTTCGTCCGCGGAGGCTACCATTGGGCAAGCAAGGATGCCGTGTTGCCTTCGTTCGCCACGGTTGGTGCCGGCGCCAGGGTGCATGGCGTCACGATAGATGCAGCCTTCCTTCTCGGAGGGCCGCTGTCGGGCACAATGACTTTCGGAGTCGGCTACGGTTTCTAAAGGGTCTCCCTCTTCATCCGTTCGACGAAATGGTCGATACGGTGCAGCTCGTGCGGAATGTTGATGCTCTGCGGGCAGTGTACCATGCACTGCTTGCAGCCTATGCAGTGGTCGGCCTGACGCTCCGGCGGGACCGCCTTGCCGTAGCTCGTTAGATAGGCCTTGCGCAGACGCTTGAAATCTTTCTGGGCGGCGCTCTGGGGCACCAGACCTTCGTTGACGCAGGTGTTGTAGTGCTTGAAGATGGTCGGGATGTCGATGCCGTAAGGACAGGGCATGCAGTATTTGCAGTTGGTGCAGTTAACGGTCGGATATTCCTTCATCAGCACGGCCATGCGCTCGAGGAAGTCGATTTCCTCGTCCGTCAGCGGCTCGAAGCCGCAGAAGGTCTTCAGGTTGTCCTCGAGATGCTCCATGTAGGTCATTCCGCTCAGTACGGTCAGGATGCGCGGATATGTGCCCACGAAGCGGAAGGCCCAGGAGGCGAGGGAGGCGTCGGGGTCGCGTTCCTTTAGCTGCGAGGCGACGTTGGCGGGCAGGTCGGCAAGGCGTCCGCCCAGCAGCGGCTCCATCACCACGATGGGGATTTCCCGCTTGTCCAGCTGCTCGTAGAGGTAGTCGGCATTGACGTTCATCACGCCGTCGGCATGTTTCCAGTCGACGTAGTTCATCTCTATCTGGACGAAGTCGAAATGGTATTTGTCGTGAAGGGCTATCATCTCGTCGAACTGCGGACGGCTGCCGTGGAAGGAAAATCCCAACTGACGGATGCGCCCCGCTTCACGCTCGGCCATGACAAAATCCATCATGCCGTTGTCTTCATAGCGCTGCTTGAAGGCGGCATAGCCTCCGCGGCCGATGGCGTGCATCAGGTAGTAGTCGAACCACTCGGTCTGCAGCTCCTCGAAGGAATTGTAGTACATCTTCAGCGACAGGTCGTGGTCCGGAATGCCGAAGTTCGACAGCTTCGTCGCAATGAGGTAGCTGCTGCGCGGATGCCGGGCCAGGGCTATGCCGGTGGCCTTTTCCGACTCGCCCTGAAGATAGACGGGGGATGTGTCGAAATAGTTGACTCCGGCCTCGATGGCCCTGTCGACGAGGGCGTTGACCTTTTCCTGGTCGATGATATCCTTGCCGTCGGCGTCTTTGGTCATGGGCCAGCGCATGCAGCCGTAGCCGAGCAGCGACACGCGGTCGCCGTTGCCGGGATTGAGGCGCATCTCCATTTCGCCGCTGATGCCTTCCTGCCTGCGTTTCTTGTCAGTGCCGCATCCTGCAAGCATGGCTCCTGCCGCACCGGCGCCTGTATATTTGAGGAATGTTCTTCTGTCCATGGCTTAGTTGGTGATATGGTCTTTGCGCCCTTCCACGTGGATTGCGCTGATGGGCCTCGACGGGCACACGTATTCGCAGGCGCCGCAGCCGATGCAGCGCTCGGTGTTGACGGCCGGGATCTTCGCTGAATCCGGGTCGTCCTTGTCTTTGCGTACCATCATTATGGCCCCGGCGGGGCAATGGCGGGCGCAGTTGCCGCACGAGACGCCGTCGGTCTCGACGACGCAGAGGTCGCGGTCCACCACGGCATAGCCGATATGATGGGAGGTCTTTTCCTCCGCCGTCAGCGGGAGAATGGCGCCGGAGGGGCACACCTGCGAGCACTTGGTGCACTCGGGACGGCACCATCCGCCGGCATAGCTCATTTCGGGCTGCATCAGGTGGGAAAGGTCGGTAGAGGGGCTCAGGACCCCGTTGGGACAAACGGATACGCACAGCTGGCACGCGGTGCAACGGCGATAGAAGTCGTCGACGCTGCGCGAACCGAAGGGAGTGAGAGGCACCTGACGCTCCGGATCCTGCTTCGGGGTGATTTCGGCGAGGCCTCCGTCGCGCTTTTTGTTGTCCTGCGCGATGGCCTCGATCTTGGCGGAAGCAAGGCCTGCAAGGGCGATGGCGCCAGCTTTCAACACTTCGCGGCGGTTGCCGTCGGGCTCTTCGGCGGGGGAAGATTTCTTGCCGTAAGCAAAACGGTATTTCAGCGCTCCGAAAGAGCAGTTGTCGATGCAGTCGAAGCAGTCGACGCAGCGGCTGTAGTCGATTTTGTGGTCCTTGATTGAGATGCAGGCCGCCTTGCAAGCGCGCTCGCATTTCCGGCAATTCTTGCACTTGGACTCGTCGATGACCGGACGCAGCAGCGAGAAGCGGGAGACGAAACTCAGCGTCGTGCCCACCGGGCAGATGGCGTTGCACCATGTGCGGCCGTTTTTCCACGCGAGGACGGCGATTACGCCGAAGGTCACGAGGGCGATGAGCAGCGCCGTCAGGCTCTGGGTCCAGAACGGCCCGAGCAGGGTCGAAACCATGCGGCCATAGGCGCTGTACGGTGCCAAAATGGCGACTGCGGCCTGAAGCCCGGCGATGATAGCGGCGACATACAGCACCCAGACTCCGTAGCGGAGCCACTTGAGCTCGGGGGAGTAGCTGAAGCGCAGCTTCTTGCTCCTGCCATGGATCCAGGAGATGCCGTCTTGCATCACGCCCAAAGGGCAAATAACTGAGCAGTAGACCCTTCCGAAAATCAGGGTCAGCAGCAGAAGTCCGGCGAGAATGCCTATGCTCCCGGCCAAAAGCGCGGGCAGGAATTGGATTTTCGGCATCCAGCCGAGCCATGCGGGCGCATCGTCCCACCATCCTGCCAGAAGCAGGGTGATCCCGACAAAGAAGATGATTGCCAGGCAGATACGGGCTTTTCTAAGCATTTACGTAGTCCTTGATGTCTTGTTCGCAGATGGGGTTGCCTCCAAGGATCAGAAGCCGCTCCACGACGTTGCGCAGTTCGCGGATGTTGCCCGGCCATGTCTTTTCCTGCAGCATGGTGACGGCTCCGGGCGTGAAAGGCCTGACGGGCTTTCCGCTTTCGGCGCAGATCTGCTGGGTGAAATAGTCCACGAGCATCGGGATGTCTTCCTTGCGTTCGTCCAGGGAAGGGACGCGGATGATGATGACGCTGAGGCGGTGGTAGAGGTCTTCGCGGAAGTTGCCCTTGGCGATTTCGGCCTTGAGGTCTTTGTTGGTGGCGGCGACGACCCTGACGTTGACTTCGATGTCCTTGTCGCTGCCCACGCGGGAGAGTTTCTTTTCCTGCAGCACGCGCAGCACCTTGGCCTGGGCCGCGAGCGACATGTCGCCGATTTCGTCGAGGAAGAGGGTGCCGCCGTCGGCCTGCTCGAACTTGCCCTTGTGCTGCTTTATGGCTGAGGTGAAGGAGCCTTTTTCGTGGCCGAACAGCTCGCTTTCAATAAGTTCCGAGGGGATTGCGGCGCAGTTGACCTCGATGTAGGGCATGGCGCTGCGGTCGCTCTGCTGGTGGAGGCTGCGGGCCACGAGTTCCTTGCCCGAACCGTTGGCGCCGGTGATGAGCACGCGGGCGTCGGTGGGGGCGACCTTGGCTATCATGTCGCGGATGTGACGGATGGGCTCGGATTCGCCTATCATCTGCTGGCCGTAGACGCGTTTTTTCAGTATCTTGTTTTCCTTGACGAGGTTGGCCTTGTCGGTGGCGTTCTTGATGGTGATGAGGATACGGTTGAGGTCGAGGGGCTTCTGGATGAAGTCGAAGGCTCCGTCCCTCATGCAGGAGACCGCCGTGTCGATGTCGCCGTGGCCGGAAATCATCACCACAGGGCTCTCTATGCCGTCTTCCTGGAGCTGGTGGAGCACCTGCGTCCCCTCCATGTTGGGCATTTTTATGTCGCAGAATATAACGTCGTAGCGTTCCTTCCCGGCCTGGGCGCAACCTGCCGCACCGTCTTCGGCGGTGTCGACTTCGTAGCCTTCGTCCATCAGTATTTCCTTGAGGGAATTGCGTATCGCCCTCTCGTCGTCAATTACCAGAATCTTCATAGTCCTAAAACACTTGTTACGACAAATATCGCATAATTTTCGTTTTGTTCAGACATTTTTGTTAATTTTGTGTCTGACAATTATCAGTATCGCGCAATGAAAATCCCGGATATCGTCATCGCCGTAGACGGCTATTCATCAACGGGCAAGAGCACTTTTGCCAAACTCGTCGCCAAGGAGTTCGGTTTCCTGTATCTGGATTCCGGCGCCCTGTACCGCGGAGTGACGCTTTTCGCCCTGGAGCAGGGCCTCATAGAAGGAACCGACAAAATCAACACTTCGGCCCTGATCCCCCTTCTGGACGGGATCGACCTTCGTTTCGACGCCGAGCGCGGCACCTGCATAGGCGACCGTTGCATCGAGTCCGAGATCCGCACTTTGCGCGTTTCCAACTCCGTCAGCCCAATCGCGACGATCCCGGCGGTGCGCAACTTCGTCGACTCCAAACTCCATGAGTTCGGACGCAGGGGCCGCATCATCATGGACGGCCGCGACATCGGCACCACCGTCTTCCCCGACGCCGAGCTCAAGATTTTCATGGTCGCCGACGACCAGGTGAGGGCCCAGCGCCGTTTCGACGAGATGGTGATGAAGGGCCAGTCGCCTGTTTTTGAGGAAGTCCTGGCCAACCTGAAAGAGCGCGACTACATCGACTCCCACCGCGAGACGTCCCCCCTCCAGAGGGCTGCCGACGCCTTCGTTATGGACAATTCCGACATGAATCTCCATGAGGAAGTCGTGTGGATACGCGGCCTCATCCAGGGCAAATTCGGCATCCTCGGCTGATGATATCCGTTGAAATCGACTCGCAATCAGGCTTTTGCGGCGGCGTCATTCGCGCCATCGGAAAGGCCGAATCCTTGCTTGATTCGGGCATGAACTTGTCTTCGCTCGGGGCTATCGTCCACAACGAGCAGGAGCTTGAACGCCTGAGGGCCAAGGGCTTGCGTACCATAAAGAGTCTAGACGAGGCCGACGGCGGCCCGGTGCTTATCCGTGCCCACGGCGAGCCTCCGTCCACGTATGAGACGGCCCGCAGCCGCTCCCTTGAACTTGTCGACTGCACTTGCCCCGTGGTCCTTCAGCTCCAGCGCAGCATCCGTCAGGCCTATGCGCGTGTCAAGGCTGTAGGCGGCGGCATCCTCCTTTTCGGAAAGGTTGGCCATGCCGAGGTCCTCGGCCTCGCTGGTCAGGTTGGCGGCGACGTCCTCGTCCTGGAAGACAGCGCCATGCTCATGGAAGCCTTCGAGGGCGGCCGTGTCCGTCGCGACGCCCCCGTCGAAATATTCTCCCAGACCACCAAGAGCCCGTCGGAATACTCCCGGCTCTGTGAGCTGCTTTGCGGCCTGATGGCGTCTCCCGACCTTGTGACCGTCCACGATACGATCTGCCAGCAGGTTGCATCGCGTCACGACAGGCTCGAAGCCTTCGCCCGCGGCCACGACGTAATCATATTCGTCGCCGGCACTGAAAGTTCCAACGGCAGGGTGCTCTTCGACCTTTGTCGCAAGGCCAACCCCCGATGCTACCGTATCGGATCGGCCTCTGAGATATCTGAAAAATGGCTCCACGACGGCGACCGCGTCGGCGTCTGCGGCGCAACTTCCACTCCGAAATGGCTCCTCGAACAGGTCGCCGGAGCCCTGCGCAGCGGAAAATTTGCATCTTAACTTACAAATAGCTATTTTTGTATGCTGGAAACGAGCCTGACGGCTTGTGCTTAACGCAATACCAATTAACAACTATAAACTATTATGGCAACTACCGCTGATTTCAAAAACGGCCTTTATCTCAATTATAACGGCAAACCGTGCTCCATCGTCTGGTTCCAGCACGTAAAGCCCGGCAAAGGCCCCGCTTTCGTCAAGACCAAGCTCCGCAACCTGGAGAACGGCCGTATCCTTGAAAACACCTTCACCGCCGGCGCCAAGATTGAGACCATCAACGTCGAACATCGTGGCTACCAGTTCCTCTATGCCGACGAGGACGGCTTCAACTTCATGAACGAAGAGACCTACGACCAGATTTCCCTTCCGAAGGACATCGTCGAAAACGCCGACCTCATGAAAGAAGGCCAGCACGTCGAGATGATTTTTGTCACCGAGCCCGAAGAGCGCTGCCTCACCTGCGAGCTTCCGACCTACGTAACCCTCCAGGTCACCTACGCCGAGCCCGCCGTCAAGGGCAACACCGCCTCCACTTCCGCCCTTAAGGAAGTCACCCTCGAGACCGGCGCCAAGATCATGGTCCCCCTCTTCATCAACACCGACGACGTCATCACGGTCAATACGACCGACCGCAGCTACGGCCAGCGTGTCTAAGGAGTTGACTATGAAAAAGATTTACTGTCTTTTACTGGCCTTCGCCGCAGTCGCATGCGGGGGAGGCCAATCTGTTTCCGGTCCGGTGGACCTTCAGGAAACATACGAGGTTGAAGGCGTAAGCTTCAAGATGGTCCCCGTCTCCGGCGGCACCTTCACCATGGGCGCCCAGGCGGACATGCGCAAAGTCAAGGGCGCCGACAGCCACCACCAGGTGGTCCTCGATGCCTATGGCATCAGCGCCGAACCCGTGTCCCAGGCCATCTGGACCGCGGTCATGGGCAAAAATCCTTCTTCGGCGCAGGGTGACGCACTTCCCGTCGACCGCGTCAGCTGGGAAGATGCCGAAAAGTTCGTGAAGAAGCTCGCAAAGGCTACCGGCGTTCCTTTCGTGCTGCCCACCGAGGCCATGTGGGAGTTCGCCTCTAACGAAGGCGTTTTCGAGCCTCTCAGCGGCGTCCGCGAGTGGTGCGCCGACTCTTTCACCGAATCTCCGGCAACCGAACTTACCCGCAATCCGCTCTATGCTGACGATGGTTCCGTCAAGGTTGTCCGCGCTTTCGCAAGCCGCGAGGGCGTCGCCGGCTACAGCAAGGCCGGAGCGCTCACCTTCCGCGTTGCCGTGGTGACGGGTGAGCCTTGCCCCGAGGCCGTCGTTAAGGCCATTGTCGACCAGAATCCCGACCGCGAACACGTCTGCGCCAACGAGACCGTCCAGGCCGCCGGCGTCAAGTTCAACATGATCGCCGTCAAGGGCGGTACCTTCAAGATGGGTGCTACCCCCGAACAGGAAGAGCAGGCCGGCGAGGATGAAAAGCCCGTCCACGAGGTTTCCGTCGAAGACTTCGAAATCGCCCAGACCGAGGTTACGGTAAAGCAGTGGCTCGCCGTCATGGGCACCCTGCCCATCGGCAACTACGAGAAGTTCCCCGACAAGCCCGTCATCAATGTCTCGTGGTATTCGGCCCAGATGTTCATCCTCAAGCTCAACGAGATCTCCGGTAGGAAGTTCCGTCTTCCCACTGAGGCTGAATGGGAGTTTGCCGCCCGCGGCGGTGTCCGCTCACGCGGCACGCGCTATGCCGGCTCCGGCGACATCGCTTCCGTCGCCGCCTACACGAAAAACACCGACGGCAAGCCCGTCAACGTCCGCAGCAAGCGCCCCAACGAGCTCAACATCTACGACATGTGCGGCAACGCATGGGAGTGGTGCCAGGACCGTTTCGCCATCTACGGCCAGACCGCCGAGCCCGGCTCCGAGTGGCACGTCCAGCGCGGCGGCAGCTGCGCCAGCCCCTGGGATGCCTGCCGCATCGCCAACCGTTCCAAGATGCCCGCCGTCAACATCAAAGGCACCTTCGGCTTCCGCCTCGCTATCTAGCGGAAACCTGACCTATAAAAAAAGCGGACCGGCCTTCGTGGCTAGTCCGCTTTTTCAAATTTCAGCTGGCGTATGTGGTAGCTTTTCTCCTTGCAGGAGACCAGGATCGTGACCCCGAAGACTTCGCCGCCTGCACGCAGGGTGCCGATGGCGTGGCGGGTGTTGCCGCGGCTGGCTGTGCTGGTCACTTCGAATGAGCGCGGCGCATAGGCCTCGAAGAAGGACTTCACGATCTGCTTGGCCTGGTTGCGGCTGGCGACGCTCGTGGACGAGAGCACCGTTACTTCAAGATTGTCGGCGAACCATGCGGAAAGGGATTCAGCGTCGGCGGTGCGGATGTATTTCGCTATGGGCTGGAATACATCTGCGCCTTCCCCGGTCTGGGCCGAGGCCGAAAGCGGAAGCAGCATCGGAAGGGCTGCGGCGAGAATCATCAAAAATTTCTTCATCCGAATCATGGAATTCTCCGGCGCTGAATGTTGCAAAATCCGCGCCACGTCCTTATCTTTGTGGGAACCATAAAGGGAAGAAGATATGCGGATTACCCTCAGGGTTATCGGAAAGACCGATTTCGAGTGGATAAAAGAAGGCCTCGGGCTATATACCCGGCGGCTCTCGCACTATATTCCCTTTGCGGTGGAGGAGATTCCCGAGCCCAAATTCCCGGTTTCCGCCACTCAGGACTTCGTCAAGGAAAAGGAAGGCGCGCTGCTCCTCTCGGGCCTTAAGCCTTCGGACGAAGTCATCCTGCTGGACGAGCGCGGCTCCCAGATGCGCAGCGTGGAATTCGCCCGTTACCTTCAGGACAAGATGGCCCGCGGCGGCCGCAACATCGTGTTCATGATCGGCGGGCCCTACGGCTTCTCCCAGGCCGTTTACGACAGGGCGGAGGGCAAGATTTCCCTGTCAAAAATGACATTCTCCCACCAGATGGTGCGCGTTTTCTTCGTTGAGCAGGTATATCGCGCCATGACCATCCTCGGAGGCGAACCGTATCACCATGAATAAGTTCAGGCACAATTGGTTATCGCGTTATCTGTGGCTCTTTCTGATAGGAGTCGCGATGGTGCTTCTTGGCGCGTCGGTCCTTTCAAAGCGCGGCACCGACCTGAGCGACCTTGCTTCCCGCCGCCTGACCTCGCGCCTGGAGGAGCGTACCGCACGGCTCGAGAGCTATATGGCCGAGGTGATGGCCCTGCCCAAAGGCGTGTGGCCCGACCTTCCCGACCTTCCGGAAGACATGGTGGTCTACCGCTACGACAACGATTCGCTCAAGGCGTGGTGCCATCAGTTCTCCCTTGACAATGACGACATCGCCTCCGAATATCGCGTAGAGCGTCTGACGGCCCGCCGGTTCAATCTCATCTCGCCGCTTGTCGAAGTCGACACGAGTTTCAGCTACATCAGCCTCGGCCCGCAGTGGTATCTGGTGAAAATGGTCTCGGACGGGCGCGGGACCAAGGTCTATGGCGGTTTGTTCGTGCGCAACATTCTGGATACCAGAAGCTACAACGGCGTCAATCCGCGTCTGAAACTTTCCGACCGCTTCGCCATCTATCCCGTCTCCTCCACCGGCGGCACGACCATCTTCCTTGACGGCCAGCCCATCATGAAGATCATCCAGGAAAACACCCGGGTGATGCCTCTTGTCCCGGATGCGGGCATCCTGTGGCTGGCGGTGCTGCTGGTCCTGTCTGGCATTTTCCTATATCTGTCGCGCCATTGCAGCCTGCGCAACGCCGCCGTCGCCGCGCTCGCCATAACCGGCTCGATGAGTATATTCTACATGCTGGGCCGCGGGATGCAGGGGATGTCGGATTTCTTCTCGCCCACGGTCTATGCCGGAAGCCGGTTCTTCTTCTCGCTCGGGGCGGTGCTCATCGTCAACACCACTCTGACCTGCCTGGCCATCTGCATGTCGATGGTTCAGGTGCCGCTGCTCCTTGCGGTCCGTCGCGGAGGTGCGCGGCGCCGGCGCGTTTTTGCCGGCCTGCTGATTGTGCTCACGCTGGCCCTGGCGGCATATATCCATGCCACTTTCAGCAGCATAATCGCCAACTCCAACATCACGCTGGAGCTCTACAAGATACGCGACCTGAGCCGTTTTACGGCCTATGTCTATATTTCCTATCTGTGTCTCCTGGGGGCGATTCCGCTGCTGCTCCAGATCTTCGGGCGTGTGCTTCGCAGGCCCGGTGGCCCGCGTTACGACGTGTTCTCGCGCAGTGGCAGGCTCGTTTTCGCGTTCCTTTCCACGGCCTATCTCCTGACGGCGTCTTCCGTGCTGGGATTCCGCAGGGAGGCAAGCCGCGCCGAGATATGGGGCAACCGCCTTGCCATGGACCGCAACCTCGGCTTCGAACTCCAGCTGCGGCGAATGGAGCGGGCCATCGCTTCAGACCCCGTCATCCCGTCGCTCCTCGCTTTCGACACGGACTACCGCATCTCCCTCGGCCGCATCACCGAAAACTACATGCACCGCCTGCCGCAGGAATACGACGTGAGCCTCTACATGTTCCGCGAGGGCGACTCCGACCCGGGCACGCTGAAATACTACAACGACCGTATCCGTCAGGGCGTCGCGCTTGCAGACAGCTCGCATTTCCTATATTCCAGGGCCGGCAACGGCAGGGCGCGGTACACGGGCATTTTCGCCTACGTCACGCCGTCGGTCGGGGTGACGACCCTTCTTGTCGGCATCGATTCCAACGCCGACAAGGAAGACCGTGGCTATGCCGCGGCTTTGGGGGTCAACCGCAGCGTCCTTCCGCGTGGATATTCCTATGGTAAATACTTGGAAGACAAGCTTATAAGCTATAACGGCGACTATGCCTATCCGACCGTCCTGTCCGGCCGTCTGAAGGATTTCGCCGACAGGGTGGACGACAGCGGCAACACCAGCCTCGACCGCTACGTCCATTTCGTGACCCGCATCTCCGATGACGAGTGCGTCATAATCTCAAGACCGTCAGAGGGTTTGACCCAGTATATGGTGGCCGGCCTGCTGATTTTCCTGATATCTTTCTTCGGGATCAACATTCCGCTTCTCTTCCGCAAGCGGACCAGGACTTTCGAACGCAACTACTACAAGCAGCGGATAAACATTGTGCTGTTCTCCTCGCTCGTGGCCACCCTCGTCGCAATGGCGGCCATCAGCGTGCTCTTCGTCTATCGGCGCAACGAGGCCAACCTCCAGAGCCTCATGACCGCGCGGGTCAACACCGTCCAGTCGCTCGTCGAGGCCCGAAGCCGCGCCTTCACCGGCAAGGAAGAGTTCCTTTCGCAGGAGTTCGCCGGCATCCTCGCCAGCATCGGCGACTACACCCATTCCGACATAACTCTCTATGGCACAGATGGTAAGGTGATGAGGTCCACGGCCCCGGAATACTTCGAAAGGATGATTGTCGGCTCCCGTCTCGACGAAGACGCCTTCCGGAACATCATGTTCAGCAACCGCCGCTATTTCATCCACAAGGAGAGGGTATCCGGGCGGAGTTTCTATGCCCTCTATGCTCCTGTCTTCAACACGGACGGGCAGATGCTTGCGGTCCTCTGTGCTCCCTACACCGATTCCGGGCTCGGGTTCCGGGAGGAGGCGGTGTTCCATGCGGTGTTCATCATCACGGTGTTCTTCCTCCTGCTGATCCTGACCCGTTTCCTGTCTACGAAGGTGATAGACAAGATGTTCCGTCCGCTTGTGGAGATGGGCGAGAAGATGACGGCCGCCCGTACCGAAGGCCTTGAATACATCATCTACGACCGTGAGGACGAGCTGTCGGCCCTGGTCCGTTCCTATAACCTGATGGTCCACGACGTGAGCGAGAGCAGCAAGCAGCTGGCGCAGGTCGAGCGCGACAAGGCCTGGAGCGAAATGGCCCGCCAGGTCGCCCACGAAATCAAGAATCCTCTGACTCCCATCAAGTTGCAAATCCAGCGCATCATCCGCCTGCGCGACCGCCACGCCCCCGACTGGGAGGAAAAATTCGATTCCATCGTGCCCGTCATCATGGACAGCATCGACTCGCTGACCGACACTGCCAACGAATTCTCCACCTTCGCCAAGCTCTACAGCGAAGAGCCCGTCGACATCGACCTTTACAGGCTGATCGCCGACCAGGTTGCGCTGTTCGACGACAAGGACAATATCGACATTGAATTCATCGGCCTTAAGGATGCTGCCGTTTCCGGCCCCAAGCCCCAGCTGACCCGCGTGATAGTCAATCTGCTCACCAACGCCGTCCAGGCCGTTGAAAACCAGCAGCATGAAGAAGTGGGCTCGGGCAAGGATGCGACCCGCGGCAGGATTAACGTCTCCCTGCGCAATTCCTCGCGCGAGGGCTTCTACGACATCGTCGTCGAAGACAACGGCCCCGGCGTCCGCGACGAGAACCGCGCCCGCCTCTTCACCCCCAACTTCACCACCAAATCCGGCGGCACGGGCCTCGGCCTTGCCATCTGCAAAAACATTCTCGAGCGCTGCGGAGGCGAAATCTTCTACTCCCGCGCCTTTACCCTGGGCGGCGCTTCCTTCACCGTCCGCTTCCCTAAGAAATAGGTAACACTCCGGGAGCTACTGGGAACTCTTGGGGAGGGAGTATGTGATGCGGAGACGGGGACGCTTTTTGACGTCGGTGGCTTCGGGGCCGTAGAAGACTGCGCGGTAGTAGCGGTGGGTGTCGAGCATGGTCTGGACGCTCACGGACTCGGAGGATGAGTCGTTGGAGGCGTAGAGCTGCGACAGCATCATGTAGTTGTAGTAGTTGTTGTAGTAGCTGTCGTAGCCATAGCCGTAGCTGCCGTAACCATAGCCATAACCGCCGTAGCCGTAACCGTTGTAGAGGTTGTTGTAGTAGCTGGCGTAGGCGAGCTGCTGGAGATACTGGTCGTATTCGCTTGTGGAGGAAGAACTGCGCTCAATCATCTCTTCGTTGGCCATCGCCAGGAACCAGATGTCGTAGTTGGCGGGATCGGCATCGGCCTTCATGCCAATTAGGGACTGGATGTGATGGGTGATGTCGGGAGCGTAGCGGCTGAGGGAGAGGTTGATGTCGCCCTGATTCTCGTCCGAGGTGCTGGAATCGGTCAGGCTGCCGTAGGAGACGGTTTTGACCCCGTCCTTGGTGGTGACGACGCGGCTGGTGGGGCTGGCCATGGCGGGGAAATAGTCCAGCAGGGTGTAGTCGTCGGGGAACTCGCAGGGGAGTATGAGGCTGGCCTTGCCGACGACGATGCCCTCGGTGGAACCATGCTTGGAGATTTCCTCGAGAATCTTTTCGCGCAGGCTGGCCGCCTTGATGACAGGCTTTACGCCGCGTCCGCCTTCGAGGTAGAACTTGTCGGTGGCGGATTTGCCCTTGAGGGTGGCGTCGCCGGAAGACATGTTGAATGCCACCTGAGGGTAGCTGGAGGTGGATGTCGAGCTTACGCCTGCGGTCTTGTAGTGTTTCAGGGGGCCGATGTAGAACATGAAGGACGTGTCGGTCCTTTCCTTCTTGCCCTCGTACATGGCGCTGAACTTGAGCGAGGCGTAGCTGCCGAGGATATAGGACTCGTAGACGTCGACGGGAACCTTGAACATGTTGATTCGTCCGCCGTTGCCGGCAGGCTCGTCCATTTCAATGTAGATGCCGGGGAATTTCTTGACGTAGTTTTCAAGACTCTCGTCCAGGTCGTCCTTGGTGATGGTCATGTAGTGTTCGCCGAAGGCCTTCGTGAAATTGAAGGAGAGGGAGTCTGTGCCGTCGTAGACCGGTGTGCCGAGGGTTATGACGCCGCCGTCACGGTCGGGATAGACCTTGGGGTAGCTGGCCTTGGCAGTGATGGGGGAGGCGAGGGCGTAGACGCGGACGTTTTGCAGGATGAAGCGCTCGGCCGGGTCGGAACATGACACCGAGTCGGAAACGGCGGCGAAATGGAACGACTTGAACTGCTGGGTGCCGGGAATGCCGAAATCCAGGGAGTCGGCCACGGGGACAAGCGTGAAGGCCGTGCTGCGGGTCGTCAGGCCGAAGGTTTCATCGCGCAGGGCACCGACCGTGAATCGGTAGATGCTGTAGCCCGACAGGCTGTCCGGCTCTTCCATGCGGATGTCTTCGAGCGGGATGTCCGCGGTGTAATAGTCATATTGCCGGTCCGTAGCCAGAAAGCCGCGGCCCAGCTGGGAGTCGACCGATATACATGAGGCGCAGCTTGCAATCACGAGGAAAGCTGCTATTACAGAAGAATTTAGCTTCATCTACAGCTGATCATAAAAACTGTTGTACGCGGCAACGTATGTGCCGTCGGCCATTGCGGCGCCGTCAAACGGCAGGACGGGGATGCCGAGACCTTCGCACCATGAAACAATCTGGCCGTCTACGTCCGGAGCGCTGAAAATGACGCCGTCGCTATACTGAGCGGCAAGTTTCGCAAGATTGATGCCAGTAGGCTCGGAAAGCAGGCAGACGTCGCCTTCGTCCACGCCTGAAAAACGGGCGAGGCGGGCGAAATCGGGGCTGAACGGCGCTGAGGGCGTGTCGTCGTAGAACGAAGTCACCACCTTGCTGCCGGAGAAGATGGGGTCGTCGCGGTAGGATTTCTTCAGATACAGCGGAAGGATGTGGGAAATCCATCCGTGGCAGTGGATGATGTCCGGTGCCCAGCGCAGCTTCTTCACCGTCTCGAGGACGCCCCTGGCGAAAAATACGGTCCTTTCCGCATTGTCGGCGAAGAAGTTGCCCTCGTCGTCGAAGGCGAGCTGCTTGCGGCGGAAATAGTCGTCGTTGTCGATGAAGTAGACCTGCATCCTCGCAGCGGAAATCGACGCGACCTTGATCACCAGCGGACGGTCGACGTCTCCGACCACGATGTTGATGCCGGAGAGGCGGATGACCTCGTGCAACTGGTTTTTCCGCTCGTTGATGCAGCCGTAGCGGGGCATGAATGAGCGGATTTCCTTCCGGCATTCCTGTATCCCCTGGGGAAGATAGCGCCCGATGCGCGACATCGGTGTCTCCGGGAGATAGGGATAAATCTCGGAATTGACGAAGAGTACTCTTTTCGCAGAATCAGCCATTTGTCACTTTTTTATTCAAGCAAAGGTAAGAATTTTTTTCGATATTCCGATAAATAACTATCTTTACGGTCAAATTGGTGTATTGTTGCCTTTTCCGACTATGGCCTCAAGAGAAAACCGAATAATCCGTCGCCGCATCGCAGGCGCATATCTGTCCTCGGTAGCCAGCATCAGCCTGGTGCTGCTTCTGGTGGGGATAGCCAGCCTGCTGCTGGTCAATACAGAGAGCGTTTCCAACTATTTCAAGGAAAATCTTCAGGTCTCCGTGATCATGCGTCCCGAAGTGTCCGAAGCCCAGGCCGCCGACTATATCAGCTCCATCGCGTCGGCCCGCTATGTCCATACTGCCGACCTGGTTACCCGTGAGCAGGGTGAGGAGGAAATGGCAAAGATGCTGGGCGAAGACTTCCTGTCGGTGTTTGCCACCTCCCCGATCCCGGTATCGGTCAACCTGACGATGAATGCCCCCTACGTGTCCAAGGACAGCCTGGCCGTCGTAGAAAAAGAGCTGTCGGCGTCCCCGCTGGTCGAAGAGGTGGTCTATCAGCAGTCGCTCATAGACGCCCTAAATGCCAATCTGCGCAGCATCTCCATGGTGTTCGGCGTTTTCATCCTGTTGTTGCTGTTCATTTCGGTGGTGCTGATCAGCAACACCATGCGCCTGATTGCCTACGACAAACGTTTCACCGTCCACACCATGCAGCTGGTCGGCGCCACGCGTTCATTCATCCGCGGGCCGTTCCTCCTCCGTTCGGCGTTCCTCGGGCTGTTCTCCGCGCTGCTGGCCATCCTCATGCTGCTGGGCATCCTCTATGTCGTCAGGCTGGAATTCTCGCAGCTTTTCGAAGTGTTCCGCCTCGACCTGCTCCTTGTCGTCATGGGGATTGTGGTGGCCTCGGGCCTGCTTATTTGCGTTGCGAGCACATGGGTCGTCGTCGGGCGCCTCACCTCGCTTGATAAAGATGAACTATACTATTGATATGGAAGAAAATACAAAGATGCCCATTACCTGGAAGGGCTTGAAACTGCTTATTGTCGGAGTCGTCGTGCTTTTCGCCGGCTACATCCTGATGGCCGGAGGCGGAAGCGACGACCCGGCCGTGTTCAATCCGGCCATGTTCGATTTCCGCAGGCTCGTCGCGGCCCCGCTGGTCATCCTCTGCGGCCTCATCATCGAGGTCGTCGGAATCATGGGTATCTTTAAGAAGGAAGGGAAATGAGCTGGTGGCAGGCAATCCTCCTTGGCCTCGTCCAGGGACTGACGGAGTTTCTCCCCGTATCAAGCAGCGGTCACCTCATGATTTTCAAGGAGCTGCTCGGCGTCGACGCCGAAGATTTCCTGGATTTCACGGTGACGGTCCATTTCGCCACGGTGCTCAGCACCATAGTAGTGTTCTGGGGTGCGATCGTCGCCCTCTTAAAGGGACTCCTGAAGTTCCGCTACAACGACGAGACCGACTACGTCTGCAAGCTGCTGGTTTCCATGATTCCCGTGGCCATCGTCGGCTTCTTTTTCAAGGACCGGGTCGAAAGCCTGTTCGGCGACTCCCTGCTTCCGGTCGGAATCGGCCTTCTGGTCACGGCGGCGCTGCTGTTTTTCTCCGACCATTTTTCCTCGTGGTTCAAGCCGGTCTATAAGGAGCACCGGGGCGGTATTTCCTTCCTCCAGGCCTTTGTAGTGGGTTTGGGACAGGCTTTTGCGGTGGCTCCCGGCATTTCCCGCAGCGGCACCACCATCGCCACCGGCCTGATGTCCGGCGTCCGTCGCGAGTCCATGGCGCAGTTCTCCTTCCTCATGGTGCTCGTCCCCATTATCGGCGAGCAGTCGCTGGATCTTCTCAAGGTCGCCATCGGCCATGTCGAATTCGGCGGGGGAGTGGGGCCGCTTGCCCTGGTCCTCGGCTTCATCTCGGCCTTTGCCGCCGGCCTTTTCGCCTGCCGGGCCATGGTTGCTCTTGTGCGCCGCTCCAAGCTTGGCTGGTTCGCCCTCTACTGCGCCGTCGTTGCGGTTCTGATCCTCATCTTCGCCTGATATGGAACGCCCCCTGACCTATTTCGTCTCCGATGTCCATCTGGGGCTTGACGTCGCCAATCCTGCCGGCCGGGAGGCTCGTTTCGTATCCTTCCTGCGCGGCATCCCTGCCGAAAAAACCGATTCGCTCTACCTTCTGGGCGACATCTGGGATTTCTGGTACGAATACCGCGATGTCGTGCCCAAGGGCTATGTGAGGGTGTTTTCGGCCCTTCTGGACCTAATGGACGCGGGGGTGAAGGTGCGTTTCTTCCCCGGCAACCACGACATCTGGTGCTACTCCTATTTCGAGGAAATGGGGATAAAGGTGCTGGCCCAGCCCTACGAGGTCACCATCGGCCGCCGCCGCTTCTGTCTGGGCCATGGCGACGGTCTCGGACGCGGAATGGGCGGCTACAAGATTCTCAAGTCCATTTTCACCTGCCGCCCCCTGCAGGTCCTCTTCAGCACCCTCCATCCCTGGCTGGCATTCCGCCTTGGCAACAACTGGTCCAAGGGCAGCCGCCTTGCCAAGAACATCCGCTACAAGTTCAAAGGCGCCGAAGAGCCTCTCTTCCGCTGGTGCGAAGACTACCGCTCCCGCCATGCCGTCGACACCTTCATCTTCGGCCACTACCACGACAGCGTCTGCATCGACATCCCCGGCGGCGCCCAACTCCGCATCCTCCAGGACTGGATCCAGTCCTCTCCCTATCTGGTCTACAACAGCCAGACGGACAGTTTTTAAGTCCGGAGGGGTTCTCTCCAGGAAAACTGTGCCGCCCACGGCATCATGAGTGGGAGGGGCCCGAAAGTTCGCAGAACTTTTGGGAGGGACGGAGCGGAAGCGGGGCCCCACAGTTGTGGGGTGCTGTAGCGGAGGTTTTCAGGAGAGAACCCCTCCGGACTTAGCCTTTGCGTGATTTCCGCTTGCTTGTTTTCTTTGCGGCTTTTGGAGATTTGGCGTCGATGCGCTTGGCGATGACTTTTTCCGGCATTTTCCCGAAAACGGACCAGTAGAGGGCGTCGTATTCTCCCGTCTCCCATTTGCGGACCAGCTCTTCGGTGGCCTTGTCGAGGCCGTCGGGCTCGTAGGCGCGCTTGAGGTCGCCGTCGAACATCTTGGCGATGCCCTGCCAGAAGGCGGCCGCCGCACCGCTCTTGTAGTTTTTGATAAGGTCGTAGGGGGTTATGCCGGTTTCGCGGTCGATAAGGCGGATGAGGAGCTTGCCCTGACTTACGGTCATTTCGCGCAGAACCGGCTCATAGGCCGTCAGGAGGCCGTCCTGTATGGTGGAGATGTATTTGTCTTTCTTGCCGCGGCGAAGACCGTCGGCGGCGATGGTGCTGTCGACCTCGGCGATCAGGCGGCCGGCTTCCAGGGCGTAGGGGTACACTTTGCCGAAGTTGTGGAGGAGGCGGTATTCATCGCGCCAGTTGCGTCCGCGATTGCGCCCGCGGGCGAAGCTGTAGGCCGGGCGGAGGGTCTCGACGTAGACGGTGTCGCCGTTGCTTATAATGTAGTGCATATAGTTTCCGCCGCGGGGCATGCGGGTAAGGAGTTCCTGCCCTGCGGAGGTCGCCGCGGTCGCAAGGAGCGCGACGGCGCAGAAAACGTATGCTGCGAGCCTTCTCATCGTTTGCAAAATTACGCATTTTTCAGAGAATGTGCCAAGCGCGGCCGACGCGTGTCGAAAATTCGGGCAAAAATTTTTTCCCGCATTGCGTAACTCGCTGAAAAATCGGAAAGATAACTTTCAAAAAAACGTGTCGAAAAGAGTGAAATATTTTTCAAAAAAACTTGCGGATTGAGATATTTTTACTAACTTTGCAGTCCTAAATTTGAGGAAAACTATGCCCAACCAGCTAATACTCAAGCATTTAGGGATTTTTGAGAAAAATTTTATAAAGTTATAGGCTATGTTACAACCCAAGAAAACCAAGTTCAGAAGAGAACAGAAGGGCGTCATGAAGGGAATGGCCCAGCGTGGCAATCAGCTCGCATTTGGTTCCTTCGGTCTCAAGACGCTTGAAAACTGCTGGCTCACCGCCAACCAGATCGAGGCTGCCCGTCAGGCAATTTCCCGTTGCATGAACCGTGAAGGCCAGATTTGGATCCGGGTTTTCCCTCAGAAACCGTTCACCAAGAAGCCTCTCTCCACCCGTATGGGTAAAGGTAAGGGTGATCCTCAGGGCTTCGTCTGCCCCATCACTCCCGGCCGCATCCTCTTCGAGGCTGAAGGTGTTTCCTTCGACGTTGCAAAGGAAGCGATGCGCCTGGCCGCCAACAAGCTCCCCGTCGCCACGAAGTTCATCGTCCGCAGGGACTATGTTGTTGAATAATATTAAAGGATCAGAACAATGAAGATAGCAGAAGTTCGCGAAATGTCCGTTGCAGACCTGCAGGACCGCATCGCAGTGGAGAAGGCTAACCTCGATTCGATGAAGGTCAACCACGCTGTCTCCCCCCTGGAAGACACCTCCAAAATAAAGAAGACCCGCAAGGACATCGCCCGCATGATGATGGTCCTCGCCGAGAAACAGAACAAGCAGTAATAATCAGTAGCGACAATATCATGGAAAGAAATCTTCGTAAGGAAAGAATCGGAGTGGTTGTCAGCAACAAGATGGACAAAACGATTGTCGTTGCTGTCGAAGCCCGCGAGAAGCACCCCATCTACGGAAAGTTCGTCAAGAAGACGACCAAGTTCGTCGCCCAGGACGAAAAGAACGAGTGCAGCGAAGGCGACACCGTCCGCATCATGGAAACCAGGCCGCTTAGCAAGACCAAGCGCTGGAGATTAGTTGAAATCGTAGAAAAAGTCAAGTAGTTATGATACAGCAGGAAACACGTTTACAGGTAGCTGACAACAGCGGTGCGAAGGAAGTCCTCTGCGTCCGCGTTCTGGGTGGCACCAACCACCGCTACGCTACCGTCGGCGACAAGATCGTCGTCGCAGTCAAGAGCGCAATCCCCGGCGGCGACGCCAAGAAGGGTTCCGTGACCAAGGCTGTCGTAGTCCGTACCAAGAAAGAAATCCGCCGTCAGGATGGTTCCTACATCCGTTTCGACGACAATGCCTGTGTCCTTCTCAACAACGCAGGCGAGCTCCGCGGCACCCGTATTTTCGGTCCCGTCGCCCGTGAGCTTCGCGAGAACTATATGAAGATTGTTTCACTGGCACCGGAGGTCCTTTAATCAGAATTCACTATGAAGAAGTTTCACATTAAGAAAGGTGACACCGTGTTTGTGAACGCGGGCAACGACAAGGGCAAGACCGGTAAGGTTCTCGAGGTCCTCCGCGACAAGGATCGCGTTATCGTTGAAGGTATCAATATGGTCAGCAAGCACACCAAGCCCAATGCCAAGCAGCCCCAGGGCGGCATCGTAAAGCAGGAAGCCGGCATCCACATTTCCAATGTCCAGCTCCTCGACCCCAAGAGCGGCGCTCCCACCAGGGTAGGTTTCCGCATCGAGGACGGCAAGAAGGTTCGCTATGCTAAAAAATCTGGAGAGGAGATCAAGTAATTATGGCAAAGAAGAAAAATGAAACTGTCGAGGTGGTCGCTCTGCCCGCAGGATATGTTCCGACCCTGAAGAAGGTCTACAAAGAGGAGATCATCCCCGCTCTGATGAAGCAGTTCTCCTACTCGACCGTCATGCAGGTCCCCAAGATCGTCAAGATCACCATCAACGAAGGTGTCGGCGATGCCACCCAGGACAAGAAGCTCGTCGAAGAGGCCGCTGAGGAACTCTCGATGATCGTCGGCCAGAAGGCTGTCATCACTTCCTCCAAGAAGGACGTCTCCAACTTCAAGCTCCGTAAGGGTATGCCCATCGGTGCCAAGGTGACCCTCCGCGACGTCAAGATGTACGAGTTCCTGGAGCGCCTCATCCGCGTTTCCCTCCCTCGTATCCGCGACTTCAACGGTATCGCCGAGAAGATGGACGGCCAGGGCAACTACACCCTCGGTCTGAAAGAGCAGATTATCTTCCCCGAAATCGATATGGACAAGAACCCCCGTATCCACGGCATGGAAGTTACTTTCGTCACCACGGCCAAGACTGACGAAGAGGCTTACGCCCTTCTCAAGGCCTTCGGTCTTCCTTTCAAGAAACACAACAACTAAACGACAACGCAATGGCAAAAGAATCAATGAAGGCCCGCGAGGTCAAGCGTGCAAAGCTGGTTGCAAAGTATGCCGAGAAGCGGAAGGCTCTCAAAGAGGCCGGTGACTGGGCCGCCCTTGACAAGCTCCCGAAAAATGCATCTCCCGTCCGTATGCACAACCGTTGCTCCCTCACCGGTCGTCCGAAAGGCTACATGAGAGATTTCGGCCTGAGCCGTATTCAGTTCCGCGAGATGGCCTCCAACGGCCTCATCCCCGGTGTCAAGAAGGCCAGCTGGTAGAAAGATTTTACCTTATATAATTAATTATTAACAATCGGATATCGGGCGCAACACAATCGCGCCGGTCCCAAAAAGACAAACAAAATGACTGATCCAATTGCAGATTACCTGACCAGGATTCGCAACGCTTACCGCGCCGGTAAGAAGATCGTCGAGGTCCCTTCCTCCAAGATGAAGGCCGAACTCACCCGTATCCTGTGCGAAAAGGGCTACATCCTCAGCTACAAGGTAGTTGACGGCACCCCTTTCAACACTCTCAAAATCGCATTGAAGTATCACCCTCAGACCAAGGCCGCTGCCATCAAGGGTATCGACCGTATCTCCAAGCCGGGTCTGCGCCGCTATGCCGCCGCCGACAACCTGCCTCGCGTTCTCAACGGTCTGGGTATCGCCATCCTCACCACTTCCAAGGGTGTCGTCACCGACAAGGAAGCCAAAGAGCTTGGTGTAGGCGGTGAAGTGATTTGCTATGTTTATTAATTTTTAACAACGCAGAATAATGTCAAGAATCGGTAAATTGCCTGTAAACCTTCCGGCCGGCGTCTCCGTCTCCGTGAGCGACGACAACGTGGTGAAGGTGAAAGGCCCTCAGGGTGAGCTCTGCCAGCAGGTCAATCCTGTCATCAAGGTCACGGTTGAGGGAAATGAAATCAAGTTCACCCGCCCGGACGATCTTCCTGCCAACCGCTCGATGCACGGTCTGTACCGCGCACTCGTCCACAACATGGTTGTCGGTGTGTCCAAGGGCTACGAGATCCGTCAGGAACTCGTGGGTGTGGGTTACCGCGTGGACGTCCAGGGTCAGCTCCTGACCTTCGCCCTCGGTTATTCCCACGACATCCAGCTTCTCCTTCCCGCAGAGGTCAAGGCTGAAGCCGCACAGGTCCGTAAGGGTGAGAACCCTGTCCTGATTCTCCGGAGCATCGACAAACAGCTCCTGGGTCAGGTCGCTGCCAAAATCCGTTCGTTCCGCAAGCCGGAGCCGTATAAGGGCAAGGGTATCAAGTTTGTTGGCGAGCAGCTGCGCCGCAAGGCCGGCAAGAGCGCTTCTGCCAAATAATTAGGAGGATGAATTATGGCACTGAGTAAAATTGAAAGAAGAAAGAGGATCCACTACCGCATCCGCAAGCATGTCAACGGTACCGCTGAGCGTCCTCGTCTGGTTGTTTTCAGAAGCAACAAGCAGATTTATGTCCAGGTCATCGATGATGAGCAGGCTGTGACCCTGGTCGCCGCCGCTTCCAACGACAAGGAACTTGCCGCACAGTGCAAGGGCAAAGCCGGTAAGGAAGCCGCCGCCATCGTCGGCAAGGCCATCGCAGAGCGCGCCCTGGCAAAGGGTATCGCCGAAGTCGCATTCGACCGCGGCGGATATCTCTACCATGGCAGAGTGAAATGTTTGGCAGACGCTGCCCGTGAAGGCGGCCTTAAATTCTAATCGGGACTATGGCAAATACAAATGTAAAAAGAGTCAAGACCTCTGACCTCGAGCTGAAGGACAGACTGGTAGCCATCAACAGGGTAACCAAGGTTACCAAGGGTGGCCGTCATTTCCGCTTCGCAGCCATCGTTGTGGTTGGAGACGAAAACGGTGTTGTCGGCTACGGTCTCGGCAAGGCCAATGAAGTGACCGCTGCGATTCAGAAGGGTATCGAGGATGCCAAGAAGAATCTGGTCAAGATTCCGGTCATCAACAAGACCATCCCTCACGAGCAGGTCGCCAAGTTCGGCGGCGCCGAGGTTTTCATGAAGCCTGCGGCCCCCGGTACCGGTGTGAAGGCCGGTGGTGCTATGCGTGCCGTGTTCGAGTCCGTGGGCGTTCAGAACGTCCTTGCCAAGAGCAAGGGTTCTTCCAACCCTCACAACCTCGTCAAGGCCACTGTCGCCGCCCTCACCGAGATGCGCGACGCCTATACTGTCGCCGGTCTCCGTGGCGTTCCTATGACCAAGGTATTTAACGGATAGGAGGATACGGATATGGCAAAGTATAGAATTACCCAGATTATCAGTTCCAATGGTGAGACCCGTCGCCAGAAGGCGAACCTCGCATCCCTGGGCATCCACAGGATGAACCAGACCGTCGAGGTCGAGAAGACCCCGGTTACTACCGGCATGCTTCAGAAGGTTCTCCACCTTGTCAAGTTTGAAGAAATCTAAAGCAGAGGAGGACACACAATATGAATCTTACGAATCTCAAACCCGCAAAGGGCGCGACCAAGAATTCCAAGCGTGTCGGTCGTGGCGAAGGCTCCGGTAAAGGCGGCACCGCCACCCGCGGTACCAAGGGTGCGCAGGCCCGTGCCGGTTATTCCCACAAGATTGGTTTCGAAGGCGGCCAGATGCCTATCCAGCGCCGTCTGCCCAAGTTCGGCTTCAAGAACCCTACACGCGTCGAGTTCCAGCCGGTGAACGTTTCCGCTCTCCAGGCTCTCTTCGAGGCCACTGGCAAGACCGTCATCGGTCTTGACGAACTGGTCGAGGCCGGTCTCGCCGCTCCGAAGGACCTCGTGAAGATCCTTGGCAACGGCGAACTCACCGCCAAGCTCGAAGTGTCTGCCGACGCTTTCAGCAAGTCCGCAGTGGCAAAGATCGAGGCTGCAGGAGGAAAGACAACTATCGTTGAGGAATAATACGCCTTATGAAGAAGTTCATCGAAACGATCAAGAACATCTACAAGATCGAGGAGTTGCGCAAGAGGATAGGTTACACTCTCCTCTTGATCCTCGTCTATCGACTCGGGTGCTTTATCGTGCTCCCGGGTATCGATGCGACGCTCCTGGCCGGTCTGCAGAGCAGCACTCAGGAAGGTCTCGTAGGCCTCCTGAACATGTTCTCCGGCGGCGCCTTCGGTAACGCTTCGATCTTCGCCCTGGGTGTGATGCCCTACATCTCGGCATCCATCGTCATCCAGCTTCTGGGCATGTTCGTTCCCTATTTCCGCAAGCTTCAGATGGAAGGCGAGAGCGGTCGTCGCAAGATCAACCAGCTGACCCGCTACCTGACCATCCTCATCCTTGCGATCCAGGGTCCCGCCTACATGGCCCAGGTTCACAACCAGCTCCCTCCGAGCGCCTTCGTGGCCGTCGGTCAGATGGGTTGGAGCAACTTCGCCTTCAACCTCGTCAGCACCATCATCCTGATGGCCGGATCGATGTTTGTGATGTGGCTCGGCGAGCGTATCACCGACCGCGGTATCGGCAACGGTATCTCCCTCATCATCATGATCGGTATCGTCGCCCGTCTGCCTTATGCGCTCACCGCTGAAATCGGCGAGAAGATGACCACCACCAACGGCGGTCTCCTCCTCCTGATTGTCGAGCTTGTGGTGCTGTTCCTCGTGTTCGTGGCCGCCATCGCCCTCGTGCAGGCTGTCCGCCGCGTTCCCGTCCAGTACGCCAAGCGCGTTGTAGGCAACCGTCAGTACGGCGGTGTCCGCCAGTACATTCCCTTGAAGATCAATGCGGCCGGCGTTATGCCTATCATCTTCGCACAGGCCCTGATGCTCTTCCCGCTCCTCTTCTCGAGGTGGGATGCCACCCGTGGCCTCGCCGCCACCTTGGGCAACTACAAGGGATTCTGGTACAACTTTATTTTCGCAATCCTTGTCGTCATCTTCACATATTTCTACACCGCCGTCACCGTCAACCCGACCATGATGTCTGAGGATATGAAGAAGAACGGCGGCTTTATCCCTGGAGTCAAGCCCGGCAAGAAGACCGCCGAGTACCTCGACGCCATCATGTCCCGCGTCACTCTCCCCGGTTCCATCTTCCTGGCCATCATCGCCATCCTTCCGGCATTCGCGATGATCCTCGGCGTGAGCAACTCCTTCGCGAGCTTCTACGGCGGCACCTCGCTGCTGATCCTCGTCGGTGTTGTCCTCGACACGCTCCAGCAGATTGAGAGCTACCTGCTTATGCGCCACTACGACGGTCTGATGAAGACCGGACGCCTGACAGGACGCTCGGGAATGTAATTTATTGATGATTGTAAGGAAGATGGTCAGACCCAAGACAGAGGAAGAAATCGAGCTCCTTCGCATCAACGGAGAGCTGGTGTCCCGTACACTGGCAGAAGTCGGTAAGGCAGTCGCCCCCGGTGTGACAACCAAAGAGTTGGACAGGGTGGCTGAGACTTTCATCCGTGATCATGGCGCCGTTCCCAATTTCCTCGGTTTCGACGGTTTCCCCTCATCCATCTGCGCCTCGGTCAACGACGTCGTCGTCCATGGTTTTCCTTCGGACTACGTACTGAAAGAAGGCGATATCGTCTCGATTGACCTTGGCACGCTCTACAAGGGCTACAACGGAGACTCCGCCTACACCTTCCCTGTCGGGGAGGTGGACGCGGATACCCGTCAGCTCCTGGATGTAACCAAGGAGTCGCTCTTCAGGGGCATTGCAGAGGCTGTGGCGGGCCACAGGGTCGGTGACATCGGACACGCGGTACAATCGTATGCGGAAAGTTTCGGATTCGGCGTCGTCCGTGAGCTGGAAGGCCACGGAATCGGCCGCAAGATGCACGAAGAGCCGGGCGTTCCCAACTATGGGAAGC
Source organism: uncultured Bacteroidales bacterium (assembly GCA_900318355.1). Lineage (GTDB taxonomy): Bacteria > Bacteroidota > Bacteroidia > Bacteroidales > UBA932 > Cryptobacteroides. The sequence goes on from ONKE01000037.1 coordinate 41,419, forward strand.
CGGGCCGCGGGCCTAAGCTTGTGGACGGAATGACGATCTGCATCGAACCGATGATCAACGCGGGGACACGCGGTGTGTACTTAGCTAAGAATGGTTGGGCAGTACACACGGCCGACCACCGCAAATCGGCGCACTTCGAGCTTACGGTTGTTGTCCGGCACGGACATGCTGAGCAGCTGTCGACCTTCGATTATATCGGGAAGGACTGAAAACAGTTAATTTTAAAGTGAGATTTTAATGTCGAAACAAGCATCAATCGAGCAGGATGGGGTCATCGTTGAGACGCTCCCCAATGCAATGTTCAAAGTCGAGCTGGAAAACGGACACGTCATCCTCGCCCACATCTCCGGGAAGATGAGGCAGAACTTCATCCACATTCTTCTTGGGGACAAGGTTCGGGTTGAAATGTCACCTTATGATTTGACCAAAGGAAGAATATCCTTCAGATACAAATAAAATTCCAATACCATGAAAGTCAAGACATCCATCAAAAAGCGCAGCGAGGATTGCAAGATTGTCCGCCGCAAGGGCAAGCTCTATGTGATCTGCAAGAAGAACCCCAAGTTCAAAATGCGCCAAGGATAATATCATCTTTGTATAACAAATTAAGTAAGATAAGAATATGGCAAGAATAGCCGGTGTTGATTTACCCAACAACAAACATGGAGAGATTGGCCTGACCTACATTTTCGGTATCGGCCGCTCCTCGGCGAGGAAAATCCTTGACGCCTGCGGCGTTCCCTACGACACGAAGGTCAGCGAGTGGAACGACGATCAGATCGCTAAGATCCGTGCCGAAATTAACGAAAACTACAAGATTGAGGGCGAGCTCCGCTCCTCGGTCCAGATGAACATCAAGCGCCTGATGGATATCGGTTGCTACCGTGGCATCCGCCACCGCATCGGCCTTCCCGTCCGCGGCCAGAGCACCAAGAACAACGCCCGTACCCGCAAAGGAAAGAAGAAGACCGTTGCCAACAAGAAGAAAGCGACCAAATAAGCGATGAATTATGGCAAAGAAGACTACCACAACAAAAAAGAGAGTCGTTAAGGTTGACGCCGCCGGTCAGGCGCACATTTCCGCAACCTTCAACAACGTGATCGTCTCCCTGACCAACAGCGTGGGTCAGGTGATCAGCTGGTCCTCAGCCGGCAAGTGCGGTTTCCGCGGTTCCAAGAAAAACACCCCCTACGCCGCCCAAATGGCCGCTGAAGATGCTTCCCGTACCGCTTTTGATGCGGGTCTGCGCAAGGTCAAGTGCTATGTGAAGGGCCCCGGTTCAGGCCGTGAGTCCGCCATCCGGAGCATCAACAACTCCGGCATCGAGGTGACCGAGATCATCGACGTCACTCCCATGCCTCACAACGGTTGCCGTCCGAAAGGCCGTCGTAAAGTTTAACCTTCTAAAGATACATTCGCTATGGCAAGATATACTGGACCCAGTACCAAGATCGCGCGTAAGTTCGGCGAGCCCATCTACGGCGCCGACAAGTATTTTGAGAAGAGGAATTTCCCTCCGGGACAGCACGGTGCATCACGCAAGCGTGCACGCAAGGCCACTGACTATGGCATGCAGCTCAAGGAGAAGCAGAAGGTCAAATACATGTACGGAGTTCTGGAGCGTCAGTTCCGCAACACCTACGAGAAGGCCTCCCGCATGCCCGGACAGAAGGGTGAGAACCTCGTGATTCTCCTCGAGTCCCGCCTTGACAACATCGTCTACCGTCTTGGCATCGCCCCCACCCGCGCAGCTGCCCGTCAGCTCGTCCTCCACTGCCACATCACCCTCAACGGCGAGGTTTGCAACATTCCTTCCGCACAGGTGAAGCAGGGTGACGTCGTCGCGGTCCGCGAGCGTTCCAAGAGCCTTGAGGTGATCCAGAAGAGCGTTGCCTCCGCAGCCAAGTATTCCTGGCTCGAGTTCGACGCTTCCGCCCTCTGCGGCAAGCTCCTCAATGTTCCTGTCCGCGCCGAGATCCCCGAGACTATCAACGAACAGCTCATTGTCGACCTCTATTCCAAGTAGTATTTAACACCTTAACACGAACCATTATGGCAATCTTAGCATTTCAGAAGCCGGATAAGGTCATCATGCTCGAAGGCACCGACACCGTCGGCCGCTTCGAGTTCCGTCCGCTCGAGCCTGGTTACGGCCAGACCATCGGCAATGCCCTCCGCCGCATTCTGCTCTCATCCCTGGAAGGATTTGCCATCAGTTCGATCCGCGTAGCCGGTGTGGACCAGGAGTTCCAGACCATTCCGGGCGTGATCGAAGGGATGCAGGAAATCATTCTCGGTCTCAAGCAGGTCCGTTTCAAGAGGATGGTGGAGACGGTTGACACCGAAACGGCGAATATCACGGTCAGTGGCAAGAACGAGTTCACCGCCGAGGATATCTCCAAGGGATTGTCTTCCTTCAAGGTGTTGAATCCGGAGCTCAAGATTTGTTCCCTTGAGCCCTCCGTCAAGCTTGAAATCTCCATTACCATCACCAAGGGCCGCGGTTTTGTTCCGGCCGACGAGGAGAGGGATGAAAATACGCCCATCGGCACCATTCCGGTGGACGCCATCTACACCCCTATCCGCAAGGTCAACTGGACCGTGGACGACTGGCGCGTCGAGCAGAAGACCGACTATGAGAAGCTCAACCTTGAGATCGTGACCGACGGCTCCATTACGCCGAACGCCGCGCTCCAGGAGGCAGCCAACATTCTCATCTATCACTTCAAGCTCTTTACCGACGACAAGAAGCTCACCCTCGAAAACGTTGTCGAATCCGAATCCGACGAGCTCAACGAGGAGCAGCTCCGCATGCGTCACCTCCTTCTCGGAAAACTTTCCGACCAGGGACTTTCGGTGCGCGCCTACAACTGCCTGAAGGCAGCCGATATCGACACTTTCGCCGACCTGGTTTCCTACTCCCGCAGCGAACTGATGAAGTTCCGCAATTTCGGCCGGAAATCCCTCAACGAAATCGATATCCTCATCGAGAAGATGAAGCTTTCCTTTGGGATGGATGTCAGAAAGTATAATATTGAACCCAAGAAAAAGAATAACGTTTAGATATGAGGCACAATAAAGCAATCAATCATCTGGGCCGCAAGAGCAGCCACCGCAAGGCGATGCTCGCCAACATGGCTTGCTCCCTGATTCAGCACAAGCGCATCGTTACCACGGTCGCCAAAGCCAAGGCCCTGAAGATGTATGTCGAGCCGATCATCACCAAGTCCAAGGAGGATACCACCCACTCCCGCCGCGTTGTCTTCAGCTACCTGAAAGACAAGAACGCCGTGACCGAACTGTTCCGCGTCATCTCCCCGAAGATCGCCGACCGTCCGGGAGGATACCTCCGTGTACTGCATGTCGGTTTCCGTCCGGGTGACGCCAGTGAGATGGCTCTCGTAGAGTTTGTCGACTTCAACGAAGCCGCGCTCGCCGGTACCCAGAAGAAAGAGGCAAAGAAGACCACTCGCCGCAGCCGCGCAAAGAAGGCCGATGCTCCCGCAGCAGAGGCTCAGGCGCCTGCCGAGCAGGCAGCCGAGGCCGCAGAAGAGCCCAAGGCAGAATAAGGCGAAAAAGGCGATCCTGGAAGGGTTCGCCTTTTTTCGTTTCTATTTTGCGGGCGTGCGCCCATTCATTGATTATTAATTCTTAACACAATTTAAGCTTATGGATTATCTGTTCTATTTCGTGCCTGTGGCGGCGGTTATCGCGCTGCTCTTTGCATGGATTTTCTTCCGTCAGATGATGAAGGAAAGCGAGGGTACTCCCACCATGAAGGAGATCGCCCAGTATGTGCGTGAGGGAGCAATGGCCTACCTCAAGCAGCAGTACAAGGTGGTCATTATCGTTTTCGCCGTTCTGGCCGTGTTCTTCGCTATCCTGGCCTACGGTTTCGGTGTCCAGAACCCCTGGGTTCCGTTCGCCTTCCTGACCGGCGGTTTCTTCAGTGGCCTTGCCGGCTTCGTCGGCATGAAGACTGCAACTTACGCTTCGGCCCGCACGGCCAACGCCACCAGCCGCAGCCTCAACTCCGGTCTTAAGATCGCATTCCGCAGCGGCGCCGTCATGGGGCTGACCGTTGTCGGACTCGGACTTCTCGATATCTCCATCTGGTGGCTCATCCTCAACGCATTCGTCGAGGAAGCTACTGATGCCCAGAAACTTGTCGTCATCACCACTACGATGCTGACCTTCGGTATGGGTGCTTCCACCCAGGCCCTCTTCGCCCGTGTCGGCGGCGGTATCTACACCAAGGCCGCTGACGTAGGCGCCGACATCGTCGGCAAGGTCGAGCAGGATATCCCCGAAGACGATCCCCGCAACCCTGCCACCATCGCAGACAACGTGGGTGACAACGTAGGCGACGTCGCCGGTATGGGCGCCGACCTCTACGAGTCCTATTGCGGTTCCATCCTCGCTACCATGGCCCTTGGCGCCTCCGCGTTCTTCAGCGACGGTACCGCCGTACAGATCCGCGCCATCATGGCCCCGATGCTGATTGCCGCTATCGGCGTGGTCCTTTCCATCATCGGTATTTTCGCAGTCCGCACCAAGGAAGGCGCTTCGCTGAAAGACCTTCTGGGCTCTCTGAGCGTCGGTACCAACCTGGCCGCCGTCCTCATCGCAGTCCTTTCCTTCGGTGTTTTCTATCTCCTCGGCTTCCCCAACTGGTGGCAGATGTCCCTTAGCGTGATCTCCGGTCTTCTGGCCGGCGTCGTCATCGGCAAGGTCACCGAATACTACACCTCCCACTCCTACAAGCCGACCCAGAAGCTGGCCGAAAGCTCCCAGACCGGTCCCGCCACCGTCATCATCAACGGCGTCGGCCTCGGTATGATCTCCACGGCCGTTCCGGTTGTCACCATCGCCGCCGCCATCCTTCTGGCTTACGGCTTCGCCACCGGTTTCGTCTTCTCGACCGATACCCTCAGCATGGGCCTTTACGGCATTTCCATCGCCGCTGTCGGTATGCTCTCGACCCTCGGCATTACCCTTGCGACCGACGCCTACGGCCCTATCGCCGACAACGCCGGCGGCAACGCCCAGATGTCCGAGCTCGATCCTTCCGTCCGTGAAAAGACCGACATCCTCGACTCCCTCGGCAACACCACAGCCGCTACCGGCAAGGGCTTCGCCATCGGCAGTGCCGCCCTTACCGCCCTGGCCCTCCTTGCCTCCTACATCGAGGAAATCAAGATCGGCCTCGGCCACATCGGAAAGACCACCCTCGAGGTCGGAGACAAGGTTGTCAACACCGTTTCCGCTTCCATCACCGACATCGTAAACTACTACGATATCACCCTGATGAACCCGAAGGTCCTGGTGGGCGTATTCATCGGCTCCATGATGGCATTCCTGTTCTGCGGCCTCACCATGAACGCCGTGGGCCGTGCCGCTGAAAAGATGGTCGTCGAGGTCCGTCGCCAGTTCCGCGAGATCGCCGGCATCCTCGAAGGCAAGCAGCGTCCGGACTACACCTCCTGCGTGCGCATTTCCACCAAGGCTGCACAGCATGAGATGATATTCCCTTCGGTCCTCGCTATCATCGTTCCTATGCTGGTCGGTGTGCTTCTCGGCCCTGCCGGCGTCATCGGCCTGCTGGCCGGCGGCCTCGGTGCAGGTTTCGTCCTGGCCATCTTCCTGGCCAACTCCGGCGGCGCCTGGGACAATGCCAAGAAGTATGTTGAGGAAGGCCACTTCGGCGGCAAGAACTCCCCGTCCCACCACGCCACCGTCGTCGGCGACACCGTGGGCGACCCGTTCAAGGACACCTCAGGTCCTTCGCTGAACATCCTCATCAAGCTCATGAGCATGGTCTCCATCGTCATGGCCGGCCTGACCGTGATGCTGCACTAGACCAACCGCGCACATGCGTGGAGGGTAACACCCTGAGTCACATTTATTTATGCGAAATGGCTGTCTCGCGTGGATTCAAGCGTGAAATGCAACTGAATCGTCAATCTGAGTTAAAGATTTAAATATTTCATTTGGTGTTGAATAGCCTAGCCT
>ONKE01000044.1 GCA_900318355.1 uncultured Bacteroidales bacterium
ACTTTTGGACGGATTCGAACTTCTCTATTGGCGCAATGACAAAAAAGAAGAATGCGATTACGTCCTCAAGAAGGGACAGGCTTTGGTGGCTATTGAGGTCAAGAGCAGCAGTGCCGACGATACTGATGGCTACGAAAAGTTCAAGGAACTCTACGCCGATCATATCACCAGTTCTTTTATCGTTGGTCCCGAGGGACTACCATTGGAGGACTTCTTCAGCATCGATCTGAAGACCCTCTTCCGGAAAAAACGGTAGTCTGATACAAAATCATCACATCTTCCTGGCACCGTTTTGCCACAATCCTTGGGAAGTACTGAGCTTAGTCGGTGCTTGCGAAAAATTATGTATATTTGTATGGTTTAAGTTAGCAGGCATCATGAACGATTACGAGCAAATTAATCTGAAAGATTACACCCGGAGTGGAGAAGGCGGAACCGCCGTATCCTATACCCACAAAACGCGCAATACGCTGGCCAAGCTCTACAATCCCGGCTTTGAGGCCGACAGAGCCAGGGCCGAATTCCTTACGGCCCGCACGGTCTTCGAACTGGGCATACCCACCCCGGAGCCGTACCGCCTTGTGACGGACGGAGAAAGATTCGGCGCGGAATATGAGCTGGTAAGGGGCAAGCGCTCCTTTACCCGCATTATCTCCGAGGAACCTTCCCGTCTGGAAGAGATTAGCCTCACTTTTGCGGGTTGTGCCCGGAAACTCCATTCCACACCCGCCGATACATCCCGCCTTCGGTCCTACAAGGAAGTCCTGACCCGTTTTTACAAGGAGAAAGATCTGGTGCCGGAGGCCTACAAGCAGCGCTCTCTGGCTTTCCTGGCAACGGTCCCTGATACTCCCAATTGTATTCACGGAGACCTCCATATCGGCAATATAATTACGGACGGACACCGCAACCTGTGGATTGATGTAGGGGAGTTCAGCTACGGAACTCCTGAGTGGGATGTTGCCATCATGTGGATTATGGCGCAGAATATTGACGCATCCCGCTCACAGGCCCTTTTCCACCTTACACCGGAGCAGATGAAAGACCACTGGAACTGTTTCCTGCCGGCCTATCTTGGCACCTCCGATCCCAAGGCTCTGGCCGATTATACCCACAGTCTTCTTCCTTACTATGCCGCAAAGGTGCCCTATGTATATGACATGGCGTTTCACAGACCCCTGCCGGAAATAAGCGTAGAAAGAGTAGAAAAAATGCTTAGCGCATATTGATATTATGAAACGTATATTATCCATTCTGATTCCGTTTCTTATTTTGTCCGGCTGCTCAACTTCTCCCAAAGATAGGACCATTGCATTTGAAGGCATAGAAAACGCCCGTGAACTGGGCGGCCTCCAGATGCAGGACGGCCGGAGAATCCGCGCCGGCAAACTTGTGCGCAGCGCAGAACTTTCCAAAGCTTCTGACGCCGATGTAGCCCTCCTCAAAAAACGATTCGGTCTCACCGATGTCTTTGATTTCCGCTTTGAGGCCGAACGCAGCAAGGCCATGGACCGTGAAATCGATGGCGTCAAGAATACCTGGCTCTCAACGCTTCCGGAGAACTTTGTGGCCGCCTTTGCATCAGGCCGCGCAGACACTACCGTGGTCCAGTCCCAGAATCTGATGGAGATATTGTCGGAATACGCTTTCAACCCCAAGGCCCAGCAGATGGCCCAGGAGCTTTATCCGGCCATCGTGCTGGACACGACGTCCCAGAAACGCTATGGGGAGTTCCTCCGCGGCGTGCTGTCTTCCAAAGGCGGTGCGCTTTGGCACTGCTCCCAGGGCAAGGATCGCTGCGGATGGGGCTCGGCCTTTGTGCTTGCGGCCCTTGGCGCCAGCCGTGAAACCATAGTGGAGGATTTCGCTCTGTCCAATGTATCCTATGCTTCCGCCGTGGAGGCCATTTCGGCCAAAATTGTGGAGAAAGGCGGGGGAGAGGCCGAACTCTCCTTCATCCGCGCCATGATTGGGGTTAGCGTGGAGAACTTCGAGAGCACGCTGGACCTTATTGATTCCCGCTATGGCTCCCTCCAGGCCTATCTTGAACAGGCCCTTGGCTTCAGTGCCGAAGAACAGGAAAGCCTGAAGCGGAAGTATCTTCGTTAATGGATTGTACTTCCCAAGGGAAAAGCTGCCTTCGATAACCTTCCCGTCTTTCACGATGCGGAAAGTAGAAGATACTTATTTTTTCATAGATTGAAAAGTTCGGGGCGGGCGAAGACGTCCCATTCGTGGTAGTCGAGATCGTAGGTCTTGACCATCATCCCGCCTCCGCGTTCGTCCATATACTTCAGGGCGATGCCTGTCTTCGGGTCGATCCACCAGCAGAGATCGCCCACACCGTATGAACCCTGTCCCCGCATATCGAAGACCCAGCATTTGATGCCCAGGACTTCCTCTTCTCCGCGATAGAAGCGCTTGAGGTAGGACTGCTCCCGGCCATACTGGCGCATGCGCTGCATCACGATGCCCGTTTCAAGGTCGTCGTTGCCCTGATTGTCCCATCCGAAGAGCAGCGGGGCTTCGACGAGGAGCGCATCCGAGGCCGGCTGCGGAGCATATTCTTCAAACCAGGCCTCGCCGTCGGCGAGGCCGGCCGGATCGTCCAGGGACGCGCCGTCGCCCAGGAAGTACATGAAAACGTCTTCGCTGTTGAATCCCCCATTGTATCCGAGTTCCGCGTCATAGTCGAATTTATTGAAGGCGCAGCCACCCTCGTCGTAGTAGCAGTCAGCTTTTACGACCGTCTCCGCTATGCGCGCCACGATGACTTCGCTGACCTCGGCGAAGCCGGGATTGAAATAGGTGTAGGAAATGCAGTAATTGTCCTTCGGGATATGCAGTTCGTAACGGCCCGTCCACTCCGGGCCTTCCGGCTTGCCCTCGCTGCGTGTCATGAAGGACCTGGTCACGACACGGACGCGGTAGGTCATGGCCTGTCCATAGCGCAGGGATAGCGACAGGGTCGCCAGCCCTTCTTTTTCGCCTTTGATCTCAAGTGCTTTTCCGACCTGTTTGACTTTTACGAATTCCTCCCCGTCGATGGCGGCCACGCCCTCGAGAAGCATGCCCGCCGGATGGACGGTCACGGTCTGCCCCGCTATCACGGTCATTTCGCTGCTACGCCCCGCCGCCATGACGCAGGACAGGGAGACAAATGCTGCAAGCAAAGAAAGGATGGTTCTCTTCATGGCAATTATTCGTTCACGGGATACAATTCATCTTCCAGATCGAATTCCGTAATTTTTTCGGAGAGCTCAAAGTACATGTATGAAGCTTCAAAGGGGATGGAGTCGGAGAGTGCGTATTCTGCACTTTGGGTAAGGGCGTAGAGCTTTTCCATCACCTCTTTATGCTGTCTTTTGACGGGGAGTAGCTGGGCGCGGCAGCAGTCCATGGCGCCGGCAACGGCATCGCGGTACAGTGGGATGTATTCTGTGTAGAAACGGCTCAGCCACTCCTCACTGTAATAATAATCCTCCGTGAAAACGGCCTTGCACGGCGGGTTCCAAGCGTCCTTGGGAAACAGGTCCCGGGCGTCATATATCACCAGTGTTTGCGCCGCGGCGGAGAAAGCGCCGCAGAGCACAAAAACGGTTAATAAAACGTGACGGAAGTTCATCGGGCAATCTTTTTATAGTGTTTGAGGGCCAAGGCAGCGTAGCAGTAGCGGCGGGTGAAGCGGGTGGGAATGAGGGCGTAGTGGAAGTGCTTTTCGGTCGCGTGTTCCCGCAGG
>ONKE01000040.1 GCA_900318355.1 uncultured Bacteroidales bacterium
CGCTCAGAATGACAAGGTGGCGCTCAGAATGACAAGGTGGCGCTCAGAATGAAATGATGGCGTGCTGGAAGGGAGCGCTACCAGTCCGTCGGGACGGCGGAGGAGGCGACGGGAGAGTTGGAGACCGAGATGATGCGGTCGACAACGGTCTTTTGCATGCCGCGCCAGGGGAGGGCGCCGAGGTATTCCTTGTAGTGGAGCTCGACGGTCTTGCCGCTAAGGCGCATGAGGGAGTCGGCGACTGCCGGGTTTTCAACTGAGAAATCGAAGGTGTAGGACTCGATGGAAGTGCCGGCGCCGGCTGCGCGGCCACGGACGCCGCTCATGATGAGGCGTCCCTCGTAGGTCTTGAACACGTAGCCCTTGAGCATGAACTGGTTCAGCTCTCCGGCCTTGACTCCGTCGCCGAATACGAAGTAGAACTTGAAGAAGATGAACCCGCTCAGGGCAAGGAGCAGGAGAAGGGTGATTACGAAAATTGTGCTGCCTTTTACTTTCATTGTTGTCGAGGGGTTTGGTTTCGGGGGATAAAGGTAGCAATTTTCCGACAAAAATGTGTAGATTTGCGTTATGATAGTGAAATCTTTTCTTCTTCGTCCTGAAAGGGCCACCAGCATAGCCGCCCTTTGTCCCGCCGGGACAATCGCCGTGATCCGTCCTGAAAGCCGGATCGAGGGGCTTTTCCGCGACGCCATCCGCGCCGCCATAGTGGAAAAGAATCCTTCCGGCGCCCCCTATGATGCCATCCGCGCATATTTTGACTCATTCTCCGGCGATGCGGCCTACCGTCGCATTGTGGAGGACACCCTCCATGGGCTGTCGTCTTATCTTGGCGAGGGAATGTATGTCCAAACCTCGGCCGCTGCCATAGAGGACTACGTCATGGCCAAATGCACCCGGCTCTGTGCCGAAGCGGTAGCCTCCAGGCTCGGCGCGCCGCTCGTCGGCGGCACCCAGCTGATGATCTGCCATGAAGGCGGGGCCCGCCCGTTCGTGGACTGGACGCTTTCGCGGGCGCAGATTTCGCAGCGTCTTGCCGGACAGGAGCTCGTGGTCGTTCCCGGAGGATACGGCCGCCTGGACTCGGGCTACGTGGTCAGGATCGGCCGCGGCGGAGCCCATCTGATGGCCTCGCTGATCGCTTCCGCAACAGCCGCGGACTGCGTTGAATACTATGTCGAAGAAGACGGCATTGCCGGTCTTCCGGCCATGTCTTATGACGAAGCGGCCCATTATTGCGCATCGTCGGCTGCGCCTTTCCCGTCGGCCGCCCTGTGGCCCGCAAAGCGGGATTCCATTCCGATAAAGGTGCTTAACATATGCAATCCGGACTTCCCCGGCACCGTCATCTCGGAAGCCGGTTCTCCCTCCGGATCGGTGGTTTCGGGAGTCCTTTGCGACAGCGGCCTGGAACTTCTGACCGTCTACGGGACCGGGCTCCTCGGGCAGATAGGCATGTCCTCGGCGGTATTTTCGGCCATGGCCGGAGCCGGCGTCAACGTCCGCTTCATCGCTCAGACCTCGTCGGAATACAGCATCAGTTTCGCAGTCGCCGCCTCCGACAGGGACAAGGCCGTCGAAGCCGTAAGTTCGCTGGTCGTGAGCAATCCGCATATGCCGCAGGACGACGTCATGGTCCTGGACAGCTCCGTCGCCATACTGACCGTGTTCGGCGACAAGATGAAGAAAGTCCCCGGCGTGTCGGCCAAGGTATATGATGCGCTTGGAAAGGCCGGCATAAGCGTCGTCGCGTCGGCCCAGGGCGGAGAGGAACTCAGCATCTCGGTGGCAGTTGCCGCAGAAGATGCCCTCCGCGCCCAAAATGCCCTTGAATCACTTGCTTAGACTTATGGAAGATCAGGAAAAAACGCTTGCGCCCCTGCGCTTTACCCCTGTTCCCCGTCAATTCGACTGGGGCACGCAGCGCTATCTCCTTGCCGATCTCGGCGACCCGGACACGAAAGTCTCGCGCGGCGAGCTGGAAGACAATTCCCTCGGAGAGCTGATGGAGACCTATCTCGAACGCCTTTCGGGGGAGAATGCCTACTATTATTACGGGCGTCAGTTCCCGGTTTGCGTCAGCGAGATATCGGTTGAAACCCGCACTCCGCTTTTCGTCTGCCCGGACGATGCCACCGCCGGCCCGCGCTACGATGCCCTGGGCAAGGCCAAGCTATGGTATGTCGTGGATGCGGACGAAAAAGCGCGGATGGCAATTGGCCTGCGGGCCGGCGTTACTGCCGAAGAACTCTATGCCGGATGTACGACGGGCATGATCTACGACCGTCTTCAGTGGTTTTCGCCGCGTCCCGGTACCGCATGGCTCGTGCCTCCTTCCGCCGTCCATTGCATCGAAGGCCATATCCGCGTTATCGAGATAGCCGAGGCGTCGCTTATCGACCTTGTCCTTTGTGACTGGAAGAGCGTGGAGCCCGACGGCCTGTCCGAAGCGCTCGACTTCGTCGACATGTCCGCGTGCGATGCTCCCGAGCCGGTGCAAGCGCTTCAGCGTCCGGAGTTTATGGTCAATGTCCTCCATCTTGCCGCGCCCCAGGAGATATCGCAGGACGACGGTGCCAGTTTCGTCGTGTATGTGTGCGTGAAGGGGAGCGTGTCTGTGCAAATCCGCTCCGCGGCGGGTACGGATGGTTCCGAGACCGTCGTCCTGGCAGGGGAGACCGTGCTCGTGCCTGCGGAAGTCCCGTCGTTCGTCCTGACTCCCAGGCTCCCCGGGACGGTGGTCATCGAGGCCACTCTCGGCAGCCTCCCGGTTCCCGACAGTTACATTAACACCGATTAGCCATGTCAGATACAGCCCGACTCGACAAATACCTCTGGTCCATACGTGTCTACAAGACGCGCGGCGAGGCCACGGAAGCCTGCAACGGCAACAAGGTCAAACTCAATTCCGCCCCGGCCAAGCCGTCCAAAGGGGTGAAGGTCGGCGACATGCTGGAGGTCAGGAAAGGCTCCATCCTCTACACCTACAGGGTCAAGGCGCTGCTTGAAAAGCGGGTAGGGGCCCCTCTGGTCCCGTCCTACGCCGAAGATCTGACCCCGGACGAGGAGATTGCCAAACGCAAAGCTCCCGTCGAAACTTTCTTCGTCCGTCGCGACCGGGGAACCGGTCGCCCTACAAAGAAAGAACGGCGGGAGATGGATCAGGCCTGGGATAGCCTGTATTCCTCCGAGGGAGAGGATTAATCCTTGAAATAGCGCTTCAGAAGGCCGTAGAAACCGGCTCCGTGGCGGGCTTCGTCCTTGGCCATTTCATGGACCGTGTCGTGGACGGCGTCGTAGCCGAGCTGCTTTGCGCGAATGGCGGTGGCGAGCTTGCCTTCGCAGGCGCCGGCCTCGGCCTGGTAACGTTTCTCCAGGTTGGTCTTGGTGTCCCAGACGCATTCGCCCAGGAGTTCGGCGAACTTGGCGGCGTGTTCGGCCTCTTCGAAGGCGTAGCGCTTGAAGGCCTCGGCAATCTCGGGATAGCCCTCACGCTCGGCCTGGCGGCTCATTGCCAGATACATGCCAACTTCAGAGCACTCGCCCTGGAAGTCGGCGCGGAGATGTTCGACGATTTCGGCATCTTCGACCTTGCCGTCGCCGATATGGTGCTCACATGCCCACTGGGGACCTTCGGCTTCGTCCTTTATTTCAACGAATTTGCTACCAGGGACCTTGCACTGGGGGCAGCGCTCCGGCGGGTTCTCGCCCTCGTAGACGTAGCCGCATACGAGGCATCTGAATTTCTTTTTCATATTGTTTGTGTGTTGGTGGTGATTTCCTTGTCCTGGGCGGCTTCTTCGGCCGGTGCGGTGATGTCCGGTAGACGGATGCCCTTGCGCTGGCGCTGACGCTGGGTCCAGCGCTCGCGGGCGTATTGCTGCATGTCGGTGTAGGCGTCGTTCTCGTCTATGATTTCCATGCCGAGAATGGTCTCTATGATGTCTTCGAGGGTCAGGATGCCCTGGAAGCAGCCGTATTCGTCAATTATGAGGGCGATCTGGTCCTTGGTCTTGAGGAGGGACTCCCAGATGTCGCCGACCGAGGTCTCTTCGTTGAAGAGGGCGATGTCGCGCTTGATCTGGCCGAGGGTGGTAGTGAATTTGTCTTCGGCCAGGCGCTCGAGAATGTCGTAGCGCAGCACGTAGCCGGTGATGTATTCGGGCGACTCCTGCCAGACCGGTATGCGGGAATAGTGGGAGAGGTCTTCGTTGCGGTAGAACTCCGTGAGGGTCATGGACTCGGGGGCGATGGCGGCCACAACGCGCGGAGTCATGACGTCGTAGGCCTTGACGTCGTCCAGACGCATGATGTTCTGAATGACTTTGTTTTCGCTCTTGTCCAGGACGCCTTCCTCCTCGCCGATGTTGGCCATCGCCGACACTTCTTCGCGGCTCACCGCAGGGTCTTCGTCCTTGGGGGTTATGAGCTTGCTGATTAGGCGGATGAGGACTACCAGCGGGTACATGATCCAGATCAGGAACTGAATGATGCGGGCCACCCACGTGAGGTTGCGCCAGTAGGAGGTGCCGATGGTCTTGGGGATGATTTCGGAGAAGATGAGGATAAGGATGGTGGTTATCGCCGAAATGAGGCCGAACCACTCGTTGCCGAAAACCAGGGCGGTCTGCCGGCCGACTCCCGCCGCGCCGATGGTGTTGGCGATGGTGTTGAGCGAGAGGATGGCGGCTATGGGGCTGTCGATGTTGTCTTTAAGGCGCAGGAACAGCCCTGCGTTCTTGTTGCCTTCCTCCTGGAGCATCGTCAGATACGACACGGGAGTGGACATCAGGACCGATTCCAGAACGGAGCAGACGAAGGAGATGCCCATCGCGCCCAGAAGAAAGAGTAGCAGAAGACCCATAATTATGCAAAGATAATACGAATGCTTTGAAAAAGCAAGGTCTCCGCCTTAGTCTTGGTGGAACAAGTCGCGGGAGGGAAGCTTGTCGCCCCAGCCTTCGCGCAAAGCCCTGAACAGACCGGCGTGGTAACGCGACAGTCCGGGGCCCTTCCAGGTCGAGGTGTTGGTGACGAGGATCCAGCATTCCCCGTCGGGAAAATATTTCACCAGGGCGCTCGTGCCGGAGAAGGTGCCGCTTCGCGTCCATCCGGTGTCGGGCTTGGTGTCGTTCCAGCCGAGGGAATATGTCTCGGCGTCGAAATACTCTATCATGCCGGCATGGCTCTCCGGCGAAATGATGTCGCGGATTTCGGGCTTTCCGTCTATCGTGGCGACGAATTTCATCAGCTCCGGGACCGACGCCACCCATGCTCCGGCGCCTTGCAGGGCCGTTATGTCGTTGCCGCCGTAGCAGCGCGTGACCATGCGGCCGGAGTTGTTGAATTCCGGGACGGGCTCTTCGTTGACGGGGACATAGTAGCGTGCCTCGCCCGGGAAACGGTCCTTGTAGTAGTTGCCTGCGATGTGGAAGCCGTTGCATCCGGCCTTGCGGAGCACGTGTTCCTGGGTGAAATCCTCGTAGGACTGCCCGCTCGCCTTTTCGATTACGAGGCTGAGGATGAGGTAGCCGAGATTGGAATAGGCCTGGGACGTGCCGGGGACAAAGGCAAGGTTGCGCTTCAACGCGCAGCGGACGAGCGTAGGGCCGTCGGGCGGCGTCGTGAGGCCGTTGACGGACATTACCGTGCGGGTCGAGAACAACGGGTCGGAACTGTAGACCTTGAAGCCGCCTTTGTGGCGCAGAAGGTCCTCTACGGTTATCTTATAGTAGTTTTTGTCCTTGATGACGTCTCCGTATTCCGGGAGGATGCCGCGCTCGCCGAAGACGGTGTCGCGCAGGGAAAGCTTGCCCTGTTCGCACAGGACCATGATGTCGGCGGCAGTGATGAGTTTGGAGATGGATGCCAGGCGCAGGAGGGTCGTGGGCTGCATTTTCTCCTGTCGGGCTTCGTCGGCCCAGCCGTAGCCCTTGGCAAAGAGCAGCGAATCCCCGCGCATGACGGCAAGGGAGAGCCCCTTGATCTGCCACTGCTGCATGTAGGCGGCTATTTTCCTGTCCATTCCCTTCAGGGCTTCGATCTCGGAGAGTTCGTTGGTGAGGCTGGCGTTAAGGTCGGTTTCTTCGCCAGTCGCTTCGCCGCTTCGCCCGGACCCGCAGGCGGGAAGGGCAAGTGCGGTCAGGATAAATGCAAATATCAGATACTTGTGTTTCATGCGGTTATACAAGGCTGCCGAGAATGGAAGGATCGTCTCCGTCGCGGAGCCGGGAGAATTTCCTGAAGAGGTCCACGAGGAATATGAAGGTGGTGATGCTCGCCAGCAGGTCGGAGATGGGATAGCTGTACCAGACGCTGTCTACGCCCAGTTTCAGAGGCAGGATATACAGCATCGGGACAAGGAACAGGAGTTGGCGCGTCAGGGAAAGGAAGATGGATTTCCTCACCATCCCGAGGCACTGGAACAGGTTGGTCGCCACCATCTGGAATCCGATGATGGGGAAGATGCAGTTCATCTTGCGCAGGCCGCCGGCAGCCAGGTCTTCGAGGGCCGGGTCGCTCGTGAAGATGGACACTGTCGCCCGCGGAAGCAGGAATGAGAACACAAATCCAAGCGTCATGGCCGCCGTCGCCCATAGGGCCGTCTGGATGTAGACCTGCTTGACGCGGCTGTATTGCCGTGCGCCGAAATTGTAGCCCGCGATGGGCTGCATGCCCTGGTTGAGGCCCATGACCACCATCACGAACATGAAGCTGACGCGGTTCACGATGCCGTAGGCGCCAATGGAAAGGTCGCCGCCGTATTTGCGCAGCTGCTGGTTGATAAAGAGCGTGACGATGCATGAGGCTGCGTTCATCAGGAACGGGCCCATGCCAATGGCCAGGGAGTCCTTGGCGATTTCCCAGTCCAGGGCGAATATCTTCTTTCGGCGAAGATGGAGGAAGCGCTTGGGGTCGAGGAAATACCACATGGTGTAGCCCAGTGCCATCATCTGGCAGAGGATCGTGGCCAGTGCCGCGCCCCGGATGCCCATGCCCAGGACGTAGATGAATATAGGGTCGAGGATGGCGTTGGAAATGACCGTGAAAAGGGTCAGGCCCATGGCCAGCTTCGGATTGCCGGAGGAACGGATGACGCTGTTCAGACCGAAATACAGGTGGGTGAAAACGTTGCCCAGCAGGAGAATCTGCATGTAGTCCCGCGCAAAGGGCAGGGTGTTCTCGCTTGCTCCGAAAAAGGTCAGGATCGGGTCGAGGAAAAGGAGGCATACGACGGCGAACAGGATTCCGACTATGGTGTTGAGCGTCACTTCGTTGGCCAGCACCGTGTTGGCGTCTTCATAGCGCTTTTGCCCCAGCAGGACGGAAATCATCGTGGCCGCGCCGACGCCCACCAGCGTGCCGAGGGCTGTGGAGAGGTTCATCAGCGGGAAGGTGACGGCCAGTCCGGAGATGGCGTAGGAACCCACTTCGGGGATGTGCCCGATGAAGATGCTGTCCACCATGTTGTAGAGGGAAGATGCCGTCATCGCGATGATGCCGGGCACTGCATACTGCCTCAGAAGGGTGCTTATCTTTCGGGTCCCGAGTTCGGTCGGAGCGCTTTGGGCCATGGATTATTCCTCCACCAGGCTTACGAAGGAGATTTCAAAGCGCAGGGGGCTGTAGGGCGGGATTACGTAGCCTCTGCTTGCCGAACCGCTGCCCGCGGTGCCGTAGCCGAGCGTGGAGAGGAACACTCCCTCGCCGCGACTGCCTTTGCGAAGCTGCCACAGGGCACGCTGGAAGCCGGTTATAGGGGCAGTGGATTCGGAAGATCCGGCCAGGGTCATCTTCAGTTCCGAGTATTGGGTGGCCCATGTTACGGTGGCGGGGCCATAGGTGCGGTCTTCCGTCCAGATGCCGTTGTCCTTGGCTACCCTTTCGATGGAGGTGTCGAATACCGAGCCGTCCATCCTGCGTCCTATATAGTTGATTTTCACCTTGTCGGACGAAGAGAATTCGCTGTCGGAGGAAGGCTTGTCGAGCTCGAACCAGTAGAAGCCGTAGCTGAGGGAGTCGGCCTGGCCGTAGGTTGCCTTGCCGTAGGATTCGACCTCTTTGATCTGGTGGTCGGGCATGTTGGACGTGAAGTCGCGGAGAGTGACGTCGTAGATGGCCGTGGAGGCGTTGGCGGGGGTGTGCTTGAGGTATTCGGCCGCGCCGCCGTTGTAGCGGTCGTAGCCCATCAGCCAGCTGGGAATCAGGGCTTTGCGCCTGCCGCCGATCTTCATTCCGGCGAGGACGTCGGCAAGGCCCACAGGGAGGGAACTGACATAGGTCGGCCATACGCGCGGGCCGTAGTAGAATGAGTCGCTGTAGATTTGCAGCCTCTGGGCGATTTCGGCGTCGGTGGTCGAAGAGATGTTGCCGTCCATGGAAGAGGCGGTGTAGTCGACCCAGACGAAGTCTTCGCCGTTGTAGGCGGCGCCGCTTCCGGTCTGTTCCTCAAGGATATAGATGCCGTTGCCGACCGGAGTGGGGCTGGCGTCGGGGTAGTCGCCGTATTCGTCGGTGGACTGCTCGGTGATCCATGCCTCGTAGTATTCCTTGTTCAGGGCATTGTCGGAGGTGGTGACGTCCTTGGCGCATCCTGCTGCAAACAGGGCTGCCGCGATAAGTATGCAGGGTATTTTCTTCATGTTCACTATTCGTTCTGTACGCTTTCGACCCAGATGTGGTAGGCCACGGCTGAATTAGCAGGAATCGTGCCGTAGAGTTTCTTCCCGAAGCCGTGCTTGCCGGAGAAGAGGATGACGCATTCTTCGCCTCCGCGGACCCCCGGAAGGCCGTTTTTCAGCCCTTCGACAAGGTCGGTCGACGCGAGGTCGACGGTCTTGACGGCAAATGCGTCTTCGGAAGTGAGCTTCCAGCTGGAGGCGAGGGCTTCGCGGTTGGTTGCGAAGAGGTTGGAGTTGTTTTCGAAGCTTGCGCTCTTTACGACGTATCCCGCGTAGTAGAAGGAGACGGTGCCGGTCGGCGAGAGCTCGTCGCCTTCGCCTTCGACCAGCACCAGGCGCGTGGAGCCTCCGTTCGTTTCGACTCGCGCGTCGGCATTGGCGTTTTTCTTGCTGGTGACGTAGTTTTCTATCCAGGTCTCCTGCTGGGCGAAGGTAGTCTTGAGACTTTCGCTGGTGCAGGCGGCGAGGACGGCTGTCAACAATATGGGTATCAGGCGTTTCATCTATTCTTCAAAAAGTCTTTGAGGGCGCTGAGGACGTAGCTTTCGGCCGCGTCGGGCCCGGGGATGTCGGCCGGCCAATAGAGCTTGCCGCCGGAGGCCTGGGCATGGCCGCCTCCGTGGAAGCAATCTTTGGCGAACTGGTTGATGGCCAGGTCTTTCCGCGAGCGGATGGAGACCCTGTAGTGGCCTTCGTCTTCCTTTAGGAATATGCTCATCCTCACGCTGCCGATGCCAAGGGGCAGGTTGACGAAGCCGTCGGTCTCTCCTTCGTTCACGCCGTAGGCCTGGCGGTCGTCCTTGCGCAGGATCATGCACGCGGCGCCTTCCGGGGTTATGGTCATGACGTCTTTGAGCATGTGCCCCATAAGGCGGAAACGGCGCTCGTTGTAGTTGTTATAGAGGCTGGCGAGGATGGCGTCCCTGTCCACGCCGGCGGCAATGAGGTCCGCCGCCATTTCGAAGGTGGTGGGGAACACCGAGTTGGCGAAGTTGTTGGTGTCGGTCGTCATGCCGGTCATCAGGGAACGCGCGGCGGCTTCGGGAAGTTTCGACGCGTCTCCGTCGACCTCGGGGAAGGTGAGCAGGATCCAGTAGAGCAGCTCGCTTGCCGAGGAGATGTAGCTTTTTGAGAAGCAAAGGTCGAACGCTTTGGTGTCCGGGCCCAGATGATGGTCGATGAGGACCTTGGCCGCCTTGGCGCCGGATAATGCATCGGCCATGCCGGCGGTGCGGTCCCATGCGTTGCAGTCAAGGCAGAAAAGCAGGTCGCGGGACGAGATGATGGCGGCGGCGCTGGCCGGGTCGTCCGTCCAGACGAGGGGGACGACGTCCTGCGTCATGAATTTCAAGGTCTGGTCGACGCTGTCGGGGAGGATGACGCAGGCCTCTTTCCCAAGGCTTTGCAGGAATGCGCACAGGGCGCAGGCGCTTCCTATGGCGTCGCCGTCGGGATGGGTGTGCGCAACTATGGCCACGCGCTCCGCGTCCTTTGTCAGGGCGTGGAGACGGGAAATATCGTTGAGCGGCAGATGCAGCATACTTGCGCGAGGTTTGCAGATGCAAATTTACAAATAATATTGTTTTTGATAAATCAATTTCATAACTTTGTCGGAGTTTTGGAAAAATAAAACACTGCATAATGAACAAAGCACTCAAAATTCTCTGCCACATCGTTCTTATCGCCCTGTGCGTCTTTCTGGCGTGGCGCATCGTCGCCAGCGTAATGGAGCCGGTCAATTTCAACAAGGAAAAGGATGCCCGTCAGGCCGTTGCCGTACAGCGCCTGAAAGATATCCGCACGCTTCAGGAAGCCTACAAGAGCGTCAATGGCAAGTTCACCGCCGATTTCGACTCCCTCGCAATGTTCTACAACACCGGCAAGATGGAGATTGTCATGCAGGTCGGTTCCATGGACGACTCCCTGGCAGTCGCCAACACCGAGGCCCTGAAGAAGAAAAACCGCAGGATCACTCCTCAGGAAATGTACGCTCGCTACCAGGCCGGTGAGAACCTCGTATTCTCCATCAAGAACGAGATTCCCGTCCGCGACACCGTCTTCCACAGCCGTCCGGACTTCGTGATAGACTCCCTCCGCTACATCCCGTTCTCCGGCGGACAGGAAGTTGAGATGGATGCGGTCGTCAAGACCGTTTCCGGTGTCCAGGTTCCTCTGTTCGAGGCCAAGATGCCCTACAAGAAGCTTCTCAAGGGCATGGACAACCAGCTTCGCATCAATCTCGACGCCGAGCGCCGTGCAGCCAACTCCTACGAAGGTCTGCAGGTCGGCAGCATCTCTGCTCCGAACAACAACGCGGGCAACTGGGAATAACAGGCCATGGAAGCGTCCGCTGGCAGCAGCAGAATATCCATTCAAGTCAGCTTGAGTGGATTTTCTTTTAGAACCGGGTCCTCATCTTCGGGCTGGCTTGGTGCCGACCGTCTGTTTACGACTCCGGAGCTCCAGCGGCGCTACGACTCTGTGGAGATTTCCCTGCTGACCCCGAAGTTCGCCCTGATCCCTTCGCATTTCTTCCGTCCGGAAGAGGCCAGGCAGGCGTTGTCAGAGGTAGTTTCCCTGCGCGACGGCGACAGGGTCGAAGCAGTTCCGGTTCCCTCGTTCGGGGCCGTACTGGTTTTCTCCAACTCCATCGACGAGAGCCTTTCCCGCGTCATTTCCCAGACCGTCTTCACCTCTTCGGGCGATCAGGCCAGGGTGCTTCCCGAGGCCTATTATCTCCTGCAGGGGCTCCAGTCTTGCGGCGAATACAACAAGATTCTCGCTTCCTGGCGCGACGGCTTCCTCCACCTTGTCATAGCCCAGGGCCGGTCGTTGCTCCTGTGCAATTCCTATCCGGCGATAGACTTCACCACGGCTGAATACTTCATATTCCTGGCCATGAAGAAGTTGCAGCTCAACCCTGAAGTCTCGTCCATCTTCTTCCGCACCCCTCTCGACCCCGGCGAGGAGATGTCCCTCTATCGCTACTTCAAATCCGTGGAGGCTCTCTGATGAGGATTATCGGCGGCTCGCTGAAGGGCAAGGTCATTGTTCCGCCCGCTGCTTTGAAGGCGCGTCCCACCACGGACTACGCAAAGGAAGCGCTGTTCGACATCCTCTCGAACGAATATGAGTTTGACGACCTCAAGGTCCTCGACCTTTTCTCCGGCACTGGCTCCATATCCTATGAATTCGTCTCGCGTGGCGTAGGCCATGTCTGGAGCGTGGAAATGAACCCTCTCCATGCCTCCTTCATCTCGTCGGAGGCGCGTCGCCTGGGCATAAGCAATCTCACGGTAGTCCGGCACAACGTCTTCGATTTCCTCCCGCTCTGCCGCGAAAAGTTCGACATCGTCTTCGCCGACCCACCCTATGCGCTGGACGGCCTCGAAACCCTCCCCGACCGCGTTTTCGCCGCCGACATCCTCCACCCCGGCGCCTACTTCATTCTCGAACACGGCGACGAACACTCCTTTACGACGCATCCGCACTTCCTCAAGGAGAAGAAGTACGGACGCGTACACTTTTCGTTCTTCGAAAACTAGTCAGCTACTTAATAAGGTTCCCAAGAATACTTCTGGTCAGTTCCTTGGTGAGGGTCGAGGTGGCGGACTTCGTGGCCTTGTTCACGGCCTTTTCCGTAGTCGACTTCTTCGACGTGGTCTTTTTGCCGGTCACTGCGCCGGTCACCTTGTCGGCCACCGCCGCGGCTGCGACGCCGGTCACTGCCGTGAGGATGGACTTGAGCACCTTGGAGCCGATGCTGTTCTTGGCCTTCTTCGCGGCCTCTTTTTCGGCTTTGGCCTGCTCCTTGGCCGCCTTTTCTTCCTCTTTTGCAGCAGCTTCGGCTTCGCGGGCGGCCTGTTCCTGCGCTTCGAGTTCGGCCTTCTGGCGCTCGGCCTCGATGGTGGCGGCGGTGATGAGTTCGTAGGCGCTCTCGCGGTCGACGACGTGGTCGTAGCGGCCGTAGAGGCGTGAGCGCTTGATTATGTCGGCGCGTTCGCTTTCGGAGATGGCGCCGATCTGGCTCAGGGGGAACAGGATCTTGGCCCTTTCAACGATGCGGGGAGTGCCTTTTTCGTCGAGGAAGGATACAAGGGCTTCGCCGGTTTCGAGCTCCAGCAGGGTGTTGTAGGTGTTGAAGGCCGGGTTGGCGCGGAAGGTGTCGGCGGCCGTTTTTACGGCTTTCTGGTCCTTGGGAGAATAGGCCCTGAGGGCATGTTGGACGCGGTTGCCGAGCTGGCCGAGGATGTTTTCGGGAATGTCGGTAGGGGACTGGGTGATGAAATAGATGCCGACGCCTTTGCTTCGGATAAGGCGGATCACCTGCTCGATCTTGTCGACAAGGGCCTTCGATGTACCCTCAAACAGCATATGCGCTTCGTCGAAGAAGAATACGAGCTTCGGGAGGTCCATGTCGCCGACTTCGGGAAGAGTGGCGTAGAGCTCGGAAAGGAGCCATAGCAGGAAAGTGGAGTAGAGCTTCGGCTGGAGCATCAGGCGGTCGGCTGCAAGGACGTTCATGATGCCTTTGCCGCCCTCGCACTGGAGGAGGTCGTAGATGTCGAAGTCGGGCTCGCCGAAGAATTTCTCGGCTCCCTGGTTTTCCAGGGCGAGGAGTGCGCGCTGGATTGCGCCTACGCTGGCCGCGGAGACGTTGCCGTATTTGGTGGTGTATTCCGCGGCGTTCTGCGCCACGAAGTTGAGCATGGCCCGGAGGTCTTTCAAGTCGATCAGCAGCAGCTTGTTGTCGTCGGCGATGCGGAATACGATGTTCAATACGCCGGTCTGCGTCTCGTTGAGGTCCATCAGGCGTCCGAGCATGTCGGGGCCCATGCGGGAAATGGTGGCGCGCATAGGGTGGCCCTGCTCGCCGTAGACGTCGAAGAAACGGACGGGGCAGCTTTGGAACTGAGGATTTTCGATGCCGAACTCCGGCAGGCGTTTCTCTATGAAGCCCGACAGGCGTCCGGTCTGGCTGATGCCGCTGAGGTCGCCTTTCATGTCGGCCATGAAGCAGGGAACGCCGGCCTGGCAGAAGGTCTCGGCCATAACCTGGAGGGTGACTGTTTTTCCGGTGCCGGTCGCTCCGGCGATAAGACCGTGTCGGTTGATCATTTTCCCGACCATCGAGATCGGTCCGTTGTCGCTGTGGGCAATATAGAGCCCTCTTTCCTTGTCAAGCATATACTATTGAGAGATTTGGGTTTTGCGTTTGAGCTTCCATGCGTAGAACAGGACGAAGGAGAGCACGAGGGTGACGGCCCCTATGGCCCAGTTCCACTGCGTGGGGAGGTTGAATCCTATCTTGGCTATGCAGATGTAGGTCGTTACGACGGCTGTCATGAAGGCGGCCGGCAGGAAGGTTATAAGGTAGGCGCAGCCCTTTTTGCTGCGTACCAGATAGACGGTTGCGGTCCAGAGGGCGAAGGTCGCCAGGGTCTGGTTGGCCCAGCCGAAATAGCGCCAGATGACGTTGAATCCGTTTTCATCGGCGATGTTGTACCAAAGCAGCAGGGACGCGGCCAGGAACAGCGGGATGCTGATGTAGAGGCGTTTGGTGATGACTTTCTGGTCGAGACGGAGCCAGTCGGCTATGATGAGACGGGCGCTGCGGAATGCCGTGTCGCCGCTGGTTATCGGGGCTGCGACCACGCCGAGGATGGCCAGGATCCCGCCGAGGATGCCGAGCCAGCCTTCGGAGACTTTGGTGACGACGGTGGGGGCGGCCGCGCTCAGGTCGGAACCTACTTCGGCGGCACCTCCGGCATAGAAGAAATATGATGAGACGGCGGCCCAGATCAGCGCAACGATGCCTTCGGTTATCATGGCGCCATAGAAGATAGGTCGGCCGAGGCGTTCATTTTCCGTGCAACGGGCCATGAGGGGGCTCTGGGTGGCATGGAAGCCGCTGATGGCTCCGCATGCGATGGTTATGAACAGGCAGGGGAAGATGGGTTGGCCCTTCAGCAGGCCGCTCTGCTCGCCCAGGTTGCCAAGGCCGTCCCAGATTTCAGGGATAGCCGGCCATTTGATAATCAGCCCGCCCATAAGGGCCAGTGCCATGAAAATCAGCGCGATGGCGAAAACGGGGTAGATGCGGCCGATGATTTTGTCGATCGGGAGCATGGTCGCCAGCAGATAATAGAGGAATATGGCGCCTACCCATATCATGATGGCGGTGCGGCTGCCGTCTCCCGCGATGTCGCCCAGAATCAGGGCGGGGCTGAAGACGAAAACCGTTCCTACCAGCAGAAGCAGCACGACGGAAAAGACGAGAAGGACGTTTCTGGCGCCTTTCCCAAGGTAAATGCCCACGATTTCGGGAAGGCCGGCGCCCTGATGGCGTATGGAGAGCATTCCGACGAAATAGTCGTGGACGGCTCCGGCGAAGATGCATCCGAGGACGATCCACAGGTAGGCGGACGGGCCGAATTTGGCTCCCATGATAGCTCCGAAGATCGGTCCGGTGCCGGCGATGTTGAGGAACTGGATCATGAAGACCTTCCACGACGGCAGCACGACATAGTCGACGCCATCGGTCTGGCTGACCGCAGGGGTCTTGCGGGCGGGGTCGGGCCCGAAAATTTTTTCGACAAAACGGCCGTACAGCAGATATCCGGCGACAAGCGCCAGCAGGCTTAACAGGAATGAAACCATATTTTAGCGTTCTAACTCCACAAAATTAATAAAAAATGTCGGAAAAAGTTTGCAGTTCTCCTAAAAATGCCTACCTTTGCATCCGCATTTGACGCTAAGCGCCTTCTGCAACCAGCCTGGTGCGGTAGTTCAGCTGGTTAGAATGCCGGCCTGTCACGCCGGAGGTCGAGGGTTCGAGTCCCTTCCGCACCGCAAAAGAGGTTCAACTAAACAGTTGAACCTCTTTTCGTTACATACCGTCCCAACCCTCGAAATATTAGGATGGGACTTCGATTTCTTTTATTTCGACGCCGTTGCCGCGGAGGAGCCAGGTGGTGTCGCTGCCGCAGTGGGGGCAGATTTTGCCGTGGGCCACGGTGGGGAATTCCTGCTTGCAGGAGTCGCACCAGGAGACGGCCGGGACCGTGTGGATTTTCAGTTCGCATCCGCGGAGCATGGGCTCCTTGTCGGCGGCCCAGCGCCAGCAATCGAGGAGGTATTCCGGCACAATGGTCGATACCTCCCCGATTTCCATCACCACGCCGCTGACGCGGGAAACGCCGTTTTCTTCGGCCGCCTTCTTGACGTCGCGGATGATGTAGAATACAATGCCCAGTTCGTGCATTATTTGCGCTTGAAGAGAATCTTGCCCGTGCGCTGGATCATGTAGGGCAGGATGCCTCCGAACTTGTCTTCCGACGTCCGCATGATGCTGGCCTCGGGGTGGACGCGGTGGAGGTGGATGGCGTCGAAGCCGCACTTGGTGGTGCAGACGCCGCAGCCGATACACTTGTTTTCATCCACTACCGATGCGCCGCAACCCAGGCAGCGGGCCGTCTCCTTGCGCACCTGCTCTTCGGTGATGGTGAGGTGGTATTCGAGGAACGGATCGGTCTGAGGGGCGTCGCCGGCCTCCTGGCGGGAGGAGTTGTCGTAGGATTCGACCACGATATCGCTCTTGTTGAGCTCGATGAAGTCGCGGCGGTTGCGGCCGATGGTCATGTGTCCGTGCTGGACGAAGCGGTGGAGCGACTCTGCGGCTTCCTTGCCGGCGGCGATGGCGTCGATGGCGAACTTTGGGCCGGAGTAGCAGTCGCCGCCTACGAAGATGTCGGGCTCGGCGGTCTGGTAGGTGAGCTTGTCGGCAACGGGATATACGCCGCGGAAGAACTCGACCTTGGTGTCTTTGAGAAGGTCTTTGAGGATGACGGTCTGGCCGATGGCGAAGATGACCATGTCGGCGTCGAGGGTAATCAGCTCGTTCTCATCGTATTTCGGAGCGAAACGATGGCTTTCGTCAAAGACGGAGGTGCATTTCTTGAAGACGATGCCTTCCACCTTGTCGTTTCCGAGAACGGTCTTCGGACCCCAGCCGGGGTTGAGGACCACGCCGTCCTGACGGGCCTCGCGGCGCTCTTCGGCAGATGCGGGCATGATGTCTTCGGTCTCGAGCGAGAGCATGGTGACTTCGGAGGCGCCGCTGCGTTTGGCAACGCGGGCCGCGTCGATTGCGACGTTGCCGCCGCCGACGACTACGACCTTGCCGCTGACCTTTACCTTGCCGGTGTTGGCATCGTGGAGGAAGTCGATGGCAGTGGTCGTGCCCTGGAGGGTCTCGCCGGGGATGCCGGGCAGACGTCCGCCCTGGCAGCCAATGGCAACGTAGAAGCCCTTGTAGCCCTGCTCGCGGAGCGAGGCGATGGTCACGTCCTTGCCGACTTCAACGCCGGTGCGGATTTCCACGCCGATCTCGCGCATGATGTCGATTTCGGCCTTGAGGACGTCCTTTCCGAGCTTGTAGGAGGGGATGCCGTAGCGGAGCATTCCGCCCGGCTCCTCGTTCTTTTCGAAGACGGTCGGCTTGTAGCCCATCGTGGCCAGATAGTAGGCGCAGCTCAGACCGGCGGGGCCGCCGCCGATGACGGCGATCTTTTCCTCCCAGCGGTCCTTGACGTTGGAGCATATGTTGACTTCCGGAACGAAGCGGGTTTCGGCGTTGAGGTCCTGCTCGGCGATGAATTTCTTTACGGCGTCGATGGCGATGGGCTTGTCGATGGTGCCACGGGTGCAGGCGTCTTCGCAGCGGCGGTTGCAGACGCGGCCGCACACTGCCGGGAAGGGATTTTCACGTTTGATCAGTTCGAGAGCCTCGCGATATTTGCCCTCGGCGGCCTTCTTCAGATAGCCCTGGACGGCGATATGGGCCGGGCAGGCGGTCTTGCAGGGCGACGTGCCGGTGTCGTAGCAGTTGATACGGTTTTTGTCGCGGTAGTCTTCCGTCCATTTGTGCTCGCCCCACTTGGTGGCATCGGGCAGCTCGTGCTTGGGATATTGCACGGGGCCATGGGAGGTGCAGAGTTTCTGGCCGAGCTTTACGGCTCCGGCCGGGCAGTATTCGACGCAGCGGCCGCAGGCGACGCAACTCTTCGGGTCGACTTCGGCGACATAGGCGCTGCGCGACATGTTGGGAGTGTTGAAGAGCTGGGAAGTGCGGAGGGCGTTGCAGATCTTGACGTTGCAGTTGCAGATGGCGAAAATCTTGCCGTCGCCGTCGATGTTGGTGATCTGGTGGACGAAGCCATGGTCCTCGGCTTTCTTGAGGATGGCCATGCATTCGTCGTAGGTGATGTAGTGGCCTCGGTTGGTCTCTACGAGATATTCGGCCATGTCGCCGACGCCGATGCACCAGTCGTGGTAGTCGTCGGCGCAGCCTTCGTCGAGGAGCTTGCGGCCGATGCGGCAGGAGCAGATGCCTACCGCCAGATGGCCTTCATAGCGCTTGAGCCAGTAGGAAATGTGTTCGATGTCAGCCGTTTCGTTCTCCATGGAGATGGCCTTTTCCACCGGGATGACGTGCATGCCGATGCCGGATCCGCCCATGGGCACCATCGGGGTGATCTTCTCGAGCGGGAGGAAGGTCATGCGCTCGAAGAACATACCCAGCTCGGGGTGTTTCTTCATGAGCTCTTCGTTCATGTTGGTGTATTCGGCGCTGCCGGGAACGAACATCGGCACCCAGTAGACGCGGTCCTTGCGCTCGTAGGTGGAGCCGGGGATGGGGCCGTCCTTGGTGTATTTGTCGCCGTAGTCGTATTCCATGATACCCATGCGGGCCATCAGGTCGAGAAGGTCGTCGAGCTCTTTGTCGCCGGCGACGTATTTCTTCTGGCGGTTGAGCTCCTGCAGCTGGGCGCGGGTCCAGTGTTTGCGCACCTTGAAGGGGCTGCCGGGAAGCATGTCGAGCATGAGGTCGAGCGCGGCTTCGCGGGTGACGGCGTCCATTTCGTCTTCGAAAATGCAGGCAAGGCCCCAGTATTCAGGGGCTTCGGTGGTCATTTTGATTTTGCCCGGGATACGGTCGGTGACGTGGCGGACGAGTTTGAGGAGCTTCGGGTTGGGGTTCTTGTCCCCGAAATGCTTGGGGACAAATTTTTTTGACATTTCAGGCATGGCCGGTATTAGTTTTATTGTTTCTTCCAAGCGGTGACTTCGTCATCAAGCCATTGCGCAAACGCCTCGACGCCTTCGCCGGTGCGGGCGCAGATCGGGATGACCCTGGCGCGCGGATTGCGCATGCGGACGTATTCGCGGCATTTTTCCAGGTCGAAGTCGAAATAGGGTAGCACGTCGATCTTGTTGACCAGGACGATGTCGCAGATGGAGAACATCAGGGGGTATTTCAGCGGCTTGTCGTCCCCCTCGGGGACTGACAGGATCATGGCGTTGCGGACGGCGCCGGTGTCGAACTCGGCGGGGCAGACGAGGTTGCCGACGTTTTCCAGGATCACGAGGTCGGTACCGTCCATGGCGACGTTGTCGAGGCCCTGGCGCGTCATTTCCGCGTCGAGATGGCACATCCCGCCAGTGTGGAGCTGGATGGACGGGACCCCGGTGGCGCGGAGAATCTTGACGGCGTCGACGTCGGAGTCGATGTCGGCTTCCATCACGGCGACGCGCATCTTGTCCTTCAGAAGGTTGAGGGTGCGGATAAGGGTCGTTGTCTTGCCGCTGCCGGGGGAAGACATCAGGTTGAGGAGAAATACTCCCTTGGCTTTCAATTCCTTTCGGAGAAGGTCGGCATCTTTGTCGTTGTCTTCAAAAATGCTCTTCTTGATTTCGATGACTTTAACTTCGTCCATTATGTGGTTAAATGCGTCTGTAAAAACGTTGCAAGTTACGCATTTTGTTCCATTTGGCCAAATTTTTATGGCCGGAAGACTCTTAGTATCCGAGGCGGGCGAGGGTGGCTTCGGGGTCGGGAACGGTTGCCGGGGCGGGGACAGTGCCGTCGTGCGGGAACATCTTGTTGTCAATCAAATATTTAATCGTAAGGTCGGTACGGTTGGTGAAGAAACCGTCGCTGCGGCCCGACTGCTCGGTCATCTGCTCGACGGAGTCGAAGGAATACGGGTGGACGAGCATGCCGGCTTTCCTCGCAAGGGCGGCCTGCCAGTCGTAGTTGAGTTCGGTGTAATCGTTTGGCGCTCCGCTGATTGAGGGGCCGATTATGTGGGCGCCATAGCTGATTGCCCAGCGGAGCATGGCGACATAGCCTTCCTCGGTGTCGAAGCTGCCGCCCGGAATCTCTTCCGGACAGGGGTCCCAAATGAGGAAACACATCGGGATGCGGCCTTTGAAAAGCTCGTAGGAGCGTTTAAGCGACTCCGTCGAGAAAGTCTGCAGGATGACTTTGCCGCGGGTGCGGCCCACGTTGACGAGGCCGTCTTTGTAGAACGGGACATCTTCGGGGACGGGGCTGGTGATTATGTTCCAGCCGTGGGTGTCCAGAATGTCGTAGACGCGCCGCTCCATGTCGTCGGGGTTGATCTGGGGCTCTTTGAATTCGAGGTAAATGCCGGGACGGTGTCCGCTGTCCTGAGGGTCGGCTTCATAGGCCTGGGAGAAGTCATAATCGATGATTTCCAGGTATTTTCCCTCTTTTAACATTTTTGTTATATCGCTTCCTGCAACGCCTTCACGCAGGCGGTAGGGGAGGATGCGACGGCCTTCAGCATCCCTACGGAGGCGTTTTCCTTCGGCGTAGGCTATCTGGTCCTGAAGGGCGGAAACGTACTGGCCGTTGGAATAGGCGATGCCGTTCGGAGTGAGGGATCCTTGGATCGTGGCGGCGAATCCTTTGCGTGCCTGCCCGGGGCGGGCCTCGCAGAACCAACTTCCGCTGTCGAGCATCAGCAGTTCCGCATAATAATAAGAGGAGGCGCAGTAGGGGATGAAGGTTTCCGTGTCGCGGCGCAGCTGGTCCCTGGCCTGCTCGAGGGACAGCCCGAGGGTGCGGTAGAATCCCAGGCGGCACTTGGGGACTCCCTCGCCGAAGAACTGCCGGATGTTGGTCGTGCGCGTCAGATTGTCGTCGTGGTTGGCAAGGATAACGCCGTCCTTGGTACACTGAAGGTCGGATTCGAGGTAGTCGGCACCCATTTCGCGGGCCCAGCGCCAGGCGCTTTCAGTCTCTTCGGGAGCCCAGTATGTCGAACCGCGGTGGGCCATTACGGCGTTGCGGGGGACGTAGTCGCGCACCTGTTCCAGCTCTTTGGGCAGCTTAACAGAATTGTTATCGGAGCATGAAGCGGCCATCGCCATGGCCGCCGCCGTCAGTATGATCAGATGTTTCTGCATGATCGGGTGTTTTTGCAAAGATAGCAGTCTTTTTTGTATTTCATGCGCCCGGATGCTTCCTTTTGCCTGCTGCAGCGCCGTTTTTAAAACTCTACATTTATTTGGAGTTAACGTTTTAACGAATTATCTTCGCATCAAGTAACAACAGAGACCTTTTTTCTTATGGGGTTTTTATCAGAACTCTTTGGTTTATGGCACAGGAAATCGAAAAAAAATTCCTTGTTAAGGGCGACTTCAAGGCCGAGGCCTTCAAGGCCACCCGCATCACTCAGGGCTACCTTTCCTCCGTTCCGGAACGGACTGTCCGCATCCGGGTCAAGGGCGACAAGGGCTTCATCACCGTCAAGGGCATAGGCAATGCCTCCGGCGCAGCCCGTTTCGAGTGGGAGAAAGAGATTCCCGTCGAGGACGTAAAGGCCCTCCTGGACCTTGCCGAGCCCGGCGTGATCGACAAAACCCGCTATCTGGTCAAGAACACCGATGGCGTTCACACATGGGAAGTTGACGAGTTCTACGGCGACAACGACGGCCTCACCGTGGCCGAAGTTGAGCTTGCCGACGAGAATGAACCCTTCGACAAGCCCGCCTGGCTCGGAGAGGAAGTGACCGGGGATCCCAAGTACTTCAACTCCATGCTGATGAAAAACCCTTACAAGAACTGGAAATAGCGATTATGGCCCGGGGCTGTTTTAATAATGAATAACAAATATGTTAATCGAGTGGAATTTGATCCTGCGGCTCCTTGTGGCCGGACTGCTTGGCGGTCTTATAGGTTTTGAAAGGGAAGTGCGCGCAAAAGACGTCGGCGTGCGCACCCATTTCATAGTGGCGCTCGGCAGCGCCCTGTTCATGCTGATATCCCAATATGCCTTCTCGGGGCGTTTCGATGCGGCCCGCGTCGCCGCGCAGGTTGTCTCTGGCATCGGTTTCATCGGCGCCGGCGTCATCATCTTTCAGAAAAATGTCGTGAGGGGCATCACCACCGCTTCCGCCCTCTGGGTTGCTGCTGCAATCGGCCTTGCATGCGGAGCCGGCATGTATGCGGTGTCGCTGGCCGCCGCGCTGATGACGATCATCTGCCTTGAGACGATGCATTTCATCACGAGGCGCTATGGCGAAAAAAACGTGGACATTTCCGTCCATCCGGCAGACAACCGGACGATACTTTCCCTGATGGGTAAGATACAGGAGGCCGGATATCCCGTCGAATCTTTCACGATTCATGACGGAGTCGCCGATTTAATGGTCAGAATCCATCCCCGCGACCACGAAAAACTGGTAAAAATGGTGCTCGAAAACACCGAGGGACTCGGCGTGGATATATCCTGAGGCAAATCAGGCCCCTTTTATCGGATTTTTACCAGCGAACCGGAATAAACGTCGGTTCGCTTGCTTTTTTTAGGGGGGTTAAAATAAAATTTTAATTTTTTAACCCTTGTTTAACCCCCTAATTAAACCGTTTTTCTTAGATTTGTGAAAAAATAACACGCGTATGAGAAGATTTTTTGCGCTTGTACTGGCGATTTTAACCCTTGCATCTTCGTGCAAGAAGGAGATTCCGCACTCTGTCTACTATGGCGGAGTCGACCCCGACGCCGACCCTTCCGGCCCGGTTGATCCGGATCCTTCGCACGGCGGACTTCTCCCTCCGTCCAACCCCGACGCGGTCCCTTACGGCGACCTCGTCGACCAGGTGCACGACGCCGGACAGTTCTATATCCCGCAGAACTCCATCAAGCCGAAGGGCCACTGGTATGTAGTCCATACCGACTACAACAACCGTGAAAACCCTTCCGCCAACAGCAACCCCGGCTCGGGCCTCCAGGGCTATCTGCTCATGCATTCGGTCGTCGGCCTTATAAACAAGGCGGCGATGGAGGGCAAGATTGAATATTGCGCCTGGATGGAAAAGGGCAACAAGGGCTACGATACCGAGAGGGCGCTTCTCGGCAAGGAAATCGGGCGCCAGAACGCGCTGGAGCTCGCCATAAACGGCTACGGCAAATGGGAAGGCATCGACGTCGAGCCCAAGAAACTCTTCGAGGGCTATGTCCTGACCGACCTTGAAAACAATCCCGAAAGCGGCAATATCGCCGCCGTGGCCTCCCACGTCTACAATTCCCTCATCGTCGACGTCAAGAACGAGCAGTATTTCAAGGATGCCGGCTACGAGCTCAAGTGCGACTGCCGCAACATGACCCTGCGCCAGGCCTTCGACCAGTTCAAGGACAAGTGCAACAACAATGCGCTCGTCCTCATGCCCGTCGGAGTCAAGGGACGCACCGACATCGCCGCCGGCGAACACCGCGACTATGCCATCGCCAACAAACTCTTCGTAGCCAACATCGTGGGCGGCAAGTCGAGCAACGGCACGCTGTTCGCCGACATATTGAAATGGCTCGAGCCCGGCTCCCAGGTCATCGGCTGGGAAAACAACGACAAACTCGGAGAAGACGCCTTCGTCGACCCCGTCTCCCAATACGGCAGCATGATGCTTGCCGCCGACTGGGCCTACAACCTCACCACGATGAGCCGCGACTACGTCAACCGTCAGCCCTACACACTGGCCAAGACCATCAATCCCCGCAGCATAAATTATGACAAGACCGGAAACTACATTTCCTTCTTCCTGACCGACGGTGACAACTACCAGTTCATCATTGAAGACAACTTCGTCGTCAACTACTACTCCCTGCGGTCTTCGTCTACGACCAAGACGGCCTTCGAGCTTGGTACCCAGTCGCTTATCCAGCTTGCTCCCACCCGCTTCACCTATCTGATGGAGCAGCAGCCCTCGCCGGAATGCACCATCATGGAGACCTTCGGCGGCGGATACTATTATATAGACACATACGCGACAAGAGGCTTTACCACCGCCGAGCGTAAAGCCCTCATCAAGAAGGTCGCCGAGCGCACAGCGGCCCACATGCGCCAGCATGGCATCAAGGTGCTCCATGTGATGGCCAGGGACTTCGACAGCGAAAACGGCCAGGAAATGCTTCAGGCCTTTGTCGACGCCAACGACCAGCTCGAGGGCATCACCGGCGTGGAATACAGTCCCTACACCGGCGGCCAGGGAAAGGTGTACTGGTTTACGAACAAGGCCGGATACGATATCCCGCTCATAACGACCAAATACATGCTCTGGGACAAGATTTCTTCTCCTTCGTATGCCGCCGGTCTGGCCAACGCCAGCGAGTCGGCCCAGCAGCAGACATTCAGCACGGTCGCCATCCATGCATGGAGCGATTTCGACGGCAATCATGCCTCGGATGCCGCCCAGCTTATGATAAACGGGCTTGAAAGCCGTTTCAAAGTCGTTTCCGTACAGGAGCTTATCTGGCGCCTCCGCATGGCCGAGCGTCAGGAGCAGACCCAGGAATTCCTCGCAACGATAAAGTAACATATTCCAGATATGAAGCATACCCAATTATTTCGGAGCGCGCTTGCTCTGGCCCTGACCGGCCTGGCCCTGCTGCTGGCGGCCTCCTGCTCGAAAAAGCAGGTGGAGCCCGGCACATGGGACGACAGCGTGGTCGGCTATATCTCGGTGTCGGGTGTCGTCAAGGACACCTTCGGCAACCCGCTGGTCGACGTGGACATCTCTTTCAAGGGGACCGATTCCCATCGTGAGGTCAGGAAGATGACCTTCACCGACTTCGACGGTTCCTATTCCATCGACAAAGTTCCGTCCAACGCCCGTTTTATCGTTTTCGAGAAGGAAGGCTTCGCCACCATGGCCTACACCATCCCTTCCGAGCGTTTCGCCACGGGAGAGCCCCTGGAACTCAACCCTATCCTGGAATATGCCAACGCGGTTATCCGCGGCAAGGTGCTTGACGCAACCAACGGCCAGCCCATGGAAGGCGTCCGCATCGACTGCGGCAGCAAGTCGGTCAGCACGGCCTCCGACGGTACATATTCCATCGAGGGCCTTTCGATCAAGGACTATCAGGTCGATTACGTTGCCGCCGACGGCACCAAATATACCAGAAACGTCGAAATCGAAGACTTCAACGGCGACATCGCCGAGCTCCCCACAGTCCGTCTTGGCGGCGAGGAAATCCTCCCCGGCATGAAATGGCAGGAGATGGCCGACGCCCCCGTCTGGTATGGCAACAATTTCCGTGGATCTGACGGCTACGGCGGCATCAACCACTGGACTGTCGGCTACATGTCGGCATTCCCCGTCTGGCTAAAGGTCCGGGATGAAGACAATGAAGACGATTGCTTCGGCCACTATCGTTATGAAGCCGAAGGCTGCGCGCTGGTCAACATGGAAGGCAAGGACGCATCCTACCCCGAAGACCGCTTCATCGCCTACACCTACGGCCGCAAGACCATCACCGAAGGCAACCGCTACATGAACGTCAATGCCCGCACCCACTATGCCACGGCATCGAATCCGGCTGTCTTCGGCGTCAAGGTCGTCAACCTCACCGACGGCTCCCTGACAGTCGACGATATCGCGGACTACACTCACGCCAGCAGTGATTTCAAGACATTTACCTTCGATCTGGGCGATTATATCGGCAAGGAGGTCTTCATCGCGTTCGGTATTTACTGGCGCGACTACAACTTCCACCTCCCTTGCCGCCGCGTATTCTTCACGTCGGCCGATACCGCCAAGAATGACGACGCCCTGACCGGCGTTGCCGTCGACGGCGCCTCCTGGCGCGGCTTCACCAAGGAAAACCTTACTTCGCTGGGAGTCAACCCCGGCCGTTCCTTCAGCGGCGACAACTTCGGCCAGGACGACGGTGAAACGCCCAACGGCGTCCGCCGCAAGCACGATCCTGACCATCCTCTCGACCAGGGCTACGGCCACTGGGCAGGGACCAACCATATCGTCATGAGCTGGACCCTCCAGTATGTCAACCAGACGGTCGAGCCCGTCAACTCCGAGGGCTACACCATCAAGACCCGCGCAAACGTCGGCGCCGACTACAACACCCCGGAGACCTATCTCTACAGCCGTTTCCGCATTCTCGAAGCCACAAAGAACCTCCACGTCTACGTGCGCACATTCTCCAGCACGAACCCGACGGTGTTCCGCGTTACGGCGGTTCCTCTGTCGACCTGTGTTGCCAAGGCTCTTACTCCGGTCGCCAACACGGCCAACACGGCAGCCGCCGTCGCCGACGGCAACGGTTGCTGGCAGTTCCTCCACGAAGCTGGCAGCGGCGATCCTTCGGAATACGCCCGCTTCGACTACGACCTCTCTGAATACGTCGGACAGGACGTAGTCATCGCGATCGGCGTTTACAAGGGTGCAACCAGCGACGGCGAGCAGAAGCTCTGCATCCGCGAGATTGATTTTGATTAAAGAAAGAGGAAGACGATATGAACAAGCGTATTGTAAGCCTTCTGACAAGCCTGTGGCTATGCTTGCTGCCGGTTTTGTCCTATGCACAGAAAAACGTCACGGTGACGGGTATCGTCACCGATGACAACAACGACCCCGTCGCCGGAGCCAGCATCATGGTTCAAGGCGGCAAGACGGGCGTGGCGGCCGATGCCGAGGGACGCTACTCCATCACGGTCCCTGAAAACGCCGTCCTGGAGTTCTCTTTCGTTGGCATGACCACCAGAACCATCCCGGTGAGCGGCCGCAAATCCATCAATGTCGTTCTGTCCTCCGATACCAACTTCCTCGAGGCTGCGGTCTTTGTCGGTTACGGCACCCAGAAGAAAGGATCCCTTACGGGCTCTGTCGTAGCCGTCAGCGGCGACGACATGGTCCGCACCAAGACGGAGAACCCTCAGAACATGCTCACGGGCCGTGTCCCGGGCGTCCGCGTCTGGCAAAAGACCGCCGAGCCCGGACAGTACAACGCATCCCTGGATATCCGTGGCCTGGGCGCCCCGCTCGTGGTTATCGACGGCGTTCCGCGCGACATGACCGATTTCCAGCGTCTCGCTCCGGCCGACATAGAAAACGTTTCCGTCCTGAAGGATGCCGCGGCGGCAATTTACGGTATTCGTGGTGGTGACGGAGTGATTCTGGTCACCACAAAGACCGGATCAGCTGGAAAGACGCGTGTAAGCTACGACGGCAACTATACTTTCCAAACCCCTGCATCTCTACCGAGACAGATGGACGCGGTTTCATCCATGCTCCTTGTCAATGAGCGCTCCATGGGCGGCGTCGAGGGCGGCGCTCCGGAGTTCTCCGACGATATGATTGAGCGCTACCGTGACGGTATCCTCGCCGAAGGGACCGACTGGAACAGCCTCATCATCCAGGACGTCGCTCCGCAGACCCGTCACGACCTCAGCATCAGCGGCGGTACGGAGAAGATCCAGTTCTACGTAGGTCTGGGCTATTTCTTCCAGGAAGGTTTCTGGAAGAGCAAGGACACCCAGTACCGCAAGTTCAATCTCCGTTCCAACGTCACGGCCCAGATCGCCGAGGGCCTGAAGTTCCAGCTCAACCTGTCAGGTTATCTGGAAAAGCTCCACAACCCGCTTGACGACCCGGAACTCATCATCCGTTACTGGTGGAAGCAGAGTACCATCTGGAAGGCCTATGCCGACCCCGAGCAGACCATGCTCAACTACCAGGACCTCGAACTCGACTGGAACTCCGTGGCCCGTATCTACTCGGATATTTCCGGTCACCGCAAGAACGACCGCCACAACATTGACGCGAGCGCTTCGCTGAACTATGATTTCGGTACGCTTACTCCTGTCCTCAAGGGCCTTACCGCCAAGGGAATGTTCAGCTACAACTACCGCATATCGGACGACCAAACCTATCGCAAGGAATACTACCAATATGCATACGACGCCCAGACCGGCACCTACAAGCAAAAACTTTATGCGGCATCTTCGCCGAGCCAGCTGACCCGTACCGACACCCACAACAAGTCCTGGCTCGCCCAGGCCCTGCTTCAGTACGACCGCCAGTTCTCCAAGCACCATGTGGGCGCCCTGTTGGGCTGGGAGACCCAGAAGAAGTTCGTCGACGGTTTCCGCGCATTCGGCAACCTGGCATTCTCATCCCCGTATTTCACCGCTCTGACAGTCGACGACCATCAGGTCAGCCAGACACAGATTGTCGAATATGCCTACAATTCGCTCTTCGGCCGTCTCAACTACAACTATGACGAGCGCTACCTCGTAGAAGCCCAGTTCCGTTACGACGGTTCATCCCGCTTCTTCCCTGGTCACCAGTGGGGCTTCTTCCCGTCGGCTTCCGCTGGCTGGAGGATTTCCCAGGAGCCTTGGTTCAAAAACAGTCCGCTCGGTTTCATCAACCAGCTGAAACTCCGTGCGAGCTATGGTATCCTTGGGCAGGACGGTGATGCCACCTACGAGTGGGTGACTGGTTACACGTACCCGGCCGCAGCGCTTTCCACGAACGGTTATTATACGGCGAACGCTCCGATTTACTATCTCGGATCATGGGTGATGCGTGCCGATCCCAAGGCGATGCCCAATGAAATTATAACGTGGTACGATAACAAGACCTTCGACGTCGGTGTGGATTTCGAGGCATGGAAGGGTCTGCTTGGCATTTCCTTCGACTATTTCCACCGTCTCCGCAGCGGTCTGATGGCGCACAACACTGCGGATTTCCCGACCATCATCGGAGCAACGCCTCCTTATGAAAATATCAACAGCGACTCGCACTTTGGCTTTGAACTCGAACTAAGCCATCGTCATCGTATCGGCAACTTCAGGTACCAGGTCAAGACCATGATGTCCATTACCCGCAATAAGTATCTGTATTATTCGGGAAAGACTCGTGAACAGTATGCCAACTCCTATGACGCATGGCGCAACGACAGCCACACCAACCGCTATCAGGGCCTGAAATTCGGCTATGAGGTGATAGGCCAATACCAGAACTGGGAAGATATCTGGACCTACGACATGAACAAGGGCAACGGCGTCCGCCCCGGCGACTTCAAGTATCTCGACTGGAACGAAGACGGTACCATCGACAGCCTCGACGCCCACCCGTATTCCTATCAGGGTACCCCCTGGCTGAACTACTCCCTGTCAATCGACGGTTCCTGGCGCAACCTCGACTTCAGTCTCCTGTTCCAGGGTGCGGCCCTCGGCTCGGTCAAGTTCGGCGAGCCTCAGCTCAGCATCTGGGGCCAGCACGGCGGCGGTATGCTGGAGCAGTTTGCAGACCGTTGGCATCCTTCGGTCATTACCAACGATGTCTACGACCAGACTTTGACCTGGATCCCCGGCACCTACGCCTACGGCGGCGGCTCTCCTGACGAAAACAGCGATTTCAACGTCCAGCCTATCGACTACCTGCGTCTGAAGGCCATTGAAATCGGCTACACCCTTCCCAAGATTCCTTTCATGAAGGGGCTGACCGTCAGGGTATATGCAAATGCATACAACCCCTTGACCCTCACCCGGGTCAAGTACATCGACCCGGAACACCCGGCCGACAATTACGGCCGTCTGTATCCGCTGAACAAGTCTTACACGATTGGTTTGAATCTTACTTTCTAAGGAGGAAACTGATAT
Organism: uncultured Bacteroidales bacterium; assembly: GCA_900318355.1. Lineage (GTDB taxonomy): Bacteria > Bacteroidota > Bacteroidia > Bacteroidales > UBA932 > Cryptobacteroides. The sequence continues at coordinate 29,454 of ONKE01000040.1, forward strand.
GAGAAAGATATACATTGCAATTTTGGTTTCCCTGCTGGCGGCTTCCTGCGTAAGCCTGGACATTCCGCCCAAGGATATCGTAACTGACGACGACCTTATGAGCAGCCAGTCCGGTCTAGCCATCTACATGGCGCGCCTCTATACCAAGATGCCGTGGGAAGATTTCAAATACATCCCCTGGAACAGTCAGAACGGTGGTTTCGGCGGCCAGACGTGGCTCGGCTGCCTTGGTGTCGAGGGCACCGGAGAGGCTGTCTGCCGTGAGTCCAGCGCCGGCTCCTTCACCTCCGAGGCCACCGCATGGTGGGGTCTGGCATTCACCCTTATCCGTCAGGCCAACCACCTGATCGAGACCCTGCCGGAATACAAGGACATCTATCCCGAAGTGACGTTCAACGAGTTTATCGGCCAGGGATATTTCGTCCGCGCCTATGCCTACACCCAGATGGCGCGTCGTTTCGGCGGCGTCCCCATCGTCCGTAATGAAATCAGCTATCCTCTTACCGGAGATATCGAGGTCCCCAGGTCTTCCGAGAAGGAAACATGGGATTTCATCCTCGAGGATTGGGACAGGGCGATCGAACTCCTTCCCATCACGTCGACGTTCACCGACACCCCCAACAAGTATGCGGCCCTGGCGTTCAAGGCCGAGGCCATGCTCTATGCCGGCAGCGTCGCGAAATACAATGACCAGGTTTCCGGCCGCCTGACCGGCTTCGGCCAGAAGACGGGTATCCGAGTCATCGGTTTCGCCGACGACGAGGCCCGCGAGTGCTCCAACAAGTATTTCGCCGAGGCCTACAAGGCCGCCAAGGAAGTGATCGAGTCCGGCCAGTATTCGCTCTATCGCAAGAGCTGGGCTCCGGGCGACAAAGAGGCCCAGTACAAGAACATGAACGACATGTGGAGGGATTTGAGTTCCCCGGAAAATATCCTTGTCCGCGAATTCGAATATCCCTATGTCACCCACGGCATCGACGCTTATTCTTCTCCCTGGCTCTACCGTATGCCTCTTTCCGCAGGCACCTGCCCCACGGAAGACCTGCTGGAACTCTATGACGGCTTCGAGCGTTATGCCGACGGCACCATCAAGGTTACTGACGGCGCGGACCACACCAAGGGCAGCTATCTGCTCTACGACAGCCCCATGGACTTCTTCAAGAACGTGGAGCCTCGTCTGAGGGCCTATGTCATCTTCCCCGGCGATGTCTTCAAGAAGACTCCTATCGAGGTCCGTATGGGCATCTACACCGGCGGACTTCCTATCGCCCCGCTGAAGGCCGACTACAGCTATGCTACGAAAGGCTCCTTCTACCAGCATCAGGACGCCTACCGCGATGCTTCCAACCGCACTCTCTACCTTGGCGCCAACGCTCCCAACCCCGATTCGGAAGAGGGATGGGTGACCTATACCAACGTCAAGACCGGACAGACGGTCAAATCCTACGCCGCCGGTGAAAACGGTCCGTTCTTCTCCAATGCCGAGGCGACTATGACGGGTCTTTACCTGCGCAAATACCTCGATCCCGACCGCGCCCTGGAAGATATCGGCGAAGGCAAGTCCGACCAGCCGTTCATCCTCATGCGCTACGCCGAGGTGCTCCTCGCCGCGGCCGAGGCTGCCGTCGAACTCTCGATCGCCGGTCAGCCCTCGCCTGTAGGCGACGACATGCTCCAGGTGGCCACCGATGCCATCAGGGACATTCAGAACCGTGCCGGTGCCGAAGAAATCACTTCCAAGCTTACTGCAACCGAAGCGAGCCGCAACATCGTCCGCAAGGAACGTCGCAAGGAACTCGCCTTCGAGCAGAAGAGCAAGTGGGACATCCGCCGCTGGAGGGTCATCGACGAGGCCAACCGCGACGGCTTCTGGGGCATGAAGAAGGAGTCCAAGTCATGGAGCAACGGCAACGCCTTCGCCTTCAAGGGACTCTATCCTTTCTACTCCACCCAGGCCGGCAAGTGGTTCTTCGACATCAGCTTCGAAAACCGCAAGACCTACAGCTACACCACCAGGGACTACTATTTTGCCATCCCCGGCGGAGAGGTGACAAAGAGCAAATACATCGATCAGCAGCCTAACCGTTAATCTGAAAGGAGACCATAGACATGAAAAAGATATTTTTGCAGTTTATCGCAATTGCCGGCGCAGCCGCACTGTCGTCCTGCTCCTTCTTCGAGATTGACAACTATCCCGGACCCGAGGAGACTGTCAAGGGCTATGTTACTGACGTAGCCACCGGCGAGCCCGTCCTTACCGAGCAAAACAGCCGCGGCATCCGCGTCCGCATGCTCGAGCTCAGCTGGGACAACTCCACCTACAACCCCGATTTCTACGCCCGCGACAACGGTTTCTTCCAGAATACCAAGATATTCAAGGGCAACTTCAACATCAGGGTTGACGGTCCGTTCATCCCCATCGTCCGCAAGGCTCCCGACGGTACAGTCCTTTACGACGGCTCCGTCACATGCGACGTCGAGGGTATCACCGAGGTCCATTTCCGCGTCCAGCCTTTCCTGAAGGTTGAAATCGTCGGCGAACCTGTCGTCAAGGGCGGTCAGATCCAGACCAAGGTCAGGGTTACCCGCGCAGTCTCTCCCGAGGTGTTCCGCGAGGCCATCACCCCGACCCTCTCCGACTATTCCGACGCTCTGATGAACGTGACGGACCTGCGCCTTTTCGTGGGCTATTCCTCCACCTGCAACAGCGGCAACTCCTACTCCGCCTGGTCCAACCAGATAGACTATAGCGGTGCCGCGTTCGAGCCCCTTTTCGGTCAGGAAATCAACATCACCTCGCGTGGAACCATCAAGTCGAACCGCAAGGTCTTCATCCGCGCCGCCGCCCGCATCAACTATGCTACGGAAGGGGAGCGCCGCTACAATTTCTCCGAGGTCAAGGAAGTGAACATCCCGTAATGAAACATTTGATACCAACCCTTCTGGTTGCATCCCTGCTGGTGTCCTGCGCGACGTCCGGCAGGGATGCTTCCGTCAAGACCAATTTCCAGATCGCAACCCCGTGGCGTCCCTCCGTCGACGTGCGTGCCGATGCCGTGATGGTCTACGGCGTCGGAGGCAATCCTTCCGAGCATAACCCCTGGGAAGTTTCCTTCGAAGACCGCGTCGCTTCGTGGAAGGAAAGGGGCTACGTCACCCATTTCATGACCGGAATCGCGTGGGGCAGCTACCAGGACTATTTTACCGGGGCCTGGGACGGCGTACCCCATCTGGACGAAGGTCAGGTCCGGCAGAGCGGCGACACCGTCTGGCACGGCCACATGGTGCCGTACATCGTCCCTACCCGCAATTATCTGGAGTATTTCAAGGAAAGGGTCATCCGCCGCGTGATCGATGCCGGAATCGACCATATTTTCCTAGAAGAGCCCGAATTCTGGGCATTTTCCGGCTACAGCGAGTCTTTCAAGCGCGAGTGGGAGGAATACTACGGTTTCCCGTGGAGGCCCCAGCACGAGTCGCCCGAGGCGACATGGCTCTCCAACAAGCTGAAATACCATCTCTACTACCGGGCCCTGGATGAAACATTCTCCTATGCCAAGCAATACGGCAAGTCCAAAGGCTTGGACGTCAAGTGTTTCGTCCCTACTCACTCGCTCCTGAGCTACACCCAGATCCGCATGGTCAGCCCCGAGGCCTCCCTTGCCTCGCTGCCGAGCGTTGACGGATATATCGGACAGATATGGACTGGGACATCCCGCGGCCCCAACTTCTATCGCGGCAAGCGGGCCGAGCGCGTGTTCGAAATGGCCTATCTCGAATACGGTTGCATGGAATCCATGGTCGCCCCGACCGGCCGCCGCGTCTGGTTCCTGACCGACCCCATCGAAGACTGGCCCCGCGACTGGGAAGACTACCATCGTAACTACCATGCGACCTACGTGGCCCAGATGCTTTATCCCGGCATCGCCGACTACGAAGTGATGCCATGGCCCAACCGCATCTACGAGGGCCTCTACCGGCGCAGCCCCGACAGCGAAGAGCAGATCCCCATTCCCGCCGACTATGCCACGATGATGCAGCACATGATCGGCGCCTCGCAGCAGATGCCACTGTCCGGGAACGAAGTCAGCGGCTCCCACGGCGTCAATATCCTCATGGGCAACTCGCTCATGTTCCAGAGCTTCCCCAATCACAAGGGCTATCGCGACCCTGACCTGTCCAATTTCTTCGGCCTTGCGATGCCTCTGGTAAAGCGCGGCGTTCCGGTCGGAATCACCCATATCGAAAACGTCGGCTACAAGGCGGCCCTGAAGGATGTCAAGGTGCTCATTATGACCTATTCCAACATGAAACCCCTCGAACCCGGGGCGCATAAGTACATTGCCGACTGGGTTCGTCGCGGCGGACGCCTTGTCTATTGCGCGACGGACAAAGACCCCTTCCAGCACGTCATGGAATGGTGGAATACCGGCGACAACCACTTCGACGCGCCCTCGGACCATCTGTTCGCCCTCATGGATATTCCCGCCGGAGCCTCGGAAGGGGAGTATGCTTGGGGACGCGGAAGCGTCACGGTGCTTCGCCACGACCCGAAGGAGTTCGTCCTCCGCGAAGGCGGTGAGGCCAAGTTCGTCGAGACGGTCGACAGGCTCTATGGCGGCCTGCAGCTGAAAAACAGTTTCCTGCTGCAGCGCGGTCCATATACGCTCGCTGCCGTAATGGACGAGAGCGTGAGCGACGCCCCGCTTCATCTCGAAGGGCTTTACATCGATGTGTTCGACCCGCAACTGCCTGTATATGACGGCGCCACTGTCCTTCCCGGGACCCAGCGCATGTTCCTGAGCCTCGACAGGGCGGGGAAGGCCCCCAGGATGCTTTCCACGGCAGGTCGCGCCTACGGGGAAAAGGTCACCGGAAGGAGCTACTCCTGCGTCGTAAAGGCCCCTGCATCAACCGTCAACACCTCCCGCATCCTGCTTCCCGGCAGGCCGGAGACGGTGCTCATAAACGGAAAGTCCGTCCCTGTGGATTGGGACGGACAGAGTAAAACCCTTTTCCTGCGATTCGACAACGACCCCGAAGGAGTCGCCCTGGAAATCAGCTGGTAGGCTATTTCGCGAATTCGCGGTCCAGGACGGCCGCCCTTTCTTCCGTGAGGCGTTTTATGCGGGCTATCTCGGCCTCATAAGACGCCTCCGGCATTTTCGCCTCGGTGCTGGCCTGGTAGTAGAAAGGCCAGACGGTGAAGTTGGCCTCTATGGCCATGGGCATCCGGGCCGGAAGGCTGCCCAGTTCCTTGTAGATGGCGCTCAGCAGCTGGTTGCGCTTGGCACGCCAGCGCAGGTTGAGGGCCTGGCGGAAAGACTTGTCTTCGCAGAAGCGGTAGTACCAGTGGCGCTTGTCCGAGCCGGGCATGGCAAAGCCGCTGTAGACCATCATCTGCTGGAGGTAGTCGGCGGCGACGCGCGTTTCGTTGTCCCAGCCCTTGTCGACGTCCCAGACGGGACCGAAGAAGAACTTGTCGCAGCCGCGCCGCTTGTAGAGATAGGTGCTGATGTAGCCGTCCATGTCTGCGGCCAACTCCTTGACTATCATGTAGTCGATCAGGGTTTTCTCGTCGAAGTACTTGCGCCAGCCGTTTTCGGGGTCGGTGAAATTGCTGCCGTACAGGACGGTTTCAGCCTCTGCGAGATAGTTTTCGATATAGGCGTATTGCGCCGGGTCGTGATCGTCTTCGTCAGGGTATTTGTGGTTGACCTGTATGTTCTTGACCTTGGAGGAGAATCGGACCGGCGGCACTTCGCTGTGGACGTCGGTTTCGAGGATATGTCCTCCGGTGATCTTCGCAGGGTCGCTGCCGTCCTTGGCCGTAAGCTTCTCCACGGCTATACGTCCTTCCGCGCGGTTCATCTGGTCGCTCATCTGGTAGACACCGGCGTAGTCGTCGCCCATATAGAGGTTGACAAATTGCGAACAGGGCGTAAAGAGTATGGCCATCGGGTCGTGGTAGTTTTCCGCGGGGTCGAAGAGAATCCTCGACATCATGAAGCCCAGATGATTGCGGATCAGGGATTTATCCATGTCGTGGGCCAGAATCACCCAGCTTTTTTCCACGGCGTGGTCCAGCCCGATTGGGCTCACTTTCTCGGGGAATTTGAGCCTGTAGGGCTTCTTGGGGAGCACCCAGGTCGAATTGCCGCGGCCTCTCACCTGCACTTTCCCGTCTTCCTCGCTCCACCAGCCGCTTTCGGTAAACGGGCTCGAAAGGTCGACTATGGCATCGACGTATTCTTCTTTCGAAGTGATCGCCTTTTCGGGACGTATGCGCATAAGCGGGAGCTCGCGGTTGATCTGCGGGCAGTTGAGGCTTACGTGGTAGGTGCGTGTGTCGCCGCTTTCGGCCTCTACGACAAGGTCGGCCACCTCCGAAAGGGAAATTTTCGACACGCCGCTTTCGAGGGCCTTGCCTTCATGCCGCACGGCCTTGCCGTTTGTCTCGAAGGCGAGGGTAAACAGTTCAGGGTCAGTGCCTTCTATCCATGTCAGCCATTTGGCATGGAAGGTGTCGGACCTGCCGTTGAATGAGAAGATGATGGAGCTTCCGTCCGAGGCTGTCGCTTTCAGGCTGAGCAGTTCGCAAGACGCGTCGAGAGGCTCCGGCTGCTCAGTCTTCTCGCCGGAAGGCTGTGCGCCATTGTCGTCCGGCAGTTTCTGACAGGCGAAAACCGCCGCCAGGAGCAGCGGAATCAGTATAATCCTTTTGCGAATCATTATTTGACCGAGTTCAGAAGATCGAGTTTGCCGTCGGCGATGAGCTTGAGGATGAGCTCGCCGAAGAGGGTGTTTTGCCATGCGAACCAGTCGCGCGTGTACACGGATGCGTCGTCTTTGTTGAAGGATTCGTGGATGAATCCAGTCCCGGCGTCGGTGCGCAGCAGCATCTCGAGACATTCCTTGATTTCGGCATCGTCGGTCGAGGTGAAAGCCTTCATCATTATGCTCATGGGCCATATCATGTCGTAGCCGACATGCGGGCCGCCGATGCCTTCACCGGCCTTTCCGCGGAAGAAATAGGGGTTGTCCGTGCTCCAGACGAAGCGGCGGGTGTTGCGCCAGATGCGGTCTTTGGGACTGACGTCGCCCAAATAGGGCATCGCGAGGAGGCTGGGGACATTGGCGTCGTCCATCATCAGCGCGTTGCCGAAACCGTCGACTTCGAAGGCGTAGATCTTTCCGTATTTAGGGTGTTTGACGACTGCGTATTTCTTCAGCGCGGCTTCGACTTCGGCGGCAAGGGAGAGGCACTCTCCGGCAAGATCCTCCCTGCCGTTGACGGTGCGAAGAATCTCGGCGGCCTTGCGCAAGGACGTGACTGCGAAGAAGTTGGACGGGATAAGGAACTCGTAGGTCGTGGCGTCGTCGGACGGACGGAAGGCCGAGGCGATAAGCCCGACGGGACGCACGGGATTGCCAAGGCCGTGGTTGGACTTGGTGTCGAGCTGGGCCTCGGTGACCCTCTGGAACTTGTAGGGACCGTGTCCGTCCTTGCGCTGCTGCTCGCGGAAGGTCTGCAGCGTCCTGGTGATGCTGCGGATCCAGACGTCGCCGAACACCGAGCTGTCGCCCGTCGTCTTCCAATATTGCCAGGCAAGGCGGATAGGGTAGCAGTTAGAGTCGATTTCCCATTTCCTCTCGTGGAGGTTGGGGTCCATCTGCGTGAGGTCGCTCTGCCAGCCGGTGCCCGTGGGACCGTCGTTGAAAGCGTTGGCGTAAGGGTCTATGGCTATGAGGGAAAACTGGCACAGGATGACTCCTGCGAGCATTTCCTTAAGGTGAGGGTCCTGGTTTGCCAGCTGGACGTAGGGCCAGACCTGGGCGCCGGAGTCGCGCAGCCACATGGCGTGGATGTCGCCCGTGTAGACGAAGGTGCGCGGGTTGCCGTCGGCATCCTTGCCGAAATGGACGGTCGTGTCGAGCGTGTTGGGGAAGCAGTTGGCGAACATCCATGCGAGCTTCGGATTCTGCAGCAGGGCAGTAACTTCGGCGATTTTCGCCTCTACGGCATCGCTGCGGAAGAGCCTGTCTTCGAGTGCCGGACGTTTGGAAGAATAGTTTTGCGCAGCCGCCGAGATGGCGATTATGGCGCAGGTAAAGGTGAGTGCGAATTTTTTCATGGTGCAAATATGGTAAAAATATTTTCAAAAAACAGATTATAAGTTGATTATATTATGTTGGGATTTATAATTTTCTGAAAATGTGAAATTTATTTGCGAATATGATAAAAAATCATCAACTTTGTGCAAACATATTAAGAAACACTGAACATTTTATTCATATTTTTTCTGTATGTCAAACAATATCAAGTTGTTGGGAATAGTGCGCAAAGTTTTCGCAGTATTCCTCTGCCTGATTTCCGTCGGCTGGACTTCCTCCTGGGCGCAGGACGTGAAGACGGTCTCCGGTACGGTTTCCGACAGCAGCGGCGAGCCGCTCATCGGAGTAACCGTCATGATCTCAGGCACTTTGACCGGCACGGTGACCGATGCCGGCGGCCGTTACAGTCTGCCGGGAGTCAAAGACTCCGACGTCCTGGAGTTCGTCTCCCTCGGCTATACGACCGTCAAGGAATCAGTCGGTGCCAGAAAAGTCATCAATGCGGTTCTCGCTGACGAATCCACGTTCCTCGACGAAGTGGTCGTCGTCGGTTACGGTGCGGTCTCGCGCAAGCACATCATCTCGTCCGTCTCCACGGTCAAGAATGAGGCTATCGCCGACCGTCCGGTCGCCAACATCCAGCAGGCCCTCCAGGGCGCAGCTGCCAACCTGATCATCCAGAACAGGAACTACGACCCCACCGGCGGCAACCAGATGAACCTCTCGATCCGCGGCGTCAGCACTATGGGCAACAACACCCCCCTGGTGGTTATCGACGGTGTTCCGCAGGCTTCTGCCGATCGAATGAACGACCTGAACCCCAATGACATCGAATCGGTGAGCATCCTCAAGGACGCCGGTTCCTCCGCCATCTACGGAGCCCGTTCCTCCAACGGCGTCATCCTCATTACCACCAAGAGCGGCAAGATGGAGCAGACCCCGACGGTGAAATTCTCCGCCCAGGTCGGCGTGCAGAACCCCCACATCCTCTTCTCGCCCGTTCCGTCATGGAAAAACTCCCTGCTTCGCAACGAGGCCCTGACCAACGTAGGCCGCAGCCCGCTGTTCACCGCAGCCGAGATCCAGGACATGTACGAGCATGGCGACTGCGTCCCCTTCGTCCGTCAGGCCATGAGGAACGCCCTCCAGCAAAACTACAACGTCAGCGTCACCGGCGGAACCTCCAAGACGACCTACATGCTTTCCGCGGGCTATCTCGGCCAGGAGTCCAACTACATCGGCCCCAACTACGGCACGGATAAGTGGAACGCGCGCGTGAACGTCAACACCACCGTCGGCCGTCTCAAACTCGGCGGAACCCTCGGCTACACCAAGTCCGACATGAACCAGCCCACGACTTCCGGCTTCCTCTTCGCCGACCTGGCCCGTTTCCCTACCTACTGGTTCTACCGCACGATGGACAAGGACGGTTATTTCTACGCCAACAACTACAAATACGGTTCTCCCGCGGCAACCCTCGGCGGCCTTGTCGCCGGCGGTATCAACAAATATGACAACGACTATTTCAGCGGCACCTTCACCGCCGAGATAGAAATCATCAAGGGCCTGTCCCTGAAGGGCGTCCTGAGCGGCGAATCCCGCCACAGCCACCGCTTCACCGACCACCAGACCTACAATGTCATCACCGACTCCGGCTCGAACTGGGGCACCCATGCCGACGCCGTCCTCAGCGGCGCGACAACGACTCCGGCCGACGACTGGACGGAGAAGAACACCTACCTCACCGGCCAGGTCCTACTCGACTTCAACCGCGATTTCGGCCGTCACAGCGTGGCCGCCCTCGCCGGCTGGTCCCAGGAATCCAACATCACCTATTCGACCAGCATCAGCAAGACCCACCTCAACGACCTCAACCAGCCCGGCGACGACACCGTCATCGACACAGGCTCCGCGCTTTCCAGCCAGACCACCAACAGGTACGCCCTGATGTCCTGGTTCGGCCGCGCATCCTATTCCTATGACGAAAAGTACTACGCCGAGTTCACGGCCCGTTACGACATGTCCTCGAAGTTCCTGAAGATCCGCAACGGCGGCTTCTTCCCGGCCGTGTCCCTGGGCTGGCGCCTCAGTGCTGAAGACTGGATGGAAAACTACCGTTACAAGGCCGGCGACCTCAAGCTCCGCCTTTCCTACGGTCTCAACGGCAACCAGCAGGACGTAGGTCTCTACGACTTCCTGACCACCTACGGCACATGGCTCAACGCCTACGGTTTCAACGGCACCCCTGTCTCCGGCCTCATGTTCACCATGGGTAACGAAGACCTGACCTGGGAGACCGCCCGCACCTTCAACGCCGGCGTCGACGCCACCTTCTTCAAAAACAGCCTCTCGGTCAGTTTCGACTACTTCTACAAGAGGACGTCCAACATCCTCCTCACCCCGATCCTGACCGACATGTTCGGCGCCTCCATCGCCAAGGAAAACCGCGGTGTAATGGACAACCTCGGATGGGAACTCACCGTTGGTTACAACCTCCGCCGCACGGAGTGGAACCATAACTTCTCCTTCAACCTCGCCGACTCCCGCAACACGGTGGTCAGCTACGGCGACCCGAGCATCCATTCCAACGACGGCGTCACCGTCCTCATCCAGGAAAAACTGCCTCTGAACTCCTACTACGGCTGGAAGGTCAGCAACTACTTCGGCAGCTACGACGAAATCCAGGAAGCCGCCATCCCCACCACGATAGACCGCAACGAGCTGCGTCCCGGCGACGTCCGCTACGTCGATATCAACGGCGACGGCGTCATCGACAACGACGACCGCACCTACCTCGGCTACGGCTTCCCGCGCTTCACCTTCGGCTTCACCTACAGCGTAAGCTGGAAGGGGATTGACGCTTCCATCATGCTACAGGGTGTCATGAAACGTACCAACGCCATCCGCGGCGAGCTCTTCGAGCCCTTCCATGCCGACTACGGAATGACTCTCTACGAGCACCAGATGAACTACTGGACTCCTGACAACATGAACTCCTGGCTGCCGCGCCTGGCAACCTCCGGTTCCGTGAGCCAGACCAACAACTACGGCCAGGCCGGTTCCTCGATCAACATGCTCGACGGCGCCTACCTCCGCGTAAAGAACATCCAGATCGGCTACACCCTTCCCAAGAAGTGGACCGACAAGATAGGCAGCAAGGGTGTCCGCATCTTCTTCGATGCCCAGAACCCCCTGACCATTACCAAATACAACTTCGTCGACCCTGAGACCACCGAATTCGGCAGCAACATGAGCCGCGGCGGTGCCAACTCCGTGCGCAACTACCCGATGCTGCGCTTCTTCGGCGGCGGCGTGAATGTAACCTTTTAAGATTGACTGACTATGAAAAAGTACATTACCATATCAGCCCTGCTGCTTTGCCTGTGCTCCTGCGTCGGTCTCGAACAGTATCCGACCAATTCCTACACGGATGACAACTTCTGGAACTACGAAGAAAACGTCCGTGCCACCCTCAATCTGGGCTACAACCAGATGTGGAACGCCGACCGCTACCTCGACAACAACATCCTCTCGGACGATGTCTACGGCAGCCGTCACACTTCCAACATCCGCGACATCGCCATCGGCTCGGCCAACGTCAACAACGATCATTTCCGCAGCGAGTGGAGCCAGTGCTACCAGGAACTCCGCACCCTCCATACGGGACTTGACAATCTGGACCGCATGCAGATCAGCGATGAGTTCAAGACCCGCTTCCAGGCCGAACTCCGCCTGATGCGCGCTTTCACCTACCTGCGTCTCGTGACATGGTTCGGCGACGTGCCGTTCTTCACCACCAATCCGACCCTGTCCCAGACCAAGACCGTCGGCCGCACCAGTGCCGCAACCGTCAAGGCCTTCATCCACTCCGAACTCGAAGCCGTGATCGCCGACCTTCCCAAGAATACGGAGATCCCCGCTGCTGAGAACGGCCGCTTCACCAAGGGCACCGCAGTCGCGCTGAACGCCAGGGCCTACCTGCTCGACAACGATTTCGCCAATTGCGCCACATGGTGCGCCAAACTCATCGATTCCGATGAATACGGACACTATGAGCTCGCTCCCGACTATGCGGCCCTCTTCACCGACGGCCACTACGGCCCGGAGTCGATAATGACCATCGAGTTCGCCACCAACGACGGCACTGCCGATATCGTCCGCGGCTGGAACACAGGTCGTTACGTCCCCAATTCCATCTGCCCCTCCGGCTCGCAGGAAATCGTGAACTACTCTCCTACGCAGGAGCTCGTCGACGCTTTCCTCAAGACCGACGGCACTGTCGCAGCTGACGAAGACTACGACGGACGCGACCTCCGCTTCTACTCCACGATAGCCTACAACGGCTGCACCCTCGAAATCCCCGAGGCTGAAAAGCTCGGCCTCGTCGGCTCGGAAGGCGCAGGCAAGGGCACCTACACCTGCTGGACCAAGGCTTCCGATGAAATCAAGGACAGCGATGCAAGCCACCACAAGGATTCCTATACAGGCGACGACACCCGCACCGCCACCGGCTACTACATGATCAAGAACTTCGACGCCGAGACTGTAGGTCCCAACGGCAGCTCCTTCAAGTCGCTGATGGAAATCCGTTTCGCCGACGTGCTTCTGATGTATGCCGAGTCCATGCAGGAGACCGGTCAGATGACCGAGGCCATATGGAACAAGACCATCAAGCCTATCCGCGAACGTGCCGGCTTCGTCGCCGCCTACTGCGCCTATCCGGGCGGAGACCTCCGTCAGGCCATCCGCAACGAGCGCCGCTGCGAACTCGCCCTTGAAGGCCGCCGCGTCTTCGACCTGCGCCGCTGGGCCCTGCTCGACAATCCTTCCTACGCCTCCACAGGCGCCGCCTACCTGACCTCCCATGCTACGGGCGCCCCGTTCCTGGACGACGGTTCCAACATCGTATGCAACTCTCCGTATGCGATGAAATACTGGTTCCCCATTCCCCAGCACGAGCGCGACATCAACAAGAATCTGACCCAGAACCCCGGTTGGTAGCCGTAAACATCACAGTATCATGAAAAAGATTTTTATCTATATGGCAAGCGCAGCCCTGGCCGCCACGATGGTCTCTGGCTGCATGGAACCGGGCCGGCCGATCAATTTCGACGTCCGCACGGGAGACGAACTTTATCTCCCGGCCGACAACTCCGGCTTCGACCTTTCCTCCGTCGCCGACGTGGAGTTCTACTGGGCTCCTTCAGTGGCAGCCGACAATGGCTACGTGACCTACGAGGTCCTCTTCGACAAGGAGGGCGGAGACTTCTCCAAGCCCCTCGTCTCCTTCCCGAGCCAGATCACCGGATCGAGCCCCAACGTGGTCCTGACGGCGAAATCGCTCAATACCGTGGCCAAGGCCGCAGGTCTTCTTCCCGGTACTTCCGGCAAGGTGATCTGGACGGTCCGCGCCGGCAAGGGCATTGGCGGCACCATTTACAAGAACTACCGTACCATGACCCTCACGCCGATGAACTCCATGGATCCGCTCCCGGCCAAGGTTTGGATCAAGGGCGCCGGTGCCGAAGACGCGGCCGGTATCGCCATGGTACCTTCCGTCCCCGTTGACGGAGTAGCGGCCCCCGCCGGAGTCTTCGAGTGCTTCACCAAGATCAAGGGCGGCACGGAATTCACCGTCACCGACGAACTCGACCGCCAGTACGTCCTTGCCGAGGGCGGCTCCCTCTCCAACGTTGAGACCGCCACCGGAAGCACCTTCGACGCCGAGGCAATCTACTGGATCAAGATTGACTTCGACGGCATGCTGTGGAGCGCCGTTCCCGTGAGCGACGTGGTCCTTTACGCCGCGGCCTGGACCGGAGGCACCATGAAGACCGCCAACACTCCGATGACCTACAAGGGCAAGGGTGTCTGGGAGCTTCTGGACTATGCCAACACCAATTCCGACAACCCTGAGAAGGATTCCCGTCACCGTTTCAACATCTCTCTCGGCAACGGCACCACCCTCTACGCCGGCGGCTCCACTCCGCTCGGTACGGACTACACCCAGACCTTCCTCAATGTCGACTTCTACACCGTTGACGGCGTAGGCAACAAGGATTGGGACAAGACGTGGACCTTCCTTGCCGGAGACTGCGGCCGTCCGTTAGACTGCACCCTCTATCTGAACGCCGACAACCCGGCTGGCAGGTACTGGCACGAGTACAAGTTCAAATAATCCAAAGGGATATGAAAACTACAAGATATATTATAGGAACCGTGCTGGGGCTGAGTCTGTCGGCCTTCGTGGCCTGCGATCCGGACTATGCCGCCATCACCAATCCGCCCGTGGCAGCCGACAAGGCAGTCGCGGCCCAGACCGACTGGATTGCAGCCGCGGACTCCGCATCTGCCGCCTTCATCGACAGATTCTACTGCAGCACGCGCCGCAACCATGCCGAAGGCGTATTCTCCTACTCGGAATACAACCATGCGGGTGGCAACGGCAGCTGCTACTGGCAGCAGGCCCATGCCATGGCCGTCATGGTAGAATACTACAACCGTATCCGCTACACCGACCCCACCCGTGCCGCCGCGCTCAAGCAGTATATGCAGACGTGGTTCCAGCGCAGGGGCAACAACTATGAGGGCAACGCCTCCTGGAGGGGAACTTCCGGTTTCGGCAACGATTTCACCGACGATACCCTCTGGATCACCATCGCCCTGCTTCAGATGTATGAAGCTACCGGTGTCGAGGCCTATTTCACCGCAGCCAAGGCTACCTACGACGAGTGCGTCCGCCCTCGTTTCGAGGTGAATAACTACGGCTGGCTGCCCTGGAAGTGGACCGACCTCGGTGCCAACGAGTGCACCAATGGCCCCGGCGCCATCGCCGCAGCCACCCTGGCCCGTTACGCCAAGGAAGACGGCAACCAGGAGGAATACGACAGGTATCTGTCCGAAGCCTTCGCCTGCTTCGACCAGAATCTTCACGTAATGGCCACCAACGGCACTCTCGGCAGCGTTCCGCTGAGCTACACCCAGGGCACCTGCATGGAGGCCGGCCGCCTTCTGTGGCACCTGACTGGCGACAAGGCCTACCTCCTCAAGGGTATCCTCGCCGCCCGCGGACAGATGGGCTCCACTTCCATGAACGAGAAGGTCGATGGCAACAACGTCATGCGCGACGAAGGTGCCGACGGCAACAACTCCATCTTCCACGCCGTGCTCTTCCACTGGGCCGCCAGGATGATCCTCGACACCGAAATCGACGCTGTCGACGCCCGCATCCGCAAAGACCTCTTCACCTATGTCAAGCGCCATGCCGACTACTACTGGTCGACGGGTGTCGACAAGTCCGACTGGGAAAATTCCTACTTCGGCGTGAAGTGCTACGAGCCCAGAAGTGCCGGATCCGACCCTTACGGCGCCCTCGGCGCATATGCGAGTGCGGCACAGTGCCTCGAGACCATGTGCCTCATCCAGAACCTCGACTTCTAAACACGACGCGTTATGAAAAAGACCATACTTATTCTCGCCGGCGTCCTTGCCTTGCTGCTGATGCCTTCGTGCCGCAAGAGCGCGAATGTTGCCGGCCCGCTTGTCAAACCGGCATCCGTGCTGTTCCCCCGCGCCGACTATGAGGTCGACCTCGCCAAGGGCCTCGACGTCCTGTTCGACTGGGAGACTTCAGCCACCGGAACCGTTGTCTATCAGGTACTTTTCGACAAGGCCGACGGCGACTTCTCCAAGCCCGTCTACGTCCTGTCGAGCGATAACAACGGCTTCAAGCCGTCCCTGACCCTCCCGGCCACGACGCTCACGGTCATCGCCAAGCTCGCAGGCTGTACCCCGGGCATCCCCGCTCCGGTCCGCTGGACGGTCCGCACCTACCAGGGTGCCGACTATGTCGACGGCGTCCAGAACGGCGAAATCCGCAACCTCATGGTAATCAGGGCCAATACCATCGACCCGTTCCCGACCACTGTCCAGCTCAAGGGCACCGCCACCGAGGAGGGCGCCGCCATCCCGATGAACGCCGCCCTCAAGATCGGCCAGAAGAAGGGAGACCTCCAGACCGACCGCGTCCGTGGCGCCATGGAATGCTTCACCCGCCTCTCCGCGGGCCAGTACACCGTCACCGACGACCTCGGCCGCACCTTCGAACTCATGGAAGGCGGCAAGATCATCTGCCACGAGGAAGACGAAGCCGTCAATGAAAACACCGCCGAAGGCGTCTACTGGATCTACATGGACTTCAACACCATGTCGTGGAGCACCAAGGAAGTGACCGCCGTCGAGCTGTGGACGCACCCCTGGAAACTCGCCGAGGAAGATACCGCCCCTCTGACCTATGCCGGAGGCGGAGTATGGAACCTGACGGACTATCCCTGGGTCGTTTCCGGCGACGGAGTCAACGATACCCGCTACCATTTCAACGTTACCTTCGCCGACGGTTATCACGAGCGCTGGGCCTACTGGGACGACGACTGCCGTGAAAGCGGCAATCCCGACGCCAACCCCATCTTCATGAACATCTACCGTTTCGCCGACGGCAACTGGACCGACGCGTGGGCTCATTCCTGGAAGACCAAGGGCGACAGCGAAGGCGTTGACAAGCTCGCAACCTTCAACCTCTATATGAATAATGTACATGCCGCGGACTATGTCCATACGCATACATTCAAAGACAAATAGACCAGACCATGAAAGGAAAACTCATGATTGCCTCGATGGCAGTCCTAACTATTCTGAGTGCCTGTAAGAACGGCCCCGCGGAGGTTCTCCCCGACAACTACGGCCAGGTGACCAGCCTGACCGCCCCTGCCGACGGAGTCAGCGTGAGCATGGACCTCGTCGAGAAACTCCAGTTCTCCTGGATGAAGGCCGTCGGTGCCAAGGATGCATCCTACGAACTGATGTTCGTCGCCGAGGGCGGCAGTTTCGCCAGCCCGCTCAAGACCTTCCAGTCCGGCGAAAACACGCTCCTTCTCTCCAAGGAAGACGTGAACGCGCTCTTCGAAGCTGCCAAGGTGGACAATACCGCCACCCTCAGCTGGACCGTTGCAAGCATCACCGCCGAGCGCGGCCGTCAGGTCTGCTCCGGTGCCCGTAAGCTCGTCCTTACCTACGAAGCCATTCCCGTGCCCGTCGAAGAGCTCCTCGCTCCGGCCGACGCATATACCGTGGTCCTTTCCAAGACCGAAGGCGTCGACTTCACATGGGCCGCGCCGCTTTATCTGGGCGAGGAACCCCTTTCCTATGAGCTTCTGCTCTCGACCGGCGGATTCGACGAGCCCCAGCTGACCGTTCCTGCCTCAAGCCTCTCCGCAAGGGTTACAAAGGACCAGCTCCAGGCCCTATGGGTTGCCGCCGCAGGTGAAGACGCCGAATCCCTCGACGTCAACTGGACCGTCCGCACCCTGGAAGGCGACAATAAGTGGCTTAGCACCGCCGTGCGCAAGATCGTCCTCGTTCCGGACATCGTGCTGCCGGGTGCCGGAGTCGCCGTCACCCTCGAAGGTGAAACGACCGATGCCGGAGAAGCCGTCAGCTACATCGTCAAGGACGAATACTATGCTTCCACCGACGCGAATGTCGCCGAGGTTGCTCCGTTCAACGCCGACGTCTACAACTATGAGGTCTATGCCAAGCTTTCCGCAGGGAAGAAGGTCTACCTCAAGGCCGGTGACATCCTCATGACCATTTCCGGCGACCTCCTGACGACGATCCTGTCGGCCGATGCGGCGACCGCCCCCGTCGACGAGGACGGTATCTACCGTATCCGCTTCCAGCTCCCCGAAGGCAACGTCGTCATCCAGAAAGTCGAGTCCGTCGGTATCTTCTACAGCGCCAAGGGCACCGACAGCAAGGTCCTGCTCAATTATGAGGGCAAGGGCGTATGGAAACTTTCCAACTTCGTATTCCGCTGGACCAGCATGGGCAGCTGGAACGACGAACGCTACAAGTTCTCCATGGTCATCGACGGTACCGAGCAGCAGTTCGGCCGCTTCAACGGTTCGGACGGCCGTCCCAATGCCTCGACCGAGGCCAACTACTGGTACCTCGCCCCCGCCGTCGTCAACCAGTGGGATCCCGGATTCAAGATGCCGGACCAGTGGGTCGACTTCGACAAAAACGAGCGCTGGACCGCCACCCTGATGCTTTACATGAATGCCGACAAGGGTCACTATACCCACGAGTTCGTGGATCCCGTCGACCATGCCGAGGCTTCTCCTGCCGATCCGACCGACGGCTCCGTCGCTCTCTATATCGGCGGTGAAGGTTCCGAGGCCGGCCAGCAGTTCACGTGGATCGGCGAAGGCTACTACGACTCCGACGCCAAGGCTGCCAACCCGAGTTTCGACCCGGCGGAGGGCCTGTATGGCTACTATGAGATCTACACCAAACTCGAGGCCGGCAAGCCTTACTTCTTCTACTCCGACAACAACAAATACAACCCGACGACCCTTGAAGTTGCGGCCAACGAGTCTGCAGCAAGCGTCGAGGTGGCCGAAAGCGGCATCTTCCGCATCCGCGTCGACCTTGAGGGTAAGCGCGTCGGCCTGAAGAAGATAGAGAAGTTCCTCATGGCATACGAGTGGAACCGTCAGGACCCGAACTGGCAGTGGGAACTCACCTATGCCGGCAAGGGTACGTGGAAGATCGACAACTTCAAAATCGTCCACCACGATTGGGACAAGCCCGCACGCTACAACTTCCACATGCTGTTCGGTGACTTTAATGACCGTCAGGTATGGGGCCGCAACCAGAATCTTGACGGCCAGCCCGCCGCAGACGCCGCTCAGTCCGTGTTCGACCTTCAGCCTCGCGAGACCCGCGAGTGGCCAGGCCGCGAGATGAAGTTCCCCGTAAATGTCTGGGACGAAAGTGTCAGCGGCCGTTACACAACGGATATCACGGTGTATTTCAATAACGACAAGGGTCACTACACCCACGAATTCAGCGATATCAGGGATACGTCAGCCCCCGCGGTGGATGTTGCCGGCGATCCTCTCTATATCGGCGGTGAAGGCTCCGAGGCCGGCCAGCAGTTCACATGGCTCTCCGAAGGATATTACGACTCCGACGCCAAGGCTGCCAATCCAAGCTTCGACCCTGCAGAGGGCCTGTATGGCTACTATGAGATCTACACCAAGCTCGAAGCCGGCAAGTCCTACTTCTTCTACACCGAGAACTACAAATACAACCCGACCACCCTCGAACAGGCTGCCGACGAGGCAGCCGCAGGGGTCGAGGTGACGGAAGGCGGCATCTACCGCATCCGCGTCGACCTCGATGGTAAACGCGTCGGCCTGAAGAAGATAGAAAAGTTCCTCATGGCCTACGAGTGGAACCGTCAGGACCCGAACTGGCAGTGGGAATTCACCTATGCCGGCAAGGGCACGTGGAAGATTGATGACTTCAAGGTTGCCCACCACGACTGGGACAAGCCCGCCCGTTACAACTTCCACATGCTGTTCGGAGACTTCGCCGATCGTCAGGTATGGGGCCGCAACCAGAATCTTGACGGCCAGCCCGCCGCAGACGCCGCTCAGTCCGTCTTCGACCTTCAGCCGCGTGAGACCCGCGAGTGGCCCGGCCGCGAGATGAAGTTCCCTGTAAATGTCTGGGACAACGACAATTCCGGCCGTTACACAGTCGACATCACAGTCTACTTCAACACCGAGAAGGGTCACTACACCCACACCTTCACGGACATCAAAGACACTGTTCAGTAGTCCGGATACCAAACCTAAGCCAAAGAAGGAGGCCGGTTCGTCCAGAACCGGCCTCCTCTTTAGTTCGGATTGCCTTATTCGCCCTTGTAGACCGCCACGGCGCCAAGGGCCTCGAGGACGGCGTCCTGCATGAGGAGGGTCTTGTCGCGGTCGGGGCGGGGAGTTGCGCCCGTCCAGTCTTCGTAGAAGAGACCGTTGTTCATGCGGGCGTGGGTCCAGGCGTAGTCAAGGTTGGAAATGAAGGTGTCGATGTAGCTCTTGCAGCTGTCGTAGTAGGGCTCCAGCTCCATGTAGGCGCGGATCAGCTTGACGTTGAACCAGGAATCGTGGTCGGGGTAGAAGGAGCCGGCGCCGTCGGCATATTTCACGAACTGCGCATATGCTGCGGAGGCTGATTTCTTCGCGGCGTCGAGATAGCCCTTTTCGCCTGTAATGGCGTAGAGCCGCGCGCCGGAGGCGATCATCGCGCCGGTGTTGTAGGTCCATTTCACGTTGTTCAGGCTGCCGTCGGCGCCCTTGCTGTTCCAGTAGAGGCCGTCGGTGTCGCGCAGGGTCGTGTAGAGGAAGTCGTAAAGGCGCTTGGCGAAGGCCAGGACCTCGGCTTTTTCCGCCGCGGGGCAGAATTCATAGTAACTGGTCAGGAACCAGCAGGCATAGCCGTTTGCGCAGCAGGGCTTGTTGGAATCGTCGTTGCCGGGCTCGTTCTTGTGGGATTCGTTCCACCAGAGGCCGCCGCCGAAAGTGTTGTCTTCGCCGCTGCGGAGGAACTTCACGATCTGGGCGCAGCGTGTCAGGTATTTGCTGTCCTTGGTCTGGCGGTAGGCCTCCACGAGGTTGAGGCCCACGATGGAGTTGTCGTCGAAGAAGCGGTCGCCGCTGCCGGTGCTGCCGTTGGTCGAGGAACCGTAGCCGCCCACGTTGGCCACGCCGGAACTGCGCCAATAGCGCTGGAACTTCTCCACGTAGCCCGTGTAGTCGACGTTGACTCCCAGCTTGTTGAGGCAGGCGAGGCCGGATACGAGACCGTCATACGGCCAGAGGAAGGACGTGTTGCGCCCTCCGGCTTCTTCGGTAAACAGGCCGGAGGAGGTACCGTAGTGCTGTTTGATGAGGCTCCAGAACGCCTCTGCACGCTCTTTGTGGACATGGGTTTCCACCGGGGTCGGAGGCTCTTCGCTGCTGCCGGACGAACGCTTGACGCTGATGGTCGCGAAGGCTTTGTAAAGGCCGCTGACGGAGCCGCTGACCGTCCATCTGACCTTGCCCTGCTGCCCGTCGGCGATGCCGGCCATTCGTGCGATGGCGTTGAGCGAGCCGTATGTCAGGCTCAGCGACTTTGCGCCCGCTTGGCTGCTGCGGCCCTTGTAGACGGGATTGGAGAAATCGCCGCCGTCCTTGTCGAACAGGACGTCGATCACTTCGTCGTCGGGGGCCGTCCAGGAAAAGGTGACGGTTTTCGACGTGCCGTCATCGACGTTGATTTCTGAGACGGATGCGGATATGCCCGAGATTCCGCCCGAGGGAACGGGGGAGTCGGTCGTTTGGGGCTGGCAGGAAGACACAAGGGCCAGCAGGAAGGGAAGGATTCTTTTCATGCCTGCATGTATGTTCGAACAAATATAGCAAAAATGTATAAACTTAAATCAAAAAAATCTATCTTTGTGAAAATTAGACTGCAATTAACATGAAACTCTTCCGTTTCGGCCTCATCCCGGCCATGGCATTCCTGCTCGGAGTCCCGTCGCCCGCGCAGGATAAACTTACCGACCACGTCAATCCGTTTCTCGGCACGACGACCCTTTGGGAAAAGGAAGACCTCGGCTACGAGCGTCACCGTGAGGCCCGTACATGGGGCGCGGAGACGTTTCCGGGCGCAGCCCTGCCCAATGCCATGGTCCAGGTCACTCCCGTGACAATGTACCACAGCGGCTCCGGCTATCAGTATGAAGACAAGACCATCTACGGCTTCGCCCACACCAGCAAGGGCCACTGGAACCTGTGCCATGTTCCCATCCTTCCGGTGACCGGCCGTATCGACCCTTCCGACTATGCTTCCGCCTTCGGCCATGACCGCGAGTCGGCGCGTCCGGGCTATTACCAGGTCTATCTGGAGCGCTACGGCGTCAATGCCGAAATGACTTCGACGCTGCGTTGCGCCTATCACCGCTACACCTTCAGGCCCGAAGACGCCAAGGAACTCCTCGTCGACATCACCCGTTCCAACAACAACGTCTGGGAATGGAGCCTGCGCAAAGACGGCCCCAACGTGCTGACCGGGAGCCAGGGCGGCGACGGCAAAATCTACTTCTACGCCGTCTCCAACTACGATATCGGCGAAGTCAGGATGCTTCAGGGCGGCCGTCGCAGAAGGGGACAGTCTCCCGCCGGGGTCAGCATCGTCGGCCTCGTCGATTTCCCTGAAAGCAAAGGAGCCAAGGCCCTCGAACTGAAAATCGGCTTCTCCTTCGTAAGCGTGGAAAATGCCAAGGCTAACCTTGAAGCTGAAATCGCGGGCAAGACCTTCGAAGAGGTAGCCGGCGAGGCGGATGCGGCCTGGGAGTCGCTCCTGGGCCGGATTCAGGTCAAAGGCGGCACCTCCCGTCAGCGCAACCTCTTCTATTCCACGCTCTACCGCAGTTTCCTGTGGCCATGTCTCCGCAGCGACTGCAACGGGCAATACACCGACGTCCGCGGCCAGGTCGTCACGGCGGATTTCCGCTACTACACCGACCCTTCCTTCTGGGACGACCATCGCAACAAACTGGTCCTGCTGACGCTTCTGGCGCCCGACGTAGCGGCGGATGTGGTGAAGAGCATCACCGACAAGGGCGAAAAGCGCGGCGGCTTCATGCCGACATTCTTCCATGGCGACCATGCATCTACCTTCATCTCAGGTACTTGGCAGCGAGGCATCCATAACTACGACCTCCGGCGCGCCTACAAGCTCATTCTCAAAAATGCCACGGTCCCGGGACGATGGGGGAGGGCCTACATGGACGAATACCTTGAAAAGGGCTGGATCTCCGACAAAGACACCGTCGGCATGCCTTTCTACATCGAGGCCAAGGGTGCCGTGCAAAAGGTGCTCGAATACTCATACGACGACTATGCCACGGCGCAGGTCGCCCGTATTCTCGGCGACGATGCCAATTACGAGCTGCTCATGAAGCATTCGCAAAACTACCGCAATGTCTTCGACCCTTCCACCGGCTTCTATCGCGGGCGGGTCGACGGTGGCGGCTGGATACGCGGCTTCGACCCCTATTATCCTTATTTCCAGCACATGTGGAGGGAGGCCAACGCGTGGAACGTCCTGTTCTATCCTCCCCACGACCCCCAGGGCGTCATCGGACTCTATCCGTCGAAAAAAGCCGTCGAGGCCAAGCTTGATTCGCTCTTTACCGAGCCGTGGCGCGGCTACGAAGTGGAGAACATGACCGGATTCATCGGCCAGTACTGCCATGGCAACCAGCCCGGCCACAACATTCCCTACGCCTATTATTTCATCGGCAAGCAGGAAAAGAGCCAGCACTATATCGACCTTATCCTCGACCGTTTCTACGACATGGGCGCCGAGGGTCTGGCCTACGCCGGAATGGACGACGCCGGGGAAATGTCGTCTTGGTACGTTTTCAACGCCATCGGCCTCTACACCTATTCTCCGGCCGATCCGGAATATATCGTGACGGTGCCCCTGTTCGACGAGGTGCGCCTGCGGCCCGGCATAGGCAAGGAACTGACTGTCAAGAAAATCGGCAGCGGACGGAAGATCACATCCATCCGCCTTGGCGGCAAGGCGGTGAAAGGCTGGTTCGTCCGCGACGCCGACCTCTGGAAAGGGACCGACCTCATAATCAAAACGAAATGAAAAAGATACTGATATTGCTCCTGGCGATTTTCGCCGCCTCTTCGGCATGGGCCCAGCCCGACCCTGCCGGACATCATCTTACCCCCAACCGGCGAGTTGCCCGCAAAAGCCCGTACAGGGGCTGCAAGAATTTCGGCAAGACCATCGCCGTATTCGGCGGGTCGCTGTCCGTCCTGGAAGAGTCCGATGCCGCCAAGCAGATATGGGCCGACCTTCTGGGCGCTGAAGTGACCACCTACGGGGTGGGCGGCGCCGGTTTTTCCTGCGACCAGGGCTACTCCCTCCAGCGTCAGGTCGACATGGCCGACGACTATGACATCTACGTCCTCTGGGCCTCCACCAACGACTTCGTAAATTCCCGTGAATGCGGCTCCTGGAAGGACTACACGGCGCTCGACGGCTATGATCCCGAGAGCCTCAAGACCCAGTGCGGCGGCATCAACTACTGCATCAAGACCATCCTGGAACGCAATCCGCGCGCCGAGATATACTTTTTCACCTCGCTCCGTTTCTTCGGCACCGACTCCGGCCGAAATCCCTTTTCGACCGAGCCCAACAAGACGGGAAAAACCTTTGCCGACTATGTCCGGGCCCAGAAAGACTGCTGCGCACATTATGGGATCCCCGTGCTGGACCAGTTTAATCTCCAGGGAATTAACGTCTTCAACTATAAGCAGTTCTATCGCGAAGACAGCCTCCACATGACTTCCGACGGCTATGCCCGCATCGGGCCCGTCCAGGCCGCTTTCCTCTCCAATGGCTTTTAATATCGGACTGTTTTTGCAGTTTGAAAAATATTGCTTATCTTCGCCATGTACTAAACCCGCCCGCTGGGGCACCTGAACTATGGATAAGATAATCGATCCGGTTCCTCTTGATTTGATTCTGTCCGAACTCGGCGAAGACCGCAAGTTCATGGACACAAATAAAGGAGGAAATGAAATTTATATTCTCGACTGCAACACCGCGCCGAACACTCTCCGCGAGATCGGGCGCCTGCGCGAGATTTCCTACCGCAATTCCGGCGGCGGCTCCGGCAAGGCCCTCGACCTCGACGAATACGACTTCCTCGACAATCCCTATAAGCAGCTGATTGTCTGGGATCCCGATGCCAAGGCCATAATCGGCGGCTACCGCTTCCTTCCCGGCAAAGATGCCGTAATCGGCCCCGACGGCCAGCCCCGTATCACGTCGTCCCACCTTTTCCGCTATTCCGAGACTTTCGTCAAGGAATATCTCCCGAAGTCGATGGAACTCGGCCGTTCCTTCGTCGTCCCCGACTATCAGAGTTCCAAGGCCGGAGCCAAGGCGCTCTTCACTATGGACAACCTCTGGGACGGCATAGCCGGTGCCGTGATGGCCTATAAGGGAGTGGACTATTTCTTCGGCAAGATGACGATCTACGCCTCTTACGACAAATCGGCCCTTGCTCTGATAATGCGCTTCCTGGCCAAGCATTTCCCTGATCCCGAGGGACTTGCGGCCCCATACAAGCCCGTCGTCTCCGACGTCGACTCCAGGCTTCTCGACCTTATCCTCTGCGAAGACGACCTCAAGGCCGATTTCCGCTGCCTCAAGAAGGCGATCCACGACCTGGGCACCTCCATCCCGCCGCTTGTCAACAGCTACATCAACTCCTCCTCGACCATGAAGATCTTCGGGTCGACCATCGCCGAAGACTTCTCCGACACGATAGAGACCGGCCTGATGATCCGCTTCAGCGAAATGTATCCGGAAAAGCGCGACCGCCACGCCCTGGCGTTCCTGCGCAACAGAAACGCCCCGGCCTTCATCCGCAACCTTGGCCGCCGCCGTCCGCTCGAGCAGCTTAAGGGATTGGAATTCAAATAGTCCCGCCATGAAACGCAGCCTTCTCGTCTTCTTTTGCTTCGTGGTTCTGCTTGCAGTCTCATGCAAGCGTGACACCCTTGAAAAAGGAGACTGGAACCCTGTTGTCCGCGAGGCCCTGCAGGAGCTTATAAGCGACTGTGGCTCAGAGTCTGAGGGCTACAATCCCGACTGCCGGCCCTATGCCGTCTTCGACTTCGACAACACCACGATAATAGGTGACATCGAGGTGGAGACCATGGCGTTCCAGATTGCCAGCCTCCGCTTTGCCATCGCTCCCGACAAGTTCTACCGCACCCTTCTGGAATGCGTCCCGAATATCGATGCGCCGCTCAAGGGGCTTGACGCGGTCAGTGCACGCATGTTGGCTACGGACCTTCTGAACGACTATATCTTCCTTCATGAAAACTATATCACTCCGAAAGGCGACAATCTCAAGCAAATAAGGCAAACACCTGAATATCAGGATTTCCGCGCCAAGCTTTGGGCCCTTTCCGCCGGTGTCGACGCGACATTCGGCTACGAGACAGGCTGTCTGTGGATCCTCCGCCTTCTTGACGGCATGAGCGATGACGAGATTTCCGGCCTTGCCCGCGACGCAGCATCCGCCGCCCTTCAGCAGGAAAGGATCGAAGACCAGGTCTGGACCAGCCCCGACCTTGGAGAGGCGGGCGTTGTCGAAGTGCCTGTGAGTCTTGGCATTGGCATAACTCCGGAGATGAAGGACCTTTACCGTGCGCTTCGGGAAGCCGGCATCGACGTCTATGTCTGTTCGGCCTCGATGGAGAAAGTCGTCGCCACCGTGGCGTGCGACCCGGCCTTCGGGCTTGAAGTCCCGCGCGAGAGGGTTTTCGGCATTCGCCTTCAGGGCGGAGACTACGCCCCCGGCTATCCCCACACCCACCATGAAGGCAAAGTCGAGTTGATACGCAAATACATCGCGCCTCATCATGGCGGCGCAGGTCCTATCCTCGTTGCAGGCGACAGCGAAGGCGACTACAACATGCTCACGGAGTTCGACAGCATGCGTGTCGGGCTGCTTCTCAACTGCGGCCGCACCGATGCCTTCGGCAAGTTCGTCTCCACGGCTCAGCCTCCATATTTCGTCCAGGGCCGCGACAAGGCGCGCAAGCGTTTCCTTCCGGACGACAAAATCAAATAGAAGCATATGACTGACCTCATCTCCATCGCCTCCCTTTTCGCAATCGAGGGCGATATCCTGGAAATCAAGCCTTTGGGCAACGGTCTTATCAACGATACTTTCAAGGTAGTGACGGCGGGGCAGTCGCCCGACTACGTCCTCCAGCGCATTAACAACGCCATCTTTACCGACGTAGATCTGCTTCAGTCCAACATCGAAGCCGTCACCCGCCATATCCGCGCCAAACTCCTGGCGGCAGGGGAGGACGACATCGACCGCAAGGTGCTCCGTTTCCTTCCGCTGCGCGACTCCGCCCGAACATGGGCCCTTGCCGACGGCAAATACTGGAGGGTTTCGGTGTTCATAGCCGGCGCAAATACCTACGAGACAGTCAATCCCTACTACAGCGAGTTCGCCGGCGAGGCTTTCGGCCACTTCGAGGCCATGCTCGCCGACATCCCCGACACTCTGGGCGAGACCATCCCCGATTTCCACAACATGGAACTTCGCTGGAGGCAGCTGCGCGAAGCCGTCGCCGCCGACAAGGCCGGGCGCATGTCCCTTCCCGAGAGCCGCGAGATCCTCGCCGACATGGAGAAATATGCTTCCGACATGTGCCGCGCCGAACAGCTCCACCGCGAAGGAAAGCTGCCCAAACGCATCTGCCACTGCGACACCAAGGTCAACAACATGCTCTTCGACGCCGACGGCAAGGTCTTGTGCGTCATCGATTTGGACACCGTGATGCCCTCGTATGTCTTCTCCGACTTCGGCGACTTCCTTCGCACCGCCGCCAACACCCTCCCGGAAGACGACCCCGACACCGAACGCGTCGACTTCCGCATGGACATCTTCGAAGCCTTCGCCCGCGGCTACCTTCGCGGCACCGCCTCCTTCCTGACCCCCGTCGAGCGCGACAACCTTCCCTACGCCGCCTGCCTTTTCCCCTTCATGCAGGCCGTCCGCTTCTTCGCCGACTACCTTAACGGCGACACCTACTACAAGACCCTCTACCCCGACCACAACCTCGTCCGCACCCGCAACCAGCTCCGCCTCTTCCACCGCGCCCTCTCCAAAGTCCCTCAGATGCAATCCTTCATCCAGCAGCACTAGCCGCCGGATACTTGCAGGAAAACCCTGCCAAAAACTGCAAGCCCCGCTGGGCGGGAGAGCTTGTGCGTGGAGGCAAAACGCCTGAAACTCAGCATTTTACGCAAAATGCCTGTCGCGATTTCAGAACAGCCTTTTTGCGTAAACGTCTAACTTATAAATGGTTATCCTCCACGCAGTTGCGCCGCAATTTGTCCCGTTTTTGCACCGTGCAGCATCATTGTCTTTGTGACCCCATTGCAACATCACCCGGTAGCGCAGCCTCCATCTCTTTGAACATGCTCATTTCATGTTCAGAGGGAGTGTATTCATTTTTAATTGCGGCCTCCATAATTCTCTAAGTTTTTGAATCTGATGCTAAGGTTAATATTCGTTATTTTCGTTAAAAATATCTACCTTTGGAATCGCATTCCTACTAGGGGAACGCGAGCATAAAATACCGAAAGCGTTTTAGCTTTGATTCCGACCAAGTCGAATCGCCAGTTCATAGGGTACCGGAGTTCAAGTGAGACGCTTGCGCTGGCTATATTATGGGTTTCGGCTCACACTATAGCAGTGCGAGCCGTTATTACTTTAACTTGTTCGTACCCGGGGTTCTGGCGAACCTGACTTGGAGATCAAGACCTAAAGGAGGCTCGCACTTTCGCGTAGTATGGGTATTATCCCGCCAACGAGCCAGGCGGAACGGGAG
>ONKE01000030.1 GCA_900318355.1 uncultured Bacteroidales bacterium
AGCAATATTTCTGTGACCCGTTCGGGGCTCGAACCCGAGACCCCCACATTAAAAGTGTGATGCTCTACCAACTGAGCTAACGAGTCCTCCATTATCCCAATCGATTTCAAATCGGGAGTGCAAAGGTATGGACTTCCGCGGAGAAATCCAAACTTTTCTTTACTTTTTTTCGACGAAATCCCGTATATACTGCTCTTCCGACAGGCGGCACACGAGGAGGTTGCCGTCACTTTCGGCAACCACGTAGCCTTCGAGACCCTCGAGCACGGCCGTTTTCACCCCGGACAGGTGGACCATGCAGTTGTTGCAGCCGTGGAGACGGATGTCGTTGCCTACTATGCTGTTGCCGCTTTCGTCCTGACGGATTTGAGCGCGTGAGGCGCTCCAGTTGCCGAGGTCGCTCCAGCCAAGGTCGGCCGCGATGACGTGGACCCCGCGGGATTTTTCGAGCACGGCGTAGTCGATGGATATCTTTTCGCACTGAGGGAACCAGCGGGCAAGGGCGTCTTTCTCGTCCGGCGTGTAGAAAGACGGGGCTATCTTGTCCATGATGGCGGCGATTCCGGGCGCGTAGGTGCGGAGCTCGGCCTCGACCGTGGCGGTGTTCCATACGAAGATGCCGGCGTTCCAGCAATAGTTGCCGGCCGCCAGATATGCCCTGGCCGTTTCCAGGTCGGGTTTTTCCTTGAATTCGCGGACCCCCACGACCTCGCCGTCGGGAAGGGTGTCGGAGCAGATGTAGCCGTAGCCTGTTTCAGGACGGGTGGGACGGATGCCGATGGTGACGATGTTGCCGGGGGTCGATGCTGCGCCGAGGGCTTTCTGAATGACTTCGACGAACCTGTCGGTATTGAGGACGAGGGCGTCGGCCGGAGTCACGATCATGTTGGCCCCGGGGTGGCGGCGGGCTATCTTCCAGCCTGCGTAGGCGATGCATGGGGCGGTGTTGCGTCCCACGGGCTCAGCAAGGATATGGTCTTCAGGGATTTCCGGAAGCTGCTCGCGGACAGTGTCGACATAGGCCTCGCCGGTCACGACCCAGAAGTTGCCGATCGGGGCAAGGGGGCGGAAACGGTCGGCCGTCATCTGCAGCATGGTCTTCCCGACACCGAGAAGGTCGATGAACTGCTTGGGCGTCCTGGGCGTGCTGACAGGCCACAGACGGCTGCCAACTCCTCCCGCCATTATCACTATATGCGTATCCATGACTTTCAATTTTTTCAAAAATAAGCATTATTTCCGAAAAAATGCCTAAATTAGAGGCACGAAAACCTTATAAACCTTATTAAATTATGAGAAAGTACATTGCTGAATGCATCGGGACCTTCGTCCTCACTCTTCTCGGCTGCGGTACGGCCATGTTCCTTGGCTGCACCACTCCCGCCGGAGTCGTCGGAACCGCCATCGCCTTTGGTCTCACCGTCGTTGCCATGGCCTACACCATCGGCGGCATTTCCGGTTGCCACATCAACCCGGCCATCACCCTAGGCGTCGCCCTTACCGGCCGTATGAGCTGGAAAGACGCCTGCGGCTACTGGTGCGGCCAGATCATCGGCGGTATCCTCGCCGGTGCGGTCCTCCTGCTTCTGACCAAGGTCGTCGCAGCTCCCGACCTGACTGGCGGTCTCGGCACCAACGGCGTTGCCAATGCCGGCGGCGTGGGCGGAGCCTTCCTCGTCGAGTGCCTCGCCACCTTCATCTTCGTGCTGGTTGTTCTCGGTGCCACCGACAGCAAAGTCGGCGCCGGCAACCTCGCAGGTCTCGCAATCGGTCTGACCCTCATCCTGGTCCACCTAGTGTGCATCAACCTCACCGGTACCTCGGTCAACCCCGCCCGTTCCATCGGTCCCGCCATCTTCGCAGGTGGCCAGGCCCTGAAGGATGTCTGGGTGTTCGTCGCTGCTCCTCTGGTGGGCGGTGCCCTCAGCGCATGCGTATGGACGGCTCTCGCTCCGAAGGAGAAATAGCCTCAGCACTGTTTCAAGTAAAAAGGACGCCGGTTGCGGCGCCCTTTTTTTTGTTTATCGGATGAGATTGAGGAATTCGTTCCTCGTCCGGGCATCCTTGAGGAAGGCCCCGGAGAAAGCCGATGTCGTCGTAATGGCGTTGGATTTCTCCACTCCGCGGATCTTCATGCATGTGTGCATGGCCTCGATGACGACGGCGACGCCAAGCGGCTTGAGCGAACGCTGGATGCAGTCGCGGATCTCGACCGTCAGGCGCTCCTGGACCTGCAGGCGGCGGGCATAGGTCTCGACCACCCGCGCAACCTTGGAAAGACCGGTTATCTTGCCGTTGGGGATATATGCCACGTGCGCCTTCCCGATGAACGGGAGAATGTGGTGTTCGCACATGGAATAGAGTTCAATGTCCTTGACGAGCACCATCTGCTGGTACTTTTCGTCGAACATAGCCGAGCGGACTATCTCGTCGCCATTCTGCCCATAGCCCTGAGTCAGGTATTGCAGGGATTTGGCGACACGCTCCGGGGTCTTGACAAGGCCCTCGCGAGTGGGGTCCTCGCCCAGCAGGCGAAGGATTTCCTTCACGTGTACAGCTATCTCGGACGTAACTTTTTCGTCGTATCTGTCTTCTCTGATGTATGCCATATTTCCGGTAAAAAAACAAGCCCGCAGGAACGGGACTGCAAAATTAGTCAAAAATAAATTCATAATCCCGTTTTTTTATCTATATTTGCGCCCACAGAGACATCGGGAAGCGCACCGGGCCTCTGAAATGTTTGATTTATAAACGATTAATAATATTACGATTATGTTCTGGACTCTTGAATTAGCCAGCAGCCTCGACGACGCACCGTGGCCCGCCACCAAAGACGAACTCATCGACTTCGCCAACCGTTCCGGCGCCCCCGAATCCGTCATCGAAAATCTCCAGGAACTCGAAGACGACGGCGATATCTACGAATCCATCGAAGACATCTGGCCCGACTACCCCACGAAAGACGACTTCTTCTGGAATGAGGAAGAATATTGATTTGGTAATCAATAAGTTACAGATATAAGCCGAGGTTTTTGCCTTGGCTTTTTCTGTCTGTTTATTACCCTCAGACTTCCCATATTGTTTCGCAATTTGAGAAATGAAACAATCTATTTAACCTTGCAAAGATTTGCATTAGGCCTCCGTTTGAATTATCTTTGCAGAAAACGCTAAGGCTATGTCTGATATAGAGAAAATACAGTTGTTTGAGGACCAGAAAGTCCGGACAATATGGGTTGAGAGCGACGAGAAATGGTATTTCTCTATTAAAGATGTA
>ONKE01000042.1 GCA_900318355.1 uncultured Bacteroidales bacterium
ACTGTCTCTCTAAAGAAATCAACGCTCTCGTTTCTATTGTTTCGGTACTTGCTTCTTGTACTTCCTTCAGCCTTTTCAATGATCTCTGTCGCTACACCCGAGGGTGTAAAAATTCCCGCTTGCCAGCGTAAGCCTCCTTTCGGAGACCCCGTTTCTTTCAAGCGGGATTGCAAAGGTAAACACTTTTTTTAACTCTGCAAAACTTTTTGATAAAAAATTCTGAAAAATCGTGCTTAAATCGATTTGTGGTGGCAACATGCCCCCATTTTAAACTATAATTTGTATATTTGAGGTTCAGAAAACGAACCTGACCATGAACCGCAGACCTTTACTTTTATCGGCGTGTCTCCTTTTCTCTTTCATCGCAGGAGCACAGGAAACGCCCCTGTGGCTGCGCCACAACAGCATTTCTCCGGACGGAAGCAAAATCGCATTCACCTATAAAGGCGACCTCTACGTGGTCGACTCCGGCGGCGGACTCGCCCGTCAGCTCACCAGCAACAACGCCTATGAATCCGACCCGGTATGGACGCGCGACAGCAAAAAGATATTCTTCAGTTCCTATCGCGAAGGAAGCAAGGACATTTTCCTGACGAGCGCGGAAGGAGGCGTGCCTGAAAGAATAACCAACATCCCCGGATCGGAAACTCCCAAGGCTGTCCTGCCTGACGGACGCATACTGTTTACCGCCAACATCCAGGCCGACGCCTCATATGGCGGATTTCCCTCCGGCAATCAGGTCTACGCCGTCGCCACCGGCGGAAAGCGCCCGGAACTCATCTCCTCCCTTACCCTTTCGGAAATAAGCGTAAGCGCGGACGGCAACGTCCTCTACGAAGACTACAAAGGCTACGAAGACCCGCTGAGAAAGCACCACACCTCGTCAGTCACACGCGACATCTGGCTTTACCGCCCTGCGGACGCACAGGATTTCACCATCGACGGTAAAGGGACATTCCGTAAGCTGACGACATTCGCCGGAGAAGACCGCCAGCCGGTATGGGCCCCCGACGGCAATACCTATTATTATTTAAGCGAACAGGGCGGCAAGACCATAAACCTCTTCAAGTCGTCAACCGACGGCGCCCCCCGGCAACTTACCTTCTACGAGAAAGACCCGGTAAGATACATCTCCGTCTCGGACAACGGGACAATCGCCTACTCCCAAAACGGGCAGCTATATACCCTCAGGGAGGGTGAAGAGCCGAAGATTGTCGACATCCGGGTTTTCCGCGACGAATTCGAAAAAGAGATAAACAAGATGTCATTCTCCGGCGCAGCCTCATCGATGGCCGTCTCCCCCGGCGGGAAAGAAATCGCCATCGTCATCAGGGGCGACGTCTTCGTCACGAGCACCGACTATAAAACCACCCGGAGGATAACCAACACTCCCGAACAGGAACGCGGCGTAAGTTTCTCCAAAGACGGCCGTCAGCTCTATTACGCTTCTGAGCGCAACGGCTTCTGGGGCATCTACAGGACTGTTTTAACCGAAAAAGACGAGAAACTATTCGTCTATGCCACCAAGACAAAGGAAGAACTGTTCTCCGCGGAAGGTGAGACCTGTTTCCAGCCCGCCGTCTCCCCCGACGGAAAACAGGTGGCATACCTCAGGGACAGGACCGAACTGGTTGTCCAGCCCACATCCGGCGGCAAGGCCAAATCCCTCCTCAAGGGAGCGAACTATTCCTATCAGGACGGAGACCAGTCCTTCAGCTGGAGCCCCGACAGCCGCTTCCTCCTTTGCAACTACCAGGCTGACGGCGGATGGAACAACGAAGACGTCGCACTGATCAGCCTCGAAGACGGCTCCGTCACCAACCTGACTCGCAGCGGCTACAGCGACGACGGCTTCAGATGGGCCCTCGGCGGCAAGGCAATGACTTGGGAATCCGACAAAAACGGTTTCCGAAGCCATGGCAGCTGGGGCGCGGAATCGGATATCTACATCATGTTCTTCGACGGAAAGAAGATGACGGAATTCCGCCGCGACAAGGAAGACGCTGAAATCGCCAAAATGCTTGCCGGGGAAGATGCCAAGAAAAACGAAAAGAAAGACAGCACCGCCAAGAAGAAAGTGGAAAAGCTGTCCTTCGAACTCGACCAGAGGGACGACCGGATCTTCCGCCTCACCTCATCCTCGGCACGTTACGGAGACCATTTCCTGACAGAAGACGGCAGCAAACTCTACTACATCACGCCCCTTGAAAGCGGACGCGGACTCTGCTGCCTCGACATCAAGGAAGGAAGCGTGAAAGTCGTTCAGAGGGGCGTCAACGGCCGTATCACCCCCTCTCCCGACGGCAAGGAAATATTCATTTTCTCAGGAAGCGGGATAAAACGGATCTCCATTGCCAGCGGACAAATCAAAACCGTCTCATTCACAGGCGAATATGAATTCAAACCCAAGGCCGAAAGGGCATACATGTTCGAGCATATCTGGAAGCAGGTAAAGGAAAAATTCTATGATCCGGGGCTGCATGGTGCCGACTGGGACTACTGCAAGGAAAACTACAGCCGCTTCCTTCCCTACATCAACAACTACTTCGACTTCCAGGAAATGCTCTCCGAAATGCTCGGCGAAC
The DNA here is from genome assembly GCA_900318355.1 of uncultured Bacteroidales bacterium. Taxonomy (GTDB): domain Bacteria; phylum Bacteroidota; class Bacteroidia; order Bacteroidales; family UBA932; genus Cryptobacteroides. The sequence goes on from ONKE01000042.1 coordinate 2,586, forward strand.
TCAACGGAAGCCACACCGGAGCACGCTTCTACCCCATGGGAGGCGAATCCGCCAGCTATCTGGGCATACTCGTCGACTATCAGTACAAAGGGGACGGAATAAAGATTAAGGAACTGCTTCCCGACGGCGTCCTGGCACTGGCCGACAGCGAAATCAAGGCTGGCGACATCATCGAGTCCATCGAAGGCACTCCGATCAAGGCCGGCGACAACTGGTATCCCCTTCTTGCCGGCCGGGCCGGCAAGAAAACGGCCGTGACGGTGCTCAAGAACGGGAAAAAGCCTGCTCAACTCCTGGTCAAGCCCTCCACTTCCGACCGTAATCTCCTGTACCGCCGCTGGGTACGCCAGCGCGAGGAAATCGTGGAGAAACTTTCCGGAGGCCGCATCGGCTACGTCCATGTCGAAGGAATGAACTCACCCAGTTTCCGCGAAGTCTACTCCAAGGCCCTCGGACGCTACCGCAACTGCGACGCCCTCATCGTCGACACACGCCACAACGGCGGCGGATGGCTCCACGACGACCTTGCCACCTTCCTCTCCGGCTCTCCCTACATCCGTTTCCAGCCGCGCGGCCAATATATCGGAACGGAACCGTACAACAAATGGACGAAACCGTCCTGCGTCCTGGTGTGCGAGGACAACTATTCCGACGCCTCGGGATTCCCCTACGTCTACCGGACCCTCGGGCTTGGAAAAATAATCGGCATGCCCGTCCCCGGCACAATGACAGCCGTCTGGTGGGAGCGCCAGATAAACGCCAGCATAGTATTCGGCATCCCCCAAGTGGGTTCCTACGGCATAAAAGAAGGACGGTATCTGGAAAATCTCCAGCTCGAGCCTGACGTCCGGGTCGAAAACGAACCCGCCGAAGTGCTTGAAGGCCGCGACCAGCAATTGGAGGCGGCTGTCCGCGAAATGTTGAAAACCATCAGTCAATAACACCCCATGGACAAGAAACTGATAATCATCCCGACCTACAACGAAAGGGAAAACATTGAAAAGATCCTGCGAAAAGTGTTTTCGCTGGATGGTCTTTACGACGTTCTGGTAATTGACGACGGTTCTCCGGACGGCACTGCCGCCATAGTAAAAGGCCTCCAGGGAGAATATCCCGACCGCCTTTTCCTCCTCGAACGAAGCGGCAAGCAAGGTCTCGGCACTGCCTATCTCAGCGGATTCCGATGGTCACTGGAACACGGCTATGACTACACCTTCGAGATGGACGCCGATTTCTCCCACAACCCCGACGACATCCCCCGTCTTTACAAAGCGTGCAAGGACGGAGCCGACATCGCCATCGGCTCCCGCTACTGCGATGGGATCAGCGTCGTCAACTGGCCAATCGGCAGGATCATAATGAGTTACTACGCCTCCGCCTACGTCCGTTTCATCCTCGGAATGAAGATTTACGACTGTACGGCCGGATTCAAGTGTTACTCGCGCAAAGTCTTGGAAAACATCGACTTGGATGCTGTCCGCATGAAAGGTTACGGCTTCCAGATAGAGATGAAATACACGGCCTGGCGCAAAGGTTTCAAACTGGTGGAAGTCCCCATCATCTTCGTCAACCGCAAAGAAGGCTCCTCAAAGATGTCCTCCGGCATCTTCGGCGAAGCCTTCTGGGGCGTTATCCGCCTCCGCTTCCGCAAGTTCTAAGGAATCGGAAGCGATGCTCCACGAAAAAAGACTGCGAAGTTCCAACGGTTCGGAGCCTATGGCGACCAGAGGGGGGTCAGGGGGAAACCTCCCCCTATCTAGCGGAAGCGGTGCTCCACAAAAAAGACTGCGAAAGCATTCGCAGTCTTTTTTTGTGGAGCTGGGCGGACTCGAACCGCCGTCCAAACACCGCACCAGGCGGCTTTCTACACGCTTATCCATCCTTTGATTGTCGGCCGGAGCCTGCCGGAGGGCGGGCCAGCAAGGGCTTATCCTTTGAGTCTTGGCGGAGTTTAAAGGAGTCCCTCCGTGCGTCCTGCTTGAATGATACCCCGTAGTCGGAACTGAGCAGGCTTAAAGTCCGCGGGATACTCGTCGGCGCCGCAGCCTAGGCGGCGCAGATTAAGCTTTTTGACTTGGTCAATTAAGCAGCGAGTGCATAGTTGTTGTTGGCAACTGAATTTGCGAGGATCGGGATTAACGGGCCGGCCCACAGCGCCCGACGTGCTTACCGTCCGACATCAGTGCTGTCAAAACCAAAACAGCCCCATTTGTCAGGCAATACTATATACGGAATACTTCCGCAAAAGTTTCAGTTCTGGATAGGAATTCCTCCAGAAACGGGCTTTGCGCCGGTTTGGACAGGGGTGCCGACCACGGGCTTGACCTGAACGGAACCCTTCGAGGCGGCGGCATTGCCGGCAAGCTTTTCGAACTCGCCGTCGGCCAGCATCTTGCAGTTGCCGTCGAAGCGGGCGCCGAGCTCGACTACCAGACGCTTCACATGAAGGTCGCCTGCGACAGTGCAGCCATCCTTCAGGGTGAGGGTGTCGCGGACGAAAAGGCTGCCGGTCATCCTGCCCCAGAAGTCGACATTGTCGCAAATCACATCGCCGCTGATCACAGCCTTGTCACCGACGACTACCCTGCCGTTGGAAACGATCTTACCTTCGAAGGAGCCATCGATGCGGATGTCGTTCGGAGAATTGATTTCACCCTTGATAACGGTCCCGGTGGAAATCCGGCTGACCTCGTTGACGTTTACGGTCTGTTCCATTATTTTTGCCATATTGTATTCTTTTATAAGCGTTTAAACCAGGCCCTTGCCATGGCAGTTCTTGTATTTCAAGCCGCTTCCGCAAGGACAGGGGTCGTTACGGCCGACTTTCTTCTCGACGTGGACCGGAGTCCTGGCCTGCTGCTCTCCGTTGGTAGTGAGGTCGTTGCGACGGGTCTGCATCTGGCTCATGTCGGTACGGCGAGGCTGAGGAGCGCGGGCCGGAGCACCTTCGCGGACGTTGATGAACGCACGCAGGAGGAACGACAGGACATCCTTGTTGAGGGTTTCGAGCATCGAAGCGAACAGGTTGTAGCTCTCGAGCTTATATACCACAAGGGGATCTTTCTGCTCGTAGGCGGCATTCTGGACACTCTGACGGAGGTCGTCCATGTCACGCAGGTGCTGCTTCCACTTGTCGTCGATCTGCCAGAGGATGATCGTCTTGCAGAGCATCTTGGCAAGCTCGCGGCCTTCGGACTCGTAGGCCTTCTTGAGGTTGACGGAGAGTTGGAGCACCCTGCGCCCGTCGGAGATGGGCACTGCGATATTTTCATACATCTGACCGCGGGTCTCATAGACTTCCTTGATAACGGGATATGTCTTTGAGACAAGCGCTTCCATACGGCGGTTGTAGACCTCCTGCATCTGTGTGAAGAGACGGTCCGCGATATCCTTGGTGCGCGCATGTTCGTAGAATTCCGCATCGAAACCAGGGTCGATCGAAAGCTGGCCCATGAGGTATTCGACAAAATCTTCATACGGCATTCCCTCGGCCCTTTCCGCGAGGAGATTGGACATATCGAGCATCATGTTCATCACGTCGATCTCGATACGTTCGCCGGACAGGGCGTTGCGGCGGCGCGAATAGATGGCTTCGCGCTGATAGTTCATCACGTCGTCGTATTCGAGAAGGCGCTTACGGATGCCGAAGTTGTTTTCCTCGACCTTGCGCTGGGCCTTTTCGATACTGCTCGAAAGCATGGAGCTCTCCAGCGCATCGGACTCGGTCATGCCGAGACGGTCGACTACGGAAGCGATCCTCTCGCTGCCGAACAGGCGCATCAGCTTGTCTTCCAGGGAAATGTAGAAGGTTGAAGAACCGGGGTCGCCCTGACGGCCGGCACGGCCGCGAAGCTGACGGTCGACACGGCGGGAGTCGTGACGCTCGGTGCCGATGATGGCAAGACCGCCGGCAGCCTTGACCTCCGGGGAAAGCTTGATATCGGTACCACGACCGGCCATGTTGGTTGCGATGGTAACCGTGCTGGACTGACCGGCACGGGCAACGATTTCGGCCTCACGGGCATGCTGCTTGGCGTTGAGCAGCTGGGCATCCTTGATGCCCGCACGCTCCATCATCCTCAGAAGCAACTCGGACGTCTCGACGTCGGTGGTACCGACAAGCACGGGGCGGCCGGCCTTGCGGAGCTCGAGAACACGCTGGATGACGGCATTGTATTTTGCACGCTTGGTCTTGTAGATCAAGTCTTCCTGGTCGTCGCGAATTACCGGACGGTTGGTCGGGATCACGACCACATCCAGCTTGTAGATGCTCCAGAACTCCCCTGCCTCGGTCTCGGCCGTACCGGTCATACCGGCAAGCTTGTGGTACATACGGAAGTAGTTCTGCAGGGTAACCGTGGCGAAAGTTTGGGTAGGGTCTTCGACCTTGACGTTTTCCTTGGCTTCGACGGCCTGGTGGAGACCATCGCTCCAGCGGCGGCCTTCCATGATACGGCCGGTGGACTCGTCCACGATCTTGACCTTGCCGTCCACGATGACATAGTCGACATCCTTCTGGAACATGGCATAGGCCTTGAGCAGCTGGATCATCGTGTGGACGCGCTCGCTCTTGAGGGAGAAATCTTCCATCAGGGCGTCTTTCCGCTCCTGCTTCTCGGCCGGGGAGAGATCCTGCTTCTCGATTTCGGCCAGACGCGATCCCACGTCGGGAAGTACGAAGAAGTCGTCGTTGCCGACGCTGCTCGCAAGCACCTCGTGGCCTTTGTCGGTCATGTCTACCGAATGCTGCTGCTCGTTGATTACGAAGTACAGCGGATCCGTCACTACCGGCATCTCCCTCTCATTGTCCTGCATATAGTAGTTTTCGGACTTCTGGAGGATCTGCTTCATTCCGGGCTCGCTGAGGAACTTGATCAGCGGCTGGTATTTAGGGAGTCCCTTGTGGCAGCGGAGGAGGAGCTTGCCGCCTTCCGCCTCGTCACCTGCGGCGATAGCCTTCTTGGCCTCGTTGAGGGTGGAGGTGACGAAGGAACGCTGCATGGAATAAAGCCTCTCGACGTAGGGACGGAACTCGATGAACTGCTCGTCGGCCTGGCTCTTGGCCACAGGGCCGGAAATGATCAGAGGGGTACGGGCGTCATCGATGAGCACGGAGTCGACCTCGTCGACGATGGCATAATGGTGCTTGCGCTGAACGAGGTCGTTCATGCTGACGGCCATGTTGTCACGCAGGTAGTCGAAACCGAATTCGTTGTTCGTTCCGAAGGTGATGTCGCAGTTATATGCACGCTTGCGGGCCTCGCTGTTGGGCTGATGCTTGTCGATGCAGTCGACGGACAGGCCGTGGAACTGATAAAGGGGGCCCATCCACTCGGAGTCACGCTTGGACAGGTAGTCGTTGACGGTGACAACGTGGACGCCTTTGCCCGCAAGGGCGTTGAGGAACACCGGAAGGGTTGCGACGAGGGTCTTGCCTTCGCCAGTTGCCATTTCGGCAATCTTACCCTGATGGAGGACCGTTCCACCGATGAGTTGGACGTCGTAATGGACCATGTCCCAGGTAATTTCGTTGCCGCCGGCGACCCAGTGGTTCTTCCAAATGGCCTTGTCGCCTTCGATGCTGACGAAATCCTTGCCGGAGGCGCTCAGGTCGCGGTCGAACTGGGTGGCCTGGACCTCTATGCTTTCGTTTTGAGCGAAACGGCGGGCCGTTGACTTCATGATAGCGAAAGCCTCGGGGAGAATCTCGTCGAGAATCTTCTCAATCGCCTCGTCTTCTTCCTTGACAAGCTTATCTGACTCAGTAGCAAGCTTTTCCTTCTCGCTCACGGGAATGTCTTTCTCAAGCTCGGCGCTGATCTGGGCGATACGCTCTTCGAATGGAGCCTCGACCTCGCGGATACGGCGCTTGAGGTCTTCGCTGGCCGCACGGAGCTCGTCGTTGGATAGTTTGTCTATACCTTCATACGCCGCCAGAATCTTATCCAGGATAGGACGCAACTGCTTCATGTCCTTGTCGGACTTGGATCCGAATATCTTGCGGAATATATCTGAAAATCCCATTTTATGTATTAGTTTTTATTTACAATCTTGCCAATTTGGCAGTAACTTACAAATATAGCGATTATCGGGTAAATATCAAAATCCGTGCGGCAGATAAGGCTCTTCCCCAAAAAAATACCGGGCCGCAAAGCCCGGTATGGTGAACATATTCGTTACTGAACAATCTTAGAAGAGGAAGGCGGCGCCTACGTAGAAGTAGTTGCGGAAGCGGCTGTTGTCAGCATCGCCGTCCTTGTTGAGATTGATGGCGCCCCAGTTGTAGCCGCCCTTGATACGGAGTTTCTCGAACAGGTCGACACCTGCGCCGACACCTGCAGCGATGTCGAAGCGGTTGAGCTGGCCAAGGTCGGTAACGGAAATGTTGCCGGCGGTCAGCTTGCCTGCATAGTAGTCGTATTTGGCATCACCAAGGGTGAAGGTGTTGGAGATACCGACGTTGAAGGTGACGTTGAGGACAGGATAGACCTTGATGCTGGAAGTGATGGGGAAAACATACTTGAAGTCGACGGGAACTGCAACGCCCATCTGGCTCATGCGGCCTTCGCCAAGGTAAGGATAGGACTCGACGGCGGAAAGCATGCGGAACTCGACACCGGGGGTCATGAAGACGTTCGAGATAACCTCGATGTCATAAGCTGCACCGGCATAGAAGCCATTGCTCTTCGCGGGATCCTGAACCTTACCACCGGCCTTGATGACATCGGTAGCACCGATATATCCGGCACCGGCACTAATCTGTGCGAAAGCATCCGCACCCATCAGCAGCATACCAGCTGCAAGAATCATTGAAAAAAACTTTTTCATTGTTTTATAAATTTAAAAACGAATAATCAAAAAAGCAACATTTTGTAATCAAATATCATACCAAAATATCAATTTTCAAGCTATTTTCGACCAAACAGCCTATGTACAAGCCCGGTCAGATTTCTGGTGACCGCCTCCCTCTCCCACGGGAAACAACCCGCGAAAAAGCTCAGAAGGCCTGCGGCGACAAAAGTCGCGGCAATGCCGGCAAGAGAGCCCCAGATTGACATGTTGGCAGGTATGACAAGGCGATACAAAACCATCCATAGCGTCATGGCAGCAACGACGACAAGCGGCTTCAGATATGCCTTTCGGATGAATATCATGACATCGAAATCCAGCAGCCGGTGCAGCAGCCAGAATTCCACGACGCGATAGGCCACCGTGTATCCGATATATATCCAGATTATCGTAACCGGTGGTGCCCCGAGCTTGAAAGCTGCAAATCCGACGGGAAGGCACAGGAGCGACATGATGCTGTTGCAGATCTGGAACCATTTGATTTTGCCGGTCGCCTGTTCGAGAGTCTGCGTCCCTCCGGCGAACGAACGGACCAGGGCGCTTATCAGCGTCCAGCGGGTAAACAGCAACGCACCTTCCGGGACGGTCGGGAGCCAAAGCTGCAGGACCGCATCCAACTCGACCAGCCCGCAGAAAACGACGATGGTCATGAGCAGGGCGCTGTAACGCGAAATCTTGTAGACCAGGTCGAGGGAACGCTCCCTGTTTTCTCCGCTGTAGTTCTGGGTAACCTGCGGAGCGGCGGCGCTGCCAAGCCGGTTGACTCCGGTCACGGAGAAATTTTCCACCTGATATGCAACTGACAGTCCGGCATTTACGACAGTTCCGAAGAAGAAATTGACCAGCAGCGTGCTGCCTTGTGTACGGGCCACATACGCCCCTGCGCTAAGAGCCGTGTAGTTGTTGAACGCGATGATTTCCCGATAGGCGTCCCAGTCCCTGAAAAAGCGCCAGCGGATAGTCTCAGGCCACTGCCGACGGCACAGAAGATGGAATGCCAGCATGGAAAACAGGGCCATTCCGGCCATGATGACGGAATACATCCGGAGCGCATTGCCCTTGTAAAACAGCAGAAGCACAATGGCTCCAAGCCTCAGCAGGTTCGCGACGATATCAACCGCCGCCGTCTGGACAAACTTCTCATGAGCCTCGAGAAGTCCCTGGAAAGGAAGATTGATGATTCCTATGCACGCGGACACCGTCGAAACTTCGAAGACGAATACGGCGTCGGGCAGTTTGGACGGGTCGTCGAGATTGAGCCAGTTGTAGATATAGAACAGGCCTATCGTCTGTGCAAGCAGGAATATCAGAAGGGCCAGGCCGATATGGATTACCATGCATATATTGAAGATACGGTTGGTATCTCCGCCCGGACGGCCCATTTCGAAGTTGATATACCGCCGCGTCGTCGTGTTCATGGCGGTGTTAAGCACCCCGAGGATGGCGATAAGCCCTCCTACGACGCCATACAAGCCGTAATCGGATACGCCGAGAGCCTGCATGACAAAGCGCGTGCATAGCACCCCGATGAGAATGATCAGCACCATCCTGACATAGACTATCAGGGTGTTGCGGGCTATCCTCATATTATCGCGGCTGTATTCGGACATAAGGCGTTCAGACTAGCTGGCGGTAGACTTCAAGAAGGGAAGACGCTATCTTCTCCCTGTCGTGGCGCTTGAGAGCCTCGGCGCGGGCGTTGCGTCCTACGCTGCGAAGAAGTTCCCTGTTGCGGTACATTGCCACTATGCGCTCGGCGATTTCTTCGGCGGAACCGCTGCGGACAAGGAAGCCTGTCCTTCCGTCGTCGATCAGGCTGGAGACGCCTCCGACCGATGTCGCGACGACCGGGACGCCGAGAAGCTGGGCCTCGCAGACGGAATTGGGGCTGTTTTCCACATAGGAGGGATGGACATACAGCGAAGCGTGGCTGATTTCCGCGGCAAGTTGTTCCGCGCTGGCAACGCCGCCAAGAGTGATTCCGGCTTCCGCCACTGAAATGCCTGTAAATATCTCGAAATAACGAGGTTCTACATTTCCGAAAACCGTCCATTTGAAATCCAGGCGGTATTCCTCCCGCAGAATCTTGCCCGTGCGCAATATTAGGTCGAATCCCTTGTAAGGGGCTTCGGAGATCGTCGATACGAGAGTGAGTTCGGCAGGCAGGTTGGCCGGATCCGCATCAGTCTCATAGAAGGGCCGCCGCATCAGTTCGCCTCCTTCGAAGAAAACTGCGTCGGGACGGATCTGGGACACCTGCTGACGGTCCCACCACGTGCGGCCCAGGTAGTAGCGTATGCCGGAGAGGATCCTGCGTTCACGCTCAACGGCACGGCGCCATTTTTCGCGGGAATAAATCTTATAGAGGACAAGGCCCGGACGGAACGGCGAAAGAATATACTGGCGCCACGATGAGCCCGGAGGAAGATAAGACTTGAAACACGGGCCCATCAGCCCCTGAACATGAAGGATGACAGGCACTTTCGTCTGCGAAGCCACGAGCCCGAAAGAGTGTTCCGACCCGAAAACCTGAATGATGTCAGGCCTGAAATCCTCGACAATCCGGCGATATGTCTCCACCAGTTCGGCCTCCTGTTTCTTGTCTCCATGAAGAAGGAGCATGAACCGGCCGCTGCGGTTTTTGTCATGCCCGTTGAAAACGGGATAATACATGACTCCGTGCTGGAAGTCCTTGCCCCATTTGACCTTGTGACTGACAAGATTGACCTGCCGCAGCGTCATGTCTCGCGGATTTGACCTCGTAAGGAACGCTACGCCCAACTGCACCTGCCCGGAAATGGCAGACTCAAGCGCCGACACCCAGCCATAGCCGTTGTAGGCGCTTCCCGACGCGGAATAATTCGACGGAGTATTGGCAAACCACAGAACTCTCATTTCAACAATCTATATTATTTACGCCCTTTGAACAGGCTTCGGCCTGAGCTTCGGCAAAATCCATGGCACGGCCCAGGTCCATGAAATAATGATGGTGCCTGGAAACGCGCTCCCCTTCAGGCGGCAAGGTCATGTAATCCCCGTATATCTTCGTAAGAAGCTGATGGTTTCCTGCAGGGACAGGCACCGCAAAGCCGGAAAACGGCAGCAGCAGTGTCGACTCGAACCAGGATTTCGGAAACAGATAACGCCCCGAATCGGCAAGGCAATAGACCCTGTAGAAATCTCCGGAACTGTCGGCAGCGGCATCGAGGGAAAGGAAACGCTCCTTAAGCGCCTCGCGCCTCGGACGGAACTGCAGGCGGTCCTGGAGCGCGACAAGACGGTCGCGCATCGATTGAGGCTTCAAATGCCTTATGCTGCGGATGTAGTCCCACCATGCCGTCTGGTAGTTGTGGAAAAGATCCTCGCTCGCGGCACCTTCAGAGGCCGAATCCAGAGGAAAAACATCAACGAAAACGCCCCAGACGCTATGATACTTTTCCATCTCCCATACCGTGGACGACCCGTCGCAGAACTTCGCGTAAGGGAAAGGGTAATCTTCCCCGGAAACGGCAAGGCTGATTATATTGAAGCCCTCTTCTTTAAGGCGTATGAACTTTTCATAGTCAGGCCTGGGCATCAAAACGTCGATGTCGTCGTCCCACGGGATTATGCCGCTGTGGCGGACCGCGCCGATGGCAGACCCGAAGGCCATGTACCACCTCAGGTTTTCCCTGTGACAAAGGTCGATGAAGGCGCCGAACGTGCGCATCAATATTTCGTGATATTGCTTGTTCATCGTCCTGCAGGGGTTTTTAAGAAACTTTCCAGGGAATCCTTCCACTGGGGAACAGCCTGCCCGGTAAGACGGGTGTAGAGGCACGTATCCAGTACCGAATAAGCCGGCCTGCGGGCGCGTGAGGGATATTGTGAAGAGGCGATTGGCACGATGCGGCCGGAATGTCCGCTCAGCTGATTGACGGCCTGGGCCAGTTCGAACCAGGAAGCGTCTCCGCCTCCGGCGAAATGGACTATGCCGGAAGCACCGGCCTCTAAAAGCGCCAGGACCGCCTTGGCAAGGTCCAAGGCACGTGTGGGGCAGCCGCGCTGGTCGGAAACGACTTTGACGGTTCCACCCCTTGAGGTGAGTTCGAGCATGGTCTTTACGAAATTCTTTCCGAATCGGGAATACAGCCATGCCGAACGCACAATGATATGCTTGCACCCGGACTGGACTACGGCCCGCTCCCCCATCATCTTGGTTATTCCATAGATCGTCGCAGGCGCGGGCTCGTCGCTCTCGACGTAGGGCCTGGAGGACTTGCCGTCAAAGACGTAGTCAGTGGAAATGTGAACAAGGGTAGCCCCGGTGGAAAGCGCGATTTCTGCAAGGGATGCGACCGCTTTGTGATTAAGCATATCGGCCATTCCGAGATCGCCTTCCGCCCTTTCAACATCGGTGTATGCGGCGCAGTTGATGATTACGTCAACCTGCTCGGCTTCGCACACGATCCTGACGGCCTCGGGATTGCAAATATCCAGGGACAGGGTGTCTTCTCCGCCGGGCTGGGTAATGTCTGAAAACAGAAAACGGTCACGGGACGACTTGGACAGGCACCTCAGTTCCCTGCCCAACTGGCCGTTGGCACCCGTGACAAGGATCGTTTTCATATCTGGCAGCCACCCTGGAGGATAGGTTCGAGTTTCTGGATTGCGGATTTGCCAAGAACGTTTTTCCGGTAGACCTCCTGCATCGCATGAAGCCTGTGGCAGTCGGAGCCGGCCATGCAATACCACCCTTTATCAAGGAAGGAAAACGCCTTTGCAGCCACTTCTGAGCCATATTGCCCGGAAAGGGACGGAAGATTTAGCTGGAACAGGACCCCGAGAGAGCGAAGGCGGGCATAGTCGCTTTCCTTCATGTAGCGATACCGCTCGGGATGGGCCAGAATCGGAGTGTAGCCCGAAACCATCATGGAGTCGATCAAGTCCCAGAAATCGATCGGCGGGCACCATGTGGAGGTCTCGACCAGGACGCGGTTGCCCTCATGGGTCAGCAGATCCTTAGCGGCGAGATGGGACGCGAAATTCGGGTCCATCATGTATTCAGAAGCCAGATTAAGCCGGATCGGCCCGTGATAGGCATCTTTCAGCTTTTGGAAACGGGCCTTGAGGCCTTCGGTCGTGTTGGGGACGTCTTCCATGGTGTGGGGAGTAAGCCACAGGGTGGAAAGCCCGATTTCTTCCAGATATGACAGGATCGCCAGCGATTCGTCCATGCTGCGGACGCCGTCATCTACCCCTGGAAGGATATGAGAATGATTGTCAACGGCCCCCCTAAGGAGGCCGCTGTCAGTAATGCTTTTCTTTGATTGAAGGAACGAAAACATCGTTAATCCTCCGATTCTTCTTCGCCGTAGCCATAGTGGCCGTGACCGTATCCATAGCCGTAGTGGCCGTAACCATAGCCATAGCCGTAGTGACCGTAGCCGTAGCCGCGGTGGCCGGGCTCGACGCCGTTGAGGATAACGGCCATGCGGTTGTAGTTGCCGTCGGAGTACATTGCCTCGACATCCGGGAGGGCGCGCTTGTCGAAGAGGCCGGCACGCATCACAAACACCGTGATATCGGCATGTTTGGCGATGATTGCCGTATCGGCCACGATGTCGACCGGAGGACAGTCGATGAAGATGTAGTCGAACTTCGAGGAGAGTTCGTCGAGCATGGCATCGAAGCGGTCGGAGACCAGAAGCTCGGCCGGGTTCGGAGGGAGCGCACCGACGGGCAGCAGGTACAGGTTGTCGGCCAGGTTCTCGACATGTCCGAGAAGGTCGTCGGTCTTGCCGCTGAGGAATGATGCGATGCCGGACCTGTTCTTGTCGACAGCCTTGCTCAGGGTAGCCTTGCGAAGGTCGAGGTCGAGAAGAAGGGTCTTGGAGCCCTTGAGCGCCATGGAGGCCGCCATGTTCATGATAATGAAGGTTTTACCCGCATTGGGGTTGAAGGATGTGACCATGATGCGCTGGCAGCCGCTCTGCGAAGCCGTCATGACGTCGATATTGGTACGCAGCACGCGGAAGGCTTCGTTCATCATGTCGCGCTTTCCGGGCTTGACCAGGATGCGGCAATTGGCATCGTTGTAACGCTCGGCACGCAGTTTCTGGAGCCAGTTGCCCTTGATGCCCATCTGGGGAATCTCGGCGAGGAACGGAACCTGCAGGCGGGAAATGTCGGCACGCGACTTCACGCGGGTATCGAGCTGGCTGATAAGGAAGAAAATGCCGAAAGGAATAAGCAGTCCGAGGATGAGGGCCACAAGCATGATCATCTTGGAATTGGGGCTCACCGGAGAAGGAGAGCCGTTCGGCAGCATGATCATACGCGTGGGAGCCACAGCAACGCGGGAGGCGATTTCATTTTCCTCACGCTTCTGGAGAAGGTAGATATAGAGGGATTCCTTCACCTTCTGCTGACGCTCGATGGAGAGGATCTGGAGTTCCTGGCCGGAAGTCGATGCGATCTGGCCGAGGAGTTTGTCTTCCTGGTCCTTGATCTTGGCGGCCTGGAGCTTCAAGGTCTCGATAAGGTTGTCGATGGAACGGCGGATGGAGACCTTGATGTCTGCCAAGGCGACGTTGAGCTCGGCAACCGCGGGGTTGTCGACGCTACTTTGCGCCAGGAGGCGGTTGCGGTTGATCAGGGCGTCGTTGTATTGCTTGATGCGGTCGTTGACGGAGGTGTTGGTCAGGCCGGAGTTGGCCGGAAGAAGGTCCTCCGCGTAGGACGGATCATTCATGTAGTCCTTGATGTACTGGGCGATGGCGATCTGGTTGTTGACCTCGAAAGACTTCGCGGCATAGGACGAGGACTCGGACAGGTAGGCGCTCGAAACGGACTGGATGTTGGTGATGCGGTTGCGCTCCTTGTAGTTCTTAAGGTCGTTTTCCACTCCGCCCAGTTCCTTTTGGATAACGGCCAGACGGTCGCTGATGAATTCGGAGGTCTTGACCGCAGCCTTGTTTTTGTTTTCGATCCAGTCTTCGTTGTAGATCTCGATCAGGGTGTTGATCACGACCTCGGCCCTGGAGGGGAACTGGTCGTTCATCGTCAGGGAGATGACCGAAGTCTCCTTCCCGGCAAGGGCGACGCTGAGACGGGCGCCATAAGACTTTGCACGGGTCATGGAGTTGATCCAGGAAACGCGGATGTCATTCTCCCAGACATCGATATTGGCCGTCCTGTGGATAATCATGCGGCCGGCGGGAGTATTGAGAGTGTCGCCGGGGGCGCCTTCAATCTTGGTCTTGCGGAAATGTTCGCGGCCGACCCGGAAGTCTTTCAGGACGAACTTGTTGCCATTCTCATCTACGGGATGGGCCTCGAAGGAGAAACTGCGCAGGGGCACTTCGAGGGTCTCCATGGTTATCGGGGAGGAGAGGTATTTTTCCCTCTTGCGAAAACGCTGCAGCTCGGTGTAGCTGGTCTGATAGCCCAGACGGTTAATGACCTGCTGCATGAGGTCAGGAGACGAGAATGCCTGCATCTCGTTGTAGACGTTGGGGCCGCTGTTGTAATATGAGCGGATACGGGGGGTCGCAAACGACGAGAGATCGCGCAGGGCGGAGTTTTCCGCATTGTCGTCCACAATGACCTTCGCCGTGCGGGAGAAGGTCTTGGGCGTATGGTAAATGTAGAAAACTGCAACGAGCACGCACAGGACGACGGAGATGATGTACCAGATGCGGTTGTTCCAGAACATCGCCCAGATGTCAGCCAGTTTCAGCTGATTTTCCTCCTCCTGGTTCCACTGGGAGGACGGTATCGTATTCTTTTCTTCTGCCATGGATTAATTCGCGGTTCTTTGGATGATCAGGGTAAGGAGGTTGGCCGTCGTCATCAGGAAGGATCCGATGGAAACCCAGAAGCTTACCGAGCGGAAACTGTTTTCATTGATCGTGGACTGTCCGGCGCGGACGGAGTTGGGTTCGACGTAGACTATGTCGTTCTGCTGCAGGTAGAAAGCAGGAGAATTGAACAGGTCGGAAGAGCGCAGGTCAACGATATACATATATCTCTTGCCGTCTTTTTCACGGGATATCGTGACGTTGTCGCGACGGCCGTAGATGGTCAGGTCGCCGGCCATGGAAAGAGCCTCGAGAAGATTGACCCGGTCGCCGGAGATGGCGAAGGTGCCGGGACGGGAGACCTCGCCGATGACCGAAATCTTGAAGTTCATGTATTCGACGGTCACAACCGCATCCGAGAGAAGGCCCTTGGCCAGCTCGGAGCGCACCAGTTCGGAGACTTCCCAACGGTTCATGCCTGCGACATAGAGCTTGCCGAGGATGGGGAAATTGATGTAGCCGTCGGTGTCGACGGTGTAGCCGAGCAGACGGTAACTGCTGCCGCGGGATTCAGTCTCGGCGCCGGCCTGGTAGCTGACATTGGTCAGGTTGAACGGAGCGGCGAGCTGCGGGGTGCGGTGCGAAACAACTATGGAAATCATGTCTTTAGGCTGCACCAGAATACCGTCGTTGCCGATCTGGTTCATGACCGTGTCGGCCTTGACATCCTGTATGTAGTTGATGTTCCGGTAGGTCTTGGACTCGCAGGAAACGAGAAGAGCGGCCAGCAGCGCCGGCAGTATCCTCCAAAGTATTTGCTTCATCTTCATGTGTAATTCTGAATCGGTGTCCGGATATCCGGCAAAAAAAGCCCATATTTTAGGGAATGCAAAAATACGATGAATATTTGATTAAAACAAAGGATTTCCTACCTTTGTACTCCCAAAACGGACGTGAAATGACAGAAAGACCCCCTATTTTCCTCTATACCGACGGCGCAGCAAGCGGCAACCCGGGCCCGGGCGGCTACGGAGTTGTCCTCCAATGTGCCGGAAGGGAAAAGGAACTCAGCGGAGGATACTCCCTTACGACCAACAACCGGATGGAGTTACTCGCCGTCATAAAGGGGCTTGAAGCCATACGCTGGCACAACGCCACGGTCGAAGTGTGGAGCGACTCCACCTACGTCGTAAAGGCGGTCACCGAAGGCTGGCTCGAGAACTGGGAGCGCAAAGGATTCAAGAAAGTCAAGAATCCCGACCTGTGGCAGCGCTTCCTCCAGCTGTACCGCCGCCACGACGTCCGTTTCCACTGGCTCAAGGGCCATGCCGGACACCCCCTCAACGAGCGGTGCGACGCCCTCGCGGTTGCCGCATACCACCAGGGCGACCTCCCGGCTGACGAAGGATATGAAAACCAAATGTCATCACTGATATGAACAACCATAAACTCATTGTCGGTATCTCCCAGGGAGACGGCAACGGCATCGGCTACGAAGTGATAATCAAGTCTCTGGCCGACGCTCGCATACTCGAATCATTCACTCCCGTGGTGTACGGTTCGTCCAAGATTTTCGGATTCTACCGCAAGCTGGTCCATAACATCGACCAGATGGACACCTACGTCATCCGCTCCGCAAAGGAGGCCAAACCCAAGAAGATCAACATAGTCAACTGCCTGCCCGACAACATTTTCGTCGAGCCCGGCCAGTCCACTCCCGAATCGGCCAAATCCGCAATCAAGTCGCTCGAATGCGCAGTCGCCGACCTTAAGGACGGCGCCATCGACGTGCTCGTTACGGCCCCCATCAACAAGAGGGCGATGGTCGGCGAAGGCTTCGGCTACACCGGACACACCGAATACCTCCAGAAAGAATTCGGAGTCGACGACGTCACCATGATCATGGTCAGCGACCAGCTCCGCGTCGGCGTCGTGACCGGCCACATTCCGCTGAAAGACGTTCCCTCCAGCATCACAAAGGAGAAAATCGTCCAGAAACTGCGCCAGATGAAGAAATCCCTCGAGAGGGACTTCCGCATCAGGGAGCCGAAGATCGCCGTCCTCGGACTCAATCCCCACTGCGGCGACGGCGGCCTCCTCGGTGAGGAGGAACAGACCATCATCCTCCCTGCCGTGCGCGAAGCCAACGCCGAAGGCATAATGGCTTTCGGTCCCTACTCCCCCGACGGCTTCTTCGGCCTGGGCAACTACCACCGTTTCGACGCGACGCTCGCCATGTACCACGACCAGGGTCTGGCACCGTTCAAGGCCCTTTCCTTCGAAAACGGAGTCAATTTCACGGCCGGTCTTCCCATAGTCCGCACCTCTCCCGACCACGGCACTGCCTACGAACTGGCGGGACGCGACGAAGCCGACCCTCACTCGATGATGTGCTCAATCTACACGGCCATCGACATCTACCGCAACAGGGAAGCCTACGATGCCCTCCACGCGGGGAAAATGCAGGAAAAATAGAAGGATGACGTCCTAGTCGCGCCTCAGGCGCAGGACCCCGTCGCAGAAGTCGGTAATGCGTTCGCGATGGGTTATGAAGATCATGGTCTTGTCGCGGCGCTCACCGCAGAGGTTACCCATCAGCCGTTCTTCCGTCTCCGGATCCAGCGAAGAGCTGAACTCGTCCAGGAGAAGTATGCTGCCGGGGCGCAACAGGCCGCGCGCTATCGCGATGCGCTGGGCCTGGCCTTCGCTGAGGCCGCTTCCCCGCTCTCCGCAGATCGTATCGAGGCCGTCCGGAAGGTCGCGTACAAAATCCGCCGAAGCGGTCGTGAGGGCATCCCACATGCGTTTTTCATCGGCCGAAGGATCGCCCATAAGAAGATTGTCGCGGATGGAACCGCTGAATAGAGAATTGCCCTGAGGAACGTAAACGAACGCGCTGCGAGTCTGCGCAGAAGCCTCGCAAGACTTTACGCCGTCGTAGACTATGACGCGGCCAGAGCCGGGTCGAAGGAGCGAGAGGAGAAGCCGGATAAGGGTGCTCTTTCCCACCCCCGTTTCGCCCACTATAGCCGTGCGGGAACCCGGCTTGAAATCATATGAAAAGCCATCCAGCACATTCCTGTCGCCGTCGGGATAGCGGAACGAGACATCTTCCAGCCTGACGCCGGCAAGCCCGAACGTCTCGGCGGGACCGGACTCTTCCTTGGGCGCATCTTCCAGCTCCGAGAGGCGGTCGATGGAATTGGTGGCATAGATGAAGGAAGGGACCTGCCTTGTGAGCCTCACGGAAGGCCCCTGAATCTGCCCTACGAGCTGAAGGAATGCCGTAAGCATGCCGAAGGTCATGCTGCCGGACCAAATGCCGAAAACGCCCCACAGCAACGCTGCAACGTATCCGGCCGTAAAGGCGGCGCTCACCACCATGCGGGAATAGACGTTGAAATCGGTACGGCGGCGGACCTGTCCGTATTCCTCGTCCTGGATCCTGTCAAGCTCGTCTTCCATCATAGGTCCGCGCTCAAGGGATTGGACCAGGGTCTTGTGCTGGAGAGTCTCCTGGATGTGGCTCTGGGCCCGGCTTTCGGACTCACGGATTTCGCGGTTGAGGGTACGCAGTCGCTTGAAAAACACCTTGCTCAGAAACAGGAACACCGGCGTAATCGCAAGGACCGCGACAGCCAGGCGCCAGTCCATGATGCAGAGGAATGAAAACGCCGCAACAAGCTGGAACAGAGTGGTGAACAGCGACGGGAACTCCTGACAGATGACGCGGGTCACCTGGTCGACGTCGGTGAAAAGACGGTTGAGAGTGTCGCCGGAATGCATTTTTTCCTTTCCCTGCCACTGACCTTGCAGGAGATTGGAAAACAACTGGCTGCGGATCAGGAAGTTCATCCTGGCGTAGGTCAGGTTTTCCAACCTTGAGCCCCAGGCAGTCACAAGGATCCTCACGACCATGACGACGACAAGCATGCAGCCGCCGGTCACCAGGGCGTCTTTAGAGACGGCGCCGCTGCCGGAAGCCATGTCGACCAGACGCTTGCTCAGCCAGATGAAAAGAAGGTTGAGGGCAACGCCGAGCCAGCCGATGACGATGTTCAACACCAGCTGCCACCTGACCCCGCCGGAACGGGACCATAGCCAGCGCAGATATTTCCCTATGCCTTTCACTATCCCTCAATAAGGCCCATTTCCTTCCACTGGTTGCAGAGCTTCTCAGAATCGGCGCGGGCGACAGCCTCCTCAACCTCATAGTTGCCGGTAAGGAGCGCAGTCATGGCGTCGACATCGAACTCCTTGCCTTCCAATTCCTTCCAAAGGAAAGCAGCCGTATCATTCAGGGTAATGAGCTTGCTGAAGTTGACCTGTTCGAGTCCTTCGCCCGTGACTACGTTTTCGCCCAGAATGGTCCTGAGCACGAATCCGTTTTTGATGCGCATATTGCTTGTTTTTATTTGTTTACGCGGGAACGCCTCTCCCGGAGCTGCTGAAGCAGTATCCACCAGTTCCACGGAAGAAGACGGTAAATGATTAAAAGGTAACGCCTGTAGGGCAGGAGCTTGTGCCACAGCCTGACCCGCCCGAGGGCGGAATCGCCATAAGGGTCGACCCTGCGCTTGCCCCTGCGGAGAATCGCCGTGGCCCGGCCTATGACCCTTCCGGGAGGACAGTGTTCGCAGCCGGAGACCACCCCGTCGCCCTGGATATCGACCCGGCCATCGGAGACGGCCGTCACGCGGTGGAGGACATAGCGCCCTCCATAATGGAAAAGAACTATATCCATGGCCCTGAGGCCGGACAATTCGACGTGTTCGAGCTCCACGAGATCCCTCTCCCCGTGGATAAAGGGCAGCATGCTGTAGCCCTTGACGGGAATCGTCACCTTTTTCCCTTGAAGCAGAAGGTCTTCCACCCGGGTGAACAGGACGTCGTTGTCTATGATCATTTTTTCCATCCGGGCAAAGTTAAGGATAATTAACGGGATTTCAGCGACCGGATTCGTATCAATTTGATTCAAAACGGTCACTTTTCCTTGCCGGCGACAAAATTCCGACTTATATTTGCCGCGCTGGCCGCTTCCATAAGCGCCCTTCCGAAATCCTTCAAGTCCCGGCCCTTCCCTGCCGGGGCTTTTCGCATGCGCATCCTAAACTAAATAATAGACCAAATAATTTGGAAAACCGTCATTTTTTTCTACTTTTGCAGCGGCAAAACTTGCATTTGCCTCACTTAAGTTCCACCAAGACCTTTTTTATGAGAGTCAATGAAGAAATTCCTGGTAGTCTGCGCAGCCGCGACGCTGTGCTGCTCTCTTGTGCGCGCACAAGAGGCTGAGGACACCGGCCGTGGTGCCGGACTGTCCATCATCCCGAGACTGGATGTCGGAACCCTCTACAACATTGAAACCGAGTCCTTTGGCGTCAGTTTCGGCAACACATCTCTCTACACCCTCTTCGAGGGGAACTTTTCGGAAAAATGGGGTTTCTCCCTCTGTAACCACTGGGCGCAGGCCGACGGCTGGGCAGCCAACCTCCCGGAAGCCTTCGGCCCGGCGACGGCAGACCTCTACCATCTCAACGTTCCCTTCCTCCAGAACAACGCGAACAACTTCATCGACTGGGCGTACGTCACCTTTTCGCCCGGGCCGTTCACCTTCACCCTCGGCAAGCAGCCGCAACTGATGGGCGGCTTCGAATTCGATGACTACGACTTCGACGTCAATCCCTTCCTGGCTAGCGCATTCTGGAACTCCTACACCTGCTACCAGTGGGGTCTGACCGCCGCCTGGACCATGCTCAGCGAAACCAGCACCCTCTCCCTCCAGGTAACCACCAACGCCTGGAACGACGGCGTCTCCTTCGCCATCGGCTGGGACGGCACCTATGGCCCGTACAGCATGAAATGGAGTGTCCTGGAAACCACGGTTTACGAGACCCCCGAATTCCTGGTCAGCCTCGGCAACCGGCTGGAATTCGGAAGCTTCACCTTCAGCGCCGACTACTTCAACCGCTGCGGCGACCCGCTCTACCTCGAATCCTACAAGAACAAGGTTTATGAGCCCGCCGGTTTCGGCCACACGGTGGTCGCCAGCGCGACCTATGATTTCGACGGCAAATGGGACATCGGCGTCAAGGGCGTCTGGAACGGCTATGACAAAACGGCTCCATACGGACGGAGCGCCGCCAACAGTCTCCCGCGCCTGCCCTACCGCTATGACGCGGAGGCAGGTCAGCCCGTGCAGGTGGATGAAGCGGAATTCGCCGACATCTGCCAGACCTTCAGCGCGGGTCTCTGGGGTTCCTGGTATCCGCTCCGCGACAGCCAGGCCCTGCGGGTCCAGTTGGCCGCCGGTCTGGCGGAGATCAACCCTTCGCAGCACTATTCCTGCCCCTTCGCCACCCTCGGCGTCACCTGGAACTGGGAAATCAAGCTCTGGTAGGAAATGGCAGAGAAAATCATTGAGATTCAGCACGTGAGCAAGTCCTTCGGCGACAAGCGCGTGCTCGAGGACATCAACCTCTATATCAATAAAGGCGAATTCCTGACCCTGCTCGGCCCCTCCGGCTGCGGAAAAACCACCCTCCTTCGCATGATTGCCGGCTTCCTGGCCCCGGACGACGGAGCCATACTCCTGGACGGCAAGGAGATGAGTGGGCTTCCTCCACATGAGAGGCCGCTCAACACCGTATTTCAGCGCTATGCGCTGTTCCCCCACCTGGACGTCTATGACAACATCGCCTTCGGTCTCAAACTGAAAAAAGTGCCCGAAGAAGAGATAGACCGCCGCGTGCGCCGCGTTCTCAAGCTCGTGGCCATGTCCGACTACGAAGACCGCGACGTCGAAACCCTCTCCGGAGGCCAGCAGCAGCGTATAGCCATAGCCCGCGCAATCGTCAACCAGCCCAAGGTTCTCCTCCTCGACGAGCCTCTCGCCGCGCTCGACCTGAAAATGCGCAAGGACATGCAGATCGAGCTGAAGGAAATGCATAAGAAGCTGGGTATCACCTTCATCTACGTGACCCACGACCAGGAGGAAGCCCTTACGCTTTCCGATACGATCGTCGTCATGAACGAAGGCCGCATCCAGCAGATCGGCACACCGACGGACATCTACAACGAGCCCGTCAACTGCTTCGTGGCCGACTTTATCGGCGAAAGCAACATCCTCAAAGGCAGGATGATACGCGACCGCCGCGTTGCCTTCATCAAACACCAGTTCGACTGCGTGGACGAAGGTTTCGGCGAGGATGTTCCCGTAGACGTGGTCGTCCGTCCGGAAGACATCTACTTTACGACTGACCCGCAGAAGTGCCAGTTCAAGGCCAAGGTCAATACCTGCACCTTCAAGGGTGTCCACTATGAAATGTGGGTCGACACCGACACCGGCTACGAACTGATGATCCAGGACTACGACCCCTATCCCGTAGGCAGCGAAGTGATGCTCTACATCGACCCGGATGACATCCAGGTCATGAAGAAGGAGCGCACGGCCAATGTCCTCGAAGGCAAGGTGACCGGCGAGGGGAAGGTGGAGTTGCTCGGCGGAGAATTCTCTTGTGACACAAGCGGTTACGAGCCAGGCGACGAAGTCCGGGTGGAGATTCCCTTCGGCGGGGTGGAATTGCTGGACAACCGCGAGGAGGGCATCCTCTCCGGCGAGGTCCACTTCATCCTCTACATGGGCGACCACTACCACCTGACCATCAAGACCGACGACGGCGCCTTCCTCTGGGTCGACACCAACGATATCTGGGACAAAGGCGACCTGGTCGGCATCACGGCGGACCAGACAGCCGTCCACATCACGGGGCGCCTATGAAAACGATGAAAAGGTCTTCCTGGGCAATTCCCTACGCGGTGTTCCTGGGGGTCTTTGTCCTGCTGCCGCTGATCCTTATCGTGGTCTACGCATTCCAGGACAGCATGGGCCGTTTCACACTTGGCAACATTACCAAATTCTTCACCGACAGGGACACTCTCTCCACCTTTGCGGTTTCGCTGGAGGTGGCGCTTGAAAACACCCTGCTGTGCATTCTCCTGGGGTATCCGGCCGCATGGATCCTTGCCAACCGGAAGCTTAACCGCAGCGCGGTGACCATAGTGCTGTTCATCCTTCCGATGTGGATAAACGCCCTGATGAGGACCCTGGCCACGGCCGAGCTCTTCAACATGCTCGGCATCACCCTGGGCAAGGGCACACTCCTCTTCGGTATGGTCTACGACTACCTGCCGTTCATGATCTACCCCATCTACAACATACTCGACAAGATGGACAAGTCCTACGCCGAAGCGGCCGAAGACCTCGGTGCCAAGCCCTGGACGGTGTTTTGGAAGATTACCGTGCCACTGTCGATGCCCGGAGTGGCAAGCGGCGTCCTCATGGTATTCATGCCGACGGTCTCGACCTTTGCCATCTCCGAGTTCCTGACCAACAATAAAATCAAGCTCTTCGGTACCATCATCCAGGAAAACATCAACTCCTCGATGTGGAACTACGGCGCGGCTCTCGCACTGGTCATGCTGATCATAATCGGTCTGACCTCGCTCATGTCCGGCGGAGACAAAGAAGAAATCCAGGGAGGAATCATCTGATGAAACGCTTTTTCGCACAACTGTACATCTGGGTGCTCCTCGTCATTCTCTATGCACCGCTGGTTTTCATAGCCATTTTCTCGTTTACCGAGAGCAAGGTCCTCGGCAACTGGAAGGGCTTCTCCACGCGTCTGTACCAGAATCTACTGACCGGAGACATGCAGGGCAACAGCTCCCTGCTCCAGGCGGTGGAAAACACCCTGCTGATCGCGCTTGTCGCAGCCGCGCTGGCCACCCTGCTCGGAACGGTAGCCGCAATTGGCATCCATAACATGACCGGACGCAGCCGTCAGGCCATCACCTTCCTCAACAATATCCCGATGATCAACCCGGACATCATCACCGGTGTTTCGCTCTTCCTGCTGTTCGTTTTCCTTCACATCAGCCAGGGCTATACTACGGTGGTGCTCGCCCACATAACCTTCTGTACCCCCTACGTCGTGCTCAGCGTCCTTCCCAAGCTCCGGCAGATGAACCCCAACATCTACGAAGCGGCGCTCGACCTTGGTGCAACTCCCGGCGTGGCCCTGCGCAAGGTGCTGATTCCCCAGCTGCGGGGCGGCATGATTTCGGGTTTCATCCTTTCCTTTACCATGAGCCTGGACGATTTTGCCGTAACCTTCTTCACCCGCGGCACCATCGGCCTGGACACCATGTCGACCTACATCTACACCGACGCGCGCAAAGGCGGCCTGACCCCGGAGCTGCGTCCGCTCATGACCATTATATTCCTTATCATCCTCATCCTGCTGGTGGTCATAAACCTCAGGCAGCAGCGACTCGAAAAGAAAACCAAAAGAATATGAAACGAATCCTGACATTTCTGGCAGCGGCCCTCATGATGGCCTCCTGCGGCGGGGACCGTTCCCAGGTCCTCAAGGTCTACAACTGGTCCGACTACATCGACGAATCGGTCATCCCCGAGTTCGAGCAGTGGTACGAAGAACAGACCGGCGAAACCGTCCACGTCATCTACCAGACCTTCGACATCAACGAGACGATGCTCTCGAAGATCGAAAAGGGACACGAGGACTACGACGTCGTCTGCCCGTCCGACTATATCATCGAGCGCATGCTGCAGAACGACCTTCTGCTGCCCATCGACCGCGATTTCGGCCAGACGCCCAACTACATCGACGACAACCTCTCCCCCTACATCCGCTCCTGCTTCGACAAGATTGAAGGCGGCGGCCTCAATGCCAACGACTATTCCGTCGGCTACATGTGGGGCACGACCGGCATCCTCTACAACGCCAAATACGTCACCGACGAAGAAGCGTCTACCTGGGACGTAATCAAGAATCCCAAATTCGCCGACAAGATTTTCATCAAGGATTCCCCGCGCGACGTCTACTCGCAGATTATCCTGAAAATCCACGAGAAAGACATTGCCGAAGGCCGTATGACCCTGGACGAGCTGATGAACTACACCTCCGATGAAGACATCGCTGCGGTGGAAGCCTACATGCGCGAGGTAAGCGAGCTTGTAGCCGGCTGGGAGGCCGATTTCGGCAAGGACCAGATGACTCAGGAACGCGGTTGGCTGAGCCTCAACTGGAGCGGCGACGGCGTCTGGGCCATCGAAGAGGCCAAGGAGATGGGAGTAGATCTCCGCTACGCTCTCCCCAAGGAAGGCTTCACGGTATGGTTCGACGGCTGGGTCATCCCCAAGTTCGCCAAAAACACCAAGGCAGCCAAATACTGGATCAACTTCATGAGCCGTCCCGACATCGTGATCCGCAATGTCGACGTTACCGGCTACGTGTCCGTAAGCGGTGCTCCCGAGGTGCTGGAAGCCTTTGAAGACGATTCCTTCGAAGCCTCCGACCTGAGCTACTTCTTCGGAGAAGATGCCGACTCGGTACAGGTCAATCCCGTCCTGTATCCTTGCAAGGCCGATATCGAGCGCAGCACCCAGGAACATGACTGGGGCGCCAACACCGCCAAGCTCATCGAAATGTGGGCCCGCGTCAAGGGTGACAACGCCTCCAGTTGGACCTATATCTTCCTCGGCATCGCTGCAGTTGCAGTCGTGGCGGTCCTCGTTCTGCGCGGCCGCGGCAAGAAGAGCCGTAAACGTCGCAGATAGAATGGAAAAGATCGTGCTTCTGACCGGTGCCAGCAGCGGCATCGGTTTTGATTCCGCCCAGCGTCTGGCCCAGGCAGGATACAAAGTCTATGGCGCAGCCCGGCGCGTGGAAAAGATGGAGCCCCTCAAGGCTTACGGGATAATTCCCGTCTACATGGATGTCACCGACGAAGAGTCCATGCAGAAGGTCGTGTCGCAGATTATCCAGACCGAGGGACGCATCGACATCCTCGTCAACAACGCCGGATTCGGCTTTTTCGGCGCCCTCGAAAACGTCACCATGGAAGACGCCCGCCGCCAGATGGAGGTCAACGTTTTCGGTCTGGCAAGGCTGACCCAGCTCATTCTCCCCCACATGCGCGCCCAAGGCTCCGGCCGCATAATCAACGTCGCATCTATCGCCGGAAAGATGGTACTCTATTTCGGAGGATGGTACCACGTGTCGAAATTCGCCCTGGAGGCCTACAGCGACGCTCTGCGCATGGAGATGAAGCCTTTCGGCATCGATGTGGTGATTATCGAGCCCGGCGCCATCAAGACCGACTGGGGCACAATAGCCGCCGACCATCTGCGCGATTCCTCAATCGGGACGCCCTACGAAAAGGAAGCCCTCCGCGAAGCCGAGACATTCCGCTTTGCCTACACCATCAAGCTTCTCTCCAAGCCCTCCATCATCGGCAAGACGATTCTCAGGGCCGCCCGCAGCCGTTGCCCCAAGGCACGCTATCGCATCGGATTCGGCTCCCACTCCATCATCTTCCTCCACCGCATCCTCCCCGCCAAATGGTGGGACGCCCTGATGCGCCTGGGCGGGAAACTGAAGATTGCAAAATAACAGGGTACAACGCAAAAAAAGAGGCTACCGTCATTTGACTATGGTAGCCTCTTTTTTGAGTGAGGACTGGCAGATTTGAACTGCCGACCTCTTGCCTGTCAAGCAAGCGCTCTAAACCAACTGAGCTAAGCCCTCATTGCGGACTGCAAATGTAGGAAGAATTCCTGACTCCACCAAATTTTTGGACAGAAACTTACACTACATCCTTTAATTTTTCTTCGGCATAGGCTTTTGTAAGGACAAAAGTCTTCTTTCGGGATGAAGGAGCCTCGAACATCGCGTCGTCCATTATCTTCTCGCAGATGGAACGGAGACCACGCGCGCCGAGTTTGCTGCTTATGGCGGTGTCGACGATGAGTTCCTTGACTCCGGGCTCGATTTCGAGAGTCATACCGTCGAGCTCGAAAAGCTTTTCATACTGGCGCAGCACGGCATTCTTGGGCTCCGTCAGGATTCGCAGCAGAGCGTCACGGTCCAGATTGTCAAGATAGGTCACGACGGGAAGACGGCCGATGATCTCGGGAATGAGACCATAAGCCCTCAGGTCCTGGGCCGCGACATATTGCAGCAGGTTGTCCTTGTCGATGCGCTGCTTGCCTGCGACACCATATCCGATTACCTGTGTGTTAAGACGCTGTGCGATGCGCCTTTCTATGCCTTCGAAGGCTCCGCCGCAGATAAAAAGGATATTCTGGGTGTTCACATGGACGAAATCCTGTTCGGGATGCTTGCGCCCACCCTTCGGCGGGACATTGACTACATTGCCTTCCAGGAGCTTGAGCATCGCCTGCTGTACGCCTTCGCCGGAAACGTCACGGGTAATTGAAGGATTGTCGCTCTTGCGGGCGATCTTGTCAATCTCGTCGATGAAGACTATCCCCCGCTCCGCCTTGGCGACATCGTAGTCGGCTTCCTGCAGGAGGCGGGAGAGGATGCTCTCGACATCTTCGCCGACATAGCCTGCTTCGGTAAGGACCGTGGCGTCGACGATGGTGAAAGGCACGTCGAGCAACTTCGCGATGGTGCGGGCAAGCAGAGTCTTTCCCGTTCCGGTCGGGCCGACGAGAAGGATGTTGGACTTTTCAAGTTCGACGCCGTCGTCAGGCTTTTCCACCAGATTGTGACTGATGCGCTTATAGTGGTTGTAGACGGCAACGGAAAGCATCTTCTTGGCCCTGTCCTGGCCGATGACGTATTCGTCGAGGAAAGCCTTGATTTCCTTGGGTTTGCGTATCTTTCCCACAGGCACGGCCTCTTGGGAAGGCGCACCATTATGGTCCAGTTCCTCGATATAGTCGTGGACAAGACGGGCGCAATCGGGACACAGATCCGCATCTATGCCATGGAGCAGATACGGGACCTCGTCTTCGTCCCTGCCGCAGAACATGCAGTGACGCTGCGAATGAGTTTTCCTGGCCATCCTACCTGGTTTTCTTCGACAGGATTTCGTCCACCATGCCGTAGGCTTTGGCTTCCTGGGCGGTCATCCAGTAGTCGCGCTCGCCGTCGGAGGCAACCTTCTCATAAGGCTGGCCGCTATGTTCCGAAATGATGGTGAAAAGCTCCTTGCGGGTCTTTTCAATCTCCTGGGCGGCGATGAGGATATCGGTAGCCTGGCCCTGCGCACCGCCGAGAGGCTGATGGATCAGCACGCGGGAGTGAGGAAGGCAGGAGCGCTTGCCGGGAGCGCCGGCGCAAAGCAGCACGGAACCCATGGAGGCGGCCATGCCGGTGCAGATGGTGGCGACGTCAGGCTCGACGAGCTGCATCGTATCGTAGATGCCGAGACCGGAGGAAACCTGTCCGCCGGGGGTGTTGAGATAGAGCGAGATATCGGCAGACGGGTCGGTCGAAGCAAGGAACAGCAGCTGGGCCTGGATAATGTTGGCCACGTCGTCGTCGATGGGGACGCCGAGGAAAATGATGCGGTCCATCATCAGGCGGCTGAAAACGTCCATCGAAGCGACATTGAGCTTGCGCTCCTCGATAATCGTCGGGTTGATATAGCTGTCAACTGCGCTCTGATAACGATACAGGGTCGCTGAGCTGATGCCGCGACCCCTGCTCGCGAATTTTTCAAATTCGTTCATGGATAATTATTTAAGCTCGCGGAATTTGTCCACGGAAATCTTTTTGGGAGTGAGGGTGATCTGCTCGCGGAGAGCGGCGACTACCTTCTGGTTTTCCACGTTTTCCTGCATCTGACGGACCTGGCGCTCGTCGTTGAGGACATTCTTGGCGGCCTCCTTGATCATCTGCTGGGGGACGTTGCCCATTCCGTACATGGCATACTGATAAGCCGTGAACGCCTCGGCGGCCTCGCGGATATCCTTGTCTTCGACCTTCAGGCCGTATTTGTCCATGACGTATTCGCGGATCATCTGCCAGCGGAAATCGGCGAGGAAGCTGTCAAACTCGGCCTCGACCTGCTCGGCGGTGAACTTGCCTTCGTTGATCTGGATGAGCCAGCGCTTGAGGAAAGCTTCCGGAAGTGCGATGTTGGCTTTTTCCACGAAGTAGCTGCGGATGTCCTTGGAGAGACGGTAGTCGGCTTCTTCCTTGTAGTTGGCGGCGAGGCGCTCGGTCACTGCGGCATCGAACTCTTCGGCATTGTGGACTTTGTCCTCACCGAAAATCTGGTCGTAGGCTTCCTGGCCTTCCTCGGCGGGAACGAAGGTGCGGACGTTGACGATGCTTACACTAAACTTCGGGTCGATGCCGGCAAGTTCGTTACGCTTGACTTTAAGCATAGCGGCGCGGTCGGCCTCGTCGGTGAAAGCGGCGTTGACGTCGATTTCGAACTTGTCACCGGGCTTGCAGCCGACGAAAAGCTTTTTGGCATCGCCGGAGACATTGCGGACTGCGATGTAAGCACCCTCGACTGTCTTGGCCTCGGAGGAAAGGTCGGCAATGACGAAGTCATCCTCGCCGGCCTTGTCGGTGTCTTCGAGCTTGCCGAACTGACGGAGCATGTTGGCTTTCATCTCCTTCTTGGCAGTCTCGGTGATGTTGATGTTGTAGTAGGGAACCTTGTCGGAAGAGGAGATGGCCAGATCCAGCTTGGGAGTCTGTGCGATATCGAACTTGAAGGTGAAGTCGGCACCCGACTCCCACTTCACTTCGGGCTGATCCTCGCTGGAGAGGGGCTCGCCGACGACACGGAGATCGTTTTCCTTGATAAAGTCGTTCAGGCCTTTGGAAACCACCTCATTCACGGCCTCGGCGAGAGCCTGCTCGCCATAGAGGCGCTGCACGATGGACATGGGGACCATGCCCTTGCGGAACCCCTTGAAATCGGCCCTGCGGCGGAAATCGTTCAAACGCTTCTTTTCAGCGGCCGCATAGTCTTCAGCCGAGAGGTTGAAAGTCACCTGGATGTTGAGATCGTCGATCTGATTCTTTGTTACTTGCATTTTATTGATTGTTTGTTTATTTTCGATAGAGTCCGCAAATATAGCAATTATTTGCGGAATTACCGATTTCGCTTGGGGTAAACGACCCGTTCGTGGTACATTTGGCCGAGGTAGGACTTGAATACGGCCTTGAGGGTATTGAGGTCGCGGATCGATATGTCGGAGTCGTCCAGCTGGCCTTCGGCGGTCTTTCCGGCGACTATCTTCTCGACGAAGTCGGAAAATGCCTCGGGCGAATTGTCCTTCAAGGTCCTTGACGCCGCTTCGAGGGAATCGGCCAGCATGAGGATGGTCTGTTCCTTCGTCCAGGGCTTCTTACCGTTATACTTGAAATCGGAGACGTCGGCCGGGTCCCCTCCCTCGTTCAGATATTTGTTGAGGAAATATCCCGTCGAGGATGTACCGTGATGAGTGAGGATGAAGTCCTTGATTATCTGGGGAAGATTGTATTTGTCGGCTATCGAGAGCCCTTCCGGGACATGGCGGACGATTTCACGCGCGCTTTCCTTAGGCGTCAGGGTGTCGTGATAATGTTTCCCGAGCGTTTCGTTTTCGATGAAGCACTGCGGATTCGACATCTTGCCCAAATCGTGGTAGAGGGCGCCGGCACGGACCAGAAGGACGTTGGCGTCGATGCTGCGTGCGGCCGCATCGGCCATGTTCATGACCTGGAGCGAATGCTGGAAAGTGCCAGGAGCCTTTTGGGCGAGCTCGCGCAGGGCCTTGTTGTTGGTGTCACAGAGTTCCTGCAGCCTGGAATTCGAGACGAGCATGAAGATGCGCTCGAAAAGGTAGATCAGAGGATACCCGGCCACGGACAGCAGCGAACCTATGAACAGGTAAAGAACTTTGTGGAAGTCGAAGAGCGTGTTGGTGCCTCCGAGAAGACGGAAGCCGGTGTAGGCAACCAGCAGCGAGGCGAAGGCGATGAGCGCAGCGACGAACTGCCGCCACCCGCGGCTGAAATACGGGAACACCAGCATGGTCACGACGCCTGAAGTCAGGTACATGACGAAAAGTTCCACGCCCTCATGCGAGAAAATCAGCAGCGGCAGCAGCGAAAGGATGTATACAGGCAGGACGACCCTGAGCTTGAAAAACGCCAGCAGATACAGCGCAGCCAGGGAGAACGGCATGATATACAACAGGTTGGGATTGATTTTCCCGAGAAGCAGGGCCGCTACCGTAAAGAGCAGGAAGATGAATACAAGGTAGAGGAAGCGGTTGAACTCGTCGAAGACCAGAGGGTTCGTATAGAGAACCGACAGGAAAAGGATCAGCACAAGCAGAAGCGCGATTATGCCGTTGCCCGTCCAAAGGAAAAAGCGCGAGCCGTCGTATCCGAGAGTGGCTTCGTATTCAGCCTTGTAGGAATCCAGCATCTGGCAGATTTCGGCCGTGACGAGCTCGCCTTGCGAGACGATGACCTGACCTGCACCTACAAACCCCTGCGTCGGGGAAATGTAGTCGGCGGATTCGGCGTGGACAAGCGCAGTGGTCTCCTTGTCGAACAGGAGGTTGGGCACGACGAGGTCGTAGACTCCGGAGGCCTGGAAAAGGGAGTCGACCCTCAGCATGGGATTTTCCTTCCTCGCGTCAAGAAGGACGCGCTCGCGGGCCGAGGCCACAGTAAACACTTCGGATGCAGGCACTTGCGTAGCCCTCTTGTTTCTTTGGAGGAAGATGACCTTTTCTCCCTGCGCATCGTCGGAGAGTACTCCGCGGTCGTAAATTTCAGTCAGAGAAGTTACTACGCGCAGCTTGAGGGCGTTGTCGAGCGGGAGCCCTTCGGCCGCCGCTATGCTCCCCTCGCCCGCCGATTCGCTGAAACGGTAGTAAGGCAGAATACGGGAGCCGGCCTCTTCCCTCTCGCGGGAAAGCTGCTCGGGAGTCTTCAGTACGGGGAAATCGAACTGGGCGACTATGGTCTCGTATGTCCACGGGGCGCCTTTCCTGTAGTCGTAGTCGAATTTGCCGCCGCGCGGAAGTATGCACACCAGCACGACCAGAAGGGCCGCCAGGGTGAGATAGATCCGCAAATCGCCGGGAAACTGCCTGTTCTTCATAATTCTCTAACTATTTGAAAGGACTGCCGGCTTCACGCGCAATGTAGCTGTAGGTGAGCCGGTCGGTCAGATTGGGGAACAGATTGTGGGCCAGGACCGTAAGCTTGCCCAATGCCGTAAGCGTCATGTGGTTGCGACGCTTGCGGAGGCCTTTGAGCAAGTAGTCGGCACAACGCTCGGCGCTCATGAGGCTGCCCTCGTCAAGAGGGGTCTCGCCCTGGGCGGAGCCGTCAGCGGTAAGGGCCGCATTGCGGACGTTGGAGGAGGTGTAGCCCGGAGCGAAGACCATGACGTGGAGTCCGTCACGCAGATGTTCGATACGCACAGTGTCGAGGAAGCCGCGCACGGCATATTTCGACGCAGAATAGCCCGTCCTGGCGGGAAGGGCCGAGTAACCGGCTATAGAAATAACCCCAACAACGGAGCCCTTCGCAGACAGCAGCCAGGGAAGAGCGTATTTAGTGCAATAAACAGTGCCCCAGAAATTTACGTCCATAAGACGCCGGATCACCGAAAGATCCAGGTCTTTGAACATCGCACGCATGGAGATGCCGGCATTGTTGACCAGAATGTCGATGCGGCCCCAACGCGCAACAACCGCCTCTACAAGGGCTTTGCACTCTTCCTCTACGGTGACGTCGGTACGGACGCAGAGGACGTCGGAGCCGACGGAGGGAGCGAGCTCCAGAAGCTTGTCGTAGGAACGGGCGGCCATGGCCACCTTTGCCCCGCTGGCGCCGAAAGCACGCGCGGCGGCGAGCCCGATACCCGAGCTCGCCCCCGTCACGATGACTACTTTATCCTGGAAGTACTTGTCCATTAGTCGACTTTCATCGCCGCGATGTCGTCTCCGTCGTAGAGGCCGGCATCCAGTTTGGCCTTGATTTCCTTGAAGGCGTTAAGCGTATAGGCCACGTCTTCCATCGTGTGTGCGGCGGTGCAGACGATGCGGAAAATAATCATTCCCTTCGGGATCACGGGATAGATTACCATCGAGCAGAAGATACGATAGTTTTCGCGCAGGTCCTTCGCCATCTTGGTGGCCTGGGCGACGCCTCCCTTGATATGGACCGGAGTAACGCAGGCCTCCGCCTCTCCGATGTCGAAGCCCTCGGCCTTGAAGCCGTCCTGGATGGCGTGGGTGATCTGCCAGCATTTTGCGCGAAGCTCGTCACCTTCGGGAGAATCGATGATTTCCATGCGCTTGATGTTGCCGATTACCAGCGCCATGGGGAGGCTCTTGGCGTACATCTGGCTGCGCATGTTGAAACGCAGGTAGTTGATGATGGAGCGGGGACCGGCGATGAAGCCGCCGATGGAAGCCATGCTCTTGGCGAAGGCGCCGATGTAGAGGTCGATCTGGTCCATCACGCCGAAATGCTCGGAAGTACCGCGGCCGTGGGCGCCGAGAAGACCGAAGCCGTGGGCGTCGTCGATCAGGATGCGGAAGGGGTATTTCTGCTTCAGGGCCACGATTTCATCGAGCTTGCCCAGGGCGCCGGTCATGCCGTAGACGCCCTCGGTGATGAGGAGGACGCCGCCGCCATTGGCATCGGCCTCGGCACAGGCGCGTGCGAGAACTTTTTCGCAGTCGGCCATGTTGTTGTGGCGGTATTTGTATTTGCTGCCGATATGGAGGCGGATACCGTCAAGGAGGCAGGCATGGCACTCGGCGTCATAGACGATGACGTCGTGGCGGGAAGTCAGGGCGTCGATGGCCGAGACTATGCCCTGGTAGCCGAAGTTGAAGAGGAAAGCGTCTTCCTTCTTCTCGAAGTCGGCGAAAATCTTTTCGAGCTTCTCGTGGTAGCGGGTGTGGCCCGACATCATGCGGGCGCCCATGGGATAGGCCAGGCCCCACTGCGCTGCTGCTTCGGCGTCGGCCTTGCGGACCTCGGGATGGTTGGCCAGGCCGAGGTAGTTGTTGAGGCTCCAGTTCAGTACCGGAATGCCGTTGAAGGTCATGTGGGGACCGAGTTCGCCTTCGAGGCGAGGATACATGTAGTAGCCGAAACCCTGTTCAAAGTACTGGCCGATGGGGCCGCCGGAATCCCGGGAAATCCTGTCGAATATATCTAACATTTCTTTGTCTTTTAAGCGTCAATATTTGCGTAGTGTGCATTTTCTTCGATAAACTGGCGGCGCGGTGGGACATCGTCGCCCATGAGCATGGAGAAGGTGCGCTCGGCTTCAGCCGCGTTTTCGATGGTGATCTGGCGGAGAAGACGGGTCTCTGGGTTCATGGTCGTGCTCCAGAGCTGCTCGTCGCTCATTTCGCCGAGACCTTTGTAGCGCTGGACGGTGATGCCTTTTTCCGTGCCCTTGCCAAGACGCGCCGTAGCTTCGGCACGCTGGGCGTCGGTCCAGCAGTAGACCTCTTCCTTGCCCTTCTTGACAAGATAGAGCGGAGGGGTTGCAAGATAGACGTAGCCGTTCTTGATAAGGTCGAACATGTAGCGGAAGAAGAAGGTAAGAATCAGCGTGGCGATGTGGCTTCCGTCGACATCGGCATCGGTCATGATGATCACCTTGTGGTAGCGGAGCTTGCTCAGGTCCATGCGTTTTTCGCCTGTCTCGTCTTCCTGGGCGACGCTCACGCCAAGGGCGGTGTAGATGTTGCGGACTTCCTGGCTTTCGAAGGCGCGGTCGCCGGCGGCTTTCTCCACGTTGAGGATCTTGCCTCGGAGCGGGAGGATGGCCTGGATGCGACGGTCGCGGCCCTGCTTGGCGGTACCGCCTGCAGAGTCACCCTCGACGAGGAAAAGCTCGCACTGTTCGGGGTCGCGCTCGGAGCAGTCGGCCAGCTTGCCGGGCATGCCGGCGCCGGACATGACAGTCTTGCGCTGGACCATTTCACGCGCCTTGCGGGCAGCCTGGCGGGCGGTTGCGGCGAGGACGATCTTTTCGATGATGGTCTTGGCCAGCTTGGGATTTTCCTCCAGGTAGATGTCCATCGCGGCGGCAGTGGCCTGTGAGACGGCGGAAGTCGCCTCCGGGTTGCCGAGCTTGGTCTTGGTCTGGCCTTCGAACTGAGGCTCGGCCACCTTGACGGAAATGACGGCGGTCAGGCCTTCGCGGAAATCTTCCGGTGCGAGGTCGACCTTGGCCTTGGCGAGAAGGTTGTTTTTCTCGGCATAGTTCTTCAGGGCGCGGGAAAGGCCCATCTTGAAGCCCTGAAGGTGGGTGCCGCCTTCAATGGTGTTGATATTGTTGACGTAGGAATATATCTTCTCGCTGTAGCCCGTGTTGTATTGGAGGGCGATGTCGATAGGGATGATCTTGTCGGAATTGACGCAGACGGGCTCGGGGATGAGCTCTTCGGCACCGGCGTCGAGGTATTTGATGAATTCCTTGAGACCTTCCTGGGAGTAGAACACGTCGCGGCGGTTGACCTGGCGGCCGGTGGCCTTGGACTCGCCCGACTCGTCCACTACGAACTCGTCGACCAGGGAGCGCTTGTCGGTGAGGGTGATGCGGATGCCCTTGTTGAGGTAGGAAAGCTCGCGCAGGCGCGCTGCAAGCGTATCGTATTTGTAGACCGTGGTCTGGACGAAAATCTCCGGGTCCGGATGGAAGGTGATGATGGTGCCGGTGTCGTCGCAGTCGCCCACGATCTCGACCGGGGAGACAGGCTTGCCCTTGGAATATTTCTGGACATAAATCTTGCCTTCCCTGTGGATTTCAGCGACAAGAAGGCTCGACAGGGCGTTGACGCAGGAGACACCCACGCCGTGGAGACCGCCGGAAACCTTGTAGCTGTTTTTGTTGAACTTGCCGCCGGCATGAAGGACGGTCAGGACCACTTCGAGGGCGCTGCGATGCTCCTTCGGGTGCATGCCGGTAGGGATACCGCGGCCGTTGTCGCGGACGGTGATGGAGTTGTCTTCGTTGATGTCGACCGTGATCTCGTCGCAGAAGCCGGCCATGGCCTCGTCGATACTGTTGTCGACAACCTCATAGACCAGATGATGAAGTCCGCGCTCGCCGATGTCGCCGATGTACATGGACGGACGCTTGCGGACGGCCTCAAGGCCTTCAAGAACCTGGATACTGCTGGCGGAATACTGTTCTTCCGCCTGTTTCATCTCTTCGTTTTCAAGCATATTTCGTGTCTTTGTTTCTTTCGTTTCAGAGCATGTCTGTAAAACGTACAAAGATAGCGAAAATCGCCGGAAAAACCAACTGTTTTCCCGGCGAAATATAGCCTAAGAAGCAAATAAAAAGCTGACTAGAGATTCAGGGCGATGCCCGCGGTCACGCTGGCTCCGCGCTCGGCATAGAGCGGGGTGCGCTGAATGGGCTGGAAGAGAAGGTTACCGGCCTTCAGCCAGAAGGAAATCTTGCGCGTAAAGGCGAATTCGGCTTCCAGGCCGAGGTCGAACCAACCGGGCAGACGGACTGCCGCACGGTCGGGCAAAGTGGTCGAAGGAACAGCCGAGGCATAACCGCGACGGGCTGTCGAGAACTCTCCGGACACGCCGGCGAAAATACGGCCGTTCCAGTTGTAGCGCGCACGGAACTCTCCGCTGAAAGAGGCTGGCGCAAATCCGAGAGGCTGGCGGCCCTTCGCGAAAAGACTCGTCCAGTTATAGTCCAGGCGACCGTCGACAAGCAGCGGCTGGCTGTCCCAGGCAAATGCCAGAGAGGAATAAACGCGGCTGTAGTCTTCAAAGCAGACGGCGGGAAGAAGACCCAGGGGACGGCCGGCATCAAGTCCGGTATAACGGACGGCATCCAGCAGGCCTTTATAGTGCCACACATAGCCGACAACGTCCCACTGATAGCGGAAACGCGAGGCGATGTTGCCGCGGATACCCAGAGCGGCATTGATGCGCTCCTTGCTGTTTTCCGAAAAAGGACTTGTCTCGCGTCCGTAGCGCGGAGTGAAGAAATGGTTGCGTTCCTTCAGGGAAGAATAAGTGTGGAAATCGTCCCCTCCCGTCACCCGCAGGTAGGCGTTCATATATTCATCGATAACGTCGTAGGTGATGTGGACGTCGGGATAGATGAACTGCTTGTCGCGGGACGGATTGACGGAGTAGCCGGCATATTCAGGATCGGCAGGAGCCACGGACGGATCGTAGACATATACGCCCTTGGCATCTACGGGAATGGAAATCTTGGCGCCCAGGCTCATCTGGAAGGGCCCCGTGGTGAAGATATACTTGGGAGTCACGTACATGTTGCCGACGTTGGACTTGAACCATCCGCCGTATGTGGAGATTCCGACGAAGACGTCGGCCATGACCCTGTTCTTTCCTGTGATGACCGGACCGAACGTGCCGCGGACCATGAAGTCGTGGCTGTAGACCTTGTTGCCCATCCAGGCGAGGTCGTCGACGCTGTAGCGATAGTCGATGGCGGCATCGTAGAAGAAGTAGTCCTCCCCCGTCTTGTTCGACGCGGCGCGGGTCGAAAGATACAGTCCGTTCCAGCCGCTGTTGCCAAGGTTGGCGTCGCCGGTGTGGATGCCGCGGTAGCCCAGGTCGAACGATGCCGAGCCGGTCTCCCAGTCGTAACGGCCGTTGACCCCGGCGCGGGTGTCGGAGTCGTATCCGGAACGCGACAAATCGTCGCCGAAAGGATTGGCTTCCAAGTGTTTCTGAGGTTCGGCAACGAGCCTGTACCACGACGCATCCTCGTCTTTTCGGCTGGCGAAAACATTCCAGTACTGACCGAAATAGGAATGGTGCGAAGCATAGAGGTCCATCTGGAAAGGCCCGCGGATTTCAGGCGACCACACGACATCGAAAACGGGATGGAGCGTGTAGCCGGCGCCGAGCCTCAGGCTGAGGTTGCGGCTGCGGTCGGAATCGGCCTCGGGGCGCAGCTCGACGAGGTAGGGCTTGAAATCGAAACCTCCCTTGTAGGGGTTGCTGAACACCGAATAGTCGAAAGCCATGTCGAACTTGAGCACGCTGTCGGGGACCGCCATCTTCTGGTAGGGCTTGTGGGTCTCTAGAAGCTTGCCCTCGTAGGAACGCGTCACTTCCACGGTGGGATTCAGGTTCTGGGCCGAAGCGGACAGGCCGCAGCACAGAAGAGCCGACGCAAGTATATATGTCTTTTTCATTTTCATGTCTTTATTTACCCATTTCGGAAAGCTTTTCCAGTCTCATAGCCACGGCATCGGGCACGTCGTCGGAGGCACTCGCGGGCACGTAGCCGTCGCGGATGCTCTCGAAGGTGGCTCGGGCCTGCCTGAACTCTTCCTCCTCGGCGAAGGTGTCGCCCAGCACGAGGAAACTCTTCGCGAGCCAGTAGGTCTGGCCGCCGGCCTTGCCGGAGAAAGCGTAGACCTGGTCCTTGACGGCTGCAAAGTCGCCCTTGTCGAAACTGTCCTGGACAAGGAGATAGGTGGCTTCGGCGCCTTCGGGAGTGGACGGGGACTGCGCCAGGATGCGGAGCTCGTCCAGGGCCTTGGCACGCTGGCTGGTGGCGAGGAGGGACTTGGCCTTGAGATAGGACGCCTCAACTTTTTCAGCCTCGGTCGAAGCCTCGTCGGCGTCGACCTTCTCGCAGTAGGTCAGCGCCTCGGAATACTGCTTGCCGGCATAGGCCGAACGCATAAGGCCGAGGAGGGCCGTGTGGCGGTTGCTTTCGATCCGAGCCTCGATATAGAGCATCTGGTAGCCCTTCAGGGCATCTTCATACCTCTCGAGATCCTGGCTCAGACGGGAATACTGGAGGATAGCCGACTCGCGGAAAGCCCCGTCGCCGCTATCAATAACCCTGCGGAAACCGTCGCAGGCCTGTTCCTTGCGGTCGAGGTTGCGATAGGAGTCGGCAAGATAATATTGGCTGACGGAGAAGTGCCTTCCGGAAGGATAACGCTGCTGATAGCCGGTAAGGGAGGTGACGGCCTTCGCATAGTTGCCGGAAAGATAAATCTGCTCGGCGGCACCGAACAGCATCTCTTCCTTGTCTGCCTCGCTGCGCTGCTGTGCGCCGCCCAGACCGTCGATATAGGCCAGGTATTTCTCCGGCTCCTGACGGGACTGATAGATGGACTCTATGGCCAGAAGGGCGTCGGCAGAGAACTCCGTGTTGGGGAAACGGCTCACCACCTGCTTGTAATAGTCGAGCGAACGGTCGTAGTCCGAACGGTTGCGGCACACCATTCCGAGGCCGATAAGGCCGCGGGCGACGAATGCCTCGTCCTTGCTGCGCGTCACGAGGGTAGAGTAGCATTTCTCGGCATTGGCGTCGTCTCCTGCGGCGACATAGGCGTTGCCAAGCTCGGTAAGGGCCTCGCCATAGAACGGGACATCGGAAGGCGCATCCTTGACTTTCGCCAGGGTCTCGATCTTGCGGGCGTTGTTGCCCGTGACGCCGTAGGCCATGGCGGCCTGATAGTAGGGGTAGATGTCGGTAATGTCGGGATCTTCGGCTATGGCCTTGGTGTAGGCCGAAATCGCGGCAGGATATTCCTTGCGCACGAAATAGCAGTCGGCCTGCCTCAGCGCCGCATCCTTCCGGCAGAGCACTCCGCGACCGGCGAGATAGTCCCCGAACCACTTGGCGGCAAGGTCATAGTTGCCTTCCTTGAAATAGCAGTAGGCGATGTTGTAGGGTATCATCTCCCCTTCCTCGCGTCCGTCAAGGGCGGAAAGGTTGTAGAGGTCGGTGAAGACGGCACGGGCCTGGGTGAACTGGTCGTCGCGGAACTGGGCTTCGGCCATCCAGTAGCGTGAGAGCTGGTTGAAAGCGGAGTGACGGTCGGAGTAATAGGCCGCCGCCTTCAGCACCGGAACTGCACTGCGCCATGCTCCGTTGCCGATGAGCTGTTCGCCGCGAAGATAATGGGCCTTCATGTAGTTGCTGCGCATGTCGGGGTCGAGGGTCTCGATCTGGTCGTAGGCCTCGACGGCGCCGGCATAGTCATGGTTGCGAAGGGCCGCGAGGGCCATGTAGGCGTAGATCCTGTCGCCCTTGACCTTGTCGGAATATTCCTTGATGTAGCGGTCGAAGACGGATGCGTCGCCGCCCATGTCGAACGCGAGCTTGGCATAGTTGAAGAACGCGTCTTCCCTCACCTCGGGATTGAAACCGACGGCGGCCGCATCGCGGAAAGCATCCATCGCCGCAACCTTGTTTTTCGTCTGGATGTAGCTGTAGGCCAGGTTGTAATTGGCCGCCTGGCCGATGGAGTCGGTCCTGTCGGTCATGCGGGAGTAGTTGTCGATGGCGCCGGGATAGTCGTGGACCGCATAGAGCAGGGAACCCGCATAGAAATAGTCGCCCCTCGTGCGGACCGAGGACGTGTCGATGCGCTCGAAATAGGTCTTGGCGGCGTCGGTGTCGCCCTGGACCAGATAGGATTCGGAGATGAGACGGGCCAGATGGGGCCTGCGCTCTTCGGGGACTTTGTCATAGAGGGCGTTGCCGTTGTCCACCACATAGGCGTAGTCCTTCATCATGTAGTGGCACTCGAGGATGTAGTAGTTGGACACTTCCTCGAAGCGGGGGTCGGCTCCTGCCTTTTCGAACCACGGAAGGGCTTCGGCAAAACGTCCGCGCTCATAGAGGATGTAGCCGGCGGCATAGCGAGAAGGGGCTGTGTAGTCGCCTACGGGAAGGGCGTCGATCTTGCGGAAGCCGTGCAACGCGGCATCGCCGTCGCCGGTCGAGAAGGCGGTGTAGGCCTTCTTGAAGATGAACTCTTCCCTCTCCCGCGAGTCGATATCGTTCTCTGACAGGGAATTCAGGACGGGAAGCGCACTGGCGTAGTCCTCGTCGTCGAAGAGGTTGCGGGCATAACACCAGTTAATCTGGGGCAGAAGGCCGGACCAGGGATATTCCGCAGCGTATTTTTCTATCTTTTTTTCGTATCCGGGCGAGCGGAGCCGCGTGGCGCACAGCACGCCGTAGCCCTCTGTGCGGAAGTCAGGATCCTCAATGGCTTCGAAAGCAGCCTGGGCCTGGACGTACATGCCTTTCTCGTAAAGTGAGAGCGCATCCCTGAAAGCTTTCACATCGTCGCCTCGGGCTGAAAAACCAGCCCCGCACAGGAGCGAGAGCACAATCGGAAGGGCAGCAAAAAGTCTATGCTTCATATTCGGGACAATTTTTACAAATTTACGGATTTTTTCAATTATATTTGTACATTATCGCTCAATATTCGGGCCAACGAAGCATTTTTTATGGACAAAGGCACTCCCGTCATTTCTTTCCGCGACGCAGACATCCTCGGCGGCGACACAACGGTCATCTACGGACTGAACATGGACATCTATCCCGGCGACTTCGTCTACATAGTAGGCAAGGTCGGCACCGGCAAGACCTCCATCATCCGCACCATAATCGCCGAAAACCGTCTCGGCAAAGGTTCCGCCACGGTTTGCGGCTACGACCTGTCGGATATCCGCAGCCGCGACATCCCCTACCTGCGCCGCAGGATAGGCGTCGTTTTCCAGGACTTCCAGCTCCTGATGGACCGCAGCGTTGAAGACAACCTCTCCTTCGTCCTCCGCGCCACCGGATGGAAAAACCCCGAAGACATCGACCGCCGCATCAGCGAAGTGCTCGAGGCCGTGAAAATGGACAAGAAGGCCCACAAGATGCCCCATCAGCTTTCAGGCGGCGAGCAGCAGCGCATCGCCATCGCGCGCGCCCTCCTCAACAAGCCCGAAGTCATCATCGCCGACGAGCCCACCGGCAACCTCGACGCCGAAACCGCCGACGGCATCATGAAACTCCTGCGCGGCATCAACGAGGAAGGCACCGCCATAGTCATGGTCACCCACAACAGGGCCATCTTCGAGCAATATGGCGGCCGCGTAATGCTCTGCAAGGGCGAAACCTGCATCGAGCAGGTCGAAGAAGTCATCAACCTCGACCTTATCGTATGACCCGCAAGGAAAGGTTCTCGAAGGTCGTGGCATGGTTCGGGGAAAACATGCCCGCCGCAGCCACCGAACTCCACTACAATTCGCCCTTCGAGCTGCTTGTCGCAGTGATTCTCTCGGCCCAGTGCACCGACAAGCGGGTCAACATGGTCACGCCTCCCCTGCTGGAACGTTTTCCTGACGCCGCAGCCCTTGCCGCCGCTTCATTCGACGACCTGTACCCCTACGTCAAAAGCGTCTCATACCCCAACAGCAAGACGACCCACCTCATCGGAATGGCCCGGAAACTCTGCGAAGACTTCGGCGGCGAAGTTCCTTCCGACATCGACGCGCTCATGACCCTCCCCGGCGTCGGCCGCAAGACGGCAAACGTCATCGCATCAGTTGTTTACGACAAACCGGTGATAGCGGTCGACACCCACGTCTTCCGCGTTTCCCACCGACTTGGCCTCTCCGACGGGAAGACGCCCGACGCGGTAAGCAAGGAACTCGAAAAATACATCCCCGAAGACAAACGGGCCATCTCCCACCACTGGCTCATCCTCCACGGCCGCTACACGTGCACGGCCCGCAACCCCAAATGCGCGGATTGCGGACTGTCCGGCTTCTGCCGGCAATATCTTTCTGAAAACAAGGACTAAACTCCCTTGGAAAGGGACTCCAGGACCGTACCGATCTGGTACAGCCCGCGGGGGACGTGGAAGCAACCCTTCCACTTTCCGCCCTTGAGCGGAAGCAACACTTCCCCACGGCGGTCAAGATAGCCGAACCATTCGGGGAACTCGCTGTCCTTGAAGTGCTTCCACATATAGTCGTCCAGCTTGAGGAACCATTCCAGGCATTTTTCATTCCCCGTGAGCTGGTAGCCCTTTATCATGGCGATCGCGCTCTCGATATGGACCCACCACAGTTTCTGGTCCCACTCCAGTTC
This sequence comes from uncultured Bacteroidales bacterium, assembly GCA_900318355.1. Taxonomy (GTDB): domain Bacteria; phylum Bacteroidota; class Bacteroidia; order Bacteroidales; family UBA932; genus Cryptobacteroides. The sequence goes on from ONKE01000042.1 coordinate 44,951, forward strand.
CTGGGTGGGATAGCCCTTGCGGTCCATGAAATAGAAGATGCCGCCGTATTTCTTGTCCCAGCCGAACTCGATGACTCTCAGGGAGATGTCGACGGCCTTGCGGATAAGGGCGTCGTCCCCGAGCCTCACGCCCAGATTCATCAGGAACCAAAGGGCTTCGAGGTCGTGGCCGGGATTGATCCTGCGCCCTTCAAAGCAGTCGACCAGGGAGCCGTCCACGGCCGAGACATTTTCGACCATGACGCCCAGGTCGGGCTGGTAGAAAACGTCGAGGACTTCGTGGAGGCATTCTTCTATTGTCCTGTCCATCAGTTCCTTGTCATCTACGATATGCTCCACCTCGAGGGCCATGTTGCAGATAATCATGGGCAGGGCGAAGTCCTTGAGCGGACGCGTACCCGGAACGCCCTTGGACCAAATGCCCTTGGGATTGCTCCGGCGGGCAAGAATGCGGTCGAAGGTCTTCCTCGCCAGGAAAGCATATTCATCGCTGCCTGAAGCCTCGGCGTACTGGGCGAAGGCCATGCAGGCGAAAGTGTTCGAGAATATATTGTAGGGCTGGATCAGCGGACGGCCCTCACGCGTCAGGGAGAAATAGAAGTCATGGTCGCCGGTCCATCCGTGGTCGCGCAGGAACGCGGCACCGTGGGCGGCGCATTCGAGCCAGGCGGGGTCCTTGCGAAGTTTATTGTATAGCATGGAGAACATCCACACTTCCCTGCCCTGGAGCCAGACGAACTTGTCGGTGTCATATACGCTGCCGTCCCGGCCGAGGCAGGTGAAATAGCCGCCGAACTCCCTGTCCTGGGAATTTTCCAGCCAAAAAGGCAGCACATTGTCCAGAAGTTCAGCCTTATACCGGGCAGCCATCGCCCCGAAATCCATATTCATATCCATCTTGACACGCGATTTGTATTGCAAATATACTACTTTTTAAGAATTTTTCAAAATAAAAGCTTAATTTATAAATTTGTTATAAGATATTTTTTTGTACTTTTGCAAAAAACACAAGATGAAACAAAGCGTAAACATGGGCTACGTCGTGTTTCTGAGCGTAGTCGCCGCCATCGGAGGAATACTGTTCGGATACGACACCGCAGTCATCTCCGGGACCACGGAAATCGTCAAATCCCAGTTCGGTCTGTCCACAGGCCTCGAGGGCTGGTACGTGGGCTGCGCCCTGATAGGGTCGATAGCCGGCGTGCTCGTCGCGGGCATGCTATCCGATTTTCTCGGGCGCAAGAAGACCATGCTCATCGCCGCCGTCATGTTCAGCATCTCGGCCATAGGCTGCGCCTTCTGCAATGGTTTTTCCGACCTTGTAATCTACAGGATCATAGGCGGATTCGGCATCGGAGTGGTCTCCATCGTCTCTCCCATCTACATCTCGGAAGTCGCAGTGGCCGAAAAGCGCGGCACGCTCGTTTCGCTCTACCAGCTGGCCATCACCATAGGCTTTCTCCTGGCATACCTTATCAACTACTTCATCCTCAAGGGCTCTGACGCCTACGCGGCCGACCCTTCCACCTACGGACGCATGTTCGGGAGCGAATACTGGCGCGGGATGCTCGGTTTCGAGACCATCCCCGACCTGCTTTTCCTCGCGGTGATCTTCTTCATCCCCGAGAGTCCCCGTTGGCTGATCGTTCGCGGCAGGCCGGACAAGGCGCTGAAGGTCCTCGGAAGGATCTATCCCTCAAGGGAGGAAGCCGAAAGACAGCTTGAAATAACCCGCGCGAGCATCGACGGCGAAGTCAAGTCGGAATGGAAGGCGCTCCTGGAGCCCGGCATCCGCACGGCAGTCCTCGTCGGCAGCGCCATCGCCATTCTCGGCCAGTTCATGGGCGTTAACGCCGTGCTGTACTATGGTCCCAAGATTTTCCAGGATGCCGGCCTGAGCGGGGAAGGCTCCATGTTCTCAACAGTCCTTGTCGGCGTCGTCAACATGCTGACCACTGTCCTGGCCCTCCTCATTATCGACAAGGTCGGGCGCAAGACGCTGGTATGGTGGGGAGTCGGCGGCATGATCGTCTGCCTGCTTTGCATAGGAACATACTTCGCGCTGGGCACCCTTCCCACGTGGTTCCTGCTTACATTCTTCCTTCTGTATGTATTCTGCACGGCCATTTCCATCAGCGCGGTCGTCTTCGTGCTGCTGAGCGAAATGTATCCCAACCGGGTGCGCGGCCTCGCCATGAGCATCGCCGGACTCGCCCTGTGGGTCGGCACCTACCTCATAGGCCAGCTGACACCGTGGATGCTGGAAAACCTGACCCCGGCCGGCACCTTCTTCCTCTTTGCCTTCATGTGCATACCATACCTTCTGATAATGTGGAAGAAAGTTCCCGAGACAACGGGCAAGACACTTGAAGAAATCGAGACCTACTGGACAAAATGAACAAACTCCTCGACAAGCTGCACGGACGCAACGCCGGACTGAAGCAGCAGATACTCGGGCTTTGCCTGCAAAACGACATGGCCCTCGCGGAAATAAGCAAGGAACTCAACGCCAGCATCCCCACGGTAACCAAGCTCGTGAGCGAACTGATCGAGGACAACTTCCTCGTGGACATGGGAAAGCAGCACGGTTCATCCGGCGGGCGCCGTCCGAGTTTCTACGGCCTCAATCCTGCCGCAGGGCAGATCGTGGGCGTGGAAGTAGGCCGCGAAAGCCTCGCACTTGTCGCCATCGATTTCAAGGGGCAGGTGATCGCCCGCAAAGACGGCATTCTCTTCCGCCTCGAAAGCACCAAGGAGTCGTTCAACGCGCTGGCCGACGTCATCCGTTCGCAGGTCCGTTCCCTGGGCATAAGTCCGTCGGATCTGCTGGCCTGCGGAATCACGCTTTCCGGACGCGTAAACGCCTCATCCGGATACAGTTTCACCTATTTCATCAGTGAGGAACGCCCCCTGACCGACATACTTTCCGAGCGCCTGGGTGTTCCCGTATTCATCGAAAACGACTCCCGCGCCATGGCCTATGGCGAATACCTGGGCAGCCATCTGCAGGCCGAGAAGAACATCCTGTTTTTCAACGTCAGCTGGGGCCTGGGAATGGGTATGATACTGGACGGGAAGCTCCACTACGGGAAATCCGGCTTCTCCGGCGAAATCGGCCACTTCCCCACACTGGACAACAACGTCGTCTGCCAGTGCGGCAAGGTGGGCTGTCTGGAGACATGCGCTTCCGGAAGCGCCGCCCACCGCATTCTCATGGAAAGCATCAGCGCTGGCAAGGCATCCGTCCTCCAGAAAACCCTGCAGGATAAAGGCGATTTCACCCTGGAAGACATCATAACGGCAGTCAAGGACGAGGATGTCCAGGCAATCGAAGTGATGGAGGAAATAGGAGCCAACCTCGGCAAGGCCATAGCCGGTGTAATCAACATCTTCAATCCCGACCTGGTCGTGCTTGGAGGGCGCCTCACCGAGGTCGGCGACTACCTCATGCTGCCGGTCAAAACGGCCATCTCGAAGCATTCGCTCAACATCGTCAGCCGCGACACGCGCATACAGGCGAGCAAGCTCGGAAGAAGCGCAGGGCCCGTCGGGGTGTGCCTCCTGAGCCGCAGCCGTATGCTCGGACTGCTCTAAAGGATATTCATGCTCTGCTCGCGGACCTTTTCGAGGGCGTCTTTCATGCGGACTACGGCCCTCTGGATTCCCGCGTGATTGGCCTTGGAGCCCGTGGTGTTGATTTCGCGGCCGATTTCCTGGATGATGAATCCGAGTTTCTTGCCGGGCGCGGGATCGTTTTCGAGGGTGTCGAGGAAATAGCGGCAATTCTGGCGAAGCCTTACCCTTTCCTCGTTGATGTCCAGCTTTTCAAGATAGTAGATTAGCTCCTGCTCAAAGCGCTGGGGGTCCGGTTTCTGGCCGAGCGTCTCAAGGGCGGAGGAAAGGCGCGCCTTGACCCCTTCGATGCGCTCCCCTTCCATCGATTCGACCTCGTCGTAAATGGACAGGATGCCGTTTATCCCGGCGGAGACATCGCGGTGGAGGACTTCGCCTTCCTGGAGCCTGTAGGCCAAAACGGCCTCTATAGCATTGTCGATGGCATCGGACACGAGCGGCCAGTTGTCTTCGTCGATGACGTCAGCGCTCTTGCTGCTCACAACGTCGGGGAAACGCAGGACGGCATTGAGGATAATCGAGGCGGCATTGGCGTCGGACGTAGGGTAGATGGCCAGCCCGGCTTCGCGTGCGGCGTCGGTGACCTGGCCAAGATAGGCCTTGAGCACCTCGCCGTTGACCGGCCTTGCCGAAGAAGCGGCATTGGCCTCGAATGTCATGAACAGGTCGATCGTGCCGCGCTGGAGCCTGGAGGCGAGGCGCTGGCGCACCTCCAGTTCCTTATCCTTAGGCATAAGCGCCGTCTTGATGCCTATATCTGCATTCTTCCCGTTCAGGGAACGGATTTCCACCAGAAGTTTTCCGCCCGGCAAGGCAGCTTCGGCCCGGCCGTATCCTGTCATTGACTGTATCATGTGTTATCGCTGATTTTCGGTGTGCAAAGTTAAGTTTTTTCCGCGACATCCGCGCAAGGGAATCATTCAGGCTTAAATAGTCAGGGCTCCCGAAGCAGATATTTCCTCCAGAATGCGCGGTCGGCCTCGCGGGAATGCTTTCCCTGCGCACCGCGATATCCGTGCATCCCGTCAGGATAGATCATAAGTTCAAACCGCTTACCCTCCCGCTCCAGTGCATCCACGAGCAGGAGGGTATTCTGATAGTGGACATTGTCGTCGCCGGTGCCGTGGGTCAGCTTGAGCATGACCGGCGCTATTCCCTGCGAAGAGTCCGCATACTCCGTCGGGTAGGAGGCGGCATGGCTTATCACGCGCGTTGCCGCATAGCCTTCGGGATTGGACCCGGGAGTTTCCATGAACCTTTCGGTATAATGGGTGTCGTACAGCGCCCAGTCATACACACCGCCGCCGGCGATTCCGTAGTGGAATGCATCGGAATGCTCCATGACAAGACGTGCCGTCATGGTACCACCGAAGGAAAAACCTTCCACGCCAATGCGGTCCGGAGCCACGTAAGGGAGCGATTTCAGGTAGTCGGCCCAGGCCACGAAATCGCGGATTTCCACCTCGGAAAGGCGGCGGTAAATCCTGTCGAGGCCCTCACGGCCATTGTGTCCGGCGGCGCGGCAGTCGGCAGTCAGCTCTATGATGCCGTTTTCAGCCCACCACGCAAAACGGGACGGGTCGTACCAGCGGTCGCGAACAAGCGGAGTGTCAGGTCCGCCGTAGATGTCCACGTGGACGGGATATTTCTTCGAAGGGTCGAAATTCCGCGGGTAAACTATGTATCCTGGAAGTTCAAGCCCATCGGCGGTCGTAATGGAAACCGACTCAGGAAGGCAGTAAGATGCCGCCTCAAAACCTTCTCCGGCCATATCAGCGACTTTGACGGAGGTGGAAGGCAGGTGGCGCTTGCGGGGATTTTCCGAAGCACGGCTGTCCATTAGCCAAACCTGGGTCGGAGTGGCAAAGTTGGAAAGCGACGCGACGAAGTATTTGCCGTCAGGCGAGAAAGATACGCCGGCAACGTCGAGGGAAGGGTCGGTCAGCGCAACGATCCGGCCTTTCGCATCGACCCGGTAAAGGGTCTGGCGGACATGGCTGTCGCGCTCGGCCGTAAACCACACGTTGCCGGATATATCGGCACGCAGGAGCTTTACACGCCAGTTAGGGCCGTCTGTCAGGCGGTGCAGCGAGCCGTCATAGCCGAGAAAATATATCTGCTGCCATCCGGTCTCGAAACTTCTTACCATATAGAGGCCCTTGGCGGTAAAGAGCATTCCCTCTATCCAGTCCAGCCATGTGGGGCTTTCCTCATGATATACAGCTTGTTTCGCTCCCGAAGCGGCATCTACCCTGTATAGGTCGAGCGTGTTCTGGATACGCGGCTCGCGGCTGACATACAGGGCACCGGAATCATCTGACCAGAAAGGGGTACCGAAATACTGGTCCTCCTCCGGATTGAAGTCGGCCCACACGAGCGGAGCCGCATCTGAACCGAGGTCGGCAAAACCTATCCTCACCTGAGGATTGTCCTGCCCGGCCTTGGGATAACGCGTCCGGCGCAGGCTGCCGCCCAAATCCCCGAACGGAGAATATATGGGGAACACCGGGACGTGGCTTTCGTCGAAACGGTAGAATGCGATCCGCCTGCTGTCAGGAGACCACCAGAATGCCCTGTAGCGGGAAGGACGCCCGAAAATCTCTTCGAAATATACCCACGAAGCATAGCCGTTCGATATGACGGAACTACCGTCGAAGGTAAGCCGACGCTCCAAGCCCGAGGCTACGTCGACCACGTACAAATCGCCGCCGCGGGTAAACGCTATCTTCGAAGAATCGGGGGAAAACGTCGGATTTTCAGCACCTTCCGACACATTTGCCTTGTCAGGCTCGGGCAGCGACAAGTCGGCGCAGTCCCTGACCTTGAGACGGTTCCGGGCGTCATAGACGAAAGAATCGGCAAAGGTTCCGTCGACAGAAAACGCCACTTCGCGGGAACTTATCCACTTCCAGCGAGACGGAACTTTCTCAAATGCGGACGCCGCCAGACTCTGCGTCATGGCGGCAAGGCATAACATGCAAATCAAAATCCTCTTTCCCATATCCCTATGCAAAGTATTCGTCTTTGAAATTAACCAGATAAACTTTCTCAACGGCCCTCGTCAGCGCCGTGTACAGCCACTTGAGGTCGTCTACGCCAAGCACGTCCTGCCAGAAGGGATTGTCGATGAAGACGCAGTCCCACTGTCCGCCCTGGGACTTGTGGCAGGTTATGGCTTCGGCATATTTGAGTTGGAGGGCATTGTAGAACGGGTCTTCCCTCACGGCGTCGTAGCGTTTCTTTTTTGTCGGCAGATGGGCATAATCCGCGCTTACGCCCTGATACAGGGCATTTTGCTGTTCATAAGTAAGGGCCGGGGCCTCGGACTCCAGGGTGTCGAGGCACACCTTTGCGGTGACCTCGGCGTCGCCGTAGTCCGGGAACAACAGGCGCGCATCGGCGAAATGAAGCCCGTAACGCTCTTCGAAATTACTGATACGCAAGAGCTTGGCCATATCGCCGTTGGCTATGTATGGCATCTGGTCGATATCGTCCACGAAGTGGTAGCAGTTGCGAACTATCATCAGCTTGTCGCCCCGCACCAGGCTTTCTTCCTTGTACTGGACCTGAGCGCGTATGCCGGCGTTGTAGCGGTTGGCGCGCTTGTTTGAGCGGGACAGGACTATGGTGCCGTCTTCGCCGTAACGTCCGTAAGCATCTGACAAAGAGTCGATAAGCTCCGCCCCGGAGACACGCTGCACGTCTTCGAACGCCTTGAGATGAAGGTCCGACGGCGACAGTTCCACGGGCTGAGGCGAGGAAATCAACTCCCGGAGCAATGTGGCATTGTAGAGGATAGCCGACTCCTTCTGCTGGCGCACTACGGTCGTCAGCGTTACAAACTGCACGCCCCCGGCGATGGACATATATTCCGGAGATAGCGCCGGGCTGCTGTCGAGCCCCACGGGGGGCAGCTGGGCCGCGTCGCCGACAAGGATAAGACGGCATCCCACTCCGCTGCGGACGTATTTGATAAGGTCTTCCAACAGATTTCCGGTCCCGAAAGTAGAGCCGGATGCTGAATTGTCAACCCCAATGAGCGAAACTTCGTCCACGACAAATAGCGTGTCGCGGCTCTTGTTGAAGCCGAGGGCGAACTGTCCGAAGCCGTCTTCACCCACGGTGCGCTGGCGGTAGATATGCTTGTGAATCGTGTATGCCGGCCTCCCGGCATATGCCGACAACACTTTGGCAGAGCGGCCGGTCGGCGCCAGGAGGACGCATGGGACGCGATATTCGCTCATCACGGATATAACTGCGGCCACTGCCGTGGTCTTTCCCGTTCCGGCATAGCCGTTTACGACCAGGATGTCGCTGTCGTCACCGGTAAGAAACTCCGACGCCGTGCGGAAAAAATTGTCCTGGCACGCTGTCGGAGCATATCCGAGCGAAGACTTGAAAGCCTCCTGGAGAATAACGGCCCTGTCCATCCCCTATTTCCTTTTCCGCCCGAAGACGATGGCGAATACCGCGAGGACGGGATATATTTCCAGACGTCCCAGGAACATGTCGAGGGTGAAAACGATTTTGGCCGCCGACGGCTGGGCATTGTAGGTGCTGTATGTTCCGAGGTCGCCGAAAGCCGGACCGACGTTGCCGAGCGACGCCACTGTGCCGGCGAGGGCGCTTTCGTTGTCGCCTCCCACCAGCAGGCACACCAGCACGGAGATTAGGACGAAAAACATGTAGACGGCAAGGTAGAGGACATGTGGATAGACTTCCTCGTCCCTTAGCGTGTGCTTGCCCCAGCGGATTTCCTTGACAGAAGAAGGATGGACACTCTGCCTTACCTGCCTGAAAAGGGTCTTGATGAGCAGGAGGACGCGGTCGGCCTTCACGCCGCCGGAAGTCGAGCCCGCCATGCCGCACTGGATGCCGATGAACATAAGGATAAGGCAAGGGAAAAGCGGCCAGAGACTGTTGTCGCATATGGCGAAACCCGATGTCGTGGCAAAGCAGATGACCTGGAAGGAACTGTCCATGAACGCGCTCGGCCACGTGGCATTGACTCCGGAAGACTTGAGCGAACCGGCGACGACGATGATGGCAAGCGCAAGCGTAGCAAGATAATACTTCAGCACCGGATTGTTCAGAGCCGACAGGGAGCGCGTCACGACCACAGTGTAGATCAGCGCAAAGTGTATGGAACTCAGGAGCATGAACACCATCGTGATGAAGTTGATGCCCACGGAATGGAAGTCGCCTATGGAGAGATTGCGGGTGGAGAAGCCGCCGGTGGCACAGACGCTGAAGGCGTGGTTGATGGCGTCGAAAGGCGACATGCCGGCGATCAGGTAGCTGAGGAATGCCAGGAGGTTAAGCCCGAGATAGACCGAGGTGAAGATATATACGGTCCGATTAGCCCTGGTGCTGTAGCCCTCGCGGGAGAGCGAAGAAAGCTCCATGTTGGTCAGGCGAAGGCGCACGGGCGATGACGACGGAATGATGAGCAGCAGGAAAACCACGACTCCCAAACCTCCGATAAAATGGGTGGCGGAACGCCAGAACAGGAGGCTCTTGGGCAGGGCTTCTATGTTGTCGAGAATGGTAGCGCCAGTGGTGGTGAAGCCGGAAACGCTTTCAAACCAGGCATTTACAACCGTAAACGGTCCTCCCCACAAAAGATAAGGGAGCATACCGAAAACGAAGGACAGCAGCCACGACAGGAAGATTATCATGTAGCCGTCCTTAAGGGAAATGGGCGGTCCCTTCCTTACGAAGATGAAGGGGAAGGCTCCGAAAATGAAAGTGATTACGAAACTGATGAGAAGGGCGGCAAGCGCACTGTCGTTCCCTCCGGCAACCGACACGAGAACCGACAGCAGCATGAACAATGCGCTGACCAGGAGGGCATAACCCACGTTTCTCACTATGGCTTTCAGGTTCATGCCTTGGGATTGAGGGTGTCACGAAGAGTCTTGATGCGCCTGCGAAGCTGCAGGTTTTCCTCGGTTATTTCGGTTATGCCTTCATTGAGGGAGCGCAGCTGGTCGTCTCCGTCGAAATCGTAGTTGTATTTCTTCCCGAACGAACGATAATTGTCCAGCCCCGCAAGCATCTTGTAGAGCGGATTGACGTAGTAGACGAGGAGGAAGAACAGCAGCAGGAGTATCATCAGCAGCCCTACGGAGAGGGTCACGGCGCTCGGGATCACGCTGCGGTAGAAGCCCCTGTCGAAGGTGGCGGAGTTACGCGCAAGGTCGTCGTAGATGGCGGTGGTGAGGGCGTCGATGTCGCTGCGGAGGCGGCCGTAGACGGGCTGGAGACGCTCGAAATACCAGGTCCGGGTGTCGATGAAATCGGATTTGAGGACTTCCGGGAGTTCCAGGGATGTGAGCATGTAGGCCGAGTAGGAATATTCCACGGAGTCGGCCAGATGGGAACGGTTGCCGCCGCGCAGGGCATTGCGCAGGCTGTCGCAATGGGCCAGGAACTCGGTCTGGTCGAAATCCGGAAGCGTGTTGAGATTGTCGTCTCCGATGACGGCGAGGAGTTCGAGGTTATAGGCGTTGCTCACTCCGGCAAGGCGCTGAGCCACATTGATTGAACGGATGTTGCCGGCGATAAGCTCGGACACGTAGTCGCTCATCCGCGTGTATTCAGTCACGGAAATGATGCTTGAGACAAGCAGGGTGACGGCGATTGCGCTGAGGCTCAGAGTGAGCTTCATACGCATCGACAGCCTGAATTCCTTCATGAATTTTCGAATCTTTCCGGGCATAAGCAAAACATATAGACTGCAAACTTACAAAAAATTGGGGATTTTTAAGTATTTTTGTGAGCGGAAGTAGTATTCACTGCACCATGACAAGACAACTTACTATCATAGGGGCCGGTATTTCCGGCCTTACTTGCGCTATTTACGCCCAAAGATCCGGTTTCAGGACCATTATTCTCGAAAAGGCGGGCAACCCCGGCGGAGTTTCCACGAGTTGGAAACGCAAAGGCTACAACTTCGAGGGCGGAATCCACTGGCTCATCGGTTCCAGGGAAGACGACCCCCTCCACGAAGTATGGACCGACACGGGAGCGCTGCGGGACAACAATCCCCTCTTTTTCAAGGATCCGGTCTACACCCTGATAGACGGGGACAAGCGTCTGGAACTGTTCAGGGACCCCCGCAAGATGCAGCAAACCTTCCTCGCAGCCGCTCCTGAAGACTGGCTCGCCATCGCGCTTCTGCGCTTCGACCTGTGGTGCTTCCGCCATTTCCATATGCCTCTTCTGGACCTTGCCGGCCTCAAGGTCAGGAATCCCCGCGGATTCAACCCGATGGAGTTCGTAAGAATGCTTCCGTCCGTTCTCATGGCGCCATGGCTGATGTCGTTTTCGGCGGGTCGCTATGCCCGGCGCTTCCGCTCCCCCATCCTCAGCAAGCTGATCAGTTCGGTGATCAATCCCGAGCAGAATGCCCTCTCGCTGGTCTACACCATGAGCACCTTCTGCTACGGCGACAGCGGCTACCCCGAGGGAGGCTCGCTCCGCATGGCACGCAACATGGCCGACACCTTCACCGCCCTCGGCGGCGAGATCCGCTACAACACCACCGTCCTCGAAGTCGTCATGGACAGGAGCAAGGCAACCGGAGTCCGCACTGCCAGTGAATTCATCCCCTCGGATGCCGTCGTGATATCCTCCGATGCCCGCAAGGCCATCGACCGCCTATTTTCAGAGCCCCTGGGCGACAAATGGGCCCGCCAGATGCGCCGGAACCTGGAGACCGAGCAATGCATGTTCATCGGCGTGGGCGTGCGTGCCGACCTCAGCGCCTGGCCGCGTTCGATGCAATGCGTGCTGGACGAGCCCCTGGAAGTTGCCGGACTCTCCATCAGCATACTTCCCATCCACAACTATTCCAAGGAACTGGACTATGCCCCCGAAGGCTGTTCTGCGGTCACCACGCTGCTCTCAGGGCCTTCCTACGGATTCTGGAAAGCAGCCAGGGAAGACGGCTCCTACCGCAGGAAAAAGGAGGAAATCATCGCCCGTTTCGTGGAAATCCTCTCCCGCTTCATCCCCGAGACGAAGGGCAAGGTCGAAGTTACCGACATGGCAACTCCCCTGACCTACGAGCGCTACTGCGACACCTACGACGGCAGTTACATGACCCTCTGGCGCCCTTGGCACCTGACCAGCGTCGCCCCCATCCGCTACAAGGAGGGACTCTACTTCACGGGTCAGCGCACAAGCCTCTCGGGCGGCCTCCCCATTGCCGGAGGCAGCGGCAGGATGACGGCACAGCACCTGTGCCGGGATTTCGACATGGAATTTGTCAGCCGATGAATTCGCGAAGCAGCGAAGTCTGGGGAATCTCCTTGTCGGGAACCGGGGTGAAATAGTGGATGAACTTCAGCAGGCGATGGGCCTCGCTGTATTCGGGGCAATTCTTCTGGACGCTCCGCAGGATGGGCTCAGCATGGTTGCGAAGCACCGCAAACTCAATAAGATAGGCCGAATTGAACATCATGTCGGCAGTTTCCTGGTACGGCATGATCCATTTCTGCTCGGCGGCACAGACGTTGGGCCAGTTGCTGATTGACTCCCTCGCGGAGAATGCGCCCTTGTTGTAGTCGCGGACGATGCGGCGAAGCAGACGGTTGTCGCTCGTCGGTATCCAGTTGTGGTTGTCAAGGGCCGTACTGGTCATCGTGTTGATGAAAATCTTGAACTTCGACTCTTCCGGAATCCTGGAGGTAAGCCCGGGATTGAGGGCGTGGATACCCTCGATAAGGAGGATGCAGCCTGGGCGAAGGAGGATTTTCTTGCCGTTGTATTCGCGCAGGCCGGTGACGAAGTTGTATTCAGGCACGTCCACTTCCTCGCCAGAGAGCATTTTCATGATGTCGGACTCCATCAAGGCATGGTCGACCGTGTCGAAATTGTCGAAATCATAGCTGCCGTCAGGGAGTTTCGGGGTGTCGACGCGGTTGACGAAATAGTCGTCGGTCGACATCGACAGAGGGGTCAGACCGCAGGCTTTGAGCTGGATGCTGAGGCGCTTGCAGAAGGTCGTCTTGCCGCTGCTGCTGGGGCCGGTGATGAGCACGACGCGGGTCGGGACTTCTGAATGGTAACGGCGCTCTATCTCCTCGGCGATCTGGACGATTTTCTTTTCCTGGAGCGCTTCGGCCACCTGTATCAGCTCGCTGGCACGACCCTGCTGGCAGGCCTGGTTCACGTCGCCTACGGTGCTGAGGCCCATGATTATGTTCCAGCGGAGGGCTTCGTTGAACATGCTGTAGGTCTTGGGCTGGGCCACGGAGGGGGCAAGACGCGAAGGGTCGGACTGGTCGGGGACGCGCAGGAGCATGCCGTCTTCATAGCGCTGGATGCCCCAGACGGTAAGATAGCCCGTGGAAGGGACCAGTTTGCCATAGTAATAGTCGGCGGTGTCACCAAGGGTGTAATAGTCGGTGTAGGGCTCGCCGCCCGACTCCAGAAGACGGACCTTGTCGTCGTAGCCGCGCTTGCGGAACTCGCGGATCGCCCGGTCGGTCTGGACATCGTAGCGGTGGAAGGGCATGTCGGAGGCGACTATCTCCTTCATCCTGGCTTCCAGCAGCTTGATATCGTCGTCGGAAAGCGGCGACTCGTCGGCCTTGTGCAAATGGCAGAAGTAGCCGCCCGAGATAGGGTGTTCCATATAGACCTTGCAGCCCGGGAAAACGTCATAGGCGCTCTTGCAAAGCAAAAAAGAAAGCGAGCGGCAGTATACACGCATGCCGCTCGGCTCCCGGACATCCAGGAATTCTATGTCCTTGCTCTGATATACCCTGAACTTAAGTCCCTGCGAGACATTGTTGACTTTCGCCGAGACGATGGGATAAGGCTTCTCGAAGTCGAAGTCGGAGAGCATTTGGAGGAGTGACGTGCCCTCGGGGTAACGCCCGGAGGTACGGCTGTTTCTGCAATAGACCTGCACCATAATTGAAAAATGAAAATCGAAGGACAAATTTACGCAGCCACGGGGAAAAATACAAGTATTAAGCGGAGTTTTTCTTAACTTTGCATCATGTCAGATGAAATTAATCTAGTAAGGGACCTGGCCGTCATCCTCATCGCGGCAGGCGTGTTCACCGTCCTTTTCAAGGCCCTGAAGCAGCCCCTGATCCTGGGCTACCTCATAGCCGGCTTCGTAGTCGGCCCGCACCTGGGCCTTTTCCATATCACCAGCACCGCAGCCGTCCACAACTGGTCAGAACTTGGAATCATCTTCCTGCTCTTCGCTCTGGGACTCGATTTCAGCTTCAAGAAGCTGCTGAAGGTGGGCAGTTCGGCCTTTATCATAGCCGGAATCAACTGCGTCGGAATGTTCGGAACGGGGCTTCTGGCGGGCCAGCTCCTCCACTGGTCGATGATGGAGAGCATCTTCCTCGGCGGTCTGCTGTCGATGTCGTCCACCACGATCATCATAAAGGCTTTCGGCGACATGGGGCTGAAAGACAAGCCCTACGCCCAGCTGATTTTCGGTGTCCTCGTCGTCGAAGACCTCATCGCAGTCCTGCTGATGGTCCTGCTGTCCACCCTCGCGGCAACCGGCCATTTCGCCGGAGGCAAGATGCTTCTGGCACTTGGCAAACTCGCATTCTTCCTCGTCCTGTGGTTTCTGGTCGGCATCTACGTCATCCCATCCCTGCTGAAATGGATTAAACCGCTTCTCAACGACGAAACGCTGCTTATTATCGCCATCGGGCTTTGCTTCGGCATGGTGACTCTCGCCGATTCCGTCGGCTTCTCCTCCGCCCTCGGCGCCTTCGTAATGGGCTCGATCCTCGCCGAAACGCTTGAAGGAGCGCATATTGAAAAGCTGATGGGTTCGATCAAAGACCTCTTCGGCGCCATTTTCTTCGTCTCGGTCGGCATGATGATCGACCCGGCCGTAATCGGAGCGCACTGGGGTACCATACTTATCCTTACCATCATCGCAATGGTAGGCATAACCATCTTCGCCTCCACCGGTACCATCCTCGCCGGGAAGGGCCTCGACACGGCGGTCCACACGGGAATGTCGCTCGCGCAGCTCGGAGAGTTTTCCTTCATCATCGCTTCGCTCGGATGCTCGCTCGGAGTCCTGCGGGAGTTCATCTACCCGGTCATAATCTCCGTATCCGTCATAACGACATTCACCACCCCCTACATGATCAAGGCGGCCGACCCGGCCTTGAAGTGGCTCCGCAAAGTGCTCCCTCAGCAGTTTCAGGACAGGATCGACGCCGGTCTCACCGAGCAGCGGACCTCCAGCGGCATAGAATCCGGAGAGTGGCGCGAACTCATAAAGATGGTCATTCTGCGCGTCGTGATTTACGCCGTGCTCCTCCTGGCCATCCAGATCGGTTCGCACGTTTATCTCGACAAACTGACTGCCAATTTGCTGCCCGAATGGAGCGAAACCGGACGCGGACTTCTCAACTCGGGCCTCACCCTGCTGGTCATGCTCCCCTTCCTCTACGGGATGATTTCCACCAGCAGTTCGATGGAAAAGTCTGAATACCGCCTTGTTCAGAAGAACCGCTCCAACAGCTGGGCCCTCCTCTCAATCGACCTGGGACGCATCCTCATCGCGGGAGCATTCGTTATCGCCGCCATCACCGCCCATTTCGATCTTGCCGGACTCCAGCTACTTCTGGTTATGCTCGCATTCCTGCTGCTGGCCATCCCCATGAGGAAGATATTCAAGCGCCACCTGCGCATGGAGGCCCGCTTCTTCGAAAACCTGAGCGCAACCGACCGCCGGGCCCGCGAGCTCGCGCCGGTATCAACGTCGGTCCGCGAAAAGCTCGAGCGCTACAACGTCGAGACAAGGATAGTCTACCTGCGCCCCGAATCCCAGTTTGCCGGAAAGACCCTCAAGGAACTCCCCTTCCGCCATTCCACCGGCGTAAACATTATCAAAATCCAGCGCGGCGGCAAATCCATCACCGTTCCCTCGGGCGACGAGCCCGTCTACCCCTTCGACCGCATAGTCATCGTCGGCACCGACAAACAGGTTGCCGGTTTCATGGAGGAAATGGCCGGAGAAATCACCCTCAAACCGGTCCTGGACCACTCCGGCAGCAAGGAGGAAGACTTCACCATCAAAAGGATAAGCCTCAAGGAAGACGACATCATGACAGGAAAGAGCCTTCGCTCCCTGGATCTTCGCAAACACGGCCTGATGGTAATCAGCGTACTTCGCGACGACTCCATCCAGACCAACCCCAAGGCCGACTTCCACTTCGAATCAGGCGACACGGTCTGGATTGCCGGCGACGCCTCGTCAGTCCGCGCTTATTTTGGAGTATAACTATTCGTAAACGAAAGAGAATTCGTCCACAAGGAGGACTGAGCCGATGCCGCCGGTGAAGTAGTCGCCGTAGCGGCTTGCGGCGCAGGCTATGACGATATAGGACGGTGTGCGGTTGTCACGGTATTCAATCGGGAGAGTGAATTTGACGTAGGATTCGTCCGCCTTGTCGGAAACGAGCGAGGCCATGCCGATTATGGAAGGGTCGCTCTCGGAGAGGAACTGCTTCTTGCTCGTGTTGATTACAAACTGACTTGTCCAGTCAGTAAGATAAATCTTTATCGAGCAGTGGTCGGGCTTTCCGATTTCGTCCAGATAGGGCTCCTTGGCCTTGTCCACGGGCTTGGGAGCATATTTGTAGTAGCCTTCCAGGGCGGACGGGCGTCCTGAGAACGGAACGCCCCAATTGAGGATAGCGCCCAGACCGGCCACCTGGACGAACTGGCCCACGTAGATGTTGCCGGCGGCGAACTGGCCGAACGCCGTCGTGCTCTCGAGCCTGGCCGCTTTCTTTCCGGGCCCGGAGACCGCCACGTCAGTGGTTTCAGGGGTGGTAGGGACCACTCCGAGGGAGCTGGTGCCGGGATTTGCGGAGTCCCATATATTGAATGAGGACGACTCGTTGGCATACCAGCATTTGCCGTCCTGGTACCATAAGTCGAAATTCATGTTGTGGAGGACCTCCGGCTTGCCTGTCCTGAAGGAGAAAGCCTCGCTGGTTTCGTCGCCCCTGCGCAAACGCACTTCGTAGGCCGTATCTTCAGAGAGTCCGGTTATATCGGCGGAAAGGCCGACGCCGGCCACCGTGGCAGTGACGGGGGCCCATTCAGAAGCATCTGCGGCCCTGTATTCCATCACCGGTTCCGCGCCGCCGTCGAAGAGGGCGCGCACCTTTGCGTGGTAGCAATAAGGCACGACGGAATCTATCGACAGGCTCATGGCGACCTGCACGGCCTTGAAGCGCCACACGATGGTCTCCCCCTTGTAGATGACCGAGAATGTACGCTCGAGCACGCAGTCAAGGGTCATGGGAAAATTGCACGGGAGCGTGGATACGGTCGCCTTGTTGCCTTCCATGGAATAACCCGTCGTGGAATGAACCATGGAGCCTTCGGGCTCAAGCTTCATGTCCTCGATGGTAATCTTTGTCAGAGGCTGGCTCTCGAGAACGCTTACGATGACGGTCTTGGTGTCAGGATTGAACTTCGCATCGCCGATCTGCCCGCTGCAGCGGACATAGCGGTCGATGGTCTGCGTGGAGGAAATGGTCCATTTGTATTCCTGCCATGTATTAACCGAAACTTCCAGAGGCTTGCTCAGGTCGATATATTCGCCGATGCCCTCAATGCGGGCGTCAGGACTTACGGAAACTTCCGTAACCTTGAGGCGGGACGCATCCGCCGTCTCCTCGAGGTCGACGACCACCGTCCGGGCCTGCGCGTTGATTACCACACCCTTCTGCCCCTCAACCGTGAAGGTGAGGATGTCTCCCGGGACGACGGGATAGTCCAGGTCGTTCCGCAGGAGGCACGACGGAAACGCTATTATCAGCAGAAGAGGCAGCAGGCGGCGCATTATCTGGCGGGTTTGTGAAGTTTATCCAGGAAATAGAAGCGGGCGCCGAAACTGATGGCCAGAAGGTCGATGGCCCCCTTGGCGTCCCACTTGTTGGCAGTGCTGACATTGACCTGGTTTTCGACCTGTCGCACGTGCTGGTATCCGAAGTCGACCAGTCCGACCTGGACTTCGAAATCGACGTTTTCCGCCACAAAAAAGCAGACGCCGGGATAGGCGCCAAGGCGCAACTGCCAGTTTTCGGAGTAGACGCCGTGCTTGAGGCCGTCCTCGGTCTTGTATTCCTTGCTCTGGGCATATCCTCCGGTGAGGCGGCCCTCGACGAACCAGCCGAAAATTTTGCTGGTCATAAAAGGGACGTAGTACCTGACGGTCAGCGAGCCGAGATAGGTGTGGCGGCGGTAGCTGAGGTCGGAAACGGAAAATGACATGTCCTCCATGATCGAAAGCGCAGCGCTGTCGATATTGAGCGAGGTATTCTTGTAGTCGAGCCGGAAGCCGAGGCTCAGATTGTCGCCTATGAAATATTCGAAAGCAGGCGAAAAACCGTATGTACGGTAACTGCCGGCGATATCGCCGATAAGCGACGGGATAATGGAATAGCCTGCATCCTGCCCCATGTCTCCGCCGGAGAATGTGGCCGAAATACCGAATCCGGCAGTTCCCTTGGGGATGAACAGCTGCTTTTCCGTGGAGAAACCGCGGCTGAAGGGCTGCGGCTTGGCTTCTTCACGGCCATCCCCTGCCTGCATGGCCAGAGGGGCCGACAGGCAGAGGACAGTCGCAAGGAAGAACTTCTGTACGGATATCATCTTAGTTGCGATATCCGACAAGTTCGCGCTCGGTCTCGGTAAGCTCTCCGGCGTCGTAGACAAGTTCAAACTCATCCAGATACAGCGTACTACCGACACCGCCCGTGAAGTAGTCTCCCAGACGGCTCGCCGCACCGACAATGACGATATGGGTCGGCCGGACACTGAGGGTACGATAACGGACCGGCAGGGTGAAATGGACATAACCGTCCGTAGGGACATTGCTCGTAAAGTCACCCAGGCCGATGATGGAAGGATCGTCATCCGGGAGGAATACCTTCTTGGACGTGTTGATATGGAACTGATTCGTCCAATTGACAAGATAAATCTTGATGGAACAGTTGTCCAGCTCGCCCTTCTTGCCCGTGTACGGACTCTCAGCCATATCGATAGCCTTCGGCTGGTACTTGTAGTAACCGCGCAGGGCAAGCGGACGGGAAGTGAACGGCTCACCCCAGTCAAGCTCGGCACCGACACCGGACACCTTGTCAAACTGCCCGATATAGATATTACCGGCAGCGAATTTGGTGATCACGGCGACCTTCACCTGCATACTGGTCATCTTGGCAGCTTTCTTGCCCGGACCGGCGACGGCGACATCATTTGTCTCCGGCGTCGTAGGAACGACACCCAGGCTGCTGGTTCCCGGATTGGCGGAATCCCAAATATGGAAGGAAGAAGATTCGTTCGGATACCAGCAACTGCCGTCCTGCCACCAGGAATCGAAATTGAGGTTCCGGACCGTCTCGGCATTGTCGGTCGTGAAGGTGATCTCCTTGGTCTCCTTGTCCTTGTTGGAAACGGCGCGCAGGACATACTGGGTCTGCGGCTCGAGGCCGTAGAGCTCGGCCTTGAAAGTCTTGGCCGTCTCGTTGAAGGAAATGTCGCCGGTGAAGTCGCTCCAAGCGGTCTCGGAGGCCTTACGGTACTGGAAGCTCAGTCCTTCGGGACGCGGGTTCACGAAGTACTTGGCGCTGATCAGCGCGAAGCGGGCCCACGGCGTCGCTCCGGTCACTTCGGCGTCTACCGGCGAGATGACCTCGATGTTGAGAGGCAGCTCCCTGTAGTTGTTTTTCGCGTCGATGACCGTAAGGCTGAGGGTGAATGCGCAAAGGGGAAGATGGTCGATAAGGCCGCCGATGTCGAAGGAAGCGCTCTGGGAGCCGAATGCCACTGAAGAAGCAGTGATTCCGGCCGCACCGAGGGCGGAAATGACATCTGCGGAAGCATCTACGAGATCCACTCCGGCAGGAATGCCAAGAGCCGCGAGATCGGCGGAAGAATGGCTGAGGGTCAGGCTCTTGATGCCGGCCGCAGCAGCGACATTCACCTGCATGGGCTCGGTTGAACCGGCAGGGACCGTGATCTCGTTGGTAATCTCGAACCCGGCCGTGATGGCGGGACCCGCGCTTGCGGAGAAGTCCATCACCAGAGGATAGGTCTTCGTCTGCATGGTGCCGTCCACGGAGATGGAGAAGACACCGGCGCCGGCCGTAATCGTCGCGTCGGCGAGGGTGAAGGTCAGGTGGTAATGCTGCTTGGCCTTAACTCCTTCATACGTGGAAGGATTGGTCCTGAAGACCGTTCCGTCGGTATTGACCATGTACACTTCCCAGTTGAGCTGGCCCGTGACGGCGAAATAGGCGGTCTTTTCAAGCGAACCGGCGGATTTGCCGAACACAAGGGCGTCTCCCCTGCCGTTGTCGACGATGACACGGTATTCCGTGAAGAAGGTGTCAGTCTCCGGCGGGAACTGCACGGTCACGGCAGTATTGGCCTGAGTGGCGGTGATATTGGCCACGTTCTCCTGCTCGGGCTTGATGAGAATATCGGTCTGGCCTTCGTAGTAAGGTGCATCCCAGGCGGCATTCTGCAGAGTGCCGCTCTTCGCCACTATCGTATAGTTTCCTGCCGCTATCTTGAGCGGCTCCGCCGCAAGGGTGCGGTGGTCGGCGACCGTAATGGTCTCTCCCCCGTCCTTGGGCGTTATTTCCAGGGAGAATCCCAGATCCTCCCCGTCTCCAGGTGCCTTGACGACGATGTCGCTGGAGGAATCGTCTTCCGCAAGGGCCACCGTCAGATAGCCGTAACTACGGCCGTCCGAGGCGGTCTCCCTGCGGCAGCTCGAAAGCGAAGCCACCGTCAGCAGGACCAGGAGGGTTGTATAAACTCTTCTCATACGCTTGGCGGATTACTGCGCGACAAAAATGACATCTTTCTCCAGCTCCTGGTCCTTCTGGTCACTCAGGCGGAGGGTGAATTTATGGGAGGAACCGGGAGCAGGACTCAGCATCGAGACCAGCGGAACCAGTTCCGACAACGAGAACAGGACGTACTCCTTGCCGTTGATCGCATCGCCGGCAGGAATCATGCCGCCCAAGGCGTTGATGGCGCCTTCGTCATTGATCATGTCCATCGAATACGGCCCGTCGTCGGCATAAGAATAAGTATCATTGCCGCAGAGCTGGGCAATCGCTTCCGAGAGGACATTGGAATCGACGGTCACGATAAAGGTCTTGATCTTTTCGGGAACATTGATTTCGATATCGACATCCATCTTGTCCTGAATCGGAACGGGGGCAAAATCCGGGTTTGCCGCCCAGGTCATTGTAGGGGCCGTGGAGGGGGTGGGATCGTCGCCGGGGGTGGGATCATCAGGGTCGTCATTGCCGCTGTCGTCTCCACCATCTACCGGGACTTCATCCCAGCCGGGGATATCGACGTTGGAGGTCTTCTCGTTGACGGTAACGTCGAGGCTCAGCGAGAAACCGCCGACCTGACCGGTCACCTGTGCGTCGAGAGTCACCACATGATGGTCCTTGGCGGCAACGTCGGTAATGGAGATCATGCTGCTGGCGGAAGAACCATCGATGGCACGGTAGCCGTCAACCTTGATTTTGAGCGGAGCCACGCTGAAGTAGCCGGCCACGCCCGCGTCGATCTTTTCCTTGTCCCAAACCAGGGTCCTGATGCCTGCATCGGCGGCTGTGAAGTCGGATGCGTTGGTCGCCGTCACCGTATAGTTGGAGAGCTCGTTCTTGAAACGGTCGGTCAGCACGAAGGTCACCTTCATGTTGGCCAGGGAGCAGACCATAGGGACAGGCGTGACTTCACCTGCACGGATGGTGAAAGAGGCCTCGCCACGGTAGACGGGCTGGTCGAAAGCGGCGTCTGCCACGTCCGGGGACTGGGCGACAACCGTGTATTCGCCGGAACCGAGCTGCAACATGGCATCCATGTCGCCGTAGCGGTCGTAGGTCTTGGTCCATCCGTCGGCAGGACGGGTGATGGTGATGACGAAGTCGTTGACGTCGACGTCTCCGGCCTTGGTCCGGTATTCGCCGCCATAGCTGACGTTCAGCGAAAGGGAGCCGGCGCCTTCCTCTTGGGAATTGTTGCCGGGAGCTTCCCGACGGCAACCGCAGACGGCCACCGTGGCCGCTGCAATCAGGATAAATATCTTTTTCATGGTCTGCATTATTCGTATTTGAGGGTGATGTTGTCCAGGTAGAGGATGTTGCCTACATGGATGGTGTGGTCGCCGCTGAGGGTATTGACGTTGGTACCGGTCAGGCTTTGATAGGACTCCCCGCCGTCAATCGACGAACGGAAGAACATCTGGATGCTGGCTGCCTTCTTGTCGGTCACCGTATAGGAAATGGGGACATTGCCCAGGGTCCAGCTGCCCTTGGCCGTAGCGTCGGCCAGATAACCGGAACCGATCTGGGTTCCGTCGGGGGCGAAAACCTTGACGCTGACAACGTAGTTCTTGGTCGAACCGCCGCGCGTGAACTTGTAGTAATAAGTCAGCGCTGAAGGACGGTTGGCAAAGGCGTGTCCGTCGGACGTCTTGGCCCACGAAGCCTGCTGGGCGTCGTTGCTCGTGCCGATAAAGACCTCTCCGGCGTGATGAGTGTCGCCAGCGCTGAGCCGGGAAGCGGAGCTGCCCGTAATGATTGTCGCTATCATCAAGCTGTTTCCGCTGTAGGAACCGCTTTTGGTCAGAGAGACAAGCGGGAAGGTCTTGAAGTCCTGATAACCGGCAGCGACTTGCGTGGAACGGATTCCGACAGGGGCATTGGATGACCACCAGGGCTCTTCCCCGTCGGCGTAGAGGCGCCACCATGTGACGTCAAAGTCGCTCAGGATGGCAACCGGCGTGGTGAAGGACATCTGCTTGAAGGACTCGAAGCCGTTGTTGCCAACCTGCTGAGGGTCTTCGGTCTTGATGACGGTGACGTCGCTGACATTGCCAGGGTCGTCGTTGACGATGGTGCGGAAACTGTAGTTTACGCCGGCCACAAGACCGGTGGCGTCGGCAAAGTCGATGACGTTGCCGTTTACTGCCTTGGAATTAACCGTAGACCAAGTGTTTCCGTCGGCGGAATATTGAAGTTTGATGTTGGTTCCGGAAGGAAGATAGGTCGCATTGGTCAGGGTTGCCCGGGGGGCGACGACCTTCCAGCCCCAGATATTGTAGTCGAGCGCGGAAACCGTGGCGTTGACCGGGACGGCCTTGAGATTGAACGTGGCCGTGGAGGTCTTGCCGTAGATGTCGGAGGCGGTGACGGTAAACTTGGCCGAAACCGGATTCGACGAATCGAAAGGAACGCCGGTGATGACTTTTCGCACCAGTCCGGAGAAGTCGACGCATCCGAAGGGGCTGCCGTCAACCGTAATCCAGTTGAGGCCCAGGGCCTTGACGGATGCCTGCTTGTCGGTTTCGGCGACGACGTCGACCGAGGCGGGAAGACCCAGGCCGGTCAGGTAAGGGCAATCGGTCTCAATCTTGAGATTGCCTATCTTGCCGCGACCGACCCAGCTGAGGATGGCGTCCTTGACCTGGACCGGAATGCCGGCGGTATATTCATAGGTAAACTCGTCGCCGCTCGCGCCGCCATAGGAGAAGACGGGCGGATCGGTAGGGAGGGCGGAAGCCGGAATCTCGATGGTCTCGCTGACTGTCTCGATGGTCTTGTCGATCGAAATGTTGACGACAAGGGTGCCTTCGCGCGGACCGGCCTCGACCTTGAAGGTCACGAAGTCGGCGGGGTTGTACTGGGCGGATTCGCTCTTAAAGTAGACCCATTTGCTTTCCCCGCCTTCCTGGGAGCCGCTGCCGCCGAGATGGGCGTAGACCTCGAGATAGAGGTTGCCGCCAGGGATATATCCGGCACGGGTCTCGTTCTTGGCGAATTTGACGGATTTCTTGGCGTAGCGCTCGTTGCGGACCACCGCATAGAAATCGGAATAGCCCGCCTTGATCTTGCTGCCGTATTCGACGGCAACCTTGACGTTGCCAAGGCGCGCCACGGCAGTCACTTCGTCGGGCTGCTCGTTGTTTTCAACATAACCGTGAACCGTAAACGGCTCGTCGGCAAGGTAATAAGCTTTTCCGAAGCCGGCGCCGAGCGTATCGCCATGATGGGCGACAAGGCGGAATTCGCCTGCATTGAGCTTGATTGTCTCGGTCTTGGCTTCGGCGTAAGGCTTGCGATAGAGGCGCAAAGCCTTGCTTGAGTAGATCTCCACCTCGAAATCGTCGATGGAGGGCAACTCTTCCCCGTCGGCCTTTGTGGCGACGATGGTCGTTCCGGCGTCCTGGGTCAGCGCGATGCGGACGGCTCCCTCGGGGGAAACCGCAGGATCGGCTTGATCCGGCACACCGGCACAACCGGCCAACGCCAGGGCGCCGGAAAGGATGAGGGCCGAAAGTGTCGATTTTCTCATATCTGACATTTGTTATAACTATCCATTTAAACTATATTTGCAGCAAGGCCGCAAACTGGAGGATGCAAATTTACAACAAATTTTGAACTTCACACGGTCAGTTGGTAAAAAAGGACAGTGCGTGGCGGAATTTCGCCCCATATTTTACCACTTTCCGGTAATTTTAACCATTTTTGACCAAATTACGGTTAAAAAGCCAAATTTCGGCCTAACTTTATATAGTAATGACTGACAGAAAGATAGCAATTATCGGAGGTGGGGCCGCGGGATATTTCGCGGCAGCCCGGCTGCGCAAATCGGCCCCAGGATGGACTGTCGTCATCTTTGAGGCCGGCCCACGCCCGCTGGCAAAAGTCGCCATAACCGGAGGCGGACGCTGCAACCTTACCAACTCCTTCGAAGGGGTACGTTCCGTCGCGCAGGCCTACCCCCGCGGCGCCAGGCTGCTCGAGCGATCATTCCGCACTTTCGGCCCGGCCGACACCCTGAAATGGTTCGAAAAAGCAGGAGTCCGATGCGTGACCCAGCCCGACCACTGCGTCTTCCCCGCCTCGCAGGACGCAATGCAGGTTGTCCGCACGCTGCTCCGCGCCGCCGACGGAGTTCAGCTTCGATGCAATACGAAAATCGAGGAGATCACCCCCTCCGTCACCGGGTGGGAAATCGCCGGAGAGCGCTTCGACGCCGTGCTGATAACCACAGGCGGGATGCAGCGCGAAGGCGGATTTATCCGGAAACTGGGCCTCTCGGTCGAAACGCCGGTTCCCTCCCTTTTCACTTTCAGGATAGACGACCCGATAACGCATATGGCCGGTTCGGTGGTCGACGCCTCGGCCAGCCTCTCCGGCACGAAGTTCCGCGCCGAAGGTCCGCTGCTTATAACCGACTGGGGCATGAGCGGCCCGGCAATCCTCAAACTGAGTTCCTACGCTGCCCGATACCTTGCCGAAAACGGCTACCGCGCCAACCTCTCGGTAAGGTGGCTTCCCGGCACCGAAGACGAGGTCCGCTCAAGGCTGAAAGCCCTGTCCGAGAGCAGTCCGAGGCGGTTCGTAAGTTCCGCCCACCCCGAAGAAATCCCCTCCAGGCTTTGGGCCCACCTGTGCGGGAAATGGGGCATTCCGGCCACAGCCCGCTGGTCCGAAGTCGGTCAGGCGGGATTCAACCGCATCGCATCCGGAATAATGTCCGATCCCTACCTCATCGCTGGCAAAAGCCGTTTCAAGGAAGAATTCGTAACATGCGGAGGGGTGGCCCTGTCGGAGATAGACCCCGCCACGATGCAGGCCAAAAGGCTTCCGGGCCTCTTTTTTGCAGGGGAAGTACTGGATATCGATGCCATCACCGGCGGCTTCAACCTCCAGGCAGCCTGGACCACAGGCTTCCTCGCCGCCGAAGGCATGCTCAAAACGCTGGAACATGAGTGATTACGACGTTCTACACATAATGGGCGAACACGGCGTCCGCCCCACGGCCAACCGCCTCATGATAGCCCGTGCCATGTCGGAGGCCGGCAGGCCCATGTCCATGAGCGAACTGGAAACTTCCCTCGAGACCATAGACAAATCCATCATATCCAGGACCTTGTCCCAGTTCCGGGAACATCATATGGTCCACGCCATCGAAGACGGAGGCGGCATCCGCTACGAACTATGCCGCTGCCACGCCGACGAATCGGAAGACAGCGACCTCCACGCCCACTTCTACTGCGAGCGTTGCGGCAAGACCTTCTGTCTTGAAAATATCCCCGTGCCGGCCGTAGACCTGCCCCGGGGATATCAATCCATCACGGTAAACTACCTTATAAAGGGAATATGTCCGCAGTGCAGCGGACACTCCTCCCAAAGCTAGAACCTGCGCATAATTCCGAGATTGAACAGCGACGTAGCTACGGCGACGAGCGGGTTGGCCTGGAAGAAGAACGCCCCTTCGTAACGCGTGCTAGTGTCACTCTCGCCTACCGGGCTTGTGCGCGCCGAGCCCTCCCATGCAATCGACGGGAAGTCGATCGAGGTATAGATCATCAGCGTTTTGGTAATGGCATAGCTCACCAGCGGATGAAGTTCAGCACCATAGATTATTTTGCGATGGGTAGGGTCCAGTTTGTGATTACTGTCGCGAGGGGTGCGCACACCGGCATATCCGCTGAGTTCGAGCCACAGCTTGAGTTTGTCATTGGCAAGGCTTAACAATCCGTAACGCAGATACGGGGAAATGCGCCACGACTCATAATCTTTATCGATTCCATTGCCCATCAGGACATTCATGGCGATTGAACGGATATTGAAAACAGTCTGTCCGGTCTCCTGCTCGGCAAAGGAGCAGTTGGTGTAGGTAAATTTCAGACCGCCGACCAGCCTCGGGGTGAAATAAAAGCCGATGGAAGGCTTGATAGTGAAGTTGAACGATGTCGCACCCTTTTCTCTCGGAGAGCCGTCGGAGAACGCCGTGGAATTGCCGTCAGTGAAAATACCGAACTGGCCGCCGTAGAAAAATCTCTTCTGGGCGAAGGCGCCGGTGGTGGCAAGCGTGGCAAGGATAAGCGCCAAAACAATCTTTTTCATAAGTGAATATCTGATTATTCAAGGTTGACAGAAAATGATGTCCGGTACTATTGCCTGGAATAACGCTCCGACTGTGAGGCGATTAGTTCGGCGTCGTTGAAATAGTCTATCTTCATCGCCCTGCGGACTTCGGACATGGTGGCTGCCGCGGCCTCGCGTGCAGCCTCGCAACCCTTCTTCAGGATTTCGTAAATCGCCGGAATGTCCTTTTCAAATTGGGCGCGGCGTGCGCGGATAGGGTCAAGCTCCTGATTGAGAATCTTTTCCAGGAATTTCTTGCACTTGACGTCTCCGAGTCCGCCGCGACGATAATGATCCTTCATCTCGTCGAGGTTGGCATAGTCGGGAAGGTAAAGGCCGAAATGCTCGTCCCGGCAGAAGGCGTCGAGATAGGTAAACACTGCGTTGCCTTCGACGTGGCCCGGATCGGCGATGTTGATATGTTCGGGGTCGGTGTACATCGACATGACCTTCTTGCGCATTTCCTCGGGCGTTTCCGAGAGATAGATGCAGTTGCCCAGCGACTTGCTCATCTTCGCCTTGCCGTCAGTGCCGGGAAGGCGCATGCAGGCGGCATTGTCGGGGAGCATTATCTGCGGCTCGACCAGCGTGGGGCCATAGACGGAGTTGAACTTGCGGACTATCTCCACGGTCTGCTCCAGCATAGGCTTCTGGTCTTCGCCGACCGGCACCGTGGTAGCTTTGAAGGCCGTTATGTCGGCAGCCTGCGAAATCGGATAGGTAAAGAAACCGACGGGAAGACCGCGGCGGTTGTCGTCCGGCTCCTCGTCCGCACTTCCGAAACCGCGAAGCAGCATCTCGTTCTTGACGGTGGGGTTGCGCTGGAGGCGCTGGACCGTCACGAGGTCCATGAAATAGAAACTCAGTTCGGTAAGTTCCGGTATCTGGCTCTGGATGAAAAGGGTCACCTTCTCAGGGTCGAGGCCGGCAGAAAGATAGTCCAGCGCGACCTCTATGACGTTCTGACGGACTTTCTCGGGGTTGTCGATGTTGTCGGTCAGAGCCTGGGCGTCGGCGATGAATACAAACATCTGCTTGTAGTCTCCGGCGTTCTGAAGCTCTACGCGGCGCCTTAGCGACCCGACGTAATGACCGATATGAAGACGCCCTGTGGGGCGGTCGCCTGTCAAAATAATCTTTTCTGACATATTGGGGAACTGTTTTTGGTTTTAAATGGAAAACCCCGCCCAGTTTTCGGGCGGGGCTGTCCCGTTGCGGAAGGGTTTACTCTTCGGGAGCGATGGCGCCCGAGGGGCAGACACCTGCGCAGGTGCCGCAGTCGATGCAAATGTTAGGGTCGATGGAGTAGACATCGCCCTCGCTGATGGCGCCCACGGGGCACTCGCCGATGCAAGTACCGCACGCAACGCAAAGGTCTTCTGAAATCTTGTGAGCCATAATTAAAATAATCTTCGTTTGGGGTGCAAATGTAAAGGATTTCTTCGATTAAAGCAAATGTATTTGCAATTTTCCCTTTTTGGACGGATATTTGCAAGGACAACACCCGGTATGAAAAAAATTACAACACTTCTTCTGGCTATCCTCCCCTTCCTCGGCCTGAGCGCCCAGGTAAGGACGGACGGTGAAACCACACGCATAGACGGCATGGTCGAACTGGACCACACCGTCCACGATTTCGGAGACGTCATCACCCGCTCCGGCCCCCTGTCATGCACCTTTACGGTAACTAATATCTCCGACAAGCCCATGGCCATCTACACCGTGGGTTCTTCCTGCGGATGCACCGATGTCAAATGGACCCGCGAGCCGATTCAGGCCGGAGGCAAAGGCACAATCAGCGCCACCTACACCAACGACGAAGGACCCTACAACTTCGACAAAACGCTGACAGTCAGCTTCTCCAACCTGAAAAAACCGGTCATACTCCGCCTTCGCGGCTCGGCCCACGAAAAGCAGCGTCCGCTCAGCGAACTGTTCCCCGTCGCCTTCGGTCCCATAGCATTCAAAAGCGACCTCATCCGCTGCGGCAACATCACGCAGGGCAGCCAGAGGAGCGGTTCCGTGTCCGTGGCCAACCTCGGCAAAAAGCCTGTGGATCTGGACTTTGTCGATGTCGCCCCGGGGCTTGAGCTCTCCGTTTCGCCCAATCCCGTTCCCGCCGGCGGCACATCCCGCCTGACCTGGACAATAACGACCGACCGCGACCACTGGGGCCGCAACGAATACAACTTCACCCCCCTTGTCGGCGGCAAGCACTACAAAGGCGACGCAAGGCAGCTCCGGGTCCAGACCTTCACCATTGAAGACTTCTCGGCCATGAGCAAGGAACAGAAGGCCTCGGCCGCCCAGCCTTATTTCGAAGAAAGTACCGCCAACCTCGGCATCCTTCCCTACGGTTCGACGGCGGTTGCAACCTTCACCTTCCGCAACAACGGAAAGAAGCCCCTGCACATCTACAAGGCCGACGCCGACTGGCGCAAAGTCTCCTTCAGCGACATCCCCGACACCGCCCCCGGCGCTGAAACCACCTTCACCGTCAACCTCGACACCACCGGCCTCCCCGAAGGCGAATTCCTCGTCATCCTCACCCTGACTACCGACACCCCCCTCCGCCCGATGATCAACCTCTTCATCTCCGGCGCCACGACACATTAAACAGGCAACTTATTTTTCTTTTAATTTGGCAATTCGCTGAAAAATACGTACATTTGCAGTCCGCTTCGAGGTGGCATACGGCCCCGGGGCGGACTTAAGTAATTTATTAACAAATCATTACAGACCAATGTTAAAGCAGTACGAAACCGTTTTCATTGCAACTCCCGTTTTGTCTGAGACCCAGATGAAGGAAGCGGTTGCCAAGTACGTCAGCTTCATTGCCGAAAACGGAGGTGAAGTTGTGTACCAGGAGGACTGGGGTCTGAAGCAGCTTGCTTACCCCATCCAGCACAAGACATCAGGTTTTTACTACCTGATTGAATTCAAGTCGGAGCCGGCATTCGTGGCCACTCTCGAGACCCAGTTCCATCGTGACGAGCGCATCATCCGCTTCATCACCGTGACCCTCGACAAGCACGCAGCCGCCTACGCAGAAAAGAGAAGGAACAACCGCCAGGCTAAAGCCGCCGAGGCTCAGCAGTAATTCAGGAGGAACAGACTATGGCACAGAACAACAGCGAAATCCGCTATCTCAACCCGCCGACCGTCGAGGTCCGCAAGAAGAAATACTGCCGCTTCAAAAGGGCAGGTATCAAGTATGTCGACTACAAGGACGCAGAGTTCCTCAAGAAGTTCCTCAACGAGCAGGGTAAGATTCTTCCCCGCCGTATCACCGGTACTTCCCTGAAGTTCCAGCGCAAGGTTGCCAAGGCCGTCAAGCGCGCCCGCTCCCTCGCCCTTCTCCCCTATGTAACTGACCTTCTTAAATAACAGGAGACCGCATTATGGAAATTCTGCTCAATAAAGATGTTGCCAATCTCGGCAACGCAGGCGAAGTCGTAAAGGTCAAGGCCGGTTACGCCATGAACTATCTGATTCCCCAGGGATTCGCCGTCCTCGCGACCCCTTCGGTAGTCAAGCACAACAACGAGATCATCCGCCAGCGCGCCCACAAAGAGGCCAAGAAAGTCGCCGACGCCGAAGCTCTCGCTGCACAGATCAACTCCGTTCTCGTGAAAGTTACCGCCAAGGTTAGCGAAAGCGGCAAGATCTACGGTTCCATCACCACCGCACAGCTCGCCGAGGCTCTCGCAGCCGCCGGTATCGAGGTTGACAAGAAAGACATCACCATCGTCTCTGCCGACGCCAAGGAAGTCGGTGTTGCATACGACGCCGAAGTCAAGTGCTACAAAGCCGTCAAGGGTGCTTTCAAGTTCGAAATCGTTGCTGAGTAATCAGGTATAAACTCCAAAAATAAGGATTGACCTCGCGGTCAATCCTTATTTTTTTCATCTGAAGGCCCTTCATGCAGGTCTTCGCCATGGGCGTCCTTGTACTTGAAGCGACGGATCTTCTGAGTGGCGGTCTTTTCAAAGGGGTCTTTGACCACCTCGACCTCGCTTATCTTGGACTGCTTTCCGACGCGTTTGTTGACAAAATCCATGACGGCCTGCTGACGCGCCTGAAGCTTTTCGAAGAATTTGTCTTCGGATTCCTGGTCCCAACTCAGGAAATCGTCGTCGAACTTCACCAGGGCCACAAGACGGCCGTCGCGCTGCATGACAAGCGACTCGTTCACGCCCTCCGCGGCATTGATCACCTGCTCGATCTCTTCAGGATAGATATTTTCGCCGGAGGCGCCGACTATCATGTTGCCCAGGCGGCCCTTGATGTAGTAACGGCCTTTGGCATCGACCGAGGCAAGGTCGTTGGTGCGCAGCCAGCCTTCGTCGGTCAAGACGCTGCGGGTGCGCTCCGGGTCTTTGTAATAACCCAGCATGACGTTGTCGCCGCGGACTATAATTTCGCCCTCCCCCGTCTGGGGATTGACGTTTTGCAGGGCGACCTCGACATTGTAGGCGGGGACGCCGATCGAGCCGACGACGGTCTTGCCCACGCAGGCGTTGGTAATGAGCGGAGCCGTCTCCGTCATGCCGTAGCCGATTGCGTATGGGAAGCGGGCCTTGAGGAGGAACTCCTCGACGATGGGATCTACCTTGGAGCCGCCGATGCCGAAGAAGCGCAGCTTGCCGCCGAAACTCTTGTAAAGGCGACGGCCGACCAGCCAGTAAAGCAGCCTGGGCATATGGTCTCTCATCCACGAGAGGATGCGGCTGCGCGAGATGGTGGGAACGACGTTGCTCTTGTAGACCTTCTCTATGATGAGAGGAACCGTGCACATGATCGTGGGACGGACCTGCTTCATCGCGGCCATCAGGACCGAAGGTGTCGGCGGCTTGTGAAGATAGTACACGCAACCGCCGGCAAACAGCGGATAAAGCACGCTGAAGGCCATCTCGTAGGTGTGGGACATCGGAAGGATGGAAAGCCAGCGGTCTTTCTTGCCGGCCGGCTGGGCATAGGCGGCGGCAACGATATTCTGGCATAGGTTGCGATGGCTCAGCATCACGCCCTTGGCCGTGCCTGAAGTACCTGAGGTGTAGATGATTGCGGCAAGGTCGTCAGGCTGGGTTTCCTTTGTCCAGCCTTCGCAGGTGTAGGCCGAATCGTCTTTCTTGATGAATTCGAAAGTCTCGATGTCTATGACCAGGGTGAGGCGCGAGAGCATCTCGTCGGAGAGTTTGCTCCTCTGCTTCTGGGAAATGAACAGGACCCTGGCGTCGGAATGAGTGAGAATGTTGGTCACCTCGCTTTCGGACGAATCCGGAAGGATGGGGACGAAAACGCGTCCGGCCGGCACCGTAGCGAACATGGCCACGGTCCAGTTGGGCATATTCTGGGAAAGGATGGCCACTTTGTCACCGGCGCGTATTCCGAAACGGGACAGCATCCGTGACAAATCAAGGCATTTGTGCCTGAACTGGTCGTAAGTGTAGCTTTGGGAGCCGTCGACATACTGCGACAGCATCCTTTTGGCAAAGGTTGAAGTGCAATAATCGAAGAGGCGGCCAAGAGTGGTTACCACCAGCGCCTTCTTTCTGACTTTTCGCCTGTATCCCATTGTCCTAATGTGTTATGAATTTTTCAGGATGCTTGCCGACAAGCCCCTTGGTTTCATAGATGGCCTGGATGCGCTCGGTATCGGCACGGGCATCGTCTGTAAGTTCGAATTTCTCGCCGCAGCCTATATGCTTGGTCCCCCAGTCGAAATAGCCCAGATAGACCGGGCAGCCTACGGCCTTGGCGATGGTATGATAGCCCGTCTTCCACTTGCGGACGGGCTTGCGAGTGCCTTCGGGCGCTATGGCGAGGATGAACTTGTCTTCCTTTTCCATGGCGCTGATGAGGCTCAAGACCAGTGTCGTGCCGTTCTTGCGGTCGGTAGGGATGCCGCCGAGAGCCCTCAGAATCGGTCCGAGAGGCCAGAAAAACATCTCTTTTTTCACCATGCAGCGGGCCTTGGTGGTCCCGAACTGGCGGTAGAACAGATACGACACCACGAAGTCCCAGAACGAAGTGTGGGGAACCCCGAGGATTATTGCCTTGTCTTCAGGGACCGGACCGCCGTCGATCGTCCAGCCCATGAGCCTGAGAAGAAAACCGCAGAATTTAGGCCACATAGCATCAAATGTTTACGTCTTCCAATTGCGCCTCGCTCCTAAGATTTTTCACGATGAAAAGCTGACGGTCCTGGGTGTTGTCGCCCATGTAGAATTCCATGATCTGGGAGATGGATTCCTCGTCGGAGAGCTTCACCGGGTCGAGGCGCATGTTTTCCCCGATGAAATCTACGAACTCATTGGATGATATTTCTCCGAGACCTTTGAACCGCGTAATCTCAACTCCGGTCTTAAGAGCCGCAATCGCCTCTTCCTTCTCATCCACCGAGTAGCAATAGCGCGTCTCCTTTTTGTTGCGGACGCGGAACAGAGGGGTCTGGAGGATGTGGACGTGGCCGCGGCGGATAAGGTCGGGATAGTACTTCATGAAGAAGGTCAGCACCAGCATGCGGATGTGCATGCCGTCGTCATCGGCATCGGTCGCCACGATGATATTATTGTAGCGAAGATCGTCCAGGTCGTTTTCCACTCCAAGGGCGGAAATCAGAAGGTTAAGCTCTTCGTTTTCAGCTACTTTGCGACGGCTTTCCTTATAGCAGTTGATAGGCTTGCCGCGAAGGCTGAAGACTGCCTGGGTGTTGGCGTTGCGGACCTTGGTGATGGTTCCGGAAGCGGAATCACCCTCGGTGATGAAGATGCTGGAAAGCTCCTTGAAAGCCTCTTTGTCCTTGGCGACCTTGTCGCTGAAATGGTAGCGGCAGTCGCGCAGCTTGCGGTTGTAGACATTGGCTTTCTTGTTTTTCTCGCGGGTCTTTTTCTGGATGCCGGAGATTTCCTCCCTTTCCTTCTGCGAGGCCTTGATCTTTTCCTCTATGGCCGGGACAACCTCGGGATGCATGTGGAGATAGTTGTCGAGGTTCTTGGCCACGAAGTCGTTGACGAAGGTGCGGATGGTCGGACCGCGGTCGATGGCGTTGGAGCCGTCGGGGTTCTTGACTATCTTGCCGTTGTCGTCACGCAGGTATTTCTCCCACATGTAGGTGGAGCCGAGCTTGGTCTTGGTCTGGCCTTCGAAGTTGGGCTCCTGGATCTGTATGCTGATGGCCCCTACGACGCCCTGGCGGCAATCGGAAGGATCGTAGTTTTTCTTGTAGAACTCCTTGAGTGTCTTGGCGATGGCCTCGCGGAATGCAGCCAGGTGGGTGCCGCCGTCGCGGGTGTTTTGCCCGTTGACGAAGGAGGAGATGTTTTCGCCGTAAGCGTTGCCGTGGGTCAGGACTATCTCGATGTCTTCGCCCTCGAGGTGGATGGGGGCGTAGAGGGGCTCTTCCGTAAGGTTTTCATTGATAAGGTCGAGAAGGCCGTTTTCCGACTTGTAGGTCTGGCCGTTGAGGATGAAGGCGAGGCCCTTTTTCAGGTAGGAATAGTTCTTGACCATCGACTCGACGATGTCCGGATGGTAGGAAAACTTGCCGAACATCTCGCTGTCGGGGACGAAACGGATGAAAGTGCCGTTTTTCTCGTTTACGCCCTCGCGGATGCCGCTGTCTTGCAGGACGCCCTGGCGATAGGAGGCCCAGGAACTCTTGCCGTCGCGGAAAGACTCGACATAGAAGGTCTCGGAGAGGGCGTTGACGGCCTTGGTGCCGACACCGTTCAGACCGACGGACTTCTTGAAGGCGGCATCGTCGAACTTGCCGCCTGTGTTGATCTGGCTTGTGGCCTTGACGACGGAGCCGAGCGGGATGCCGCGGCCGTAGTCTCGAACGGAGACCTCCTGGCCTTCGATGTTGATCCTGACCTGACGGCCGTAGCCCATGGCGAATTCGTCTATCGAATTGTCCACTATCTCCTTAAGGAGAACGTAGATTCCGTCGCCGGGGTTGTCGCCGTTGCCGAGGCGGCCGATATACATGCCCGGACGCAGCCGGATATGCTCGACGCCTTCGAGGGTGCGGATATTGTCTTCGGTATAATTTACGGGAGTTTGGGCCATAGTCAGCACGCTAAATATCAAAATTTCATCCAATCACGCAAATTTACAAAAAAATTCTGTATTTTCGCGACGTCAGCACTTTTGATTGAAATCTACGACATGTCAGAGAAAAAAGTTCCTACGATATACGACGTTGCCCGCCGGGCCGGCGTAGCAAGGGCCACCGTCGACCGCGTAATCTACAAACGCGGCATCGTATCATCCGAAACGCGCAGCAAAGTCCTCAGGGCCATAGACGAACTTGGCTACAGCGCCAACATCAACGCCTCGCGCCTGGCCTCGAAACGGACCATCGTGATTGCCGTGCTGATCCCCCGTTTCCGGGAAGGAGACTACTGGTCGGTCATCTACAAGGGCTTTTCCGAAGGAGCCTCCGCAATAAAGGTCTACGACGTGCGCACGGAGTTTTTCCTCTACGACCAGGACAACGTCGAATCGTTCCGCAACGAAAGCCGCAAGGTGCTGCAAAACCATCCTGACGGCGTGATAACCAACGTCGTCTTCGCCGACGAACTGCGCCTTTTCGCCGCGAGCCTCGCCGCAGCCGACATTCCCCTCGCCTACGTCGACCAGAAACTCGACGGCACCGGCTACCAGGTCTATTGCGGCGCCGACCCGGCCGAGGGCGGCTTCCTGAGCGCATTCCTCCTCACCCACCGCACCAAGGTGCGCGAAATGGCGATGGTGCGCCTCAAGCGCGACAATGGCGCCAATCCTAACAAGGTCCGCCGCGAAGGCATCATGCGCTATCTGGACGAACATCTTCCCGGCTGCCAGGTCCACACCGTATTCGTCCCGCAGAACGACCCGGAACTGCTCGCCAATACGATGGACGACTTCATGAAGGAACACCCCGGAATCCACCATTTCCTGATGTCCAACTCGCGAGTCTACCTCCTCGGAGACTGGCTGCGCTCCCATCCCGACCCGGAGCGTTCGGTGGTAGGATTCGACGACCTCGACCGCAACATAACCCTCCTCCGCGAGGGTCTCGTAGAATATCTTGTGGTCCGCCACATTCCGATGCAGTCCTACTACACCCTGTCGCGCTTTACCCACAATATAATCGGCGGAGGAAGTCGTCAGGAGCGTGATCTATTCATGCACAACGACATCCTCCACCGCTACAATCTCAACAATTACAAGGAGTCAGAACTCCACGGAGTCAACGCTTCGGGGCATTCTCAAGCACAGCTTTGAGATATTCCCAGGTGCGCGCTACGGAAGCGATTTCGAGCTTCTCGTCCGGGGAGTGGGGATACCTGATGGTGGGTCCGATCGAGACCATCTCCCAGTTGGGATATTTGGCGCCCATGATGGCGCATTCCAGACCGCCGTGCGTGGCGCGGACCATCATCTTTTCGCCGTAGAGCTTTTCATACTGTTCCATCATCACCTTGTTCATCGGAGTGTCGAGCTTCGGTGCCCAGCCGCTGTAGCCGCCTTCGAAGGAAATGACGTCGGCCCCGGCGAGCTCGTAGAGGCAACGGACGCGCAGGGCAAGGTAGTCCTTCGAGGAATCAACGGCGCTGCGCATCAGCGAATGGATTGAGATATAACCCTTTTCAGTGCGGACGATGGCCAGGTTGATGGAGGTCTCGGTCAGGCCGGGCATGGCCTGGCTCATGCGGATAACTCCGGAGGGAGCGGCGATGATGGCCTTGACGGCCTTGAGGATGGCGCTGCCCTGGATATATTTCGGCATCACGGCAACTTCCTCGATGGCGAGCGCGGACTCGGGATCGCTGTCGATGAATTCGGCGCGGATTTCGGCGAACTTGGCCTCGATACGGGCCTTGACGGCATCCAGACGGTCGGCGGGGACGAGGATTTCGGAGGTAGCCTCGAACGGGATGGCGTTGCGCAGGGAACCGCCACGGAAGAACACGACCTTGACACCTTCTTCCTGCAGAAGCGGGAGGAGGATGCGGGCGACGACCTTGTTGGCGTTGGCGCGATACAGGGAAATGTCCATGCCGGAGTGGCCGCCCTTCAGGCCGGAAACGGTGAAGCGGAGGGCGCGCATGCCTTCGGGAGTGTTGTATTTGCGGTATTTGAACTTCGCGGTGGCATCCAGACCGCCGGCGCAACCGACGCAGAGTTCACCCTCATCCTCGGAGTCGAGGTTGATGAGGATGTCGCCCTTGAGGACGCCGGGACGCAG
Source organism: uncultured Bacteroidales bacterium (assembly GCA_900318355.1). Lineage (GTDB taxonomy): Bacteria > Bacteroidota > Bacteroidia > Bacteroidales > UBA932 > Cryptobacteroides. The sequence continues at coordinate 81,806 of ONKE01000042.1, forward strand.
TTCGTTGGCACCTGTCATGCCCGTCTCCTCGTCGTAGGTGACCAGAACCTCGAGCGGACCGTGCTTTACGGAAGGGTCTTCCAGAGCGGCGAGTCCCATGGCCACGCCGATACCGTTGTCGGCGCCGAGGGTGGTGCGGTCGGCCGTTACCCAGTCGCCGTCGATATAGGCGTTGATGGGGTCTTTGAGGAAATCGTGGTCGCTGTCGGAAGTCTTCTGGGGCACCATGTCCATGTGGCCCTGAAGGATGATGCCGCGGCGGTCTTCCATCCCGGGAGTGGCGGGAACGCGGATGATGATGTTGCCGGTCTCGTCACGGACGGTGTCGAAGCCGTGGGATTTGCCCCACTCGTAGAGGTAGGCTATCACTTTGCCCTCATGCTTGGAGGGACGGGGAATACGGGTAAGCGCATAGAAGTTGTTCCATACGACTTTCGGTTCAAGATCTTTAATACTCATATGTTTGGAAATGGATTGGTTATTCGTTTACGGGCATGCTGCTCTCGATGCCGAGCTGATAGACGGGGATGCGGCTCTGCAGGAGGACCGAGGCGCCGTTTTTCAGCTGGACGTCGCACACGGCCGGGATGCGGTAGTAGCCTACCTGTCCCTTGCCCGGCTTTACGGCGACGGGAGCGGGAGAGACTATCTTCTGGGGCTTAAGCTCCAGAAGGTAAGGCTTGCCGGAGACATCCTCGGCGGGGACCAGGCCCTCGGAATCCGAGAGGCGGAAGGCTATGTAGAGCTGGTTTTTGTTGTCTTTGGAAGGAACGATGTCATAGTTCATCTGCTGCTCGCAGACATCGCTGTAGCCGGTGAAGAGGGTCATGTATTCCTTTTCGAGGCGGGTGATTTCCTCAATGGCCGCGCCCATGGCCTCGCCGCTGTAGGTCGCGTCGGTGTCGCCGATGACGATTCCGACACGCATGGAGCGGAGCTTGAAAATCATGTCGGCGGCTTCCTTGGCCCGGGCCTCAAGCGACTTTTCGACCACCATCTGCTGCTGGACAGCCACTATGCCCTGCTTTTCGTTGCGGTAGAGAGTGGCGTTGGAGGAAGTCAGGTTGGAAGATATACCCTTGGCGGAGAAGTCGCCGCGGCCGTCGGCGGGAAAACGCCATGAGCCCTCGGCGGGAGCACCGCCGCCGAACGACACGAGACCCTGGGTGGTCAGTGCCAGGAACGTGGGGACACCCTTGCCGGGAGTAATAAGGAAACGGCGGCTCTGGTCGGCCTCAGAAAGGGCTGACAGACGGATATCGGTCACCCTGCAGGTAACTTCATCGGACTGACGGGCGTCGATGCCGAGATATTTCTGGGCATAACGGGCGTAGGGTCCTGCGTAGAACGACTCCTTCTCGGCCTTGACTTCCAGGCGGATGACCGTCTGGGGAAGGGCGTATGACACGGTGCCGACAGGGTCGGTGCCGAGATATTCCTGGGCGGAGGCCTGGAAGGCCAGGGCCAGGATCAGCGCGGAGGACAGGATTTTTCTTGACATTGCTATTTCCAACGTTTATGGCTCCAGAGATAGTTCCAGGGCTGGGCCTGGATATCTTTCTCGAGCAGCCGGTAGTATTCGGTCATTATTTCTTCGGGAGTGTGGTCGGCAGCGTTGTCGAAGAGGGGCTGGAAAGTGAGCCTGTAGCGGCCTCTTTCAGCGATTTCCCAACGCAGGTAGATGACGCGCATCTTCAACTTGCAGGCGAGCTGGGCGCCTCCGGTCATGGCTTCGGTCCTCTGGTGGAGGAACTCCCCGACGTCGCAGCGGGCGGCGGCGCCGTAAGGATATTGGTCCGTGTTGAAGAAATACAGCTTCTTTTCGCGACGGTGCGATACGGCATAGCGCAGGATCTGGCCGGACTCGACATAGCCCTCGTATCCGAGGTGGGCCACAGGGGCGCAGCGCATGTCGCCGATCACGCTGTTCCACAGGGCGTTGTGAAGATTCATATAGACCACCACCACTTCCTTGTGGGTTATGCCCAGGACATGGTCGGGGTCGTAATTGTAGCTTGCCAGACCGCCCTGGAGCTCCCAGTTGCCCTGGTGGCTGTTGAGGACCATTATGCTCGAGGAGTTTTCCACCATTTCGTTGAGCTCGGCGGTGTTGGTGATTTCGACCAGATGCTGGCGGTGGAGCCTTTCGGCGCCGCGGTCGCCGGTGCAGCCGCCGAACCATATTGCCTCTGCGAAAATGTCGCCGAAATGAGAGTAGAACTGCCTTGCGATGGCTTTTACCTCGTCATATTTCTTGTCGGGGAAACTGCGGGCGATGTTGGTCACTATCTCGTCCCGGCGGTAGTGCATCAGGTCGCGCATCACCCACACCGCCACGCGCGAAAGAGCGTAGTGGACTTTCAGGGGCAGCTGGCCCAGGCACCACATAATGCCGTGCATAAGGCGCTTGCCGAGAGATTTCTTTTCTTTCTTTCCCATAGCAACTCACAAATATAGGTAAATTTCGCGGAATTCTTGCTATCTTTGTATGTTTGCTTGACGATACTAAAACGCAAAGATATGTTCAAAGGACAGCCAAAGGGCTTGTTTGCCCTAGCACTCGCCAACACCGGAGAACGGTTTGGCTACTACACGATGATCGCCGTTTTCGCCCTCTTCCTCAGGGCCAATTTCGGGCTTGAGCCCGGCACGGCAGGCCTCATTTACAGTACTTTCCTCGGACTGGTGTACTTCCTGCCCCTTGTCGGAGGCATCCTGGCCGACAAGTTCGGATTCGGACGCATGGTAACCACCGGCATCCTGGTGATGTTCTTCGGCTACCTGCTGCTTTCCATTCCCCTCGGAAGCGGCACCCCGGCCCTTATCGGCATGATGGCTGCCCTGCTTCTGATCAGCTTCGGCACGGGCCTGTTCAAAGGCAACCTCCAGGTCATGGTAGGCGACCTCTACAACGACCCCCAGTATGCCGCAAAGCGTGACGCCGGCTTCTCGCTCTTCTACATGGCCATCAACATCGGCGCCCTGTTCGCCCCCACCGCGGCCATCAAGATCAAGGAATGGGCCGAGCTCAGCCTCGGATTCGACGGCAACGCCGCCTACCATTTCTCCTTCGCGGTAGCCTGCGTCTCCCTCGTCGTTTCCATCGCCATCTACTACGCCTTCCGCAAGACTTTCGTCCACGTCGAAGGCAACGGCGGCAAGAAAGACAAGAAAGCCGAAATCGTCGACAACCTCACCCCCGAGCAGACCAAGAGCCGCATGGTGGCCCTCTTCCTGGTGTTCGCAGTGGTTATCTTCTTCTGGATGGCCTTCCACCAGAACGGCCTCACGCTCACCTACTTCGCCAACGAATTCACCGAGCGCAGCGCCTCCGGCCTCGCCGCCATGCCCTTCAGCGTATGGAACCTCGTGGCAGTCATCGCCATAGTCTACGCCCTGTTCTCCGTATTCGAGAGCGAGACTTCCCGCGGCAAATGGATTTCCTGCGGAGTCGTGGTGCTGGCCGTCGCATTCCTCGTATGGCAATACACCCGCATGACCGGCTCCATCGCCATCAGCGCCCCTATCTTCCAGCAGTTCAATCCCTTCTACGTCGTAGCCCTGACCCCGGTCAGCATGGCCATCTTCGGAGCCCTTGCCAAGAAGGGCAAAGAGCCCAGCGCCCCCCGCAAGATCGCCTACGGCATGCTCGTCGCCGCGGTAGCCTTCGGCTTCATGGCCTTCGCCTCCATCGGCCTCAACACCCCTGCATACCAGGCAACCGTGGTCGGCACCGACGCCGAGACCCTCGTCTCTCCCTACTGGCTCATAAGCGTTTACCTCATCCTTACCTTCGGCGAGCTGCTGCTCAGCCCTATGGGCATTTCCTTCGTCTCGAAGGTCGCTCCTCCCAAATACAAGGGTATGATGATGGGTATGTGGTTCGTCGCCACCGCCCTTGGCAACTTCCTCGTCCAGGTCGGCGGTCACCTCTGGGGCAACCTGCCTCTCTGGGTGGTGTGGGCCGTGTTCCTGGCGCTCTGCCTCATCTCCGCCGCCTTCATGTTCGTAATGATGGGCCGTCTGGAGGCCGCCACCAAAGAGTAAGCCTTGGGAAAGAAACAGCAGCCCCGGCTCTACATCATTTCCGGATGCAACGGCTCCGGCAAGACCACTGCCTCGTACACGGTCCTGCCGGAGGTTCTCGGCTGCAGGCAGTTCGTCAATTCGGACGAATTCGCCAAGGGACTCTCGCCCTTCAGCCCGGGCAGCGCCTCGGTCCAGGCCAGCCGCTACATGGTGCTGAAGATCCGCTACCTGATGACCCGCGGGGAAGACTTCGCCATCGAAACCACCCTTGCGACGCGCAGCCTTAAGAAAATCATCCTCAGGGCCCGCGAGCTGGGCTATTTCGTCACGGTGCTGTACTTCTGGCTCAACTCCCCCGACCTTGCCGTCGCAAGGGTGGCCGACAGGGTGGCACACGGCGGACACGACATCCCTGAAATAACCATCCGGCGCCGCTATGACGTCGGTCTGCGCTACCTGTTTACCGACTACATGCCCATCGCCGACCGCTGGGTTCTGGCCGACAACTCGGAAATCCCCTACAAGGTCATAGCCCAGGGCTGGAAGGAAAACATGGTCGTTCAGGACAACCGTAAATTCGAGTCCATCCGTTCCTACGTGATGACTCTGGACAACAACGAATGATTTTACCACAAGATACTTACCTGAGGCTTTTCGGCGTGGATCGGGAACTTCTCGACCGTCTGGTCGCGGCCGCCCTTTCCGAAGGCGGCGACTATGCCGACCTCTTTTTCGAAGACACCTCCTACCGTGACCTCCTGCTCCGTGACGGCGTCGTAGCCTCCGGCGGCTCGCACATCGATTTCGGCGTAGGAATCCGCACGCTGAAAGGCGAAAAGACCGGCTACGCCTACACCGAGAGCACCGATGCCGCATCGATGATGGACGCGGCGCGCGCTGCCGCAACCATCGCCAGGGACGCCCCCGAAACCGGCCCGTATCCGACCTTCCCCTTCCCCGGGAAGCCCAATCCGGCTGCGGACCGCTACCCGGTCGAAAAAGACTGGCGCACCACCCCGGCAAAGGAGTTCCTTCCCCTCCTGGAAAGGCTCGAGGCCATAATCCGCAGCCGTGACAGCCGCGTCTCCAAGGTAATCGCCATGCTTTCGGCCCAGCAGAGCAACATCCTGATGTACAACTCCCTGGGCGAGCTGAAATACGACACCCGCCCCTGCGGGACCATTGCCGTCTCGGTGGTGTTTTCCGACGGGAAATCCCAGCAAAACACCCACGTCAGCAGGAGTTTCCGCTGCGGAGCGGAAATGCTTTCAGAGAGCCTCCTTCAAGAGCTCGCCGACGACGCCGTCCGCAACCTTGACGACCGTTTCGCCGCACGCAGGCCCAAAGGCGGCCAGATGCCCGTCGTAATGGGTGCCGGCGCCTCCGGTATCCTGCTCCACGAGGCCATGGGACATGCTTTCGAGGCCGATTTCAACAGGAAGGAGCAGTCCATATTCTCCGACAAGATGGGCCGGCGCGTCTGCGCGGAAAACATAACAATAGTCGACGACGGCACCCTTCGCGGCAACCGCGGTGCGATCAACGTAGACGACGAGGGCGTCCCGGGCCAGCGCACCGTCATGGTGGACCACGGCATCCTCACGTCCTACCTCCACGACCGCATAAGCGCCAGGCACTACGGTGTGCGTCCGACAGGCAACGGCCGCCGGGAATCCTTCCGCTACAACCCTATCCCGCGCATGCGTGCGACATATATGGAAAGCGGCACTGACGACCCTCAGGCCATCATTGCCTCGGTCCGCAGCGGAATCTACGTGGACGAATTCGCCAACGGCCAGGTGAAAATCGGCGAAGGCGACTTCACCTTCTACGTCAAGAGCGGCTACCTCATCGAAAACGGCAAGCTGACCGCCCCTATCGGCGACATCAACATAATCGGCAACGGGCCGGAAGCGCTCTCCGACATAGTGGCGGTGGGCAACGACGGCAAGGTGGACCCGGGAGCATGGACCTGCGGAAAAGAGCAGAGCGTACCCGTCTCCTGCGGCATCCCGACCGTGCTGGTAAGCAAACTTACAGTAGGAGGAGAATGATGGAAAACATACCCTGGAGCATAACAGAGGCCGAAATCAGCCTCGCACGCCGTTGCGTGGAAATAGCCCTGGAAGAGGGCGCCTCCGACGTGAGGGTGTCCCTGAGCAAAAGCCTCATGGACCTTGTCCTCGTCAGGGACGGCTCCCCCGACAAAGTCTCCCGCGCTGGAGACAGGTCTCTGACGTTCAACATTTTCGCCGACGGGCGCTACGGCACTTTCTCCGTCAACAGGCTCGACGGCGAGCTGATGCGCAGTTTCCTCCACGATGCAGTGGAGACGGTGAGGATGCTGGCCCCCGACGAGTTCCGCCGGCTGCCCGACCCTTCCCGCACGGCCAAAAACGCCCGCACCGGACTGGAGCTCGGGCTTTACGACCCGTCCTACGCATCGCTCTCGCCATCCGAAAGGCTTGAGACGGCCTGCGGAGCATCGATATTTGCGACTGCAAAGCCGGAAGGATGCCGGCTGATTTCCGAAGAAATAGAATATTCCAATTCCATCTACGACAATCTCGTCATAGACTCCCGCGGCCTGGAAGCACGCCACATCGAGAGTTCCTTCGAGATAGGCTGCGAAACGACAATCGCCGACGCCCGCGGCAACAAATACAGCGGCTACTGGTGGGACGCCTCCCCGATGAGGGGCGACCTTTCCACCTCGGACGTATGCGCAAAAGCCCTGCAAAGGGCCATGGCGCAGATCAACCCGCTCCCCCATCCCGGCGGCGCCTGCACGATGGTAGTTGAAAATGAAGCCGCGGCCCGGCTGCTCAGCCCCGTTCTGGGTGCCCTCAGCGCCTTTTCCGTCCAGCAGGGCAATTCCTTCCTGAGGGATTCCCTGGGCAAAAAGGTTTTCGCCGACGGCTTCACCCTTTGCGACAGGCCCCATGATAAAGGATGCAGCGGTTCGAAACTGTTCGACAGCGAAGGAGTCGCCACGTCGGAAGCCCCGATAATCGAAGGAGGCACCGTCAGGCAATATTTCATCAACACCTACATGTCCGGAAAGCTCGGCATGCCGCCGACAAGGGAAGACGCGATGCGCCCCACGGTGCTTCCGTTCCGCCCCGACGGCGCCAAAGAAGGGTCTTTCGGGACCGACGAAATACTCGCCCTCTGCGGCGAAGGCATCCTCGTCACCGGTTTTAACGGAGGCAACCACAATGCCGCCACAGGCGATTTCTCCTACGGCGTAGAAGGCTTCGCATTCAAAGGCGGACAGATTGTCCACCCTATCCGCGGGATGGTGATTACCGGCAATATGCTGACTCTCTGGAACAACCTCATCGCCGCCGGCGACAACCCCCGCCGCGGCGCCGGGAAGCAGGTGCCGACCCTGGCATTCTCGCAGGTAGAATTCAGCGCCTGAGGCGAAAACACCGCCTCGCCTGAGCACCATCCGGAATTATTGATTATCTTTGCTGATGATGAAGACCGCAGTCGTCATATTGAACTGGAACACAAGGGACTTCCTGGAGAAGTTCCTTCCCGGCGTGCTCGCATCGGCGGGATGCGCTCCGGACGGGACTCCGGCCGGCGACGTGGAAGTCATCGTGGCCGACAGCGCCTCCACGGACGGGTCCATGGAACTTGTCGCCGAACGTTTCCCCGCGGTAAGGCGCATCATCCTCGAAAAGAACTATGGATTCACGGGTGGCTACAACCGCGCCCTGACGCATCTTGGAAACGAAGATTTCCGCTACTTCGTGCTGCTCAATTCCGACGTGGAAGTGCCTCAGGGCTGGCTTTCCCCGCTGGTGGAATGGATGGACGCCAATCCCGACTGCGGCGCCTGCGCCCCCAAACTCCACGCCTGGCAGGATCGCGACAGCTTTGAATATGCCGGTGCCGCCGGCGGACTTGCCGACCCCCTGGGCTACACTTTCTGCCGCGGTCGCGTCATGAAAAAAGTCGAGCGCGACAACGGTCAGTACGACGGTCCCGCCGACGTTTTCTGGGCCACAGGAGCCTGCCTGGTGGTGAGGGCGGAAGCCTTCCGGATGGTCGGCGGGCTGGACGAACGCTTCTTCGCCCACATGGAAGAGATAGACCTGTGCTGGAGGCTCCAGCTCCACGGATGGAGGATCTGCGTCGTATCGGACTCTCTCGTCTGGCACGTGGGCGGAGGCACCCTCCCGGCGCAATCCCCTCTGAAACTGTTCCTGAACTACCGCAACAACCTCCTGATGCTCGACAACAATCTGGCCAGGACATATGCACTCGACGGGCTTTCCCCCGCAAAGGCCTGCCGCAAGGCCGGCATGACCATTTTCCTGAGAATGGTCCTCGACGGCTGCTCGGCGCTGGTCTATCTGCTCACCCTCAAGGGCAGGAGTTTCAGCGCAGTGGTCCGGGCCCACCGCGAATTCCGTTCCCTGCGGAGCCGCCCGTCTCCGGAGACAGTTTCTGCCTACGCGCAGTCATGGCGCGGAAAGGCCGAAGTCCACGGACGATTCCCCCGCTGGATGGTTCCACGGGCACTTTTTTGCAGCAAAGAGTTCTTCAAGCAATTACACGCATTTAAAGGTTAACAGCTATGCGCATCATCATCGAAGGGGCCGGCGAAATCGGATCCCACCTTGCAAAAATGCTCAGCAACGAGTCGTATGACATCACCGTCATCGACCCCGACGAGTCGCGCCTGTCGCGCCTTGCGTCCACCACGGACGTTGCCACGATCAAGGGCAACATCTCGTCCATAACCGCCCTCAAGGAGGCCCAGGTGGCCAATGCCGACCTGTTCATCGCGGTCAATCCCTTCACCAACCAGGACGTCAATGTCGTAAGCGCCCTGCTGGCCAAGAAGCTGGGATGCCCGAAAGTGGTCGCCCGCGTGGACGACGAAGAATACCTCTCCTACGAGAACAAATACCTTTTCACCGAAATGGGCATCGACCTGATGTTCTATCCGGAAAAAATCGCCGCCGGTGAAATCGTCGAACTACTCCGGCGCACAGCCTCTACCGAATCCATGGATTTCGCTCGTGGAAAGCTCCAGATGGCCGTTTTCAAGCTCGAGGACGACTCCCCCATCATCGACATGAAACTGATGGAATTCGCCGCGGCGATGACCTCGGAGCAGATGCAGTTCCGCGTCGTGGCCATATCCCGCGACAACAAGACGCTCATGCCGACGCCTGAGACCAAGTTCCGCTACCACGACCTTGTCTTCATCATAACTACGCGCGAAGGCATCCAGCCCATGATGAAGTTCCTGGGCAAGAGCAACATAGAGGTCGGCAAAGTGATGATCCTGGGCGGCACCAACATCGGCGAAATGGTCGCAAAGGCCATCTGCCGCCAGATCGATTCGGTAAAAATCATCGATTCCGACCGCCAGCACGCCATCCAGCTCAGCAGCCGCACCGACGACAACGTCGTGGTGGTCGCCGGCGACATACGGGATTCCGACTTTCTCCTCGAGGAAGGGATACGCGACTACGACGCCTTCGTGGCCGTCACCGGCAACGACGAGACAAACATCCTGGCCTGCGTCATGGCCAAGAAATTCGGCGTCAGCCGCACCGTGGCCGAAGTTGAGAACATCGAATACATACGCCTGGCCGAAGAGATGGGCGTCGATGCCGTCATCAACAAGAAGCTGGTCACCGCCGGGCGCATTTTCAAGATGACCCTGTCCAACAAGGTCCGCTTCGTCCGCTACATGAGCGGGACCGAGGCCGAAGTGCTCGAATATATCGTATCCCCCGGCAGCCGCATTACTCGCAGTCCGCTCAAGGATATCGGCTTCCCCGCCGGAGCCATCATCGGAGGCGTGATCCGCGGCGCCGAATACTTCATCGCCGTGGGCGACACCCAGATCGAGCCCTACGACAGGGTGGCAGTTTTCGCCCTGCCGGAAGCAGTCAAGGAAGTAGACAAATTCTTTAAATAAACCTGAACTATCAACCAAGAGATATGCTGAAATTCCTGCGTCAACCCGCCTTCAAAGACGAACTTCCCGCCGGTCCCGAAACCGACGGCAAATACAAATCCATGCGCCTGCAAGTGTTTCTGGGCGCATTTATCGGCTATGCCGGCTTCTATCTTGTAAGGAAAAACTTTTCCATGGCCATTCCGGCCCTCGCGCCGCTTGGCTTCGAAAAGACCGAGCTCGGCATCGTCCTGTCGATGAACGCGGTGGCCTACGCCCTGTCGAAGTTCCTGATGGGCAGCGTATCCGACCGTTCCAACGCCCGCACCTTCCTGCCCCTCGGCCTCATCCTGGCCGCAATCTCCATGGCCTTCATGATAGTCCCGATCCGCTGGATAGGCGCCGAGCATAAACTCCTGGCAATCGTGGTGATGGCAGTGCTCAACTTCCTCGTGGGCTGGTTCAACGGCATGGGATGGCCTCCCTGCGGGCGCGTCATGACCCACTGGTTCAGCGTCTCGGAAAGAGGCACGATGATGTCGATATGGAACTGTGCCCACAACGTCGGCGGAGCCCTCGTCGGTCCCATGGCCACCTACGGCGCCGCATGGTTCGGAAGCTGGTTCTACGGCGCCCACACCGAGCTTTATTTCCTCATCGGCACCTTCATCTTCCCGGCCGCAGTCGCCGTTTTCATAGCCCTGCTGGCCTATATCCTCCTGCGCGACACTCCCCAGTCCTGCGGCCTGCCTTCAATCGAAAAGTGGCGCAACGACTATCCCAATAACTATTCCGAGGAGCACGAGCAGACTCTCTCGACAAAGGAAATCTTCTTCAAATACGTCCTTAACAACAAGTTCCTCTGGTACATTGCACTGGCCAACGCCTTCGTGTATATGGTCCGCTACGGCTGCCTCGACTGGGCTCCTACGATCCTGACGGAAAAGGGCATAGACCTCAAGAGCGCGGGCTGGGCCTATTTCGCCTATGAATTTGCGGCCATCCCCGGGACGCTCATCTGCGGCTGGCTTTCCGACAAGCTGTTCCACGGACGCCGCGCCCTGCCCACGATGCTGTTCATGGCGCTCGTTGCGGTATTTATCGGCCTTTACTGGGCCTTCAGCGACAATCTGACCATAGTCATCATAGCCCTTATCGGCATCGGATTCTTCATCTACGGTCCCGTGATGCTCATCGGCGTACAGGCCCTCGACCTCGCACCGAAGAACGCCTCCGGCACGGCTGCAGGCCTGACCGGTTTCTTCGGCTACTTCTTCGGCACGGCGATCCTGGCCAACGTCGTCATCGGCGCAGTCGCCCAGGCGGCAGGTTGGAACTGGACCTTCGCCCTGCTGCTGGGTGCATGCATGATGGCCATACTCTTTATGGGTCTGACCTACAAGGCTGAACGTAAGTAGTTTCCTAGAACAGGGATTTGGCGATTCCCATCTGTAGCCCCCTCAACTCGGCTATGCCGCGCATGCGGCCGTAGAGCGAGTAGCCGGGATTGGACTTGCGCGAAAGGTCGTCGCACATGCGGTGGCCATGGTCCGGACGGCAGAAAATGCGGAATTTCCGCCTCTGCTGTATCTCCAGGAGGGCCTTCATCATGCCGTACATGTCGACGTCGCCGCCAAGGTGGGTGTCTTCGATGTAGTTGCCTTCATCGTCGCGCTTGGTGCTGCGGAAATGGACGAAGTCGGTGCGGTCGCCAAACTCGCGCAACATGGCCACGAGGTCGTTGTCGGGGCGGATTCCGAAAGATCCCGTGCACATGCACAGCCCGTTTGACCAGTTGGGCACGGCCTCGATCAGCCTGCGGAAATCCTCCGCCGTGGAAAGGATGCGCGGAAGGCCGAGAATCGGGAACGGAGGATCGTCGGGGTGGATTACCATCCTTACGCCGACCTCGTCGGCGACGGGGCATATCTCGCGCAGGAAATACACCAGGTTGGCGCGAAGCTTCTCGGAATCAATGTCTTTGTAGCGTTCCAGCTCGTGGCGGAACTGCTCCAGCGTAAAGCTCTCCTCGCTGCCGGGAAGGCCGGCTATCATGGTACGCGTCAGCTTGTGAATCTGCTCGTCGTCCATTTTGGAATAGTAGTCCCTTGCCTTGGCGATATCCGCCTCGGAATATTCCTCAAAGGCTTTTTCGCGACCGAGGATGAAGAGGTCGAAAGCCAGGAGGGCCGCCCTTTCAAAGCGGAGGCAGGTCGAGCCGTCGGGCAGACGGTAGTCCAGGTCGGTGCGGGTCCAGTCCAGCACCGGCATGAAATTGTATGTGACACAATAGATTCCGCACTCCGCAAGGTTTCTCAGTGTCTGCTTGTAGTTGTCGATATAGCGACGGAAATCGCCCGTCTGCGTCTTGATATGCTCGTGGACGGGGACGCTTTCCACTACGCTCCAGACCAGGCCGTAGTCGGCAATCATCTTCTGGCGGGCGCGGATTTCTTCCACGGGCCATACTTCCCCGTTGGGGATATGGTGTAGCGCATGGACGATGTCGGTCACGCGCGTCTGGCGGATCCAGTCGAGGCTGATGGGGTCGCCAGGGCCGTACCACCGCCAGGATTCTCTCATCAAATACATATCTGTCAGGGATTTAGATACTGAATGCAGCGAAGCCGCCGTCGACGACGTTGATTGTGCCGGTCACGCCCTTGGAAGCGTCGGAGGCGAGGTAGTGGAGGCAGCCGACCAGTTCGTCGGGCTCGAGGAAACGACCGAAGGGGGTGTGGCCGAGAATGCTGTGTGAACGTGGCGTGAGGCTTCCGTCAGGGTTGGTAAGAAGCGAACGGTTCTGGTTGGTGAGGAGGAAGCCCGGGGCTATGGCATTGACCCTCAGGCCGTCGCCGAATTTAAGGGCCATCTCCCCTGCCAGGTATTGGGTCCAGTTGCCGACGGCTGCCTTGGCGGCGCCATAGCCTGCGACGCGGGTAAGAGGACGAAGGGTCGTCATGCTGCAGAAGTTGATGATGGAGCCCTTGCCGTTTTTCACCATCACCCTGGCGAATACGGTGGTCGGGATGATGGTACCGAACAAATTGAGGTCCACCACCTTGCGGAATGCGTCGATATCCAGGTCGAAGATGGTCTTGTCGGGCGGGACCGTGGCGGCCGGCATGTTGCCTCCGGCTGCATTGAGAAGGATGTCGATGGTTCCGTAACGGGCGACGATGTCTTCGCAGTTCTTTTCGAGGACTGCCTTGTCCAGGACATCCGTGGGCATGAAAACGGCCTCGCCGCCGGCCTGGGTGATATCGGCAACGATGCGCTCCCCTGTCGCCCTTGCCCTTTCAAGGTCGAGAAGGACGACCTTTGCGCCTTGGGAGGCGAAGTATTTCACGATTGTCTCGCCGAGCACGCCGCAGGCGCCCGTCATTACGGCTACGCGGCCGCTGATATCAAAAATGTTTTCCATAACAAATATTTACCGTGTTCGTACACATTTACTTTTTGCAAATATAATGAAAAATGGGATAAACGACACAAGCACTGCAATTTTTTCAGTTATTTTATCAATCGTGCACGATAACTGCATTTTTTTTCGCATATTTGCAAAAATCGCTTCTCCTATGTCCAAACAGGCAAAAATCAAAGACATAGCCGCAATGGCCGGAGTATCGGCAGGCACTGTCGACCGCATCCTCCACAACCGGGGCAACGTTTCGGCCAAAAGCCGCGAGGCCGTTGAAAAAGTGCTCAGCACGGTGGGATACAAATACAACCTCCACACTTCCGCCGTTTCGCTCAAGAAAGAGTTCACTATCGTGATAACCACTCCCCTGTCGGACAACGGCGACTACTGGCGCGCCATCCAGTCGGGCATAGAGCAGGCCCTGAAGGAATATTCCGACATCGCGATCCACCCGGTATTCTCCTACTACAACCAGTTCGACATCTATTCGTGCCGTTCGTCGTTCGACGGGATCGTCGCCTCGCGGCCCGATGCGGTCATCATTGCTCCGACCTTCATCTCGGAGACCAAAGACCTCTGCGACCGGCTGGACAGCGCCTCGATTCCGTATGTCTTCATCGACGCCGTAGTCGAAGAAACCCACCCCATCGCATCATTCTCCACCGACCAGGTGACCGGCGGCCGCCTTCTTGGCCGCCTTCTCCATGCGATAACCCCAGCAGACCGTTCGCTTGCCATTTTCGAGTCCCAGCGCATCGGCAACAAGCAGGCCAGCAACACCATATCCCGCCGCGAAGGCTTCATGGCTTATATGAAGGAAGTCGGACGCAAAGTGCTCGAGGCCGGATTTTCGGTCCTGTACCCCGACGACAACCAATCCACCGTCGCAGCATTTTTCAGGGACAATCCGAATGTCGGAGGCGTCGCCGTGATGAATTCCCGCGGCTACATCATCGCCGACATAATGCAGAGGGAAAAGATCGAAGGAATCCGCATGGTCAGCTTCGACCTCACCCGCAACAACGCCCATTTCCTCGACAACGGGACGATTACGGCGCTTCTCTGCCAGAGGCCCGAACTGCAAGGTTACCAGGCGATTATCGCCGCCATAAGGCATCTTCTCTACCATCAGGACGAAGAAATCGTCCACCACAAGACGCCCCTGGACATCATCCTCAAGGAAAACCGGCCCTACTACAGGGACTTCTTCGGCATCTGACACTTTGTCAGCATAGGTTCCGACAACCTGCCAAAACTCGCCCAAAACATCCTCAGAAAGCGAATTGGCAGGTTATTTGTTTGACCATGCGCCCGAATAAAAGACAAAATTATGGCAGAACAGGATAACAAGAAAGAACAAGGACAGGCCCCCAAGGCGTCAAAGAAAGCGGCCAAGGAAGAGAAGGCGCTGAAAGCCAAGCTGGAAGAGACATCCAAGAAACTGGAGGAACTCCAGAAAGAGAACTCCGCGCTCAAGGAGCAGGTCGAAGCCGGCAGGAACGACTACCTCCGCCTCCACGCCGATCTGGACAACGTCCGCCGCCGCGCGGCACAGGACCGCATCGACCTCGTCAAATCGGCCGCATCCGATACCATAAAGGGAATGCTTCCCGTCCTGGACGACTGTGAGAGGGCCATGGCGCTTCTGGCCGAGTCGAGCGACGACGCCGCAAAGGAAGGCACCGCCCTCATTTACAATAAACTTATGGGCTACCTGAAGACCCGCGGGCTTGAAAAGATCGAGGCCAAAGGCGCCGCATTCGACACCGACTTCCATGAGGCCGTCGCCCAGCTCCCCGTGCAGGACGAGGAGGCTAAGGGAAAGGTGTTCGACGTCATCGAGACAGGCTACATGCTGGGCGGGAAAGTGCTCAGGTATGCAAAGGTAGTCGTAGGAGTATAAGACCATGGCAGAGAAAAGAGATTACTACGAGGTTCTGGGGCTGCAGAAAGGCGCCAGCGACGAAGAGATAAAGTCGGCCTACAAGAAAATGGCCCTCAAATGGCATCCCGACCGTTGGGTCAGCGGGACCGATGAGGAGAAAAAGACCGCCGAAGAGAAGTTCAAGGAGGCTTCCGAGGCCTATTCCGTATTGAGCGATCCAAAGAAGAAAGCCCAGTACGACCGCTTCGGATTCTCCGGCATGGACGGCCAGGGCGGCTTCGACCCCTTCAGCGGCGGCACCGGCTTCAGCAACCTCAACGACATACTCAGCGAGCTGTTCGGCGGGAGCTTCTCCTTCGGCGGCGGCGGAGGTTTCAATCCTTTCGGCGGTTTCGGCCGCAGCCAGGGTTCATCCAATGCGCAGAGGGTCTATCGCGGCCGCGACATCCGCACCAGGGTACGTCTGACCCTCGA
The DNA here is from genome assembly GCA_900318355.1 of uncultured Bacteroidales bacterium. Lineage (GTDB taxonomy): Bacteria > Bacteroidota > Bacteroidia > Bacteroidales > UBA932 > Cryptobacteroides. The sequence goes on from ONKE01000042.1 coordinate 97,544, forward strand.
GGAAATCGCGCGCGGAGTCGAAAAGGAAGTCACCATCGAACGCAACGAGCCTTGCCCGGAATGCGGCGGACGCGGGACGAAAAATCCTTCCGACGCCCAGACCTGCCCGGTCTGTCACGGCTCAGGACAGGAACAGCGCGTGGCCAACAGCTTCTTCGGCCAGACCGTCACCTACACGACATGTTCGCGCTGCGGAGGCGAAGGGCGCATTCTCAAAAACCCTTGCCGAAACTGCGGCGGAACGGGTCTGATCCGCAGGAAAGTCACCATCAAGGTCCATATCCCCGCCGGAGTTGAAGACGGCATGCAGCTGACAGTCAGGGGCGAAGGACACGCCGCCAAGAACAACGGCATAAACGGCGACCTCCTCGTCCTCATTGAGGCCCAGCCTCACGGCCAATTCCGTCGCGAGGGCAACAACCTCTTCATGACCAAGATCCTGTCCGTAACCGACGCCATCCTCGGCGCCGAGGTCGTCATCCCCACCCTGGACGGTTCCATGCGGGTAAAGGTCGACCCGGGCACACAGTCCGGCACGGTCATCCGCCTGCGCGGCAAAGGACTCCCTTCGGTAAGCGGCTACGGCAGCGGCACCGGCGACCTATATGTAAAATACCTTGTATGGATCCCGAAAAAGCTCAGCCGGAGCGAGAAGGAGACTATTGAAGCCATGCGCTCAAGCTCGTCCTTTACGCCCGACCCGTCACGCGAAGACAAGGCCCTGTTCGACAAAATGAAGGAGAATTTCTGATTTTTATTCGAAAAATGTTGCTTGGTTAAAAAATTCTTCCTACATTTGCAGTCCCAAAAAACAAGCAACCTCTTACGGTTCGTTGATTAAGTTCGTAACGTTGCGCTAAAAAGTAAGAGAAATGGATTTGATTAAATTGGTCGAGCAGTCTTTTGCAAACGAGAAAGCAGCTCAGATTCCTTCTTTCAAGGCCGGTGACACCGTGACGGTGACCTACCGGATCAAAGAAGGTGATAAGGACAGACTTCAGAAGTTCAGAGGCGTTGTCATCCAGATCAGCGGTGCAACTCCCTTCACCAGGACTTTCACTGTCCGCAAAGTTTCCGGCGGTGTCGGAGTTGAAAGGATCTTCCCCTTCCAGTCCCCCTTCATCGACGAAGTAGAAGTCAACAAGGTCGGTAAGGTTCGCCGCGCCCGCATCTTCTACCTGCGCAACCTCTCTGGTAAGAAGGCTCGCATCCAGGAAAAGAAGTTCGTCAAGACGGCTGCCGAGCAGGAATAAGAAAACGACTGGCTCCATAGCTCAACTGAATAGAGCATCTGACTACGGATCAGAAGGTTTCAGGTTTGAATCCTGATGGAGTCACCAGGTTAGAAAGGCAATAGATTGAAAATCAATCTGTTGCCTTTTTCATTTGTCAAATTTGCACCACCAATACACCACCAACTTTTACTAAATTCGCAGATGTGCCAAAAAATCATTACATTTGCATCAGTCCTTTCCGGGGAGGGCTCCCGGAGGAGAAAGATAGTCGTTTATAACCAAGGAACTATATTATGAAAAGATTTGTCATGCTATCGTTTGCGGCACTTTCCGTGCTTGCAATTTCCTGCAGCAAGAATGGAGAAGTGACATCAATCGCCTTCGACAAAACCGAACTTACCATTGCGCAGGGGGCAAAGGAGGTTCTCTCCGTCACGTTCACTCCTTCCAATGCAACAAACAAGGAGCTCGCATGGAGCAGCACGGATGAGAG